>CACKBZ010000004.1 GCA_902598525.1 uncultured Bacteroidota bacterium
CGTCAATGGTTAATACAAAATAATTTTCAAGGAAAAGATGGTCAAAAACTACCTAAAATCAATGATCAGATAGTTAAGGATGTTTCAGAAAGATACATTGAACTTTACAACAAAATTACTGGTAGTAAGTTTGATAATTCAGTTTCTACAAATACAGTTGATCAAATTGAAGAAAATGTTATTAAAGCTTTAAAACTCATCAGTTAATATTCCTAAGTAAGTTTCAATACCTGTTATATAATTATCAATTCTAATATTTTCATTGGGACTGTGTTGGTTATTATCTTGATTAACTGTAGGTACAGTTACAGCCGGAATACCAAGTGTATTTACAAATGGAGAGATTGGAACAGATCCTCCACTTGTTCTTTTTTTTGCTATTTCAGAACCTCTAGTGAACAATTTAAATGTTATTTCCTCTATTTCCTCATATTGATCTGATGTCAAAATACCATTTTTTATAATATCAAATATATCTTCATCGTGACCATATTCTGCTTTTGTACTTGGAGTAATAATTGGATTATCAAACTTTTCGTTTAAGGATAATCCATCTGGCAATTTAACTCCACAAATACTTCTAGCTCCAGAACTATACAATCTTGCGGAGTGTCCACTTAAATAGCCCCTAATAACCATTTCTACTTTTATAGGTTTAAGTCTCTTTCCAATAGAAACATTTGGATCTGGAGATGATATTAGCCAATTTTGAATTATATCCTCAGTGGATTTGAGCATATCTACTGAAATTTGATTTAATATCTGCCCTTTGAAGGGTATTGGTTTAGGCATAATAATATCAAAGGCGGAGATTCTATCAGAAGCTACAATTACTAAGATATCATCCTCTAAAGAGTATACGTCTCTTACTTTACCCTCATATTTGGATATTTGACGAGGAAACTTAAAATCTGTTTTAAAAATAGTATTCAAAACCTATTTATTTTCAATTTTATTATATGCATCAATAACTTTTTTAACAATCGGATGCCTAATTACGTCTGAATCATCAAGATAAATTATATCAATGTGCTTTGTTTTTGAGAGTATTTTAATTGCATCTTTTAAACCAGAATTTACTTTTCTTGGAAGATCTACCTGGCCTGGATCTCCAGTGACCATAAACTTAGCATTCATACCCATTCTTGTTAAAAACATTTTCATTTGAGCATTGGTTGTATTCTGTGCTTCATCTAGAATTACAAAAGCATTATCTAAGGTTCTTCCTCTCATGAATGCCAGAGGAGCAATTTCAATTGTCCTGTCCTCAAGAAATTTTTTGAGTTTGTTAAGAGGTATCATATCTAATAGTGCATCATATAGAGGCTGCATATATGGATCTAGCTTTTCCTTTAAATCTCCTGGTAAATACCCTAAATTTTCTCCAGCTTCAACTGCAGGTCTCGTTAATATAATTTTTTTTATTTCTTTTTCTTTCAAAGCTTTCACAGCCATTGCGACACCAGTATAGGTTTTTCCTGTTCCTGCAGGCCCAATAGCAAAGATTAAATCGTTATTCAAAATTGACTTATGAAGTTTTTTCTGATTTACAGTTTTGGCTAGTATAGGTTTACCTGACACACCATGTAAGATTAACGAGGGTTTATTACCATTAAATTTTATATTATTAACAACTATATCATTAATTACATCAGGATCAATATTGTTGTAGTCTGAGTAATAGTTTAAAAGAGTCCTAAATTTATTATTAAATAACTTTAATTCACTCTTTTCTCCAAAAGCTTTTATAGTATGCCCTCTTTGAACTAGTTTCAGTTTAGGAAAACTTGATTTTAGGGAATTTAAATTATCTCTTGAGAAAAAATCTTGGAGATCAACATCGGTTAGTTCAAATTCAAGTTCACTCAATAGATTTAATTTAAAAATTTGTTATAGTAGATTATTTAATTCAAATTTACATAAAATTTATAAAGTTTATCTCAATTAATGTCTATCATAACCTTAACTACAGATTATGGAAATAAGGACTATTTTGTTAGTTCGTTGAAAGCAAAAATAGTTTCAGAAATTGAGTCAGGGGAAATAATCGATATATCCCATAATATTAGTCCATTTAATTTGACAGAAGCTGGATATATTCTTGAGGGAGCCTATAGAGAGTTTCCAAAAGGAACAATTCATTTGCTTTGTGTAGATTCTGAACTTACACCAGAAAATAAGCATATAGTTATTAAATATGAAGATTCCTTTTTTGTTGGAGCTGATAATGGTGTATTCTCATTGATATTTAAAGATATTATACCAGAAGAGATTTTTGAAATTAATTTACACAGTAGTTTTAACTATAAAATATCTTCTGATGATTTATTTGTGAAAGTAATAGGGCATATTTTAAGATCAGGACCTTTAAATGTTGTTGGTACAAAAATCAACAAAATTAAAGAGATAACAAATTTAAGACCTACTGTAAATAAAAAACAGAATCAAATTATTGGCAGTGTGATATATATAGATAACTATGGGAATGTTATTACAAATATTACAGAAAAACTATTTAAGGAAATTTCAAAAACAAGATCGTTTACAATTAATGCTAGAAATGTAAAATTTACAAAAATTTATAAAAACTATTCTGATGCAATTGATTTTAGCTTAAAAAGAGAAGAAAGGGAAGAAGACGGAAAGAAAATGGCAATTTTTAATAGTCTTGGTTACTTACAGTTAAGTATTTATAAGAGTAATCCTCAAACTGTAGGAAGTGCTAGCACCTTATTTGGTTTAAATTATCGAGACCCAGTAAGTATTTATTTTTAGTGTTTGTATCCAGTAGATAACTTTTATAAGTAATTATAAGAATTATAGCATCAATTAAATATATTTGAAAAAAAACTTATGAAGTTTATTGTTTCATCATCTACTCTTTATAAAGAACTTCAAACATTAGGGGGTATAATTAACTCCACAAACACCATACCTATACTTGATAATTTTCTATTTGAAGTAGATAATAATAACCTTAAAATAAGTTCATCAGATCTGGAATCAACCATGACATCGGAAATTGACATTGAGTCTCAATCCACAGATAAAATAGCAATTTCTGCAAAACTTTTAATAGATATTCTAAAGACTTTCTCAGATCAACCATTAACATTTATTAAGACGGATAATAATACTATTGAAATTAGTGCAAGTAATGGTAAATACTCTTTAGCGTTTTTAGATGGAGATGAATTTCCAAAGCAAATTGAAATATTAGACGCCAATGAGACAAAAATTAGAGGTATTGAACTTGGTGATGCAATAAATTCAACAATTTTTGCCTCTGGGAATGATGATTTAAGACCTATAATGAGTGGAGTATTTTTTCAATTTAATAGTGAGTCTCTAAAGTTTGTTGCAACTGATGCGCATAAATTGGTGAAGTTTGAGACATCTGATTACAGTTCAAAAGAGATTTCTGAATTTATAATGCCAAAAAAACCCTTACAAATTCTAAAAGGAATTTTACAAACATATGATTCTGAAATAACAATTCAACATAACGACTCTAACGCAAAGTTTATTTTTGGAAAAAGTTCGATTACTTGTAGACTTATTGATGGAAAATTCCCTAATTATGAAGCTGTAATTCCAAAAGATAATCCTAATGTACTTACAATTGACAGGGAGCTTTTTTTAAATTCTGTTAGAAGAGTTAGTATTTTTTCAAATAAAACTACAAATCAAATTAAATTAAAGATTGCAGGATCTCTTCTTAACATAAGTGCTGAAGACTTTGATTATAGTAATAAAGCCGACGAAAATTTAGAGTGTGAGTATTCAGGTGATGATATTCAGATTGGATTCAATTCTAAATTTTTATACGAAATGTTGAATAATTTGGATTCCGAATCCATAACTCTATCAATGTCACACCCTAACAGAGCTGGGATCATTAGACCGGTTGATGAAAAGAATTCCAAAAGTAAATCAATAACTATGCTAGTTATGCCAGTTATGTTAAATGATTAGTCAACAGACTCCTCTATCCCCTTAGAAGCTTTTTTGTAAATTCCTTTTTCTAATTTTTTTCTAATTGATGAAAAAGCATCAAGAGTTTCGTTAATATCATCTATATTATGAGATGCTGTAGGAATTAATCTAAGAAGAATTAATCCTTTTGGAATAACTGGATAAACTACAATTGAACAAAAGATAAAATAGTTTTCTCTTAAATCTTTAACCAGGGCCATTGCCTCAGGTATACTACCCTTTAAATATACAGGAGTAACACAACTTTGAGTTGAACCAATATCAAAGCCTCTATCTTTTAACCCACTCTGAAGTAAGCTGACATTTTCCCAAAGTTTCTGTTTAAATTCTGGTCTTGTTCTTATTAATTCAAGTCTTTTAAGTGCACCAACAACTAATTGCATCTGTAGAGACTTTGCAAACATCTGAGATCTCATATTATATTTTAAAAACTCAATTATTTCAGAATCACCTGCAATAAATGCACCAGTTGAAGCAAGTGATTTTGCAAAAGTTGCAAAGTATACATCAATTTGATCTTGAACACCTTGTTCCTCCCCTGCTCCTGCACCAGTTTTACCCAAGGTTCCAAATCCATGAGCATCATCTACAAGAAGTCTAAATTTAAATTTGTCTTTGAGTGCAACTATTTCCTTTAGTTTACCTTGCTCTCCCCTCATTCCAAAAACACCCTCAGAGATTACTAATACTCCTCCACCTGTTTGCTCTGCGAGTTTTGTGGCTCTCTCAAGATTTTTTTCTAAACTATTCATATCATTATGTTGATATGTAAATCTTTTACCCATATGAAGTCTAACTCCATCTATTATACATGCATGAGAGTCAATATCATAAACAATAATATCATTTTTAGTTACTAAAGTATCTATAGTTGAGAGTATTCCTTGATATCCAAAATTAAGAAGATATGCAGACTCCTTAGAAACAAATTTAGCAAGTTCAGATTCTAATTGTTCATGAAGATTAGTATGACCAGACATCATTCTAGCTCCCATTGGATAAGCACTTCCATACATTTCAGAAGCTTTAGCATCAACCTCTCTTACCTCTGGATTATTTGCTAAACCTAAATAGTCATTTACACTCCATGTAATAACTTCTTTGCCATTAAACATCATTCTGTTTGAAATTGGACCTTCAAGTTTAGGAAAGACGAAATAGCCTTCGGCAATAGATGCCCATTTGCCTAGTGGACCTTTATTTTTGTATATTTTATCAAATAAATCTTGCATGTAGGTTATATATAATTAATTGAATTCTTCTTGGGTTGATAAAAACTAGAATCATAGAAACCTTGATTGTTCATCCATTCATCAGAATATATTTTACTTAAATACCTTGAACCATGATCAGGAAACACTACTACTACACAACTTGAGTCATCAAATTCATTTTCATCATTTAATATTTTTACAGCTTGAAAAGCAGCACCTGAAGTATATCCAACAAACAATCCTTCATTTAAAGTTATCTCTCTTGCCATATGAGCACTATCTGAATCAGTAACTTTTACAAACTTATCGATAATTTTAAAATCAGTCGCAGAAGGTACAATATTTTTACCCAGTCCCTCTATTCTATATGAATATATTTCATTTGGATCTATTTGACCGGTTTCATGATATTTTTTTAGAATTGAACCATATGCATCAACACCAATAATTTTTATACCATTATTTTTTTCTTTTAAGAATCTCCCTATTCCAGATATTGTACCACCAGTTCCACTACAAGCAATTAGGTGAGTTATCTTTCCATTTGTTTGATTCCATATTTCTGGTCCAGTAGTTTGATAGTGAGCTTCAACGTTCAAATCATTAAAATATTGATTAATGTAAACAGAACCTTTAATTTCGTTATTCAATCTCTTTGCAACTTCATAATATGACCTTGGATCGTCAGATTTTACATTTGAAGGACAAACATATATTTCAGCACCTAAACATTTCATCATATTAATTTTATCTTTAGATGCCTTTGAACTTACAGCTAATATACATTTATATCCTTTTAATAAAGAAACAAGAGCTAGACTAAAACCAGTATTACCAGATGTGGTTTCGATTATAGTACTTCCTCTACTTAGTATACCTTTTTCTTCAGCCTGGTTAATAATATGAAGAGCAATTCTGTCTTTATTGGAGTGACCAGGGTTAAAACCTTCGAACTTAGTAAAGTATGTACCCTTAAAATTTTTAGTGACCTCATTTAATTTGATTAATGGAGTATTCCCTATGAGCTCTAAAATATTATTATAAGGATTATTATCTGATGGCATTAGATCATAAAAATAATGCACAAATTTAATTAAAAATAACTAGTAATCACATGAAAAATCTCCAATTGGAGATCCATCAGGAATTTTAGTCTTTTCAATTGGTATATATTGGTTAGGGTTAGCATAAAAGCCATTTATTTTTGTAATCAAGAAATCATTATACTCAGATCTATTTTTCATTAAATAACTCATTAAATTATTGATTCTAGAATATATCTTAGATTTTGAAATGTCATTAGTTTGCTTATTATTATAAGCCATAAATAAATGATCTAAAAATAAAGATTGGGTATTTTTATTGATGGAATTCTCATATTCATTCATTTTTATTTTCTTAAAAATAGAATTCTGAATTTCATTAAGATAGTCTTCAAGAGATAAAATCTTTCTTCCAAACATATTCTGCTGATGAACCCTATTTAATCTTTCTGGATTTAACATATAAGTAAAGACATGATTAATAATTGCACTTGATGCATTTATATAATCAAACCCAACACCAGTATTTGAAATAAAGTTTTCTCTAGTCCTTGGATTCCTAAAAGATCTTGGACCTAGAATCTCAATTAAGTTTTGCGGAATGGTTAGACTAGATGGATCAATAACTTTAAGAAGGGAATTTAATGATTTAATTTGCAAATCTTTATCAGCAAACCTTACCTTATCACTTCTGTCATTTTTTACATAATATAGATAATCTATACCTCCAATAGCCTTTGCTGTTGCTTCAATTTGATATCTATGTAACATATATATAGGAACCATTATGTCTTCAATTCTATCGTAGGGTTCACCATTTTTTAAGTTATCCAAATCAAGATTCATAAGGGCTTGTTTTCTAACTTTTAATAACTTGTCAAGCTCTTTATATGCAAGATCTCCATTATCCCATAAATGAGAGTATGGATTTGCACTACTAACTGGTCTTGAATCAGAGTCACTTATATAGTACAAACCATTTTCAACAGCATCATCTAAGATTTTGTTAAGTTCTTGATCTTCATTAATTGAGTTTGAAAAATCAGAGTACGCATACTGAACACTTACTTTATCCCAATCTCCAATATCTTTTGCATATGCATTATCAATATTTATCTGATTGTCTATATATGAAATTTTTGGGTGTGGATAATCCATTACTGAAACCCTATTATTAGCACTAGAAATAAAATTATGACCAAAACCAAGAGTATGTCCAATTTCATGTGCAGATAGTTGTCTAATCCTATCTAAAGAAGTTTCTTTTATTAATTTTTTATTTTCTTCTGTATTTGGATTATCTATTAACCCACTGAGAATCATATAATCTTGCCTAACTCTTAAGCTTCCTAAACTTACTTGACCTTTTATAATTTCACCTGTTCTTGGGTCAACAATACTAGCTCCATAACTCCAACCTCTAGTTGATCTATGAATCCACTGAATTAGATTATATCTCACATCCATTGGATCAGCATCTTCAGGTAAAACCTCAATTCTAAAAGCATTTTTATATCCAGCACTTTCAAATGCCTGATTCCACCAATTCCCTCCTTCAATAAGTGCAGACTTTACTGGCTCTGGTGTTCCGTTGTCTATATAGTAAATAATTGGTTCAATTGGCTCACTTATTAATTGATCAGGATATTTTTTATTTAATCTATGTCTGACTATAAACCTCTGCTCTAGACTTTCATCGATTGGAGTTGAATAATCATAAACTATGAAAGGATTACTTCCGCTTCTAGGGTCAAATTTTCTTTTTTTATAGTTATTATCAGGAAGTTCAACAAAAGAATGATGCTGATTCACAGTAATATTTGATGGAGTTGGAGTAACACTTCTAACAAGGTTGCCCGTGGGATTACCAGTGAAAGTCAAGATTACATCAAATTCTATATTTTTTGGAAAGGCTTTTGTTCTATCAAGTTCAATTGCAGACATTAATTTATTTAAAGAATAATTACCAGAATTAGAGTACCTTAATCTTTCTGCAACACCATGAGCATCATTAATAAGGAGAGGAGTTAAGTCTATTACGTAATTATTATTTTTTTCTTCAATTATTTCAAATGAAAATAACACAGATCTTGCAAAAGCTTCCTCAACAGCCCTATTTTCAAGATAATTATTAGAATTAGAAACATATTTAGTATTAGGTTGAATTAATAAAATTTTATTTCCTCTTTTAGTAAAAAAAACTATTCTAGTATTACCAAGTTGACCTCTATCTAGTCCCAGATCATTGTTTCCAATTCCTCTACTTAATGAATTTATATATAAAAACTCTTTATCAAGATTATTTACCTCAAGATGAATTTTACCTAAATTACTACTGTAAGAAAAATTCATAAATCCTTCAAAATCAATATTTTGAGAAAATATAAAATTTGAAAATATTATTGTAGTAAATAGTATTTTTTTCATAATTAATTTTTTGGAAATATAATTTTTTTTTTTGAGATCATATAATTAATTTAAATCATGTTTTCTAAAGAAAATTTAAAAGGAATTAAAAAACGTATTGATACGTTAAGGGGGTTTCTTTGACCTTGAATCTAAAGAGACAATTCTTTCTAACTTGGAAATTAAAGCTTCTGAACCAAGTTTCTGGACCAATCCTAAAGATGCAGAAAAAGTTGTCAAAGAAATACAGCAAATTAAATCTTCCATATCTGAATTTAATATTTTAATCACTAAATATGATGATATGACCGTTCTAGCTGAATTTTTCTTAAATAAAGAGATTAGTGAAAATGAGATAAACGAATCATATAATCAATTAGAGAGTCTTATTGAAAATATGGAATTTAAAATGATGCTTAGTAAAAAAGAGGATTCTATGTCTGCAATTCTGCAGATTACTGCTGGAGCGGGTGGAACTGAATCTTGTGATTGGGCTGAAATGCTCTTTAGAATGTATTTTATGTGGGGTGAAAAAAATAATTTTAAAATTAAAGAGCTTAATAGTCAACCTGGTGATGTTGCTGGAATAAAAACTGCAACGATTCAAATTGATGGGGACTTTGCCTTTGGATGGTTAAAAGGAGAAAATGGTGTTCATAGATTAGTAAGAATTTCACCTTTTGATAGTAATGCAAAAAGACACACCTCTTTTGCTTCTGTATATGTATACCCACTTGTTGATGATTCAATAGAAATTAAAATAAACCCCTCAGATCTATTATGGGAGACTATGAGGTCTGGAGGAGCTGGTGGTCAAAGTGTGAACAAATTGGAGACGGCTGTTAGACTTAAGCATAAACCGACAGGAATCACTGTTGAAAACTCAGAAACAAGATCGCAATTAGATAATAAACAAAAAGCACTAATGCTTCTAAAATCTCAGCTTTATGAGATTGAGATTCAAAAAAACAACGAGGAAAGAAAAAAAATTGAAGAATCTAAGAAAAAAATTGAGTGGGGATCACAAATTAGAAATTATGTATTACATCCATATAAAATTATAAAGGATGTTAGAACAGGTCATGAATCAGGAAATACTGAGGCAGTACTAAACGGAGACCTCAATGAATTCTTAAAGTCATTTCTTTTAAAAGGAAATTAATTAAAATGGGATATCCTCATCATCATCTTTATTTGATGGCTCACTAAAGTCACTTAATTTATTATCTGAATTAAGTTTTGATTGAAATTCAAAAGGAGAATCAAAGTTATCAATATCTTCAAATTTTGCAAGGTTAGCAATAAATTTAAGTTTGATTGAATCTAAAGCACCATTTCTATGTTTAGCGACAATAAATTCTCCCTGTCCCTCTGATGGAGTTTTCATATCATCATCCCATTCAGTAATTCCATAGTACTCAGGTCTATATAAGAATGATACAATATCAGCATCCTGTTCAATTGCACCTGATTCCCTTAGATCAGAAAGTATTGGCCTTTTAGTACCACCTCTAGTCTCTACTGCCCTTGATAGCTGAGACAAAGCAATAACTGGAATATTAAGCTCTTTAGCTAACGCTTTAAGATTTCTAGAAATAGTTGATATTTCTTGTTCACGATTACCAGCTTTAGTAGAAGATCCTAGATTCATCAATTGTAGGTAGTCAATTATTATTAACTTAATTCCATGAGAGGAAGCTAACCTTCTAGCTTTGGCTCTCAATTCAAAAATAGTTAAAGCAGCACTATCGTCTATATAAAGGGGAGCAGATTCAAGATCTGATACTTTAATATTTAATTGTTGCCACTCATGATCAGCAAGCTTACCTGTTCTTAATTTGTCAGAGGATAAACCTGTTTCAGAGGAGATAAGTCTGGTAATTAATTGAACTGATGACATCTCAAGAGAGAAGAATGCTACGGGTATCTTTTTTTGAACAGAAACATTTCTCGCCATAGAAAGGGCAAGAGCAGTCTTACCCATACCAGGTCTAGCAGCAACAATTATTAAGTCACTTGCCTGCCAACCTGAAGTTAATTTATCTAGCTTATCGAAACCTGTTGATATACCGCTTAATCCTTCTTGCTTTGATATTTCTTCGATTCTATTTTTTGCCTGAATTACAAGATTTTGAGCAGTCTCTGAAGTACCTTTAATATTATTTTGTGCAATATCGTAAAGCTTAGATTCAGCCTCATCTAGTAAATCAATTACATCTGTACTTTCATTATAAGATTTCTGAATAATTTCATTGGAAATAGTAATTAATTTCCTTTGAATAAACTTTTGCTGAATAATTCTAGAATGATACTCAATATGGGCAGACGAAGAAACTTTTTGCGACAGATTTATTAAGTAAAAGTCACCCCCTATTGCCTCGAAATTCTTATTTTTTTTTAGATCTGCTGAAACCGTTAGAAGGTCTATTGGTTCAGATTCTCTAAATAATCTTTGAATAGACTCAAAAATAAGTTGATGAGCCTTTTTATAAAATACGTCAGGGGAGAGTATATCTATAACCTCATTTACACCTTTTTCATCTATAAGCATTGCTCCTAAAACTGCCTCCTCTAGGTCAATTGCTTGAGGTGGAATTCTTCCATCAGATAGGTTTACAATAGATTGATTTTCATTTTCGTATATTTTTAGAGGTTCTCTCTTCTCCATATAGTAAATGTATGGAAAAAGAATTTTTAAAGAGATAAAAAAATTATCTTGTTCTAAATTTCTTTAAACAAATGATTTGTTAATAAGTGGATGATTTTGTTAATAGTGTCTCTATGATCTGAACTTACCAATTTTAGTAAATTTATTTCTCCTTTGATTTATCATTTTCTTTTTAGATAATGATCTAACTTTTTTTGTAAAATAAACTATATTCTCTTTTACAGACTCGTAAGCTTCAGATGGATCAAAATGAGCTCCCCCCAAAGGTTCTCTAATTATTTTATCGATGAGTTTATTTTTAAGCATATCATCTGCAGTTAATTTTAATGCCTCTGCTGCTAATTCTTTATACTCCCAACTTCTCCATAGAATTGATGAACAAGACTCTGGAGATATTACAGAATACCAGGTATTCTCTAACATTAAAATTTTGTCTCCAACGCCAATCCCAAGAGCACCACCGGATGCGCCCTCACCAATAACTATACAGATAATAGGCACGTTAATATTCATCATCTCATAAATATTTCTTGCTATTGCCTCACCTTGGCCTCTTTCTTCTGCCTCTAATCCAGGATATGCACCAGGCGTGTCAATTAGGGTTACAATTGGTATATTAAATTTTTCAGCTTTTTTCATTAATCTTAGTGCTTTCCTATATCCCTCTGGATTTGCCATTCCGAAATTCCTATATTGTCTAGTCTTGGTATTATAACCTTTTTGAGTCCCAATAAACATATAAGATTCATCTCCTATCTTACCAAGTCCGCCAATCATTGCTTTATCATCTTTAACATTTCTATCACCATGCAATTCCAGGAATGAATCACCACATATATTTTTTATATAGTCAAGAGCATATGGTCTATTTGGATGTCTTGAAAGTTGAACTCTTTGCCATGCAGAAAGATTTCCATATATATCTTTCTTTGTTTCGACTAATTTCTTTTGAAGCAAATTGAATGTCTTTGTGATATCAACATCACTTTCGTCTTCTATAGACTTACATTTGTCTATTTGATCTAAAATTTCTTTTACGGGGACTTCAAAATCTAAAAACTCCACAATAAAAATTTTTTATAAATATAGTTTAATTATACAATCATCTAACTGCTTTTTTCAATAAAAATAATGCAATGATAAAAAAGACTAAAAGTACCCCCCATGAGGCTAATGCAGGGGAAAAATTAGACTTTATAACAAGTACACTGAAAATTTTATCAAGAAAAATATATAGAAATCCTAATGCAACACCTATTGCTAAATTAGAACCTGTTCCACCCCTTCTTTTAACTGAAGATACAGATATAGCAATTATAGTAAGTATAAAACAGGATAGCGGAATAGTAAACCTTTTATGTCTTACTAAAAGATGAGAGTTAATTAAGGGAGAACCTGCTCTTTTTTCATATCTAATCAAGTTATTTAGTTCAAAAAAATTTAATGTTTCAGCTACATAGTTTAACGGGGCTAGATCTTTGATGTCAAAATCAAGGATTGTATCTTTTCTAGTTACTTTTTCAATTATCTCTTCATTGTCTAAAATTGATCTTTTTACATAATTTGTAAGTCTAAAAATAGAGTCATCCCATCTAATAGTAGATGCAGAAATCTTATGTTTTAGAGTGTTTTTATCAAAATTTTCAAGTGTAAAATTTAAACCTCTTTGTCTATTTGGATCATAACTGCTAACATAAATAAATTCATTATCATTTATTTGTTTAAATAATCGTGAAGTATTTCTTTTATCCTCTGATTTAATATTTTCTGAAATAAATTCATTAAAGTTTTTATTTGATTTAGGAACAATAAACATCACTGATATTATGGCAAAAACTACAACAATTGATGCAGATATGAAATATGGCTTAGCAAACCTTTGGAAAGAAATTCCAGATGATAAAATTGCAGTAATTTCGGTATTGTTGGCTATTCTTGAAGTAAACCATATTACAGCAAGAAAGAGGAAAACAGGGTATAACTGACTTCCAAAATACCATATAAAGTCGATGTAATAATTAAAAATTAAGTCACCTGGTATCTCGTTTTCTCTAAACTTATCTATTTTTTCTGCAAAATCAACCATTATTCCTATTGGAATAAATAAGCCAAACATAATAAAGAATGTTCCTAAGTATTTTTTAATTATGTACTTGTCAAGAATCTTCATTTAATCAAAATTAGAAATTAAATAAAACAAAAATCAATTGTTAACTATTTATGTGAAATTTATGATAAAAAGGAATTAAAGAATTTTGAAAGTGAAATGTATAATCCTACATTTACGAAAATGATGGAAGATCTAAACAAACTTGTAACTCAAGTTAGAAGAGATATACTCAGAATGGTTCATGCTGTAAACTCTGGCCATCCAGGAGGTTCATTAGGATGTGTTGAATTCTTTGTTACTCTTTATAAAAGAATTTTAAATCAAAGCGATTCTAAATCAGAAGATTTATTTATATTATCAAATGGTCATATATCTCCTGTTTTATATAGTATTCTTGCAAGAACTGGTCACTTTGATTTAGATGAGTTAAGCACATTTAGAAAAATTGATTCCAGACTTCAGGGCCATCCTACTAATCATGATAATCTCCCAGGTATTAATATTTCATCTGGATCTCTTGGTCAAGGATTATCTGTTGGTATTGGAATAGGATTATCCAAAAAATTAAATAATGATAAGTCTCTAGTATATGTTTTAACTGGCGATGGAGAACTACAAGAAGGTCAAAATTGGGAAGCTTTAATGTTTGGCGCAGCAAAAGAGGTTGATAATATTATTGTTACTGTTGATTTTAATGGTCAACAAATTGATGGATCTACAAAAGATGTTCTAGATATTGGAGATCTTGATAAAAAATTAGAATCATTTGGATGGGAAGTTCTCAAAATAGAAAATGGTAATTCACTTGATGAAGTTTTTGAAGTTATTTCATTAGCCAAAGAGAAAACTGGAAAAGGTAAGCCAGTTATCATAATTATGAAAACAGTTATGGGAAATGGTGTCGATTTTATGATGCATACCCATAATTGGCATGGAGTCGCACCAAATGATGAACAGCTAGAAATTGCACTTAGTCAAAATCCACAAACTTTAGGAGATTATTAATTATGGTAGAATACATAAATCAGGGAAATAATGATACTAGGTCTGGATTTGGTGAGGGACTTACTGAGCTTGGTAGGTCAAACAATGATGTTGTTGCTCTTTGTGCAGACTTAACTGGATCACTTAAAATGAATGTATTTGCAAAAGAAAATCCTAATAGATTTTTTCAAACTGGAATTGCAGAAGCTAATATGATTGGTATAGCTGCAGGTCTTGCTGTAGGAGGAAAAATACCATTCACTGGAACCTTTGCAAACTTTTCTACAGGTAGAGTATATGATCAAATAAGACAATCGGTTGCATATTCAAATCAAAATGTAAAAATATGTGCCTCTCACGCTGGAGTGACCCTAGGTGAAGATGGTGCAACACATCAAATTTTAGAGGATATAGGATTAATGAAGATGTTACCCGGAATGACTGTTATAAACACTTGTGATTTTAATCAAACAAAATTGGCAACAATTGAAATTTCAAAGACAGATGGTCCAGTTTATTTAAGATTTGGAAGACCCAAAGTTCCTAATTTCACAAAAAAAGAAGAAGGGTTCAATATAGGAAAAGGAATTTTATTAAAAAAAGGCTCTGATGTCACTATTGCAGCTACTGGTCATTTAGTTTGGGAGGCATTAGAAGCATCTAAGGATTTGGAGAAAAATGGAATTAGCTCTGAGGTTATAAATATTCATACAATTAAGCCTTTAGATGAAGATATAATTCTCAACTCTATATCAAAAACTGGTTGTATAGTTTCAGCAGAAGAGCATAATATATACGGAGGTCTTGGAGAAAGCATTTCGAGGATATTAGCTTTAAATCATCCTACACCACAAGAGTTTGTTGGAACCAATGATACTTTCGGAGAATCTGGTACTCCAAGTGAATTAATGAAAAAATATGGTCTAGATAAAGATTCGATATTTAATGCCTCAATCAAAGTATTAAAAAGAAAAAAATAGGACTATGAGATTACTTTTTTTTCTACTTATTTTTTCGTCTAGTTTGTATGCTCAAGGTAACCTAGGGTTTCAATTTGGTTTAAATGACGACAACTTCGGCTCAATTGAAAATTTTAAAAGAAAAATAGATAATTACGATTTAAACTTAAAAAATTCAACTGGATTTCATTTTGGCTTTTTTACTGAAATTGATTTAATAACATTTTATATAAGGCCTGAGCTAAATTTAATTTTTTCAAAATCAAAAAATGCTGCTGCTTATTCTTCAGATGAGGGCATAAATATTGCAGAACATAAGTATAGATCATCAGAAATTCAATTACCCGTAATTTTTGGTTATAAAATTTTTGGTCCAATTAGTGTTTTTGGAGGACCCTCATTTAAATATAATCTATCAAATTCAAGTAATTTTAATTTAGATGAGATTAAGGATAAGTATACATTAAGTCTTTTACTTGGAACTAGATTTAAAATAAGATCTATTAGTGTTGGATTAAGATATGAAAGAGGTTTGAATGACAACGAAGTATCAATAATCAATGCAAATGGAATTGGTTTAAATGAAGCGAATGTAGATTTAACAACAAACAAACTTTCGCTTAATATCTCATACGATATACCCTATGGATTATTTAGGAAAAAAAATAAATAATCAATTATTTGGATCTAAATAATCAGGGGTGCCATCACCATCAGTATCATCAATTACACCATCTTCATTTTTATCTAATTCATTTATAGTTAATATGCCATCATTGTCATCATCAGTATCATACATATTCCATAACCTATCACCATCAGAATCATCTCCAAATGGACTTCCATCGCCATCAATATCCTCTAGGATTGATAAAACTCCATCACTATCATGATCTGCTTTGTTGTATGTCATTAACTTAACAGAAAATACTAAAGGCGAATACTCAGGGATTCCAGGACTGCTACTTTCAAAGTAACCAAGTCCAGATGGAAAGAAAAATATACCAACACCAAATGAACTATATTCAATTGTACCATCTGAGTTTTCTATATAAACACCTGATTTAAGTTTAGATACACCTTCTCTAAATCCTCGGACTACATTGGTCAAATCAAGCCATACTGGAAAATTGATTTTATCAAATGTACTTCCATTTGTTAATTTACCTTCATAAGCAACATATACAGAATCTACAATAGATGGATTTTCTTTTATTCCATCTCTAGCAATAATATAGTATAAATTATGAGGAACATTTTCTCCGTTAGCATCAGGCACATCAATAGATTGAACACTTGCCATATCAAATAATGATAATTCTGTAGAATTATCTCCAAGGACTTTAATATCAACATCAATATTAGAGTTGCTATTAAAGTCTTCATAATTATATGTATGCGACTGGAGATACTCTTCTAGTGCTATTTGATCTTCTATAACCTGATCACTATACTCTCTTGCTTCATACTCGGAAATAGTATCATCATCTTTTTTACATTGAATAATCACAAAGGAAATTAATAAGAGTATAAATAATTTTTTCTTCATAATTTAGTGCGAAGATACAATATTACTTTATTTATTGAATAACTTAAATTTTATGAAAAATATTGAAGAAAATATAATATTAACCAATCTTGATATAGAAAAAAAAATTGAAAGAATTAGTTTACAAATTCTTGAAAGCAATAGTGACGAAAAGAAAATTATCTTTTTTGGTATATCAGATAATGGAATTCTAATAGCAAAAAAAATCATTAATATCATAAATAAAAATTCAAATCTTGATGTAGAACTTTTTAAAGCATCAATTAAAAAATCCGAGAAAGTTAGTTCTATAAAATATGATAAACCATTTGATATAAACAATATTCCAATTCTTATAGTTGATGACATTTCTCAATCTGGAAAAACATTACAATTTGTTATTAGTGATTTATTTAAGTTTAATCCAAGGAAGATCCAGACAATTGTTATAGTTAATAGGGATCAAACACTCTTTCCTGTTAAAATTGACTACTCAGGGATAAGCTTATCAACGTCAGTAAATGAACATGTAAGTTTTATTAAAGACAAAAATGATAAAGTAACAATTTATTTAAACTAAGCTATTTTCTATTTGCTTTGATATCTCAGAAACCTTTAGATCATCAGTGTTTATTTTTATTTTAGCTTTTTCATAATAAAAACTTCTTTCAAAAAGATGTTTCGTTATAAATTCTGTTAATTCAATAGAAGATTTTATATGAGAGATAAGAGGTCTTTTAGCTCTACCGCCAGTTAATCTTTTTTGGAGTTCCTCAACAGAACACTTTAAATAAATTGAAGTTGAATTTGGAGTATTTTGAATAATATTTTGATTATTCTCAAAACAAGGAGTACCACCTCCAAGTGATATTATTTTTTTCTCTACTTTATTAGAAAGTAAGTCTAAATATTTATTTTCTAATTTTCTAAAATGCACCTCATTATGATCATGAAAAATATCTGAAACCTTTTTATTCTCTCTTGATTCAATAAAATTATCTAAATCATAAAACTTATAATTTGTAGAATTAGAGAGATATTTTCCAACTACAGTTTTACCTGAACCCATATATCCCATAAGAAAAACTGTATTGATCATACATTAACAAATTTATAATAAAAAAGATGATTGTAGAATGAATATTTCAATGTATATTTGACCTCTTTTTTAGACCTGGTAGCTCAGTTGGTAGAGCATCTCCCTTTTAAGGAGAGGGTCCTGGGTTCGAGACCCAGCCAGGTCACTACCCTACTTTTTATTGCCTACGTGGTGAAATTGGTATACACGCTACCTTGAGGGGGTAGTGAGCTTTAGCTCGTGCTGGTTCGAGTCCAGTCGTAGGCACAATTCTCTTTCAACGATATTAGACTTTCTAGTATATAATATAGTTTAACTATTTCCTTTTGAAAATACTCTTTATTTTAGAGAATATTCCTAGAGATTTTTTCTTCTCCTCCGCTACTGCTTCTTCTAACTCCTCCGCTACTGCTTCTTCCACCTTCTCCTCTACTACTTCTTCCACCTTCTGCTCTACTACTTCTTCCACCTTCTCCTCTACTACTTCTTCCACCTTCTGCTCTACTGCTTCATCAACTACTTTCTTTTGTTTCTGAGCCTCTTTCATCATCTGTTCTTCCATTTCTTTACCTTTCTTGAATACAAAAGTTTTTTCTAAGTTTTTGTTGAACAAATCAGTATTAAATTCTCCATCACCTTTTTTTAGACTTAACCATTCCCCGTTTTCAAAAATTTCAATATCTAGGTTATTTATACTCATTGGACTAAAAGTCGCATACCATTCAGAGGGGTCTGCACCTTTAGATTTTCCTATTTCAGCCATTTTATCCCACAATAGTGGATTAACCTTTGATTTATGTTTGTATTTTGCAAAGGTGACAAATAATGAATTAAGATTTGTTATCAACCTTGCACAACCAATATATTTTTCAAATTCTTCTGGAGTATTTAGATCAAATTCTTTCTTTCCATCATTAAATCTCTTAAATGCAGAATATTCCCATTTTGAATTTGTAGAAAACCATAAACCAGGTTTCTTTACCTTAAGCATTTTCTCGGTTTGAGATGTAAGGACTTTCCCAACTTTAAAAATTTCAATTAAATGAGATAATGAAGTATAGTGATATAATAAAGTTTTTTCCATATTCAAAGATATGAATTGATTTATTCATTTTACGTATTTTTGTTATGTGAAATCTATCTTTGATAAAGTTTCTGAAGATTCTAGTAAACTAGTGATTAAGAAGTATAGTACATCTTTCTTCTTCTCAAGTAGTCTTTTATCTAAGTCAATAAGACAAGATATATTTAATATTTATGGTTTTGTTAGACTTGCAGATGAAATTGTTGATACATTCCATGAATATCCAAAGAAGGAACTACTTATGGATTTCGAAACTGAACTTTGGAGAAGTTTAGAAAATAAAATTAGCCTTAATCCTATTCTAAACTCATTTCAAAAAACTGTCAATAAATATTCAATTCCAAAAAAATTAATTAGTTCTTTTCTTGATAGTATGAAAATGGACCTTGAAAAGAAAGAATATGATACAGTAGAAGAGTACAAAAAGTACATTTATGGTTCAGCAGATGTTGTAGGCCTCATGTGTTTAAAAGTATTTGTCGGTGGTTCTAAAAAAAAATATAACGATTTAAGTAAATATGCGATCTCACTAGGGTCGGCATTTCAAAAAGTAAATTTTTTGCGAGATATGAAAGATGATTCAAATATTTTAAAAAGAGTTTATTTTCCTAACGTCAATATGGATCATTTTAATGAAAAATCAAAAAGAGATATCATTCATGAGATTGAACTTGATTTTAAAAATGCAATTAAAGGAATTGCCAAACTTCCAAAAAATTCTAGATTTGCAGTGTATATAGCATACAGATATTACAATAAGCTTCTAAAGAAGTTAAAAAGAACATCATCTGAAAACATTATTAACAAAAGGATTAGAATACACAACTTTCAAAAATTTGCTGTTATTGCTCGTTCTTACATTAAATATCAACTAAACTTAATTCAATGGATATAGCTATTTGGATCTTAACTTTGATCAGCACCTTTTTAATAACAGAGTTTACAGCATGGTTTAATCATAAATATATAATGCATGGTCCTCTATGGATTCTTCATAAAGATCACCACAAAAAAGACCATAAATCTTGGTTTGAAAGAAATGATTTATTCTTTTTTTTCTATGCTTTTTTAAGTGTTAGTTTTGTTGTTCTTTGGGGTGAGGGATTTTGGCTTGGCCTTCCTATTGCAATTGGAATTGGATTGTATGGGTTAGCATACTTTATTGTACACGATATTTTTATTCACCAGAGATTTAAGATCTTCAGAAATATTAACAACAAATATGCAAGAGGAGTTAGAAGAGCTCACAAGATTCATCATAAAAATATAAATAAAGAAGGTGGTGAATGTTTTGGAATGTTAATTGTCCCTTTTAAGTACTTTAAATAATTATTCTTTTTTCCAATTATAAGCAAAGTTACAGTAATTACTATCAGAGTTGATACTAACATATGTGTCATTAATTTTATCTACCATCCATTTTTTAACTGCTTTTAACTGTTTATCAGTCAAAGCTAAATCTTTGATTTTGACATAATCCAATGAAAAATCAGCAACATGTTCTTCAAATCTGTTAGTAACTTTAAGAATTTTGTATTTAGAAATAAAATTATCAGAGTTATCAAGCAAGGGCATACTTATCTGGTTATCGGCAAGGTCCTTTACCTGAGAGTATAAAACAGGGTCCATTTTTGTTAATTCAAATCTAGTATCATTTGTGCTAGGGTTAATAATTACACCTCCATTTAATCTAGTCTCTCTTTCATCAGAGAATTGAAGTGCCGCGTCAGAAAAGGAAATTTCTCCATTTGTTATTCTTTCTCTAATCTTATCTATTTCTTCTTTTGCGATATTCATTTCTGCTTGCGAAATCTTTGGAATTAGAAGTATATGCCTTACATCAATCTCTTGTCCTCTAACATTATCAAGCTGAATAATATGCCAACCGAATTGAGATTTGAAAGGTTCTGATATTTCACCTTCAGTAAGACTGAAAGCTACATCTCTAAATGCCTTATCCTCTCTTGGTTTCTTTCTATTAAGTGTAAACCTACCTCCTTTACTTCTAGAACCTGGGTCTTGAGAATAGAGAAGAGCTTTAGAGGCAAAACTCATACCACCTTCAAGTATATCCTCTCTAAATAAATTCAACTGATCAATAATCCTCTGATTTTCTTCTTCAGATACTTTAGGCTCAATGACAATTTGGGCAATTTCAAGTTCAGTTCCAAAAATAGGTAAATCAATTCTGGGAATAGCATTATAGAATTGTCTGACTTCCTCTGGGGTAATTTCAACTTTTTCAACAATTTTTTGCTGCATCATTTCAGATAATCTCTGAGTTTTATTTATTTCAAAAAGCTCGTCTCTAAAAGACAACTCATCTCTTTTATTATAAAACTCTAGAACTTTTTCAATTCCACCTAATTGTTCTGTAAAATAATCAATCTGTCTATCAACATAATCATAAATCTCATTATCAGACAACTCTAAACTGTCCTGAATAGCATGGTGGGCATAAAGCTTATCCTCCATTAGTTTTCCGAGAAGCTGACATCTAGAAATCCCTCGTGTTGAAAGACCTTGTGACTCCATATCGATTAGCACTTTATCAATGTCTGAATCCAGAATTATAAAATCCCCTACTACTGAGGAAATTCCATCCACTTTTATTTTTTCTTGAGAAAATGATAAATTAAGAAAAAGAATTAATAATAAACTATTTAAATACTTCATATTTGCTGGATTTCATGGCATCTTCCAATACTTCTTTATTGATGCTTTTAATTAAATTAAGTTTTCTTTGATTTATAATATTTGTTTTTATTCTATCGTAAAGATAAGATAATGGTGGAATATTTCCAGACTTTAAAAGATCCTTGACAATAAAAAAAGTTAAATACTGATCATCTGCAACTTCGAACAATCTATTTACTTTTATATAGTTTGATTTA
This sequence comes from uncultured Bacteroidota bacterium, assembly GCA_902598525.1. Taxonomy (GTDB): domain Bacteria; phylum Bacteroidota; class Bacteroidia; order Flavobacteriales; family Flavobacteriaceae; genus Marisimplicoccus. The sequence goes on from CACKBZ010000004.1 coordinate 21,965, forward strand.
TTTCTTTGATTTATAAAATCTATTGAGGAGATTACCTCTCTTTCTGTGAACCATATTGTATCATTAATTTTAATATCAGCAAATTGAAAATTAAGAGAATCTAGAAAATTTCTATCATCATTATTTAGTCTTTGAATATATGCTCTAATATTGTCAATATTAATATTACCAACAGGTAGTTTTAAATACCTATACTTTACAAGGTTCTCATTAAGCTTAAAATTATTTACATTTCTATTGTAAAAAGACTCAATCTCCTCATAAGTTACAAGAGAATCAATCCTCGAATTTACAAGTAGATCCTTGTATGAGTTAATATAGAGATCTACTCTATATTTCTCAACAAGTATATCAAGATCATTTTTTTTAGTTTGAGATAAATTTGTTAATGATAGATCATATAAAATTTTTTCCTTAGCCCAAGATTCAATATAGTTTGTATACCTAAGTAAACTATCTTCTAATGAAGAAAAAGATGGCAACTCATTTTGGTAAAGAAAATTTCCCCCGGCTCTAGCAATCAAGTCATCAGATTTATCCTCGCTTATTACCTCACAACCTATAAATAAAAAAGTTATAAAAATATATGATGCTAATCTTTTCAAAAATTATAATTTTGGGGGACTATAATTAGGAGCCTCCTTTGTAATTGACACATTGTGAGGATGACTTTCTCTAATTCCTGATCCTGTAATTTTTACAAATTTGGAAGAATTTTTGAGGGATTCAATATCCTTAGATCCACAGTAACCCATTCCAGATCTAAGTCCACCAACAAACTGGTGTATGCTTTCATTTAATTGACCTTTATAAGGTACCCTGCCAACAATACCCTCAGGAACTAATTTTTTATTATCAGACTCATCTGATTGAAAATAACGATCCTTACTACCCTTTTGCATAGCCTCAACGGACCCCATACCTCTATAAGTTTTGAACTTTCTTCCCTCATAAATTACCGTTTCACCTGGTGACTCTTCAGTTCCTGCAAGAAGAGAACCAAGCATCACAGAGTCAGCACCAGCAGCAATTGCTTTTGATATATCTCCAGTGTACTTTACACCGCCATCCGCTATTAAAGGAACAGATGAATTTTTTAAAACTTCTGAAATGTTTATAATCGCAGATAATTGAGGATATCCTACACCTGCAACAACTCTCGTTGTACATATAGAACCGGGCCCAATTCCTACCTTTATTGCATCAGCCCCATTTTCCATTAAATATTTAGCAGCATCAGCAGTTGCTATATTTCCGACGACAATATCTGTATCGCTAAATGTATCCTTTAAATCTTTTAAAACATCACCTACTCTGCTTGAATGTGCGTGTGCAGTATCAACAACAATAGCATCTACTCCACTCTCAACTAGTTTTTTTGCTCTTTTTTTATAATCACTATCTGTACCAATTGCAGCAGCTACAATCAATCTACCTAGTTTATCTTTATTTGAAACCGGTTTTTCAGAGTGCTTGTTAATATCTCTAAAAGTTATAAGTCCAATAAGGATTCCCTTTGAATCAACCACCGGTAGTTTTTCAATTTTATGAGTTTGCAAAATTTCTTCAGCTTCAATCATTGAAGTACCTGCTTCAGCCGTAATCAAATTTTTACTAGTCATTATATCTGATAACTTTTTATCATTGTCTTTTTCAAATCTTAGATCTCGATTCGTAACAATGCCAATTAATTTTCCAGAATTTTTTACAATAGGGATTCCTCCAATTCTATATTTTTTCATGTTATTTTTTGCATCTCTCACCAATGAATCTGAACTTAATGTAACAGGATCTATTATCATTCCGGATTCAGCTCTTTTTACAAGCCTTACCTCATTTGATTGATTTTCAATTGATAAATTTTTATGAATTACCCCTATACCACCCTCGCTGGCAATCGCAATAGCCATCTTACTTTCTGTAACTGTATCCATTGCAGCTGAAATTATCGGAATGTTTAGATCAATATTCCTGCTAAACTTTGTTTTTAAGGAAACTTCTGATGGAAGAATTTGAGAATATGCTGGAACAAGCAAAACATCATCGTAGGTTAAACCTTCCCCAACAAATTTTGATTTAGACATAAGCAATTAATTATAAACTAATTGCATGCAAATATACAAATTTAAATCAAGTGGTTTATATCAGGATGAGTATACAAATAACAACGTATATAAAAAACTTAAAATATTTGAAACTTCTATTTTTTATATTGATGACATAGCGGATTAGTCTATTAGATAAAAGTGAAATAGAGATAAATACTAATAGAGCTTGAATTATAAATATGCATCCAAGTATTAGGAACTGAACAGATATATCAATTAAGTCTGAAAATAAAAAATTTGGGAAATAGGCAAGAAAAAATAATAGAACTTTAGGATTGATTAAATTCATGTATAAACCTCTTAGGTATATTTTACTATCAATATTTTCATTTGATTTTATATTTGATTTCAGTTCAGTAAAACCTAGATATAATACGTAAATAGCACCGAAATACTTTAGATAAATAATAAAATCGTTATTTAATTGAATAATAGTAGAAACTCCAAAAACCAAAAACATAGTATGAAAAACTAATCCTGAGCATAAACCTAAAGATGTTATAATTCCATGTTTCTTATTTACTACACTTTGGTTTATTACAAATAATATGTCAGGACCAGGCATTAAGGTCAATGCTAATGATGATATAAGAAACAATAATATTTCCTGCATGTGTTGAATTTAATTATTATTTATATTTGAGCCCAAAATATTTCATATGAATAATATTTCTAAAAATCTAGAACCATTAAAAAATAAATTAAGAAATCACTCTCTTTATGGGTCAATGGACAGTATAAATGATCTCAGAATTTTTACAAGTGCACACGTTTATGCAGTTTGGGATTTTATGTCATTGTTAAAATTTTTACAAATAAAATTAACTACAATTACAATTCCCTGGATGCCTAGCGAGAATACCACAACTGCGAAACTGATTAATGAGATTGTGGCAGGTGAAGAAACTGATGAAAATGAAAGCGGAAAACCAATGTCACATTTTGAAATGTACCTAGAGTCCATTGAGTCGATTGATGTTAAAACAGATCAAATTCTTACTAATATAAATTCATTAAATAATCTAGAAACAATAGAAGAAGATATTGAGAAACTTGAGATTAAGGATTATGTCAAAGATTTTTTAAAGTTTACATTCTCAGTAATTAAAAGAGGTAAAATACATGAAGTCGCAGCTGTTTTTACTTTTGGAAGAGAAGACTTAATACCGGATATGTTTATGCCACTGTTGGAAGGAATAAATTCAGAGAATAATGAGCTTAATAAATTAATTTATTACTTTAAACGTCATATTGAAGTAGATGGAGATATGCATGGACCAATGTCTATGGAAATGCTTTCTTATTTATGTAATAATGATGAAGAGAGAATACTTGAAGCAAAAATAATTTCAGAAAAAGCCCTTCTTTCCAGAATATCACTATGGGATGGTATTGAGAGTGAAATTAAAACCAAAAAAAAGTTTTATGAAAAAGTATAGCATAATATTCTTATTGCTAGCTATATCTTTTAGTTGCTCTCAAGAAAAAATATCAAATAAATATGCTGAGACAATTACCTCAAAAGACTTGCAAAGTTTATTAGTGACATACTCATCTGATAAGTTTGAGGGTAGACAGACCGGTGAGTATGGTGAAATGCTTGCTGTAAATTTCTTAAGAGATTTTTATATCGAGAATGAAATTAAACCAGCAAAAAATACTAATAATTATTTTCAAAATTATCAATTAAACTTACCTGGTCAAATGATAGATATAAGTTATTCTTTTCCTGAGAAACTTAGAGGTTATGATAGGTATGCAAGAGGAGAAAATTTAGTTGATACACAAAATGTTGCCTCAATAATTGAGGGTGAAACTTATCCAAATAGTTACATTATTATAACCGGACATTTAGATCATGTTGGCCTAGATGGAGATGTTGTGTATAACGGAGCTGATGATAATGGAAGTGGAACTGTATCTATTCTTGAAATTGCACAAGCTTTTCAAACAGCTGTTAAAGATGGAATAAGACCAAAAAAGTCAATTGTTTTTCTTCATGTTTCTGGAGAAGAAGAAGGTTTACTTGGATCAGAGTACTATGTCAATAATTCATTATATCCATTAGAGAATACGTATGTTAACTTAAATCTTGACATGATTGGTAGGACTGATCCTAAAAGAGGTTATGAAGATGAAAACTACATATATTCCATAGGTTCTGATAGAATAACAAAAAAACTAAAAAAAATTAGTGAAAAAGTTAACAGGCAAACAATTAATTTAAAGCTTGACTATAGATTTGATATCCCCAATGACCCAAATGACTTTTACGAAAGAAGTGATCATTTCAATTTTGCAAAAAATAATATTCCTGTGATTTTTTTCTTCAGCGGAACACATGAGGACTATCACGGTCCTGGTGATACCTCGGATAAGATAAGATATGACTTACTCACCAAGAGAGCTAGACTTATTTTCCATACTGCTTGGGAACTAGCAAATATGGACGATGAAAGTTTATACTAGATTGTAGAAAAGAATTATAGATTAGAGATATGAAAATAAACAATAAATGGCCAATTATATGTGGTGGATTACTATGCATTTTAATGATTGCTTCTGATTATCATGGATTTACCACCGAGATGGCTGTCGTTGAGTTTAAAGGTGAAGTTTTTGAAAAAAAGTTTTTTCCAAATTGGGGAAGTTTTATTGTTCCACTATTAATTATTTTAATTGCTTTTTTACCTGATTCAAAAAAAAAATAGCTTGAATTTTTCTAAACAGTTAACTACAACCCCTAAACATCCATTTTACCTTAATTTAACTGTCTCAGTACTGCCAATTAGTAGCATTTTTGAGCTATTTTTGTAAATTAACATAGTCTTAAGAGTCGTAAATAAAAAAACCCTTATTTGATTAAGGGTTAATTTTATTGATAAAACAGAAGATTTATTTGGGTGGAAGACCGGATTCGAACCGGCGACATCTAGAACCACAATCTAGCGCTCTAACCTACTGAGCTACAACCACCATATTCAATGGCAAAAATAGGTGATTTAAAAAAAATAATAAAGATTTTTGTAAAAATTATATAAGATCAGATATGTCATTTATTCCTATATTTCTTCTTGACTGAAAAGCCTCTGCATAGTCCACATCAATAAGCCTTCCGTAATTTTTGGATCTATAAGAAATACTATCTATAAAATCTTCTGTGTTAATTTTAGTAGATTTTGAAGTATGATTTTTGATTACTTGACTATTGTATGATAGAATTGATTCTATTTTTGTTTCCATATAGTTTGTGACATCAATTAATACATCCGGATCAAAGTCATTCCACTGCTGATAATTAAGATTAATTTTTGGCCTCCATGGGTCTTGATTGCTACCTTCAAAAGATGTTTTAAGTTTTGACAAGCCACTTATAAAACAAGCATCGTATATTAAGTCAGAAGCTTTACCATGATCAGAATGACGATCAATTTGAGTATTAGATAAAACAATATCTGGCTTATAATGTCGAATAACTTCTACAATTTTAATTTGGCTTTCTTTATTATTAAAAATAAATCCATCCTCAAGTTCAAGATTCATTCGAAAAGAGACACCTAAAATTTTGGAAGCTACATTTGCTTCTTCTTCTCTAATCTCAACAGTTCCATTAGTTCCAAGCTCACCTCTAGTTAGATCAACAATACCGACTTTTTTACCATTTGATGTAGATTTTGCAATTGTACCACCACATCCCATCTCTACATCGTCTGGATGAGCACCAAAAGCTAGAATATCTAGTTTCATATTAAAGAGTTTTTAATTGCTTGGTCTAGATCATTAAAAAGATCTTTATAAGATTCTATTCCAACAGACAGTCTAATTAATTTATTTCCAATTCCTTGGTTATCTCTCTCATCCTGTGTAAGAAGACCGTGAGAAGTTTTCATCGGAAAGTTAACTGTAGTTTCAACACCAGCTAGACTCATTCCTGGTTTAACAACTTTAAGATTTTTTAAAAATTTATAGACATCAATATTTTCATTCAAATCAAAGGACATCATTGCTCCAAAGTCTTTCATTTGATTCTTAGCAATTAGATAAGAAGGATGAGACTCAAGACCTGGGTAATAGACCCTTGAAATATTAGAGTTTTCCTCTAACATTTTTGCTAATAATTTTGCATTATTAGTTTGTTCTCTGACTCTTATAAACAAAGTTTTCATACTTCTCTCTAATAGCCAGACAGTGTAATCACTTAGATTTCCACCAAAGTTTTTGGCAGAATTCAATATGAGATTAATATTTTTCTCAGTGCTTACAACTGCACCAGCAGAAATATCACTATGACCTCCAAGATATTTTGTTGCACTATGGATTACGATATCTATTCCATGATCAATAGGATTCTGATTTACTGGACTTGCAAAAGTATTATCTATCATGGTCCAAATTGAATTTTCTTTTGCAACAGAAGAAATAGATTTTAAATCAACAATCTTAAGGAGCGGATTACTGGGTGTCTCGACATATATACCAACAGTATTATCTCTTATTTCATTTGTAAAATCTTCAGATTCAAGGCCCTTAGTGAAAGAATATTCAATACCGTATTTATCAAATTCAGTTTTGATAAAGTTTCTAGTACCTCCATAAAGATCCTCCTGAAATATAACATGATCTCCACTTTTGACATTAGCCATAATTGATGTACTAATTGCAGCCATACCTGACGTAAATATTAAAGCTTTTTCTCCATTTTCCAACGAAGCTATTTTCTTTGATAAAAATTCTTGATTTGGAGTATTAAAATATCTTGGGTAAGGTTTCTTTTCAGCATCTCCTCCAAACCAAGGATATGTAGTTGACATAAACAAAGGAGAAACAATACCTTGATACATCGTATCTTTTATTTCACCATCGTGAACACAACGGGTTGAGAATTTATTTTTAGTCGACATCAGTAATCCAAGATACAACTTCTTCAGAATCTGGTCTAGTCCTTGGAGAAATTATTTTTTCAATGCGACCGTCTTTATTTATAAGGTATTTTTGAAAATTCCAAGTAACTCTAGAGTCTTTAAAATTATTCTTAGATTTTTCAGTTAAAAACTGATATATTGGATGCTTTTTTGAGCCTTTGACTGTAACTTTACTCATCATCGGAAAGGTTACACCATAATTCTCCTCACAAAAGTCAATTATTTCCTCATTTGAGCCAGGCTCTTGCCACAAAAAGTCATTAGAAGGAAAACCAATAACAATGAAATTCAAGTCTTTATATTGAGAATATAACTTTTGAAGAGCTTCATATTGAAAAGTTAATCCACATTTAGAAGCGGTATTAACAATCATAACCTTTTTACCTTTTAACTTAGAGAAATCAAAAATATCACCATAAATGTCAGCAACTTTAAATTGATGAATAGAATTGTTGACCATGGTTTGAGAATTCAAAGTTAAAGACATAATGGATATTAAAGTTAATATTGTTTTCTTAAACATAATGGTGCAAATATAACTTTATAAAAAAAGCATGATTCACAAATTAATGTTAAATAGAATTCAGAATACCTTCAAAATGATCAATTTTTGTGGAAGCTCCTCCAACCAATACTCCATCAACATAATCAGATTCAAGAATATCTCTAGAATTAGACGGATTAACACTGCCACCGTAAAGAATAGGTATCTCAAGTGAAAAATCTTCAAGTTTTAACTTAACTTTTTTGTGAATTTCATTTATATGATCGATAGAAGCGGTCTCTCCTGTTCCAATAGCCCATACAGGCTCATAAGCAAGAATAATCTCAAATTTATTAGTAAGTAAATTAAATGGAATTTGATCAATCTCCTCAAAACATAATACAAATTGATAAGCTATTGGAATAATTTCTTCAAGAACCTTTTGAGGGTTCTTTTCTCTAATTCTTGATTCTGAATGAGCGACAATTGATCTTTTTATATTTAAATTTTTAAGATTTGATACTGTAATTCCACCAGTATCAGATTTAGATTCTGAAGATGTTACATTTTGAGCTATAACTTCAATATTAGTTTCATTAAAAATTTGATTAATCTCATTTAAATATAGGTGATTGGGTGATACCATAACCCGAACATTATTTGAAATATTAATCTTAGATATCTTCTTTGAAAGATGAATTGACTCTTGATAATTTAAATAATTTTTCCAATTACCAATAATTATTTTTTTCTTCATTTAATTTATTCTTTTAATAAAATTTGTGCAAAAACTGAGTAGTTTAAAATGTCTTGAAAGTTAGCATCAATTCCCTCACTTACAGATGTCTTTCCATCATTTTTTAAGATACTTTTCATTCTAAATATTTTTTGGATTATAAGATCTGTCAAACTAATAACTTCCATATCTCTCCAAGCCTCTCCATAATCATGGTTTTTTGCTAACATTAGATCAAATGTTTCAGATACTTTTGTATCATATAGTTCAAAAATATCATCAAGCTTTAAATCTGGTTCATCAACTACTCCAATCTCAAGCTGAATAAGACCCATTATAGAATAATTTATTATTCCATAGAATTCTGAAATTTGACCTTCATCAATTTTATTTGAAATATTGTTTTGTAGGTTCCTTATTCTTTGAGCCTTAATATGTATTTGATCTACCAATGAAATTACTCTTAAAATTCTCCATGATGATCCATAGTCGCTATTTTTATCTTCAAAAATTTTTCTTGATTTACTTATTACTCTTTGATATTGCAACTTTGTATCTCCCATATCAGATTTTAATATATTTGGAAAAGAGCTTAAAAATATGACATTAAATTGTAATGATAAAATTATAGATTTTAATACTCAGAAAATTATGGGTATTCTCAATCTTTCTAAGGATTCATTTTACGATGGAGGAAAATACAGTTCATTAGAAGAAGTTATTTCACGTGTTTCTGAAATGATCGATCAAGGTGCTGAAATTATTGATATTGGAGCTGTCAGTTCAAGGCCAGGATCAAAGATTATAAAGGGAAACGATGAATTAAAATTAATAAAAGATTATATAGTTGAGTTAACAAGTAATTTTAAAAAAATATCTTTTTCTATTGATACTTATAATTCAGTAGTTGCAGATTTTGCTCTTAAAAATGGTTTTAATATTATTAATGATATTAGTTCAGGTAAATATGATGTAAGACTTTTAGATATTATCAAAGAATATCAAGCAGGATATGTTATTATGCATATGCAGGGTGATCCAGAGAATATGCAAGAAAAACCTAAATATAAAAATGTAGTGCGTTCAATATCTGGTTTTTTTGATTCAAAGATTGAAGAGCTTCACAATCAAAATATTGAAAATATTATTATTGATCCTGGATTTGGTTTTGGAAAAAGTATTGAACATAATTTTCAGATTCTTAACAACTTGAAAGAATTTAAAAAGTATAAAAAACCTTTATTGATTGGATTATCAAGAAAATCCATGATATACAAATTCTTAAATATTAGCCCTGATGATGCTCTAAATGGAACATCAATTCTAAATATGATAGGATTACAAAATGGCGCTAATATCCTAAGAGTTCATGACATTAAAGAAGCAAAAGAGTGTATTTCGTTGTTTGGTAAATTAAATTAACTCTTCAATGAGAAGCTGCTCCTTGTGTAGTTTTTTATATTTACCATCTTCGATTTTCAAAAGCTCTTTGTGATTACCTTGCTCAAGTATCACACCGTTTTCCATATAAATAATTTTATCTGCAGATTCGATAGTTGAAAGTCTATGTGCAATAATTATTGATGTTTTTCCTTTAGTGATTTTTTTTGTTGCATTTTTAATTAAATCTTCAGAATAAGAATCTATTGATGAAGTAGCTTCATCTAATATTAATATATCAGGATTATTTACCAGAACTCTTAAAAAGGCTATTAACTGTCTTTGTCCTGAAGAAAGAGTTACACCTCTTTCACTTACATTAAAATTGTAACCATTTGGTAAAGAACTTATAAATTCATGTATCTCTAGTTTTTTAGCAGCACTTTGAACATCTTTAAGTGAGATTTGATCATTATAAAGTGCAATATTGTTAAATATTGTATCAGCAAAAAGAAATACATCTTGAAGTATAATTCCAACCTTGTTTCTAATGTTATCTAGCTTTAAATCATTAATATCAACTCCATCAATTAAAATCTCACCTTTATCATATTCATAAAATCTTGTAATTAAGTTTGTAATGGTTGTTTTACCACTTCCAGTTGGACCAACAATGGCAAGTGTTTCCCCAGACTTAACCTTAAAAGATATGTCATCAATGACTTTCTCATTTTTTACATAAGAAAAAGTCACATTTTTAAACTCAATCATACCATTTATATTATCCATTGATATAACGCCTTTATCTTGAACAATTGAATCATCCTCTAAAATTTTAAAAATTCTTTCTGTTGAAACCATTCCCATTTGAAGAGTATTGAATCTATCAGCTATTTGCCTAAGAGGTCTAAATAATAGTCCTGACATTGATATAAATAAGAAAAGTGTACCAAGAGAGATATTATCTCCCTGAATATTATTAAACCCTCCATACCAGACTAAAAGCCCTATACAAATTGATGTGGAGATTTCAGCGATAGGAAAGAAAATAGAGTTAATCCAGACTGTTTTAAGCCAGGCATCTTTGTGCCTTGAATTTATTTCTTGGAAATTTTTAATTTCAAGTGATTCTCTACTAAAAATTTGTACAATTTTAATTCCACTAATTCTCTCTTGGACAAAAGAGTTTAAATTAGCAACCTCGGTTCTTACTTTTTCAAATGCAACTTTCATTGTTTTTTGAAAGACTCTTGTAGCATAAATTAATAAAGGAAATATAGAAATGACAACAAGAGTAAGCTCCCAACTTATAACTAACATTACAATTAAAACTGTGAGCATTTTAAGTATATCGGCAATAATTGTAAATAAGCCTTGAGAAAAAATACTAGCAATTGTTTCTATATCATTAACAGTCCGAGTAACAAGTCTTCCAACTGCATTATTATCAAAAAAAGACATTTTGAATTTTATGATTTTTTGAAAAATACTAACTCTTAAATCTTTGATTACCTTTTGACCAAGCCAATTTGCATAAAAAGTGAATAAATACATGAATATAACCTCCAGAAATAATATTCCAACCATTATCATTATTAATGCCAGCATACCATCATAATTTTTTAAAAGAATATAATCATCTACAATTATTTTTAATAAATAGGGTGTTAAAGTTGAAAGTATTGAGATTATAATTGCAGAGGCCATCACACCATAGAAGGATAACTTGTACGGATTAACAAAGACCATCAGCTTGTTAAATAAGTTTAAATCAAAAATCTTACCCTTTACTTTTTCCAACTCTCTAAAAAAATATTTTCATAGTTAACATTAATCAAGGTTAAACCAGATGCTGGTACTGAGAAACCTGCTTTACCACGATCTCTGGATAAAAGTATCATCTCAAAATCTTCAATTGAGATTTTTGACCTTCCAACATCAATCATTGTACCTACAATTGAGCGTACCATGTTTCTTAAAAATCTATCTGAGGTAATATTAAAAATATACTCATTATTAACTTTTTGCCATTTAGCAAATGATATATTACAAATATATGTTTTAACGTCTGTATTAGATTTAGAAAAACACTTAAAATCATCATGGTTAATTAATAATTTGCAACAATTATTCATATTATTTAAATCGAGATCATCTTTTAAATAATATGAGAATTTAAGATTAAATGGGTTCTTAACCTGAGAAATAATATACCTGTAAGATCTAGATAAAGCATCAAACCTTGCATGGTCATTATTTGAAACTAAATTAATCGATTCAATACAGATATCTTTAGGTAACATACTATTCAATCTTTTGCAAAAAATATTTCTATCAAATTCTTTATCTGTATCAAAATGAGCGTACATTTGTTTAGCATGTACTCCAGCATCTGTTCTTCCAGCTAATACTAAATTAATAGGACAGCCGATAAACTTCCCAAAATTCTCCTCTATCACCTCCTGAATAGTTAAAGAATTAGGTTGCCTTTGGATACCATGATAGTTAGATCCATCATAAGAAAACTCAATAAAATATCTCGAAGTCATTAGTTATTAAAGATATTAACTCAAATTAAAAATAAATTTGTAAATTTGAGTAATTATTTCTTACCAAGAAGTACTTTCTAATAATATTTCAAATCAAATTTCAAATCAAAACCACTATTATATATGCACGATATTAAAATGCTTAAGGCTAAAAAATTAGCTGAACTATATGAAATCGCTGAACAAATTGGCATTGAAAATTTAAAGGGCCTAAAGAAACAGCAAGTTATAGACAAAATACTAGATAGCTCTAAAGAAAAGAAATCTGATGAATTAGATAGTGAGAGCAAAATTTCAAAAAATAATTTTAAAGAAAACAGGTCTAACGGAAATAATAAAAATCGAGAGAATAAAAACTTTAATAGAGATAATAGGAGGAGATATAAAGAACCAGATTTTGAATTTGATGGAATTATTGACTCCGAAGGTGTATTGGAAATTATGCAGGATGGATATGGTTTTCTAAGATCCTCAGATTATAACTATTTATCATCTCCAGATGATATTTATGTTTCTCAATCTCAAATAAAATTATTTGGCTTAAAAACTGGTGATACTGTTCATGGAACCGTAAGACCACCAAAAGATGGAGAGAAGTATTTTCCTCTCATTAAAATAAATAAAATTAATGGTTTAGATCCTGGTGTCGTTAGAGATAGAGTATCCTTTGAACATTTAACACCACTATTTCCTGAAGAAAAATTTAATATTTCATTAAATCAAAGTACAGTTTCAACTAGAGTAATTGATCTTTTTTCTCCGATTGGAAAGGGTCAAAGAGGAATGATTGTTTCGCAACCAAAAACAGGTAAAACAATGCTTCTAAAAGATGTAGCAAATGCTATTGCTGCAAATCATCCTGAAGTATTTCAAATTATTTTATTGATTGATGAGAGACCAGAGGAAGTGACTGATATGCAAAGAAATGTAAAAGGTGAGGTTGTTGCCTCAACATTCGATGAACCTGCAGACAGGCATGTTAGAGTAGCAAATATAGTTCTTGAAAAAGCAAAAAGACTTGTAGAATGTGGTCATGATGTTGTTATACTGCTTGATTCAATTACAAGGCTTGCTCGAGCTTACAACACAGTTCAACCAGCATCTGGTAAAATTTTAAGTGGTGGTGTTGATGCAAATGCACTTCATAAACCAAAAAGATTTTTTGGAGCTGCAAGAAATATAGAGAACGGTGGATCACTTTCAATAATTTCAACTGCACTTACCGAGACTGGATCGAAAATGGATGAAGTTATATTTGAGGAGTTTAAAGGAACAGGAAATATGGAGCTTCAACTAGATAGAAGAATTTCAAATAGAAGAATATTTCCTGCGATTGACCTGGTTTCTTCAAGCACAAGAAGGGATGATCTTCTTCTCGATGAGAACACAATTCAAAGAATGTGGATAATGAGAAAGTACTTAGCTGATATGAATCCAGTTGAAGCAATGGAATTTATTAATGATAGGATTAAAAAAACTAAGAGTAATGAAGAATTTCTAATTTCAATGAACTCCTAACTATTGAAGTTTACTAAGTTTTGACTTTAGATTTGATGCTTTATTCTTGTGAATTACATTCTTTTTAGCAAGCTTATCAATTAGAGAAACAACATTAGGAAAAAGCTTTTTAGCTTCTTTTTTTGATTTTGCATCTTTTAACTTCTTAATAGCATTTCTTGTTGTTTTATGCTGAAGTTTATTCAAAGACTTTTTTGTTTCGTTTGAACGAATTCTTTTTAAAGCAGATTTATGATTTGCCATAATAATTAATTTGTAGCCCGTAGGGGAATCGAACCCCTCTTTCCAGGATGAAAACCTGAGGTCCTAACCGATAGACGAACGGGCCAAACAGGTTGCAAATTTAATTTAAATTTTAATATTTCAATAAGATTTTGAAAATATTACTTTATACGCTGCAGGTTTACCAGAATATATGCATTTGAGACCTTTAGAATCATTGTCTTCAGGTATACATCTTATTGTTGCCTTTGTCTCATTTTTTATAGCTTCCTCAGTCTCTTTTGATCCATCCCAACCTGCAATAACAAAACCACTTTGAGATTTAATTAATTTTTTAAAATCATCGTAATCGTTTACTTCATGTGTACTATCAGTTAGTCTTTTATTTGATTTTTTTATCATTTTACTTTGAATAATTTCAATAGATTCCAAAACTTTTTTTGGAATTTCATCAAATGAAACTTCAAACTTTGACATATCATGTCTAAAGAAAATATCAGCTTTACTATTTTCTAATTCTTTTTGACCTATGATAATTCTCATTGGGATACCTTTTACCTCAGAGTCGTTAAGTTTATAACCTAAACTTATGTTTTCACGATCATCCAGTTTAACTCTTAATCCTAAAGTTTCTAATGACTTAAATATCTGATTAGATTTTTCTTCAATTTCATTAACATTTTCTTTACTTTTTGTAACTGGAATTATAATTACTTGAATTGGAGCAAGGACAGGTGGAAGAACCAATCCGTTATCATCACTATGTGACATAATCAATGCACCCATTAGTCTAGTAGAAACTCCCCAAGAAGTCGCCCATACATGTTCAAGTTTACCAGATTTGTCTGCAAACTTTACATCGAAAGCTTTTGCAAAATTTTGACCAAGAAAATGGGATGTACCAGCTTGTAGTGCTTTTCCATCTTGCATTAGAGCTTCAATACAAAGAGTCTCTTCAGCACCAGCGAATCTTTCAGATTCAGATTTATATCCCTTGACAACTGGCATAGCCATATACTTTTCAGCAAATTCTGCATATATGTTATTTATTAATTTTGTTTCTTCAATAGCTTCCTCTTTTGTTGCATGAGCAGTATGCCCTTCTTGCCATAAAAATTCTGTTGTCCTTAAAAAGAGTCTTGTTCTCATTTCCCATCTCACAACATTGGCCCACTGATTTATAAGAATAGGTAAATCCCTATATGACTGGATCCACTTCTTATATGTTTTCCAAATTATAGCTTCACTCGTGGGCCTTACTATTAATTCCTCTTCTAACTTTGAATCTGGATCAACTATTAATTTAGCTTTTTTCTTTGGATCATTTTTTAGCCTGTAGTGAGTAACAACTGCGCACTCTTTTGCAAAACCCTCAGCGTTTTTTTCTTCTGCTTCAAAAAGCGACTTTGGAACAAACAAAGGAAAGTATGCATTTTCGTGACCAGTTTCTTTAAACATTTTATCTAACTGAGATCTCATCAATTCCCAAATAGAAAATCCATACGGTTTAATCACCATGCATCCCCTAACATCAGAGGATTCAGCTAAATCAGCCTCAGAGATAATATCATTGTACCATTTAGAGTAGTCATCTTTTCTCGAAGTTATTTTATTTCCCATTTTATTCTGGCATAATTTTTGAACTTAATAAGAAGTAGTAAAATTACATTATTTATAATTAAGAATTTTAATTAAATTTATAAATGCTAAAATTGTTAAGATTAGTAAAAATTTCTCTCTTTTCAGCCTTATTTTTGAGCTGTTCATCTTATTATCTTGCATCATATTATGAAGATGATGGTATATATGGAGTCAGAAGTAATGTTGCATTGTATGAAAGCTACTTTAGTGAGCTAGCAGAGGAGCCATTAGATAATTCTTCATCAGATATAAATGGGAATCTCCCTTGGGGAGCAAACCCAGATTCGAGAGAGGTGTCCATTAATTTTATTCCAACTTGGGGTAGATCTTATTTTAATTCATTTTATTATAATCCTTACAGGTATGGAAGATATGGTTTTGGATATCCATATCAATTTAGGCCCTATGAGTATTATTTTTACCCTTACAGCGACTATTATCAAAATTATTTTTATTGGAATCTTCATCCATACTCTAGGTTTTACCCATGGTATAACTCTGCAAAATATTATTATGGTTCAGAATCAAGCATTTCTTACGATAGTAAAAATAAAATTCAATCTAGACCATCTTTTAGTAACTCTGCCTCTAGAAGGGGAGAAAAGTCTCGTTACACTGAAATAGCAAGTTCTATGGACTCTGAAGGTATTAGAAGCACAAGAAGGTATTCTAGTAATAATACTTCAGGTTCAATAAATATTGACAGAAAACAAATTGTTAATTATGATAGAGTTATTGCACCAAACTTAAGGCAACTAAAACAAAATAACTTAATTGGTGTCTATAGGTCTAGGGGAAATTATTCAAGAAATAATAATCAAATTAGATTGATTCCTAATCTTAGAGCTATAAAAACTGACGTTATTAGAAATACCTACGAAAAAATCAGATTTTCTGATCGAAATCGAAGAGGAAATTTTTATTCAAGAGAATCTAACTACTCAAACTATAACTTTAACAGAAACTCTACAAACTCTGGTAGTTTTGATAGTAGATCACAAATTTCAAGAGGTTCTAATCAAATATCAAGAGGTTCCAATTATTCAGCACCAAGATCAATTGGGAGAAGTGGAAATTTCAGCTCAGGTTCATCAAGTAGGGGTTCATCTGGTGCATCTAAATCAAGCGCTCCAAGCGCAGGAGCTGGAAGAAGTATTAACTGATGGACATCAAGTTTATTTTTAAGATATACCTAATATTTGGTATCACATTTTCATATTCTCAAACATACCAAGATGTATTAAGATATAATTCATACAATCATGAAGGTACGTCAAGGTTCAATTCAATGGGAGGAGCATTTGGTGCTTTAGGAGGTGATTTATCATCCATATCTATTAACCCTGCTGGTTCCTCTATATTTCTTGATTCTGAGTTTGGAGTTACATTAAATTATAAAAATCAAGAGATAAAAAATATTTTTAATAATTCTCAGTCTCTATCTAAGGATGATTTACTTTCTTATAACAATATTGGTTTAGTTCTTGTATATGGAAACAATAGATCTAAATTTTCGTTAGGATACAACATGAATAGATTGAATGATTATAATAGTTCATTTTCTTTTACTGGAAAAAATAGTATTGGTATAGATAGTTATTTCTTGGATTATTCTACTGGAGTACCAAGTTCAAATCTATCTGTATTTGATGGGGAGAGCATTCAATCTGTATACAAAGCACTTGGAGATTCATATGGATATGGTGACCAACAAGCTTTTCTAGGATATCAAAGCTATTTAATTAATCATGTTGACGACTTACCGAATAATTATGTTTCAAATGCACTTTATTCTAATGTCGATCAATTATTATCTATAGATAGAAAAGGAGATCACTTAGTCCATTCGCTAAACTTAAGTACTTCATATAATGATAATGTTTATTTAGGACTAAACTTTAATTTTCATTCAATTGAATTCGAAGAGTATAAATTTTTTAAAGAATCAGGTTATTCAAGTAATTCTAATGTGAAAAGAGTTCAATTTGAAGAAAATCTATTTTCATATGGTCAAGGGCTATCTATTCAATTAGGTTCCTTATTAAAATTTAATAATTTTAGAGTAGGATTATCCTACACATCTCCCACCTACTTGAAAATTGAAGAGGAGTCATCTCAATACATTGAATCTGATATCATAGAGGATGATACCTTAAAGACTCTTACAGTTGATCCAAATACAATTAATCTTTTTGAGGATTATAGGCTAATACTCCCATCCAAAACAATGTTAAGCCTTGCATATATATTTAGATCTAGAGGTTTGATAAGTGTTGATTATGAATTAACTAAATATAATAATTCAAAATTCGATGATAATAATGGAAGAGATTCCTATTTAAAATCATTAAATAATTCAATAAAAAATAATTTTAATGGATTATCTAAGTCTATTAGACTTGGAGGAGAATATAGAATAAGAAATTATACTCTAAGGTCTGGTTATTTTATTTATGAAGGACCAGATTCAATATCTGATAGCCAAATTTCAGGAATATCAGCAGGTTTAGGAATTAATTATGGATATATTGATATTGATTTCAGTCTTACAAAATCAAACAATTACTATACAAACAGTTTATATAATAGAGGTTTAACTAGTTTTTATTCAATTGAAAATGATTTAATTACTTTCTCAACAACCTTTACAATTAAACTTTAACTTCTATTTAACTTCATAATAACTATCTTTACATAACTCAAATTTTTAAAAATGAAACTACAAGAATTATTAGACAAAGAAATTGATGCAATCGGAGATAACCACGTTGGTTCAAACTCTGAGGAAACACCAATAAAAAAAGGAGCTTTTGATATACCCGATAAAGAAAAAATTAGTCTCATACAAGAAAAGGTTTATGAGATCCTAGATATATTAGGAATGGATTTAACAGATGATAGTCTCAAGGGTACTCCTAGGAGGGTTGCTAAAATGTTTGTAAATGAAATTTTTTCAGGAATAAACCCTAAGAATAAGCCTGAAATGTCAACTTTTGAGAATAAATATAACTACGGTGAAATGCTTGTAGAAAAAAATATCACGTTATATTCTACATGCGAACATCACCTATTGCCGATAGTTGGTTTAGCTCATGTTGCATATATTTCAAATGGTAATGTTGTTGGATTATCAAAAATAAACAGAATTGTAAGGTATTTCGCAGAAAGACCTCAAGTACAAGAAAGGTTAACAATTCAAATAGTCAGAGAGCTTCAAAAAGCATTAAATACTGATGACGTTGCATGTGTTATTGATGCAAAACACCTATGTGTTAATTCAAGGGGAATTAAAGATATATCCTCTAGTACTGTTACTTCTGAATTTGGAGGGAAGTTCAAAAAAGAAAAATTGAAGAGAGAGTTTTTAGATTATATAAAACTTGAGTCTGATCTTAAATGAACTCGAAAGATCTTCACATATATAATTCATTAACAAGTTCTAAAGAGAAGTTTAAACCCCTAAAAAATAACAGAGTTGGAATGTATGTGTGTGGACCTACTGTTTACAGTGAAGTTCATCTAGGTAATTGTAGGACATTCATTTCATTTGATGTCATATTCAGATATCTCTCTTTTCTTGGTTATAATGTTAGATATGTAAGAAACATTACAGACGTTGGACATCTTGAAGATAGCGGAGAGGACAAAATCTCCAAAAAAGCCAAGATTGAGCAGCTCGAACCAATGGAAATAGCTCAAAAATATACAAATAGTTTCAAAGAAGTTTTAAATAAGTTTAATGTTTTAAACCCCAGTATTGAACCTGTTGCCTCTGGTCATATTACTGAACAAATTTCAATTATTGAAGACTTAATAGATAAAGACTTGGCTTATGAGTCAAATGGCTCAGTGTATTTTGATATTTCTAAGTATAATAAAATTGACTCATATGGAAAACTCTCAGGAAGAGACTTAGATAAAATAAAGTCTAACTCCAGAGATCTTAGTAATCAAGATGATAAAAAAAATAATTTTGATTTTTCACTTTGGAAAAAAGCTGATGATAGTCATCTAATGAAATGGGATTCACCTTGGAGCAAAGGATTTCCTGGGTGGCATCTTGAGTGTACTGCAATGAGTAATAAGTATCTTGGAGAAGAATTTGACATTCATGGTGGAGGAATAGATCTAAAGTTTCCACATCATGATTGTGAAATTGCTCAAGCTGTCGGTTACACTGGAAAACAACCTGCAAAATTCTGGATCCATACCAATATGCTGACATTGAATAATAAAAAGATGTCAAAGTCTCTAGATAATAATATATTGCCAGATGATTTGTTCTCTGGTGAAAACAATTTTTTTTCAAAGCCCTATGATCCAAATGTTATAAGATTTTTCTTTCTTCAAGCTCACTATAGAAACGAGTTGGATATCAGTGAATCTGCAATTCAAGCCTCAGAGAAAGGTTTAAATCGACTAATGGAAATGACTAGTAGACTTAATGATTTACAAGTTTCAAATATAGATAATGATAAGATTTTTTTTAAAATAAAGGATTGGGAGAAAAAATGTTTTGATTGCTTAAATGATGACTTTAATACACCTATGTTAATCGCTGAGATTTTTAACTCTTCAAAGCTTATAAATGAGATATATACTGAAGGAGATTGTGGAGAAAGAGAAAAGCGTTATTTTTTAGATCTATTCGATATTTTTTTAAATAAAATATTGGGAGTAGATTATAACAAATCCAATAGTGATAATGATTCAATACTTGAGATCCTTTTGGGTATAAGAGATAAAGCTAGAGCTAATAAAGACTTTGAATTATCTGACTCAATAAGAGATCAATTATTAAAATTAGGGATAAGAATAAATGATAAAGATTAATAAACTTCTTGCAATTCCATTTATTTATCTAATAAAGTTTTATAGATTTTTTATTTCTCCCATGTTAGGTAGTAATTGCAGACACTCTCCTACATGCTCTGAATATGGCTTAATTGCACTAAAAAAATATGGAGTTTTTAAAGGTATATATTTAACTACTAAGCGAATAATTAAGTGTAATTCTTTATTCAAGGGAGGATATGATCCTGTTCCATAAATTATACATATATTTAAACATGCTTATTTATCAAATTAATTGGTCGCCTGATGAAGTATTGATTGAAATTCTTGGCTTCTCAATATATGTTTATAGTTTGATGTTCATTTTAGCATTTTTCGTTGGCTTCAAATTATTTCAGTCTTTCTTTATTAAGGAAAATGTAGATCAGAAATATTTAGATCCAATGTTAGTATACATGGTGATCTCAATTTTTTTAGGAGCTAGATTAGGTGAAGTGTTTTTTTATCAATGGGGTTATTATCAAAACCACTTAGTAGAGATTCTTTTACCAATACAAGAGTCACCAAACTCATCTTTACTTGGACTTATAGATGGTTACGAATTTACAGGTTATCGAGGCTTAGCAAGTCATGGTGCTGCAATTGGGGTTTTTATTGGACTGTATTTATTCATTAAGAGGTACAATTTCAAAAACTTTCTATGGATTTTTGATAGATTAACAATTCCAATTTCAATAGGTGGTGCATTTGTTAGAATTGGGAACTTTTTTAATTCTGAAATATTAGGAAAATATACCGATTCAAATTGGGGTATTATTTTTGAGAACAGAGGAGAAACATTACCAAGACATCCTGCTCAACTATACGAGTCATTAGGTTATATAATTCTTTTTTTTATTCTTTACAGGCTTTATCAATCACAAAATGTTAGAGATAGACAAGGTATTTTATCAGGTTATTTTCTAATTGGACTTTGTTTCATAAGATTTATGGTTGAATTTGTTAAAGAGAGTCAAGGAGGTATTGAAAGCTTTCTTCCTGGATTATCAACTGGCCAGTGGTTGAGTATTCCATTTATAATTTTAGGATTAATATTACTTTTAAAGAAAAAAGGAGATATTAGGTCTGTAAATTAGATTTTCTCTTTTTGTATGAGTCAAACATTATTGGTGTTGCTATAAACACAGATGAGTATGTACCTACCATTACACCAATAATTAATGCAAACATAAATCCTCTTATTGATTCACCTCCGAAAATAAAAATTGCTGTAAGTACAATTAGAGTAGTTAGTGAAGTGTTTAAAGTTCTACTTAATGTACTGTTGAGAGCAGTATTCACTGTAGTTTCGCTATCCCAAGAAGAATGTATCTTGAAAAACTCACGAATTCTATCAAACACTACAACTGTATCATTTAGGGAATAACCAATAACTGTTAGGAGCGCAGCAATAAATGCTTGATTTATCTCCATATTGAAAGGCATAATTTTATAAGTCAATGAAAAAATTCCTAGAACTATGAGAACATCATGGAAAACAGCTGAAACAGCACCAAGAGAAAACTGCCATTTTTGAAATCTCAATAGAATATAAAAGAAAACAATAACGAGAGATCCAAAAATAGCCCATACAGAATTTTGCTTAATATCGTCAGCTATGGTTGGACCAACTTTTATGCTTGACATTATACCTAAGTTTTCGCCCGAGGAAAACTCATCAAATGTTAAAGGCTGAGTATATACGTTATTTAAGCCTTCAAATAACATATTTTTAATTTCGTTATCAACCTCGAGACCCTCTTGATCTACTTTATATTTTGTAGTTATTTTAAGTTGATTTGCCGAACCAAAAGTTTTAACCTCGGCACTACCAAATGAAGTATTTAACGTTGATTCTATATCAGCAGATTTAACTTCTTTATCAAACCTTACTATGTAAGATCTTCCGCCTAAAAAATCAACACCCTGATTCAACCCTTGAAATACTAATGAGCTTAAGCTTATAAGTATAAGAAATGTTGAAATAATATATGTAGTTTTTCTTTTTCCTAAAAACTTAATTTTAAGATTACTAAAAAGATCTTTTGTAGTTTTAGTTGAGAATGAAAGTTTACCTGTTTTAAATACTCTGTTGTCTATTAACAATCTAGTAATAAAGATTGCAGTGAATAATGATGTAGCAATTCCGATTAGAAGGGTTGTTGCAAAGCCCTTTATCGGTCCAGTACCAAAAATGTATAGAACTAAAGCTGTTAAACCAGTTGTAATATTAGCATCCAGAATTGATGACAATGCATTATTAAAACCATCGTTGATGGACTGTTTTAATCCTTTTTCTTTCTTAAGCTCTTCTCTTACTCTTTCGAAAATTAAAACGTTAGCATCAACAGAAATACCAATTGTAAGAACAATTCCCGCAATTCCAGGAAGAGTTAATACAGCACCAAGACCAGCAAGTACTCCGAAAATTAGGACTATATTTAGTATAAGTGCTATATCTGCGAATATACCAGAAGGGCCATAATAGAATATCATCCAAATTAAAACAAATGTAAGTGCTATTAGAAATGAATAAATACCACTATCAATTGCTTCTTGCCCAAGAGATGGTCCAACTACTTCAGACTGAATAATCGATGCTGATGCAGGTAATTTTCCAGCTCTGAGAACATTTGCCAGATCAATTGCCTCGTTTAAGTTAAAATCTCCTGTAATTTCAGATCTACCCCCACTTATTGCACCTCTTGTTACACCTGGGGCAGAATAAACAATATCATCAAGGACTATAGCTATGTTAGAATTTTGTTTATAAGCAACATCTGTGAGATTTTCCCATATTCTAGCACCTTGAGCATTCATTTGCATAGAAACTGCAGGATTTCCGAGAGCATCATAGCTTTGAGCTGCGTCGACAACAACACCACCACTTAGAGGAGGTAAATCATCTCTATTAGACTTAATAGCATAAAGATCAGAAAGACCATCTTGATCTACCTTACCCCAAACAAATTTTGCATATCTATAATCTCGAGGTAAAAGCTTTCTAACCTCAGGCATTGAAAGGTATGAATTTACTAAATCTTGATCTCTTGGTAAAAATCTTGCGATTACAGGGCCTCCCTGAAAACTGTAAGTTCTTACTAAACTAAGAAGAGGGTTTGAAGTGTTTTGAATAGTATCTGATGATTGTTCTACCTCAGATAAAAGATCATCAATATCTGATTCATCAGAATCGATATCCTGATTTTCAAGCTCAAGAGATGATAAGTATTGGTTTGCAGATATTAAAAAACTAACAAGTTCATCATTTTTGTGAGTTTCCCAAAATTCAAGTTGAGCAGTGCTTTGAAGTAAATTTTGGATTCTGTCAATATCCTTGGCTCCAGGAAGTTCAATCAATATTCTCCCAGATGAACCTAATCTTTGAATGTTTGGTTGAGTAACACCAAATTTATCAATACGTTTTCTTAATACTTCAAATGCTGATACAATTGATTCATCAATCTTAGATCTTAATATTGACTTCATATCATCATCCGTAGTCTCGAAAGAGACCTCAGAACTTAATGTTCTATTACCAAAGATTTCAGGTGATGTAAGTCTAGTTTCATCAGAGTTTGAGTCAAAAGCTTCAAAAAATGACTCAAGATATGTTTGGTCAGATTGTTTTTGAAGATTATCAGCATCATCTAGTGCCTGAATAAACTTTTCATTGACTGAGTTTTCTGCAAGACCTTTAAGTAAATCTTTTATCGAGATTTGTAGGATTACATTAATACCACCTTTTAAATCTAAACCTTGGTTTAACTCTTTTTGTTTTGCATCATTGTAGGAAGAATAAATTAAAACTGGAAGATCTCCAATTGAATCAAGAAATCTAATTTCTTCTCTTGCTCTTTTTTCTGCAAATGAAATTTCATCTTCTGAAATTTTTTCTATTGCTGCATTCCTAGCCTTATTTTCAAGAGTATTTGATATAAAGGTAAAAGAAAGTTGATATATACTTACTATACCAAATAAAATCGCAAAAGTTTTAATTAACGAATTTCCTTGCATGATAAATTTATAATGCCTGCAAATATAAGATTAGAATGTTAATCAAACAACTTTATCTAAATTAAACCAATAAGGGAGGAGTTTGTTTCCTTTACAGCTTTAATACTATTTTTAAACATTTCTAATTCTTTATTGCTTAGATCTAATTCTACAACTTCTTCAAATCCATCTTTACCAATTAATACCGGAACTCCAATACATAGATCTTTAGCTCCATATTCTCCATCTAGCAAAACAGAACAAGGAAGTATTTCTTTGGTATCATTTAAAATAGCATTTACTAAATATGAAACAGAAGCTCCAGGAGCGTACCAAGCTGATGTTCCTAGAAGTTTTGTCAATGTAGCTCCTCCAACCATTGTATTTGACGCAATTTCCGTAATCTGATTTTCCGATAAGATTTTTGTCAATAATTTATTATTACATTTTGCTAAAGATATTATGGGTATCATAGTAGTGTCTCCATGACCACCTATAACCATAGCTTCAATTTCATGTTGAGAGCAGCCTGTTGCTTTTGATATATATGTTTTAAATCTTGAACTATCTAGGATACCACCCATTCCAATTATTCTATTTTTAGGTAATTTAAATGATTGATTGATTAAATACGTCATTGTATCCATAGGATTTGAAACAACAATAATTATTGCATTAGGAGAATAATCAAGAAGATTTTCTGTTACAGATTTGACTATTCCAGCATTGATACCTATTAGCTCTTCCCTTGTCATTCCTGGCTTTCTTGGAATACCAGAAGTAATTACAACAATATCACTATCAGCAGTTTTAGTATAATTATTAGTAACACCATATACTTTTGAAGTAAATCCAAGTGTACTTTTAGTCTGAGTAAGATCTAAGGCTTTACCTTCAGCGAAACCCTCCTTAATATCTAGAAGAACAATTTCTTCTGCAATTTGTTTTATTAGTATGTATTCTGCACAAGAGGCACCGACATTACCCGCTCCAACAATTGTTACTTTCATAATTAGGCATCAATTTTAGCATAGACTGCATTTTCTTCAATAAATTTTCTTCTTGGAGGAACATCGTCACCCATTAAAGTAGAAAACCATCTCTCTGCTTCTTGAAAATTATCAAAATTTAGAGAAATCTGTCTTAGAGTTCTTGTCTCAGGATTCATTGTTGTATCCCAAAGCTGGTCAGCATTCATTTCACCTAGACCCTTATATCTTTGAATTGATACACCAGACCCAAAGTCTTTAGCAAGGTTGTCTCTCTCATTATCATTCCATGCATATGCTTTTTTTGCTCCCTTTTTAACTAAATATAGAGGAGGAGTAGCAATATATACATTTCCTCCCTCTACAAGTTCTCTCATATATCTGAAGAAGAAAGTTAAAATTAACGTTGATATATGGCTACCATCAACATCTGCATCACACATTATAATAATTTTATTATATCTCAATTTTTCAAGGTTTAGGGCTTTACTATCTTCCTCTGTTCCAATTGAAACTCCAAGGGCAGTATATATATTTCTTATTTCTTCATTCTCAAATACTCTATGTTGCTGAGCTTTTTCTACGTTAAGTATTTTACCTCTTAGTGGAAGAATAGCTTGAAAGACTCTGTCTCTACCTTGCTTTGCAGTACCACCAGCTGAATCCCCTTCGACTAAAAAAACTTCACACTTTGATGGATCCGTTTCTGAACAATCTGACAATTTTCCTGGTAAACCTCCACCTGTCATTACTGTCTTTCTTTGTATCATTTCCCTAGCTTGTCTTGCAGCATGTCTAGCCTGAGCTGCTAGTATTACTTTTTGAACAATAACTTTTGAATCATTAGGATTCTCCTCAAGATAATTTTCTAACATTTCAGAAACAGCTTGGGATACAGCAGAACTTACTTCTCTATTACCCAATTTAGTTTTAGTCTGACCTTCGAACTGAGGTTCTGCAACTTTAACAGAGATAACAGCAGTAAGACCCTCTCTGAAGTCATCTCCTGAAATATCAAATTTTAATTTATCTGTTAACCCAGATGAATCAGCGTATTTTTTTAAAGTATTAGTAAGACCTCTTCTAAAGCCAGAAAGATGTGTTCCACCCTCATGTGTATTTATGTTATTTACATAGGAATGAAGATTTTCTGAGAAAGAGGAATTATATATCATAGCAACTTCAACAGGAATATTATTTTTTTCTCCCTCCATCTTAATTATTTCGTTGATTATTGGTTCTCTTGACTCATCTATGTATTTTATAAATTCACTCAATCCTTCTTTAGAGTGAAATATCTCTTTTACTGGATCACCTTTTTTGTCTTTTTTTCTGTTGTCAGTTATAGATATTGTAATTCCTTTATTTAAAAATGAAAGTTCTCTCATCCTATTAGCAAGAATATCATAATCAAATTCCGTAACCTCTTTAAATATTTCCTTATCTGGAGTAAAGGTAACAAGTGTACCTCTCTTATCAGATTTACCAACTTCTTTGACAGGAGATTCTGCTTTTCCTTTTCTGTAAGTTTGCTCATACTCTTTTCCCTCTCTAAATACTTTTGCAGTTAAAGATTCAGATAAAGCATTCACACATGAAACTCCAACACCATGTAAACCACCAGAAACTTTATATGAGTCCTTATCAAATTTTCCACCAGCACCTATTTTTGTCATAACTACTTCAAGAGCTGAAACACCTTCTTTTTTATGCATTCCAACAGGGATACCTCTTCCATCGTCCTCAACTGTTAAACTTGAATCATTATTTATTTCGATTGAAATTGATGAACAATATCCAGCCATTGCTTCATCTATGGAATTATCAACAACTTCATATACTAAATGATGTAAGCCTCTTGACCCAACATCACCAATATACATTGATGGTCTTTTTCTAACATGTTCCATTCCCTCAAGGGCCTGAATACTATCTGCGGAATACTGATTTTTTGAATTATCTGTGGACATTTTTTAGCTAATAGAATATACCTGTAAATATACTAAAAAATGATGGTGAAGATGTTCTGTAAAGTCTAGTATTTATAGTAACTTATCAACATTTTATTCATAAGATTCATTATGAATATTTGATATAGATCTACCACTTGGATCATTAAGATTTTTAAATGATTCATCCCATTTAAGAGCATGAGGTGTACTACATGCAACAGAAGGAACAGAAGGAACGGATTTCGCAGCTGCATTACTAGGAAAATGTTCATAAAAAATAGTCCTGTAATAGTATTCTTCTTTATTCAGTGGAGTGTTAATTGGGAATATATCTGATGCTTTTTTTAGATCAAGATCTGAAACCTCTTTAGAGACTAGTTCTTTTAAACTATCAATCCATGAATACCCCACTCCATCAGAAAATTGTTCTTTCTGTCTCCATAAAACACTTTCAGGCAGGTATTCTTTAAAAGCTTCTCTAAGGACCCATTTTTCTATCCTTCCGTTTTTAATCATTTTATCGTCAGGATTAATAGTCATAGCTGTTTCAATAAATTCTTTATCCAGAAAAGGTACCCTTCCTTCAATTCCCCATGCGGCTAAAGATTTATTTGCTCTTAGACAGTCATATTGATGAAGCTTATCAAGTTTCCTTACAGTTTCCTCATGGAACTCTTTAGAGTCTGGAGCTTTATGAAAATATAAGTATCCTCCAAATAATTCATCTGCTCCCTCACCAGAAAGTACCATTTTAATACCTAAGGATTTTATTGCTCTTGCCATCAAATACATTGGTGTTGAAGCTCTAACAGTTGTAATATCATATGTTTCCAAATGATAGATAACATCTCTAATAGCATCAATCCCTTCTTGAACAGTAAAATTTATTTCATGATGAACAGTTCCAATATGATCTGCGACAATCTTAGCTGCCTTAAGGTCTGGAGCTCCTTTAAGTCCAACAGAGAATGAATGAAGCTGAGGCCACCATGCTTCTTGTTTATCTCCAGTCTCAATTCTTTTTGATGCAAATTTTTTAGCTAAAGCTGAAGTTATAGATGAATCAAGTCCACCAGAAAGTAAAACTCCATACGGTACATCACTCATAAGTTGTCTTTTTACTGCATCAGAAAGGGAATCATGAATTTTAGATATGTTTGTTTCTGCATTCTTTACATTATTGAAAGAGGTCCAATCTGGCTTATACCACTTTTTTATCTCCATATCATTACTGCACAGATAATGTCCAGGTGGAAAAAGCTCAATTTTATCACATACCCCTTCTAAAGACTTCAATTCTGAAGAAACATAAAATACATTTTTGTCATCCCAACCCATATATAATGGTATTATTCCCATATGATCTCTAGCAATCAAATAAGTATTTGTTGAAGAATCATAAAGTGCAAAAGCGAATATTCCATTTAGGTCATTAAGAAAATTAACGCCTTTCAACTCATATAAAGGAATTATTACTTCGCAGTCAGATTGAGTTTTAAAACTGTAGTCTTTTAAAGAATTTTGCCTAAGGATTTGATGATTATATATTTCACCATTAACGGCAACTATTTTTTTACCATCTTGAGAAATTAAAGGTTGTTTTCCAGATGTAGGATCAACTATAGCAAGTCTTTCATGAGCTAAAATAGCATTATCATTTGAGTAGATTCCACTCCAATCTGGACCACGATGCCTGACTTTTTGAGCCATTTTTAAGACATTTGATCTAATTAACTCTTTATTATCCTTTATATTAAAGGCACAAACTATTCCACACATATATCAATTAAATCTTCTGTTAAATACAAGCTCGCCGTTTACGAATGTTGCAACAATTTTAGTATTAGGAATTCTATTTTCCTGTATATTGAGTAGATCATTATCAAGAATGATAAAGTCTGCAAACTTTCCCACTTCAATGCTTCCCTTTTCGTTCTCTTCAAAATTTGCATATGCTCCATGTCTTGTCATCCCAATAAGAGCCTCAAGTCTAGAAAGTGCATTTTCAGTTTGAAATCCATCTTCTGGATATTCATTAATATCTTTTCTTACAACAGCTGAGTAGAAAGTCATTATAGGACTAACATCTTCTACTGGAAAATCAGTTCCCAAAGCAATGACATTGGATTTATTTAATAGCGATTTATATGCATATGCATTTTCAGCTCTTTTTTTACCAATTCTATCATAAAGCCAATACATATCACTTGTTGCATGAGTCGGCTGTACAGATGGAATTATTTTGTAGTTAAAAAGGTCGATGTCATCTTCAGATATTACCTGTGCATGTTCAATTCTCCATCGAGGATCTCTATAATCAAAAAGTGCATCTCTGTATGCATTAAGAACAATCCTATTGGCTCTATCTCCAATTGCATGAGTATTCATTTGAAATTTAGTGCCTGCAAGTTTAAAGGCCAAGCTAGATATTGAATCAATTGGAGTAACAATAATTCCTTTGTGACCTTTTCTATCACTATAATCATCAATTAATAGAGCACCTCTTGAACCTAAAGCTCCATCTACATATACTTTAACAGATCTTACATTTAATCTATCAGTTTTATATGGACCTGTTTTCAAAAAATGATTTATTGAACTGGAGTCATTTTGGATCATTGCATACATTCTAATTTTTAGAATTCCATCTTGATGTAACTCATCAATTAAATCGATTTGATTTTTTGTTAATCCAGCGTCAGAAATAGTTGTTAAACCATTTTTAAATGCTATCTCTTGTGCACTTAGTAAAGCTTTAATTGCTTCATCTTTTGATGGTTCAGGGATGATCTTATCAACTAAATTCATTGAGTTATCAATTAATACACCTGTAAGCTTTCCTCTATCGATAATAATCTCACCGCCATTAACTTTGGTAGAGAGATCAATTCCAGCAAGGTCTAGCACAAAATCATTAACTAAATATGCGTGACCATCAATTCTTCTAAGAATAACTGGTTTATCTGGAAATGCCTTATTTAAAACATCATTTGAAGGAAGACTCTTTTTTGTCCAATCATTCTGATCCCAGCCCCTACCAATAATAAAACTTGGATTATTCTGAATATTAAATTCTTGAAGTCTTTCAATTATTTCGTCTAAACTATTTGTATTTTTTAAATCAACTTGATTCGTATAATAACCAAGATCATAAAAATGGGCATGAGAATCTATAAAACCAGGATAAATCGGTAATTCTTGGGCATTAATAACATTTGACGATGTATAATTTGAAAAAATTTCGTCACCACCAACATATACAAACTTTCCATCTTTAACAGCTAGTGAAGAATAAGAATTATAAGATTCATCAGCTGAAAAAATAGATGCATTATGAACTATTAAATCTACTCGATCCGAACAAGAGCTTAATAAAACCAAACAAAGAATGAAGACTTTTTTACCCATAAAAAAATAATGTACAAATTAAGTCAAATGATGTTTATATAGCAAAAAAAAACTTAATAATAATTAATAAAAAAAATTAATTATTTGTTACATTCATAAACAATATGTCAATAGTTAAAATTTTAAATACCGACTTACATATAGGCAAAAAAAATATTTTAAATGATATAAACTTTCAATTAGATGATGGTGAATTAATTTTTTTAATTGGTAAAACGGGAAGTGGGAAAACAACATTTATTAATTCAATTT
Source organism: uncultured Bacteroidota bacterium (assembly GCA_902598525.1). GTDB lineage: Bacteria > Bacteroidota > Bacteroidia > Flavobacteriales > Flavobacteriaceae > Marisimplicoccus. The sequence continues at coordinate 52,955 of CACKBZ010000004.1, forward strand.
TTGGTAACCTAGAAATAGTAAAGTCTAAAAAGTTTAAGGTATTAGATTTTGACCTAACATCAATTAGCGAAAAAGAAATTCCTTTTTTAAGAAGAAAAATTGGATTTGTATTTCAGGATTTCAAATTACTTAAAGATAGATCAATATACAGTAATCTAGAGTTTGTTTTAAAAGCTACTGGCCAAAAAAATAATTCAGAAATTAACAATAGAATTAATGAGGTTTTAGACTTAGTTGGAATCAAAACTTCTTTAGATAAATTTCCCGGAGAGTTATCAGGGGGCGAACAACAAAGAATAGCAATTTCAAGATCATTATTAAATAATCCAAAGTTAATAATAGCTGATGAACCTACCGGGAATCTAGATCCAGATACTAGTCTTGAGATAATTGATCTATTTCAAAGACTTAATAAAATGGGCACATCAATAATAATAGCTACTCATGATTATAATCTTATTCACAAGCTTGAGGGTAAAATATTTAAGTGTGAAGATGGAAGAGTATTTGAAGTTAAAAGGAAATAATTATTAATATTGAACTATGATTACAAATAACATTAAAAAGGATAAATTTTTAGTAGTTTCAGGACCATGTGTTATTGAGGGAGAGGATATTGCTTTTAAAATAGCAGAAAAGTTAGTTTCTATATGCTCAAAACTTTCATTACCAATTGTTTTTAAAGGTAGCTACAGGAAAGCTAATAGGACTCGTCTAGATAGTTTTACAGGAATTGGTGATACCAAGGCTTTAAAAATACTTGGAGCTATTGGTTCAAAATTTGAAATCCCAGTTACTACAGATATCCATAGTTCAGTTGAAGCAAAGATGGCAGCTGAATATGTGGATATAATTCAAATACCTGCTTTCCTTGCCAGACAAACTGATATTTTAGTTAGTGCTGCAAAGACAGGTAAAGTAATTAATATTAAAAAAGGACAATTTATGAGTTCAGAAAGTATGAAGCATGCAGTTGATAAAGTAGTTGAATCTGGAAATCAAAAAGTAATGCTTACTGAAAGAGGAACACAATTTGGATACAATGATTTAATAGTTGACTTTAGAGGTATCAGTGAGTTAAAAAAACTGGCTCCAACAATATTGGATGTTACTCACTCAGTTCAGAAACCTAATCAAACTTCAGGAATTACAGGAGGAAATCCAGAATATATTGAGTCACTGGCAAGAGCGGGTATTGTTAATGGTATTGATGGAATTTTCTTTGAAACACATACTGATAGATCTAAAGCCAAAAGTGATAGCGCAAATATGTTTGACATAGATAAAGTTGAAGATCTACTAGTAAATCTTTTATCTATAAGAGAAGCCACATCTAAATTTTAGACTTATTTATCATATCTTTGCAAATCTTTGTACTTTGAAATTTTGGGGTCGACTGGTTTTGACAGCAGGTCTAATTTAGTTATTTGCAAGTCGAGTGTTGAAAAAAATCTCGTAAATCTATTTTTCAAACTTTAAATGGCGAAAATAACTACGCTCTAGCTGCATAATTGACTGAATTATAGTAGGTCCATGCATATTTCAACAAGGTTGAAAAGCTAGATATCTCATAAAAACTTTGATTGGCAGTTTTTATATTTGAGATACCATTAAGTTAATCTAGAGTTTTACAATCACTGGGTAAAACTTAAAACTAAAAGTGATAAGGTTAATGTTATGGTTGCTATCTACCTAATATTTTCTCGAAAAATTAAAGATAGATAAACTTGTAGAAGGTAATTTAATTACTTGTTTGGACGCGGGTTCGAGTCCCGCCGACTCCACTATTTATCAAATCATTAAAATACTTATCGTATTTATCATAATTTAATATTATTATATAGGATATATTATCAAATCATTAAAATAATTTCATCTTTATGTTAAATAATTTTATTTAAATTCATTCTGAATAATTATTTATTAAATTCGCTGATCAGAAAAAATTATACAATTATATGAGAAACTTATTATTAGCATTAGTTTTATTATTTACTGCTAGTGCATACTCACAATCAACTACTTGGATACCAATAGTTATCGAAGATGGTAAGGATACAGAATATCTTGCTTACGAGAAAAACTGGATGAAAATAAATCAAGCATTAATTGATGCTGGTTACAGGACAGGATGGTCCGTTTGGAAAAGAACACCTAAAGAAGGTGATGATGGATGGGCTCAATATTATGTCGTTGTAGGAAATAATGATCAAAAGCAGCTAAGCCAAGATGAATGGCCTTCATTTATTCAGGATGCACTTGGAAGAAACCAAAGAACAGTAGCTAAGATGATGGACAGCAGTGGTATTGTCTCAGAGGCAAGACCTATCCAACTCTCATGGGTTGGAGGAACAGTTTACGCTGGACCATCAATTAAACCAGGGGATAAGATGTATTTTCATTACATGACTCAACAAAATGATAATTTTGAAAGTCTAGAATTAAATGTTTGGAGACCAATTGCTGAGGATCAAATTGTTGAGGGAATCAGGAAATTTTGGGGACTCGCAAAGGTAACTGAAAAAAGTGAAAATTTCCCTGGAGATGCAACTCACGTTGCTTTTAATATAATGAATGGAGACACGTTTTCTCAAACACAAAGCTCAACTCCAAATTGGGATTACAACACAACACAGTTAATGAATCTAGTTCAAAATTCAAGAGAAATGTTAGAAGCAGAAGAGTTAACTTGTATTTATATAATTAATTAAAAATAAAAAACATGAAAAATATATTATACTCATTAATAGCTCTATTTTTCTCAACTACATTAAATGCGCAATTTTATTGGACTAGCGAACATGTTGTGCTAAATGAAGGAATGGAAGAAGAATATGAGAAGTTTGAAGAATTTTGGGGTGTTGCTAAAGAGAAGGCAATAGCCGATGGTATTCAAGCCGGGTGGTCAATCTGGAAAGTTGACCCAAGTAGTAACGACGATAACCCTTGGGCAGATTACATTATTGTAAATATTTATCAATCTAAAGAGCAAATGGATGCTAATGTTGATTGGATGCAAATAATTCAAGATGCTCATAAAGGAAAAACCAAAAGATCAGTAATAAGAAAGTATATAAAAGAAAGTACAGAAAATAAGTATAGAGCTAGCTCTAGATCCTATACTATGCAAAGTATCTCTAATCTTTCTGAAGAGGGACTTGATCCTGAGGCAACAATTAAAGCAACATATATAGGTATGGAAGCATTAAATGATGACTATGTTGAATTTGAAAAACAATTTTTTAGAGAACAGCACAAAGGAAATAAATACTGGTGGGATTTATCTGAAATAATTGATAGGTCAGATAATGCATATAAACCAATTACACATTCAATTTTTGAAATTAATAAAGATAATTCTAACTCAGGTGGGACTGAACAATCTTTTACAAATGAGATGATGTATAAATATGGTATGGCTTCTCGTGAGATGCACGGATGGTTGCAACTTACATTTGTCATGGGGAAATAATTAACTAAAATACAATAAAATGAAAAAATTAATTTTAACACTAACAATATTATTTTCGATTTCAATTAATGCTCAATATGCAATTATAAGTGCAGTTGACATAAAAGAGGGAGCTGATGAGGGCTATCTTAAACTCGAGGAGTTTTTTGGTCCTATTCACGATGCTACAATTGAAGCTGGGGTACAGAACAGCCAAACAGTCTTTAAAGTAACATCGGAGGGACAAAATTCAGATTATCCTGACTACATAATTATTACAGGTTTTTCAAGCAAAGAACAATTAGCAGCTTACAATGAAAGCTGGTCCGGTGACGCTTGGACAAACTTTGCAAGAAGAGTTTATAGAGGTAAAATGTCAAGAGGTGCAATTACAAGGATGATGAGTTCAGTTGGTGATTACAGTAATGAGCGAAGAAATTATCATGTCGAATTAATTGATGCAACTCCATTTATTGGAGGTGATTGGAATCCTGGAGATAAAGCATCTATGAATCCAATGGTCAAGAAAAATGATGACTTTGAAAATTATGAAACAAAAGTTTGGATGCCCTTAATTCAGAAAGAAGTTATGAAAGGTAACCATGGTGGTTGGGCTTTCCTTAATATATATGAAAAGACTCCAAATGCCTATGAAAATTTAACCCATATGGTGTTTAACAAGCAAGTAAGTTCACCTAATACTGATAATAGCGAGATGATGGAAACAATGAGTTCTTTCAAATATCAAAAGCTATGGGAAGGTCTTGAAGCATCAAGAGATATGTTAGATGCAATAACTTTGGAAGTAATATCGTCACATTAACAATTAAAATATAATTTATGAAAAAACTAATTTTTTTATTTATACTACTTTTTTCAGTTAATTCTTTTAGTCAATATGCAATAGTAAGTGCAGTAGACCTTAAAGAGGGTTCCGAGTCTGAATATCTTAAGACTGAAAAATTTTGGGGACCACTACACAAGAGAGCAATTGAAGATGGAGTTCAAACTCAGCAAGCTGTTTGGAAAGTTATTCAAACAAATGATGAGAGAGAAAATCCAGCTGATTACTTTATAATTACAAGTTTTTCTAGTAAAGAACAGTTAGAAAATTACAGTTCGGCTGACTACGCTGCTTATGCCCAAGAAGTTTACAGGGGTAAAATGTCAAGAAGAGCAATTACAAGAATGTTTGAAAATTCTCCAAACTCAAGTAATGTTAGGAGAAATTATCATCTAGAAGCCGTATCTAGGACTATTCTTGCTGGCGGAGGTCTTGTACCAGGAGATAGAATGAGCATTACCTCAACTATTGCTAAATCTGATGAATTTGAAACATGGGAAACTGAAATCATAAAACCAATGGTTGAAAAAGAAATTTTAATGGGACAGCATAGGTATTGGGGTCTAGCTAAAATTTATGAAAGAACTGAAAACGCTTACGAGAATGCAACTCACTTTTTCTTTAACATTGGAGTCCCTGGTGTTCAAAGAACTGGATGGCAAAAGCTAGGAAGTACTTTTAAAGGTCTAAAATTAAGAGAGGGAGTTCAATCTGCAAGTGAACATCAGAACTTTGTAACTCTTGAATTAGTATCAATCCATAACTAATAAACCAATTTTTATTAGAAAAAAACCCGCCTTTATGGTGGGTTTTTTATTTTTGTAAAATGTTTAAAGATCAAATTTTAGAGTTTCTTAATAATTATGGAGTTCCAAATGGCTTTTCAAATCTATTAGCTTCAGGACTAATTTTCATATCAATTGTATTAATAGTTTTAATAATTAATTTTATTGGTAGAATAATAATATTATCATTTTTTAGAAGAATTGCAAAGTCTACTGCTAACGCTTTTGATGATTTATTAATAAAAAATAAAGTTCCTAGACTATTATCATTTGTTCCATCATTGTTTTTTCTGTTTTGGATTATACCAATATATAATGAAGATTTATTAATAATATTGGAAGCTTTAACAATAATCCTCTTTATTGTAACAGTGAAGTCTGTATTAGGCACAGTCAAGGATTATTTTAAATTAAGTTCCTCATTAAAGCATATACCAATAGATAGTTACATTCAAGTAGTAATGCTATTTCTTTGGTTTATTGGTATAATTCTAATATTATCGGTTCTTACTGGCAGAGAAATTGGTACTTTTCTTGCATCTCTTGGTGCATTATCAGCAATAATTATCCTTGTATTCCGAGATACGATACTTGGATTTGTTTCAAGTATTCAAATTACAGTAAACGATACAGTAAGAATTGGGGATTGGATTACTATGAAGGGATCTGATGCAGATGGTACGGTCATAGAAGTTAATCTTTCTACAGTTAAGGTTCAAAACTTTGACAACACCATTACTACTATACCAACATATAAACTTGTGTCTGATTCATTTATTAATTGGAGAGGCATGGAGGAGTCAAAGGGTAGAAGAATCAAAAGATCATTACTTATTAAGCCCAGTTCTGTAAAGTTTCTGGAAAATGATGATATTGAAAAGCTAAAAAAAGTTGATTTAATATCAGATTATATTAAATCCAGAGTTAAAGAGATTAATAACCATAATACAAAGAATAATATTGATAAGTCAATGCTCTTAAATGGAAGGAATCTGACCAATTTAGGATTATTTAGAGTTTATGTTGAAAAATATTTAAAGAATCATCCGATGACTAATGATAATTTGACTTTAATGTGTAGACAACTAGAGCCGACTTCTCAGGGTATTCCTATTCAGATCTATACTTTTTCAAAAGACAAAGAATGGACAAAATATGAGGGTTTAACCTCTGATATTTTTGACCATCTTCTATCTTCTGTTAAATATTTTGATTTAGAATGTTTTGAACTAAATCAAAGTATTTCTAGTTAATTCCTGATCCTGAAATATGCGGGTGATTAAGAGCTTTAATCTTTTCTTCTATATCTTCAATTATAGTATTAATTGACTCAATATCATTTTTATACTCATCAACAAGTTCCCTAGCTATTTCAAGATTATATTTATTCATACCAGTTGGGCCATAAAAAGTTGATAAACCTTGAGATGCAATTGATAATCTTGATGATATTGTAGGTTTATCCCATTCACCAATTTCATTTTTTGCAGGATCTGTCCCATATTTATCCCTGATTGACAAATATTGACTTTTTACATTTTCCAGCTCAATAAACATTTCTTCTGACAAAGACTCCGTTAACATTAATGCCTTCTCCAATAAATTTAATTTAGATTGAAATCTTGAAAAAGTATCATAGTATTTTAAATATTCTTTATAAATAATTGCAAGATCAGCAGCATGAGAATTATATTCTTCAAAAGAAGCACCTTTAAGAACACCTTCTCTTAATAAATTAACACCAAATTCAATCGGTCCATCAATTTTTTCAAGTGCTCCATCTTTCTGAATGTAAAGAGTTGCGTAATAATTACCTGGCGTGACAAATGGGCCTGACATTTGTCTCCAACCAGATCTGCTTGTAATTGTATTATAACTCTTGTGTTTAAGATTCCAAACAATTTTACCTGTACCTTTAGACGCTCTTTGACTAACATTTCTAATTAGATTTCCTTCAGAGTCATTTATTGAAAGTAACAACTGAGCTGGTTTCTCTCTCATTTCAGCGGTTAAAGAATCATAGCCAGGAAATGGTATATCCTGATTTTGACTATTTAATGATGATTCCATCTTTTTTCTTTTTGATTTAATTGTTTCAGGAACATCTTTTAAATAATAGGTAAATACAGCACCAAAGGTAGGATTTTCAGCAACATAATATTGTCCACCAGTATTTCCTAATGCGTTTCTTGGTTTAAATAACTTAGCATCTCTTGGTTTAAATAATTTACCTTCACTATTTAAATATTCCTTTTTTACCATTTCTCTTAAAGCAGAGTAATCATCTAAAACAAAGAATCCTCTTCCAAAAGAGGCAGCCACAAGATCATTCTCTCTTTTTTGTATTACTAAATCCCTAAATGATATTGTAGGAGTACCAGGTATTTTTTGCCAATATTTACCTCCATTTAATGATGCGTAAACACCAAATTCAGTAGCAATAAAAAGTAAATCTTTTTCAATATGATCTTGAACAAGCCTCCAAATTAATGTTCTTTCAGGTATATTATTAGATATAGACTCCCATGATTCTCCTAAGTCTGTACTTTTAAATAGATAAGGATTTAAATCACCCTCTTTGTGGTTGTCTAGAGATACATAAACAGTATTTTCATCAAAAAGATCTGCTTTTATATCATTGACAAAAGTTCTTTCAGGTAAACCCAAATCAGTTACAGGTATTTCTTTCCATGACTCTCCTCCATCTGTTGTCACATGAATAAAACCATCGTCTGTACCTGACCAAATTAATCCCTCTTTTAAAGGAGATTCCGATAAAGAAGTAATTGTATTATACTGTGACATTGCCTTAACATCCCAAGAATTATCCCAACTTTGTTTTCTACCAAGTATTGGTAGTTCAATACGGTTTTCATTTCTAGTTTGATCACCAGATATTGGATTCCAGCTATCTCCTCTATTTTCGGATTGCCAAACCCTATATGAACCTATATATATTCTTGCTGGATTATGTGGACTAACTATGATTGGAGTATCCCAATTAAATCTTTCGTATGGATCGCCCTCTTCAGGTTGAGGTTTAATATAAACCTGCTCACCTGTTGTAAGATCAACTCTGTGAAAACCACCTTCTTGAGTTGTAGCATACATAATATCATCATAAACCGGATCTGTAGCAGACTGATGACCATCTGCCATTAATGTCTTATACCACACTCTATTTGTAATACCATACTCTTCATCTGTAGCAGAAGGACCACCAGCAGACCCATTATCTTGGGTTCCACCAAATATGTGATAAAATGGCTCTTTATTATTTACTGCAACTTTATAAAATTGAGTTAAAGGTAGGTTTAAGAAGTAGTGCCAATTTTTTGCATCATCAAAACTCTCGTATATACCGGCATCAGTTCCAACCATTAAATAGTCTGGATCACTATGTTTGAATGCCATTGCATGATGATCACTATGTTTTTTATCAAAGTAATAATAGAAATTTCTCTCATTCGTAAGTTGTTCAAAATTTTTACCACCATCCTTTGAAGTTAAAATATGAACGTTCATAAGATACAATCTATCGAATTCATGTGGACTGGTATAAAGTTCTTGGTAGTAATGTGGACCTGTTCCACCTGAAACAGTATTTGACATTTTTTTCCAAGATTCTCCTCTATCAGTAGACCTGTAAACACCTCCTTTAGTTCTATCTTCTTCAATAGCTGCATAAATAATATCTGGTTTTTGATAAGATATTGCAATTCCTATTTTTCCAAGATTAGATTTTGGTATTCCATTAGTTAATTTTTTCCAGGTTTCACCGCCATCTTCAGATTTATGTATTCCTGAACCAGGACCTCCACCCATGTACGCAGCAACTGTTCGATGTCTATCCCAAGTTGCTGCATAAATTAAGTTAGGATTTCTAGGGTCAATCATAATATCTGTAACCCCTGTCCATTCTGAATTACCTAAAGTTTTATACCAATTTTGCCCACCATCAGTTGTCTTGTATAATCCTCTCTCTCCGCCACTACTCCAAAGTGGTCCTTGAACTGCAACCCATACTACATCAGAATTATCTGGATGAACAATTATTTTTGAAATATGCTCTGATTTTTTTAGTCCTAAATTTTTCCATGACTTACCACCATCCATACTTTTATATATTCCATCCCCATATGCAACGTGTCTACCACCAACATTCTCTCCAGTTCCTACCCAAACAATATTTGGATTTGATGAATCTATTGTTATGGCACCAATAGAATATGATGATTCATTGTCAAAAATTGGATTCCAGGTTGTACCAGCATTGTCTGTCATCCATACACCACCTGAACCAGCTGCAACATACCAAGTATTTTCGTTTTCTGGGTGAATTGCTATATCTGCTATTCTTCCTGATAAAAATCCTGGACCAATATTTCTGAACTTAAATGCATTAAGAGAAACATTCTCAGTTTTAGTATTTTTTTGATTTCTTTTTCTTTGGGAATAAGTTTCCATTGGTATAAACAGTAGAAACGATAATAGAATAATTAAAAGTTTTTTCATAAGATATTTTTTATTTAATTAAGTAGGTTTTAAAAGTTAATCTAAATATAATGATATTAAAATATTTCTGCAATCATACATCTGGCACTTCCACCACCGTAATTCTCAATTGTAGTGATATCCGAATAAATAATTTCTGTATGTTTTAAAATTTTTGATAATTGATCTGAATTAATTGATTTAAATGCACTTGTACTCATTACTAATTTTGGATTTGATTCTTTATCAATTAATTGAATACAATTACCTAGATAAGATCTCAATTGATCAAATGAAATATCAATTATTTCTAATTCCGAATTCTCTAATGAATTTATAATGCTATTCTTTTCTTTATGGTCTTTAATAGATTTTAGACAAATTATGCAAAATTTATTACAGATTGACATCAGCACATTAGTATGATAGATTGGCTTAGAATTATAGAGGGAATTAAATACAATTGGATAAAAGTTTAGATCATTACAAAATTTTTTAAATAATTCTTCATTGGATCTTTTAGATATTGAACAGTATGCAATTTTATTTTTTCTGTCAAGAACAATACTTCCTGTTCCCTCTAAAAATTTATTTTGGTCCTCAAAAGAAGAATAGTCATGGGTTACTTTGACTTTTATGCCTTTTTCTAAGAGTTTTTTTAATGTATCAGAATTTCTTTCAAATCTTCTGTTCTCTGCAAACATAGGATAAATAACGGCATTATTTTCTCCATGAAAAGATATCCAATTATTGGGGAATACTGCATCAGGAGTGTCATGTTGACTATTGTCGCTTATTGAATAAACAGAAATACCACTTTCTAAAATAGTTTTTTGTAATAATTCAAACTCTTTATATGCTATTTTCTGGATTTTTTTACTAATCTGATTTCTAGATTGAAAAACATTATCATCTTGTGTCAATTCATTTGCTCGAAATTTTTCTGGAGAAATCATTAAAATTTTTGAAGAAAAATAATTCATGACTCTCGGTAAAGCGGTAAAGTTGAACATCTAAATAATCCAGACATTTTAGACACATTTGAAAAATTAACCTTTTCAACTAAAATACCTTTCTCTTTTAACCAATTATTTAATCTTTTAAATTTAGTGTGAGAGACAATTATATCTGGAGAAATCACAAAAACATTAGAATTAAGCATGAATGCTTCTTCTCGATTAGCAATAAATACATTTTTTTTACCAAAAAGTTTTATTAAATAATCAATATCCTCTTTTTGTTTAAATCCATCAGGACAAATAATTGCTCTATCACTAGATATAGTCTGAAAGCAGCAGTCTAGATGAAGAGTATTTTCAAAAATATTTTTATTTGACTTTTTTAAATTAATTGGAATTATTTCTTTACTGGAAATTAATTTCTTCAGATAATCAACAGATTCAGTATTTGTTCTCGCTGTAATTAAAGAAGAATAATCTTCATCCGAATATGTCCCAATAAAAATTTTATCATTATGAACTATTATATCTCCACCTTCAATATGCATAAATTCAGGAAGCTTAATTACACCTACGTTAAACTTTTTTAGTATTTCACTTATCCCTTTAATTTCATCCTTTCTATTTGGAACAATATTTGAAAGAAAGAAAACATTTGATACTACAAAACCTAAGTCTCTAGTAAAGATTTGATTACAATCGATAATATTTGTTGGCCTTAAAACTTCTACGCCATACTTAAGTAGCTTTTTTTTAAAGCTATCTAACTCCAGTATCAATGATTCTTCGTTTGGATAAGAATTATTTTTAATATGATAAAGTGATCTGGGATCAAAAGCGTCAGATACAGATGGAGGTGCCCCAATGTTTTTAGCTATTCCAAGAATTACAGTTTTTAAAGGGGAATATTCATTTTCAATATTAATATTTAACATTAAAGTACTTTGGTTTTTCGATTCACAAAGTATGAAATTAAACCTAAAATAAATACAAATAATGTCGAATAGTAAACAAAGTTTGGAGTAATAACTTTATCACCAGATGCATATGAGTGAAGTCCAACTAAATAGAAGTTTACTCCAAAATAAGTCATCATAATTGCAGCAAAAGAGATTATACTCATAAGATTAAACAACCACTTGTTATTAAGTTTTGGAACAATTCTTAAGTGAAGTACTGCTGTGTATATAATAATACTAATTAGCGCCCATGTCTCTTTAGGATCCCAACCCCAATATCTTCCCCAACTCTCATTAGCCCACATTCCTCCTAAAAAATTCCCTATGGTAAGCATTACTAAGCCTATAGTAAGAGATAATTCATTAACAATTGTGAGCTCCTCAAGTTTCCTAGAAAATGTTTTTCTATTCTTCTTTGTGGCAATAATAGTTAAAATTAAGGTCACAATACCAAGTATCATTCCTATTGCAAATGGACCATAACTACCAACGATAACTGCAACATGGATCATTAACCAGTAACTATCTAGGACTGGCTGAAGATTAGCTATAGAAGGATCAAGCCAATTCATATTGGCAATAGAAAGAATGATTGATGCCACAAATGTAGATGAAGCAAGAGTAAAATATGATTTTCTACCAAAAATAATTCCAAATATTACAGTAGCCCAGGCAACAAAAATTATCGATTCATATGCATCACTCCAGGGAGCATGCCCCGCAATATACCACCTAGCTATAAGACCAATGGTGTTAAAAACAAATAGAGTAATTATTAGTGATTCAAAAAGCTTGATAAGATGACTACTAAACTTATTGTCATAAAATATTTGAAAAATTAGAATTAAAAGTAAACCAAGACCTGCAAAGAGATACCATTTATAAAGTCTATTGAATATATCAGCCTTGTTATATAAAACCTCTGAGTTGATTTTAAAGTCAGATGGCATCACATTACTTCCATATTTTTTCTGAAATCCTTTAATGCTCTCTAAAAGCTCTTCAGACTGTGTATAGTCTTGATCTTGTCTTGCTACTCTTAATGTTTGAAAATAAAGGTTTAAAACATTATTAACATAAAGTGAATCAGCTCCTTCATAATTATATTCGGAAATTTCAGGAAAAGAAATCCACTTATTATTAATGTCATTTGGGACAGGAAATATTCTCATAATTTTTCCCTCTAGAGCAGAATAAAGTAAGTTTACTCGCCTGTCAAGTTCAATAATATCTTTTTCAATTTGAGATGGGACATTAGATAGGTATGCTTTTTCAAGGTTATCAGCAAGTTTATAATTACCAAGTGAGTCAAAAAAAGAAACTAGTGGTGCTTTTTTTATTTTTCCATCAATACCGATTATTCTCTTTATTGTATCCCCTTTTTGTCCAGATTTAATATAAACTATAGGAGCATTGAACCATACACCTGGATTATCCATTATTGACAATAAAACTTGATCTGAGTTTAAGCCATTGTAAGAGTTTGACCTACTAACCTTTCTCAATAATTCAGATGAGAAAGTGTTAGCTGGCTTCATTCTTCCACCACTATCCTGAATAACAATTTTTCCAAAGCTGCTAGCATGATCCTTGGAAATGGCACTCTCTGAAATGATTGAATCGATGAATTCAGTTTTTAAGTTTACATCTAAACTCTGGGCCGACAATAAGGTTGACGATAAGAGAAAAATAACTAAGGAGGTCTTTCTATTTAATTGCTTTGCTAAAAATTTAAATCTTGTATTACCAACAAAAAATATAGCAGTCATGCTTACAAATAAAAGTAAGTATCCAGCATATGTTATAAATGTTCCCCAAAAATCATTATTAACTGATAAAACTGTACCTCTTTCATCAGGATCAAAAGAGGCTTGAAAAAAACGATATCCTTTGTAATTTAAAATATTATTCATGAAAATGTCATAATCAAAAACAACGTCATCCTCTACAGTTACTTTACTTTTAAATGAAGAATAGCTATTTTCAGTTCCTGGATACTTTTCAGCAATGAAATCATTAAGCTTAATACTAAAAGGAAGTTTAACTTCATCAGAACCGTATGATAAATAAAAATCCAGATCATCTATAGTAATTTTCTTTGGATTATTGACATATCCCCTACCACCCAATAATGAAACTTCCTTTGAAGATCCATTATAATCAACATTTAGGTATAGTACATCCTCAATTTCACGATCAGTTACTTCAGCATCTACAATTTCAAATACTCCTCTTAAAGCAGGTTCAGGAAAAACAAATTGAAAACCGGGTATTTGATATAATGATCTTAATTCAAGTAATTGTTTTTGATTTTTATTTAGTTCAGCACTTTGCTGATTAGACATTACGGTGTAAATTCCATCAAAAGGTGATTCTATATAATATTCTCCAGCTTCAGAAGTAATGTTTATAGCTCCTTTTTGGTAGTAATTAAATGAAAATAAAATATTTTGAATACTTGTAACTTGACCCTCTTTGATATAATGCTCTTGTCTATTTCCATCTAAAGCCTCTACTAATTTTATATATCTTTCACCTCCAGGATCAAGCACTAGTCCTTCAGTTACATCCTCTTTGAATCCATTGTATGTAATTGAAAATTCTTTTGAATAAAAATCATCATTAATTCTAAAGTAGTTATTGACATGTTCTGATAAAAGAAGCTGAGACTTTAATGTCTTTCTTTGGGGTAGACCATCTTTTTCTCCATCTACAAAAACAGTTAAATATGTTTTTTCAGAAAGATATGTGTTTGAGGTGTTTGCCTCTCTAATTGGCATAACTCCTTCATCACCAATATATCTTGTTACAAAAGCTCCAAGAAGTATAAAAATAAATGAAAGGTGAAGTATTAGAACAGAGAGTCTCTCTTTGCTTAAGAGATTATATTTCTTAATATTCCCCATAAAATTTAGAATAAGAAGAAGCATCAATAATTCAAACCACCATGCATTGTAGACCCATATCCTGGCAGCATCGGTTGAATACCAACTTTCAAGAAAAGTACCAACACCCATGGCAATTGGAAACAAAATTAGCAGGATGAGCATGAATTTTGTTGAAAATAAAAGTTGTAAGAATTTTGATCCCATTAATAGGCCCCAAAGATAATTATGAATTTTAAAATATTTAGGATAATTATAAACAATTAGGTGTTAAAGTTTAATTAAATTTGCATGATTAATTATTATGGATTCTTACAAAACTAGACTCAAAGATATTACCACATTCATACTTGATGTAGACGGTGTAATGACAAATGGAAAAATTATATACACCCACGATGGAAAAATTGATAGACAATTCTATGCAAAAGATGGTTATGCAATTAAATACGCTATTTCCAAGGGTTATAGAATAGCTATTATATCAGGTGGTATGCAAGAGAATGTCAGAACAAGACTGAATTCTCTTGGAGTTGAAGATGTTTTTCTTAAAGCATTTAATAAAATTGAGGTGTATGAGAAGTTTATTAAAGAAAAAAAAATTGATCCAAAAAATATTCTATACATGGGTGATGATAATCCAGATTTAGATGTTTTAAAGGTAGTCGGAATTTCATCTTGTCCTAACGATGCATCTGTTGATGTTAAATCAATTTGCGACTATATTTCTCACAAGGATGGAGGTATGGGATGTGTCAGAGATGTAATTGAGCAGGTAATGAGAATTCATAAAAAATGGATTTAATCAATAATTCCAATTATAATATAATTCTAGGATCAGCATCATCAAGAAGGAAAGAATTACTAGAAATGACTGGAATAGTTTTTAAGGTTAATTCAATACCCGTTAGTGAAGATTTTCCAGAATATCTCAAAGCAGAAGAGATTGCAGAATTTATTGTTAATAATAAGGCAAATGCTTTTCAAAAAATAATTGAAGAAAATCAGATTATTATCGTTGCCGACACATTAGTTTGGTTTAAAAATAAATGTTGGGGTAAACCCAAAGACAAAACTGAAGCTAAATCAATGCTAAATTTGTTTTCAGGAAATTCTCATGATGTAATTACATCTGTTGGTTTTTTAACTAACAACAATTTTGAAGTTTTAACTGAATCTACCAAAGTGACTTATAAGCACTTAACTGACAACGAAATTGATTTTTATGTGGAAACTATGAATCCAGTAGACAAAGCAGGAAGCTATGGAATACAAGATTGGATTGGAATGATTGGTGTTGAAAGAATTACTGGAAGTTACACTAGTGTCTTAGGCCTTCCAGTCCCTCAGGTAACAAATAAAATTATCCAAATAATAAATAAAAATGTTTAAGTTAAAATATTCACAAAAGCTACCCATTAGTTTGAATGAAGCATGGGATTTTTTATCATCGCCAAATAATTTGGAATTAATAACACCCAAGTCTATGGATTTCAATATAACTGATTGGGATGAGAAAAAAGCTTATCCAGGCCAAATAATTCAGTATACTGTCAAACCTTTACTTGGAGTTAAAATTACTTGGGTTACTGAAATTACTCAAGTTAAGGATAAAGAATTTTTTATTGATGAGCAAAGATTTGGACCATATATTTTCTGGCATCACAAACACTTCATCAGTGAAATTGATGGAGGTGTTTTAATGGAAGATGTAATTCATTACAAACCACCATTAGGCCCTATCGGTAGTCTTCTTAATTCCCTTTTTATTGATTCCAAGTTGAATAGTATTTTTAAATACAGAGAACTAGAATTAATAAAAATATTTGGGGAATTTAAATCATGAAAAATATACTACTTATAGGTGGCTCCTCCGGAATTGGATATGAGCTAACAAAGAAATTGGAGAGCGATAATAATGTTTTTGTATCTACACGAAATCCAGATAAGTTTACTGGGTCAAATATTACTTCAAATAAATTAGATTTAGATGAAGATTACAATACTGATTGGCTTCCTGAAAGCATTCATGGGTTTATCTATTTGCCTGGTACAATAAACCTAAGACCATTTAAAGGTTTGAAGCCTTCAACCTTTATAGAGGATTTTAATATTAATCTACTGGGATGTGTTAAAATTCTTCAAGCTGTTTTACCAAAACTACAAAGTTCAGATAATGCTAGTGTAGTATTATTCAGCACAGTTGCTGTTAAATTAGGAATGCCTTTCCACAGTTCTGTTTCTGCGTCAAAAGGAGCTATTGAAGGATTAACAAGATCACTTGCTGCTGAATTTGCTCCTAAAATAAGAGTGAATGCTGTGGCACCCTCTATCCTCAACACTCCAATGTCAGAAAAGTTTTTAAACTCTGATGCTAAGATTGAAAATGCTCGAAATAGACATCCACTAAGAGAAATTGGCTCGGCAGAAGATATTGCTGAAATAGTAAAGTTTTTACTATTAGATGATAGCAGTTGGATGACTGGTCAAATAATTCCATTTGATGGTGGAATAAGTACTTTGAAGACTAATTAATGAGAGGTGTTAAGAAGTCTAACCTTCCAAAAAAAATATGTACTGTTTGCGGTTTAGAATTCATATGGAGAAAGAAATGGGAAAAAAATTGGAATGAAGTTAAATATTGTAGCAAAAGATGTCGTCTAAAAAAAGTAATAGTATAGTTTGGTTTAGAAATAACTTAAGGGTTGAAGATAATCGTGCACTTTCTGATGCAATAGAAAAATCAGATAAGGTTATAGGATACATTAATGTTGATCCAAAAAATTTTAAAAAAACTCAGTATGGTTTCAAAAAAACCGAAAAGTTCAGATCAAAGTTTTTACTCGAATCTATCACGGATCTTAAACAAAGTTTAAAAAGCTTAAATATTACCCTAATAATTGATTTTTGTGATATTAATAAATCATTTATATCATTCATTAATAAGTATGACGTAGGTTCAATCTACATGCAGAGAGAATGGACTAGAGATGAGTTGATTGAAGAAGATTCTATCCCTAAAAACATAGAAAAATTTAAATATTTTGATCAGTTTTTATATTCACCAGAGGATGTGAAAAATATTTATGAAAATATTCCAAGGGGTTTTTCAAATTTTAGAAAAAAATGTGAAAAATACCTTGAGGTTGAGCATCCAATCTCTATCCCAAAACCAATGAATCATGATAATTTATTGAATACTGATTATGGTATTCCCACTTTAAATGATCTTGGATTTAAAGATTTTGAAATACACGAAAATTCTGTATTTAAATTTCATGGAGGTGAATCTACAGGAAAATTTAGAATTGATGAGTATTTCTTTAAATCTAAAAATGTATCAAGATATAAGCATACTAGAAACGGGTTATTAGGTAAAGATTACAGTTCAAAATTCTCATCATGGCTTGCAAATGGTTCATTATCTGCTAGATATATTTTTAATAAGTTAAAAGAGTATGAAAATAAAATAGAAAAAAACGAATCAACATACTGGTTATTTTTTGAGCTTCTTTGGAGAGACTTTTTTAAATACGTATCAATGCAGCACCGAAATAAGTTCTTCAGTAAAGACGGTATCTATGGAGATGGAAAGGTGTGGTCCTCAGAAAACTCCAAAATTCAAAGTTGGATAAATGGAGAAACTAAGGAGTCATTTGTTAATGCAAATATGAAAGAGCTTGCCTATACCGGGTTCATGTCTAATAGAGGTAGGCAAAATGTTGCAAACTATCTAACGAAACAATTGAAAGTTGATTGGAGAATAGGTGCAGAATATTTTGAAGCACTACTAATTGACTATGATGTTCATAGTAATTATGGTAACTGGTTATATAATGCAGGTATTGGGAATGACTCTATGCCATTTAGAATGTTTAACCCTTCCCTTCAATCTGAAAGGTATGATCCGGATAAGGTATATGAAAAAACATGGCTAAATGATTAAAAAGTGTTTTATTGTATTTCCTAATCAGCTGTTTAAAGAAACTATCTACGCAGATAGTGATTCTCAAATATTCCTTGTTGAAGAGGATCTTTTTTTCAAGCAATACAATTTTCACAAACAAAAAATATTATTTCACAGATCATCAATGAAATTCTACCAGGAATATCTTTTAAAAAAGGGTTTTAATGTTCAATATGTAAATTCTTATGATAATGAATCTGATATAATTGAATTAATAAGAAAAATTAATAATCTAAATTATACAAAAATTGAAATTTATGACCCAGTAGACTATCTTTTACTGAGAAGGATTAAAAGGATTACCAGCGAGCTTAAAATCGATTTGGTAATTCATGATTCAAAACTATTTATAAATTCTACAGAGGAACTAAAATATTTTTTCAAAGAATCTAAACAAAAGTTTTTCCAAACTTCATTTTATAAATCAGAGAGAAAAAAAAGAAATATTCTTATTGATTCTAGAGGAAATCCCGAGGGAGGAGAATGGACATACGATATTCAAAACAGAAAGAAATTTCCAAAAGATGAAATTCCCCCAAATATTAACAATCCAAAAAAGAACAGTTATGTACTTGAATCTGAAGAATATGTAGAAGAATATTTTTCTAATAATTTGGGATCTCTTGGAATGTTTAACTACCCTACTACATTTGATGAGGCTGATCAGTGGTTAAATGAATTTTTAAGGGATAGATTTCTAAAATTTGGAGATTATGAAGATGCAATTGTAAAAGATGAACTGACCTTAAACCACAGTATATTGAGTCCTCTTTTAAATGTAGGACTAATAAACATTAAAGATCTAATCGAAGTAAGTTTAGATTATTCAAAAAAAAATGATATACCAATAAACTCTACTGAAGGATTTATAAGGCAACTGATTGGGTGGAGAGAATTTATCAGAGGAGTATATCAAGTTAAAGGTAGTTTTGAAAGAACAAATAACTTTTGGGGGTTTAAAAGGAAAATTCCTAAATCTTTTTATGACGGAACAACAGGAATTGATCCTCTAGATTCATCAATAAAAAAAGTTTCTGATACAGGATATATTCATCATATTGAGAGACTGATGATTGTTGGAAATTTCATGTTATTATGTGAGTTTGACCCGGATGAGGTATATAGATGGTTTATGGAGTTATTTATTGACTCTTTTGATTGGGTTATGGTTCCTAATGTATATGGAATGAGTCAGTTTGCAGATGGTGGACTAATGTCAACTAAACCATATATTAGTGGTAGCAATTATATATTTAAAATGAGTGATTATAAGAAAGGTGATTGGTGTGATACTTGGGATGGTCTATTCTGGCGATTTATGGATAAACAAAGAGGTTTTTTTTTAAAAAATCCGAGATTAAGAATGCTTGTAAACACTTTTGATAATATGGATTCTGACAAAAGATTTAAACATCTAGAAAACGCAGAGAATTTTTTAATGAAAATTGATAATGAAAAAGTTTAGTTTAAGAGAAGTAGATAGAATAATTGAAATGGCTTGGGAGGATAGAACACCATTTGAAGCTATCTATAGTCAGTTTAATATAAATGAGAAGAAGTTGATTAGTATAATGCGAAATAATCTAAGAAGAAATAGTTTCAATCTTTGGAGAAAGAGAGTCACTGGGAGAAAAACTAAACACTCATCTTTAAGAGATAATAGTGTAGATAGATTTAAATGTAATTTGCAAAGAGGTATTTCAAATAATAAAATATCGAAGAGATAAATTAAATTCTTTCAATTTCTGCACCTAATTTTTTTAATCTTTCAACAATATCTTCATATCCCCTATCAATCTGTTCAACATTTTGAATAATACTTTCTCCATTAGCAGATAATGCAGCAATTAAAAGAGCAATTCCAGCTCTAATATCAGGAGATGTCATCGTTGTTGGCTTTAAAGATGATTCAAAATTATGACCAATAATAGAGGCTCTGTGAGGATCGCATAAAATTATTTTAGCACCCATATCAATTAACTTATCGACAAAAAATAATCTACTCTCAAACATTTTTTGATGTATTAGCACGCTTCCTTTTGCTTGAGTTGCTACAACAAGAACTACTGATATCAAGTCAGGACTAAAACCAGGCCATGGTGCATCTGAGATTGTCAATATTGAGCCATCTATGTATTTTGTTATTGAGTATCCACTTTTATGCTCAGGAATAAGCATATCATCACCATCTTTTTCAATAGTTATACCAAGTTTTCTAAAGACATCTGGGATTTGACCTAAGTTATCCCATGAAACATTTTTAATCCTAAGTTTACTTCTTGTCATTGCAGCTAGACCAATCCAACTTCCAATTTCAATCATATCTGGTAGAATAGCATGAGTTGTGCCATTTAATTTTTCTACACCCTTAATTCTTATGTAATTAGAACCGATTCCACTTATATTAGCTCCCATTTTATTTAGCATAAGGCAAAGTTGTTGAACATATGGTTCACATGCGGCATTATATATAGCTGTATAACCATCTGCAAGAACAGAGGCCATTATAATATTTGCAGTCCCTGTAACGGATGCTTCATCCAAGAGAATTTCAGCTCCAATAAGTCTTCCTTTTGACTCAATTGAATATGTTTTTTCTTCTGAAATATAATTAAGTTTTGCACCAAGTTTTTCAAGATTATCAAAATGAGTATCTAGTCTCCTCCTGCCAATTTTATCTCCTCCAGGTCTTGGTATGGAAGCAGAACCAAATCTTGATAATAATGGACCTACAAGCATTATTGATCCACGAAGCGACTTGGCATCATTTGCAAAGTCTGAGTTGTTTAAATATTCTAAGTTTATATTCTTAGAGTTAAAAGAAAATTTACCACTATCAATTTTTGAAATTTTTACTCCAAGATTTTCAAGAATTTTAATTAGCTTATTGACATCGATTATATCTGGTATATTAGAAATAATAATATCACTTTCAGTTAAAAGGGAAGCGCATATTACTTGAAGAGCCTCATTCTTTGCACCTTGAGGTATTATTTCTCCAAATAATTTTTTCCCACCATTAATTTTAATTCTAGACATTAAAATCTTCTTTTACTCTTTTTCCTGTTCTTATTTGACTTAAAGCTTGGTGTTTTAACTCTATTTTTGAGGAATTCACTTGAATCTGTTAATGGTAAATCGGATGGAGAAAGACTTAGAGAACCATTAGACATATCTAATAAATGTTCAATAATTACTTTGTCTTCTACCGAGTCCTTATTCCAATTAAGAAAACACTTTTTCATATGATTTGCTATATTTAGCACAAGCTTTCTTTTTAATTCACCATCCTCCCATCCTATAGCTATATCAATCATTTTTTTAATATTATTACCATAGAATCTATATTTTGGATGAATTTGAGGATAATTTAGTTTATTTGGCTTAGCATTTTTGTATATATCCTCGGAAGGTTTTTCAAATGGGCTATCAACTTCTAGTTTAAAATCAGACATTATGAATAGTTGGGCCCAAAGTTTATGTTGAAAATCTGGAACATCTCTAAGGTGAGGGTTTAAGTTACCCATTACACCAATAATTGCCTTAGCCATATTATTTCTTTCAATTTTATCTTCAACAAGAACTGCTTGGTCTATCATTTGATGAATATGCCTTCCGTATTCTGGAATAATAAGTTTTTTTCTTTCAGTATTATATTCTAATGAATTCATAATTCGCAATTTAATAAATTAATTACCAACTTATAGGCTAATTATATTATCAATAAACTCTAGCCCTTTGTATATGTCAATAACCTCTGATGGGGAATTGGCATAATATTCAAATGTAAAAGTCAAAAATTTATTATTTGAAGATGATTTTTCAGCTATTTTTCCTTCATAGTTTTTAAGATGTTTTTTTAACTGTTCGCTTTCATCACTATTATTTTTAACAATAAATTTAAATAAGTATATCCCAGGCCAAGATTGAGATTCTAGTAGTTGATCTTTAAATCTAGAATAAAAATTATCTGATTTATTATTTTTATTAGACAAGGCAATTAATTTTGTAATGAAATACAAATATAATCATTCAATTGTCTGTATATGTTAGAAAGTATGATAAATAGAAGAGTTGTTTTAGCAGGAGGACCAAGTACGGGAAAAACTTCTGTTTTAAATAAACTCAAAAAGCTAGGTTTTAAATGCTATGAGGAGTCAGCAAGAGAAATTTTATCAGAGTATGAAAAGAAGGGATCAAGCTTTAGATTAAATCCAATAAAAGTTAGTGAAGAAATTCTTAAGAAAAGAGATAGAGATTTTACTGAGGCTAGAAATATTTTATGTAAAAAAAATATTGTGTTCTTCGATAGGGGAATACATGAGATTACTGCATATCTTAGGTCAATAAATTCTTCAGAAGAATATTGGGAAGAATTACTAAAAAACTATGATTATGATATGGTATTTTTTTTTCCTTCATGGAAAGATATATACATAAAAGATAAGGATAGAGTTGAAGAGTATGAGGAGGCAAAAAGAATCTCACCATTTATAGATAAAGTATATGAAGAATCATCCATATTAAAAATTAAAGTGCCTTTTACAAGCATAAATGAAAGGGTGGATTTTATATTAAATAATATTTGATGGAAAAACCTAAAATAATTTTTTTTGGAACACCAGATTTTGCTCTAAAATCTTTAGAACTTATAAATTCTCATTGTGATATTTTATGTGTTGTAACCTCTCAAGATAAAAAATCAGGAAGAGGTCTTAGGATACATCAAAGTGAGGTTAAAAAGTTTTCAATTACAAATAATATATTGATTAAACAACCAGAGGATCTAAAAAATATTGATTTTATAAATCAGATAAAATCAATGAATGCTGATTTATTTATTGTCGTTGCATTTAGAAAAATACCAAAAGAAGTATATTCAATACCAAAACTTGGGACCATTAATCTTCATGCATCTTTATTACCGGATTACAGAGGTGCTGCACCGATTAATTGGGCACTAATAAATAATGAAAAAGTTACAGGTGTAACTACTTTTTTTATTAATGAAAAAATTGATCATGGAGATATTATTTCAAAAAAGGAAGTTCTGATAGATAATGATGATGATTATAAAAGTTTATATAGAAAGCTTTCAATTATCGGATCAAATCTTTTATTGGAAACAATAATGATAGTTTTTAAAGGTAAATTTCAAATAATTAGTCAGTCAAAAGTTAATAACAAGAAAAAAGCTCCAAAATTAAATTCAGAAAATACAAGAATAAACTGGGAGGATAATACAGAAAGAATTCTTGGAATGATTAGAGGTCTATCCCCCTCTCCAGGTTCATGGACAATATTAAGAAATGGTGACAATGAAGTTAGAATGAAAATCATTAAAGCTAATTTTTACAGAAACAATTTATTAGATAAAAAAAACTTAGGAAAATTATCAATTGTTGGTAATAATATATATATAAATACTAAAGGAGGTCAAATAAACTGTACTATAGTTCAGATAGAAAACAAGAAGGAAATGAGTGCGAAAGATCTTTTAAACGGCTATAAAATTCATGAAAATTCCCATGTATACTAGTACTAATAGGAGTATTATCAACAAAAAGCCCATATTTATTAACAAAAACTGACTTTTACACACCATATCTGCTTGGACTTTGATTTAAACTTATATATTTATTTAAACATTAAAATTAAGTGATATGAACAAATCAGAATTAATTGATGCTATGGCAGCTGACGCTGGTATTTCAAAAGCATCAGCGAAACTAGCCTTAGAATCTTTTCTAGGGAGTGTAAGTTCAACTTTACAAGGTGGCGGAAGAGTCTCACTTGTTGGTTTTGGATCTTGGTCAGTCTCTCAAAGAGCTGCAAGAGACGGTAGAAACCCTCAAACTGGTGCGACTATTAAAATCCCTGCTAAGAAGGTTGTCAAATTTAAAGCTGGAGCTGAACTATCAAGCTCAGTTAACTAAGTTTTAAATACATTTAAAAAATGTTTAAAAGAGCTTCAATTGAAGCTCTTTTTTTTATTATGAAAGGTAAGATTTTAATTTCCTCACCAAGCTTATTAAATGATTCGATTTTTTATAAATCAATTATTTTAATAGTAGATGAAACTGATAATTCTCATATAGGTTTTATATTAAACAGACCCGGTGGACTTTTTTTAATGAATGACTCTGATAATTCTGCTGTTAAAAAATATACATTCCAATTTGGAGGACCAGTATCTGATGATACATTTTATATTATTAAAAATCAAAATTATATAGATGAAGAGTATAGAGTCATGGATGGTATATCTTGGGGTAAAGATGTACAATTAATTATAAATCGAATAGAGAACAGAATGATTGATTTAAATGATGTTATCTTTTTTCAAGGATACTCTGGGTGGGATATTAATCAATTAAATGAGGAGATTAGTGGTGATAACTGGATAGTATTGGATGAATCCGATTTAAATATATTTGAATTAAGTGGGAAAAAAAGTTGGGGAAAAATTTTAAAAAAACTAGGAAACAAGTATCGAATTTGGTGGGATTCACCTGATGATATATACTTAAACTAGGTTGAACCTAGTACCTTTTTTAAATCGGAAATTAGGCTATCCCATAATAACTTTGATTCGTCAATTTCATCTTCAGTTGAAAAGTCAGTAATTATTAAAGATACACCTTTGGTTATTTCATCCATTTGAATTTTAAATTCGAAAAAATATTTTTCTTCGTCTTCTTCACCTGTAATCCATTGAAACCTTATTTTTTCATTTTGTTTTTTTGTAATAACTCTTGCATATTCTTCTGACTCACCCCAAAAAAAAGTATACTTTTCACCTCTGTAATTTACATCATCTGAGAACCACTCAGAAAGTCCTGATGGAGTTGACAAATATTGATATAGTAGTTGAGGAGAGGACTGAAAATCGTACTCTATAAAAAATTCTTTTTTTTGACTCATCGAGATTAAATAATTTATAATATATTAAAAAAAGTTTGTTTTTACATCAATAAACAATTTTTTAGCTGTACTTTCTTTGTATTTGTTTCATATATTTGCATTTCTTAGATTTGGCGAGGTAGCTCAGTTGGTGAGAGCGTCGGATTCATAACCCGGAGGTCGGGAGTTCAAATCTCCCTCTCGCTACTTACTTTTAAAATAACATATTCTTCTATCTAACCTTTTAGTCAAATTCTGGTTGCTATTTTAAAATAATTAATTGATATAATTAAGCTATTATTAGTGCTTATAGTCCATATAATTTTTTACTAGCGGATTCATTATTCTGAACCAAACTGGTGGAATAAGAGATAGTAAAATTGATGTGGGATACCCATATGGGAGATGAGGGCAGTCCTCAAGTGATTCTAAAACCTGATATTTTTTTGAAGATTTAAAATGGTGATCACTATGTCTTGTAAGTTCATATAAAACAATTCTTCCAATTGTGTGATTTGAATTCCAAGAATGATGAGGTTTAACTCTCTCATATCTTCCACTTAATTCTTTTTTTCTTAATAAACCATAATGCTCTACATAATTTATTGTTTCTAAAAACAAAAAGGATACAACAGACATTAATAGAGATAGTATAGTTAGGTATAATCCAAAATTATAATAAATGAAAAGCAAAAATATAATTTGAAATAATGTATAGAATATCATATCATTTTTAATTGATAGGAAACTTTTTTTAGAAACTCTTAAAAGCCTGAGCTGAATTTTCCACGCACTTATATATGTCCTAATAACAGATGTTATCCAAAAGCTATACAAGGTTTGTTTATATCTAGCAGTAGCGGGATCCTCTGGAGTTGCAACATTTATATGGTGTCCGAAATTATGTTCAATATAAAAATGCATATACTGACTGGGTAGATATAATATTTTAGAACATGTTCTTGCAATAATTGACTTTCTGTGACCTAGCTCATGTCCAACATTAATTCCATTTGTAGCCATTACTATACTAGCTGATAAAATTATTCCAACAATGTCAGATACAGAAGAAGTAAAAGCAAGCTTATCAATTGAGAAAAAGAAGATACCAAAAACAATGGGAATATTTAAATACAGTAATAAGTCAAAGAAAGGGTCTAGTAGCCTATTTTTCTTTTCTTCCTCTGAGTACTTCTCGTCGCTTTTTTTAACTAATATTTCAAGTAAGGGTATAAAAATAAATGTAAAAATAACAGCTAAGTAATTATAAAAACCGCCAATTGAAATACCAATAAATGCCAAAAGGGCAATTGAGTAAGACATTAAGTATTTTAGATCTTTCATTACAAATTATTTGCTTTTATTAGGTTCAATGCTGAGCCATTCTTATACCATTCAATTTGCTGAGAATTGAAAGTGTGGTTTAATTTAATAATTTCTTTAGAATTATCAGAATGAATTACCTCAAGGGCAATTGATTTATTAGGTGAAAAAGACTCTAGATCAATAAAATTGAAAGTATCATCTTCCATTATTTTATCATAATCAGATTCATTATCAAAGGTTAAAGCAAGCATCCCCTGTTTTTTTAGATTAGTTTCATGAATCCTTGCAAAAGATTTTACAATTACTGCTTTAATACCTAAATGTCTAGGCTCCATAGCTGCATGTTCTCTTGAAGAACCCTCCCCATAGTTGTGATCACCAACAACAATTGTACTAATGTTATTTTTCTTATAGAATCTTTGAGTTTCAGGAACGGGAGCATATTTACCAGTAATTTGGTTTTTAATACTATTAGTTTTCATATTAAAATGGTTAACTGCTCCAATTAGACAATTATCTGAAATATTATCTAGATGGCCTCTAAATCTTAACCAAGGTCCAGCCATAGATATATGATCTGTTGTACACTTTCCATGTGCCTTAATAAGTAGTTTTGCATTAAGAATATTGTTTCCATCCCAAGGCTCAAATGGTTCAAGTTTTTGAAGTCTTTGGGATTCAGGGTTAATTATGATATTTATATCTTTTCCACTAACGGGAGGCTCAATATAACCATTATCCTCACAGGCAAAACCTTTGGAAGGCAACTCATCTCCAATTGGTGGGCTAAGAATAATTTCATCACCATCTTCGTTTATTAAGCTGTCTGTCAATGGGTTGAAATCAAGCTTACCTGATAAAGCAACAGCCATTACCATCTCAGGAGAGGATACAAATGCATGAGTATTTGGATTACCATCTGCTCTTTTTGCAAAGTTCCTATTAAATGAATGTATAATAGAATTCTTTTCTGTTTTATCTTCACCCTCCCTGTTCCATTGACCAATACATGGTCCACATGCATTAGTAAAAATTTTACTTTCAAGTTTTTCAAAAATATCAATAATACCATCTCTTTCAGCTGTATATCTTACTTGTTCTGATCCAGGGTTAATACCAAGTTTGGAATTTATTTTTATATTATTATCTAAAGCTTGTTGAGCAATTGATGCAGCTCTTGATAGATCCTCATAGGATGAGTTTGTACAAGATCCTATCAAACCCCATTGAATTTCGTTAGGCCAACCCTCAGATTTTACTTTAGTCTTCATTTCACTTACTGGAGTTGCAAGGTCTGGAGTAAAAGGACCATTTATGTGAGGGGATAATTTATCTAAATCAATTTCAATGATTTGATCATAATAAATTTCTGGGTTATTGTATACCTCTTTATCAGATCTTAATTCATGTTTTATTTTGCTTGCAGCTTCAACTACATCCTCTCTATCTGTTGAAATAAGATATCTTTCCATTGAATCATCATATGCAAAGATAGATGTTGTGGCACCAACCTCAGCACCCATATTACAAATGGTACCTTTACCTGTACATGATAAAGACTCTGCTCCATCTCCAAAATATTCAATTATATATCCAGTTCCTCCCTTTACAGTTAAAATTCCTGCTACTTTTAAAATTACATCTTTAGCAGATGTCCAGCCATTAAGTCTACCAGTTAATTTTACACCTATTAGTTTTGGGAACTTAAGCTCCCAAGGCATTCCAGCCATCACATCAACAGCATCAGCACCACCCACTCCAATGGCTACCATACCAAGACCTCCAGCATTTACAGTATGTGAATCCGTACCAATCATCATTCCTCCAGGAAAAGCATAATTCTCAAGAATTACTTGATGAATAATTCCAGCACCAGGTTTCCAAAATCCAATACCATATTTTTTTGATACAGACTCTAAAAAATTAAATACTTCAGAACTAACTTTATTTGCGTTCTTTAAATCTTTTAATGCACCAGATTGGGCAAGAATTAAATGGTCACAATGAACAGTTGTTGGAACTGCAACTTTATCTTTTCCAGCTTGCATAAACTGAAGAAGAGCCATTTGAGCCGTTGCATCTTGGCATGTTACTCTGTCAGGACCAAAATCAACGTAATCTGTTCCTCTTTTAAAAGTCTCTACATTATTATCATTCCATAAATGTGAATAAAGAATTTTTTCAGATAATGTCATTGGCCTTCCTAAAAGCGATCTTGCCTTTTTGATTTTTTCTGACATTTCAGAGTATACTCTTTTGATTACATTAATATCAAAGGCCATATTTATTTTTCTTCAAAAATAACATTTTATTGATTACTCGACTCAACAATTTCTTTAATAATATTAAAATCTGAATGAGGTGAGTTAAGGTAATTTATTGCTGATAAATGAATCTCAGAAAAACTAGAATCTTTGAAATCTTTAAAATTGGTTAAATTAATTCCACCTCCTGGCATTATAATAATCCTACCATTTGAAATTTTATTAAATTTTCTTAAGTTTTCCAATCCATCTACTGCACTCTTATTGTTGCCCGAACATAAAATTCTATCATATCTGTTTTCAATCAATAATTCAATCGATTCTAGAGGATTATCTAAAGAATCAAAAGCTCTGTGAAAAGTTAATTCATAACCATTAGTAATTTTCCTAAATTCATTTAAAATATGTTTATCTAGGCTATTGTTATTATTTATAAAACCTATAACAAAGCCATTAATTTTAAAGGTTTTAAAGAAATTTATCTGGTCAATCATAATCTCAATTTCTCTATCAGAAAAAATAAAATTCCCACCTCTCGGTCGAATTAAAACATTAGTTGGAATTTTTATTATTTCAAATGCTCTAATTAAGAACTCTTTGGAAGGAGTTATACCTCCAATAGAATGCTTCTCACATAACTCAATCCTATGAGCTCCAGCATTTTGAGCATTTGTAATTGATTCTAAGGATGTTGCGCATATCTCTATTTTCATATTCAAATAAATTAGATTCAGAATAATAAATTTATTAGTGAAATATTTCTAATATTCAAGGTGAATATTAATATAAAAAAAGTTTATCGTTAATGTATGTAGTTGTTATCAGTTTTTTTTAAATTAACTGTGTGGAAATAATAAAAAGCAAAAAGGAATATGATGTAATTGTTGTAGGTTCAGGTGCTGGAGGCGGAATGGCAACAAAAATATTAAGTGATGCAGGGATTAGTGTGGCTCTTGTTGAGTCAGGTCCTTATTTTGACCCTGCTAACCCAGAACAACAGACTCAATTAAAATGGCCTTGGGAATCACCTAGAAGGGGTGCTGGAACTAATAGAGCGTTTGGTGACTTTCACATGTCTTATGGAGACTGGTCTCTTGATGGTGAACCATATTCATCAGTTGAAGGAACAAGTTTTAAATGGTGGAGATCAAGGATGTTAGGTGGAAGAACAAACCATTGGGGAAGGATATCTTTAAGATTTGGCCCAAGAGACTTTAAAAGTAAAGATTTTGATGGACTGGGTGAGAATTGGCCTATCTCATATGAAGATGTAAAGCCTTATTATGATAAACTAGATAAGCTAGTCGGAGTTTACGGAACAAAAGAAAACATGTTTAATGAACCTGATGGTTTCTTTCTCCCTCCACCAAAACCCAGACTTCACGAACTTTTCTACATCAAAGGTGCAAGAAAGTCAAATGTTAAAGTTATGCCATCAAGATTATCAGTATTAACAAAAAGGATAAATAATGAAAGGGGTATTTGTTTTTATTGTGGTCAGTGTGATAGGTCATGTTCAGTATACGGTGATTTTTCTTCAAGCTCGTGCTTAGTAATTCCATCTCTTAAAGGTGGTAAAGTTGATTTATTTGTAAACTCAATGGTAAATGAAGTTATGACAGACAACAACGGGAGAGCAACAGGTGTTTCATTCATAAATAAAGAAAATGGCAGAGATTATAAAATTAAAGGTAAAATAGTAGTTCTCGCAGCTTCCGCTTGTGCTACTGCTAGAATTCTTTTAAATTCTAAAAGTAAAGCACATCCTAATGGACTTGGAAATAGCAGTAATTTAGTGGGTAAGTACTTACATGATACAACAGGAGCTGGTAGAGGGGTTTTTATTCCCGAGTTAATGAATCGAAAAACATATAACGAAGATGGTGTTGGAGGAATGCATGTATATTCACCCTGGTGGTTAGATAGTAGAAAACTTGACTTTCCAAGAGGATATCACATTGAGGTTGGTGGAGGTATGTCATTACCTCAATATGGAATTGGCTGGAATCCTAATGAATTCAATAAGTTTTTTGGACTTAGAACTGGTGGTTATGGAGATTCTCTGAGAAATGATGTAAAAAAATACTATGGTTCAACAGTTTATTTATCAGGAAGAGGAGAAGCAATCCCATTAAAGGAGAATTATTGTGAAATAGATAATAATACAAAAGACAAGTATGGTGTCCCTGTTCTTAAATTTAGATACAAGTGGTCTGATTATGAGTTAAAACAAGTTAAACATATGCATGATACATTTGAAGAGATAGCATATAATATGGGAGGAATTCCTTTAGGAACCAAACCTACAAAAAAGGATAACTATGGAATATCAGTACCTGGAGAGATTATACATGAGGTTGGTACAACTAGAATGGGTAATGATCCTAAAACTTCTGTAGTTAACAAATATGAAAGGCTTCATGATGTTGATAATGTTTATGTAGTAGATGCTGCTCCTTTCGTTTCACAGGCTGACAAGAATCCTACTTGGACAATAATGGCACTTTCTATGAGAACCTCTGAATATATAATAAGTGAACTAAAAAAGAAAAATGTATGAATAGAAGAGATAGTATTAAATCAATTATTCTTGGGTCTATAGGTGCCTCTTTAACAATGAAAAGTTGTATTACCCAAGAGGATGAAATTTTACTTAATCAGGTTTGGGAATATAATTACGGAAGAACCTCTGAAGAGCTTAAATGGGACTATAAAGTTTTAACTGGTAAGTTTTTTTCAAATAATGAATTAGCAGCAATTGATAAAATTGCTAATATAATTCTTCCTCCCAATGAAAACGGTAATATAAAAGATGCTGGAGTTGTAGAGTTATTTGAGATAATTGCAAAAGATTTTAGCACACCAGCGCATAATGAATACGGAGAAAAAGTACTTAGAAGAGGTTTGATTGTTTTTGACGAAATTTGCAACAACAGATTCAATAAAAATCTTTTAGATTGTTCTGAGGCAGAAATAAAAATTGTTTTTGACAAAATTGCTTACAATGATAATAAAGATGAAGATCTTCAAGAAGCAATTAGACTATTTGCTGTTTACAGAGGTATGGTTCTAACTGGATATTTTACCTCTGAGATAGGTATTAAGGAATTAGGATATAAAGGAAATATTCCTAATGTTTGGGATGGTGTTCCACCTGAAATATTGAAGGATTATTCTGTGTCATATGATAAAGAATGGATTGATAAGTGTGTAGATCAATCTAAAAGAAATGAAATAGCTGAGTGGGATGAGGATGGTAACCTCATAACATAAATAAACCTGCATGAGAGTGCGATTGCGTAAACTCCTATAAAACAGGATTAAGGCTAATTAAACATTCAAGGATCTATTCTAGATAGCTTGCTTTAGCATTTAAACTCACCTTTCTTAATCTAATACTCGTTGAGTTTACCAAAAATCACTCATGCAGGTTAAGATAAATGTATGAAGTTTAAATTGAATTATCAATATTATTTATCATTTTTAATATTATTTTTTCAACCTCAATATCTGAGTCATTTAACTTAGATTTATTTTGTAGACTTTTAGCAGCAAATTGGATACAGCTCATTGCTAGCAAATCTTGTTTATCTCTAACAGAATAGTTGTCCTCAAGATTTTTAATAGTAGCTTCAATAAGCTTTGCAGCCTCTCTAAAATAGAATTCTTGAGATCTGTCAACTGTTAAGGGGTATAGTCTATCACCAATATTTAACTTTATTTTTATGCTGTCTTTTTCCATAAATTTTAAATTGATATTCTATCAATACAATAGTCAATCTCTTGAATTAGATAATCAATCTTATTTTTGAAATATTGTTTATTCTCTGATTCATTGGGAAGAGCACTAATTAGTTTAAGTTGTTTCTCTTTTGCTTGTATTACTTTAATTTTTTTTTCAAGATCTTGATTTGATTTAATTAAATACTCAATTTTAGTTTCAAGATCTTGATTAATTTTTTTTTGCTCATTATATTTAAATAATAAAGTATCAATTTTTTCCTTGAGAGAATTTAGATTATTTATCATAATACTGTAAAAATCTTAATTTAAATTTAAAACGAAATGATGTTTTTAAAAAAATTATTAACCAATTTTCTGTTACTTTTTCTATCGATAAGTTGTTTCTCTCAAGAGTTTAATTTTCACTCTCCTATTGATGCACCATTTAACTTATCAGGAACTTTTGGAGAATTTAGATCCAGATTTCATACTGGTATTGACTTCAAAGGAGGAGAGGGTAAGGAAATTTATAGTATTGAAGATGGATATATTTCTAGAATTGAAGTTAGAACAAGTGGATATGGAAAAGTGGTATACATTACACATCCAAATGGTTACACGTCAGTTTATGCACATTTAAAAAAATTTAGCCCAAGAATTCAAGAGTTCATCAAATCTGAACAGTACAAAATAGAATCTTACATATTAAGAAAGTTTCCTGAAAAAAATGAAATACTTATTAAAAGAGGAGAGCTAATTGGTTACTCG
Organism: uncultured Bacteroidota bacterium; assembly: GCA_902598525.1. Classification (GTDB taxonomy): domain Bacteria; phylum Bacteroidota; class Bacteroidia; order Flavobacteriales; family Flavobacteriaceae; genus Marisimplicoccus. The sequence continues at coordinate 86,283 of CACKBZ010000004.1, forward strand.
GGGAACACTGGAGGGTCCTTTGGTGCACATCTTCACTTCGAAATAAGAGATAGTGAAACACAAGATGCATTAAATCCATTAATGTTTAATTATAGCCATAAAGATAAAGAGAGACCAATAATTAGAGGTCTATACACAATTAATGAGAACAAAACTCTTGTAAAAAGATTACCTAAAAAAATTAATTTATCTAAAATTAATGACTCAACCTACATTGCAGAAGATATTTTATTTAATGGAAAAATTGGACTTGGTATAGACACTTATGACATACAGTATCAAAATTTAAATAATAAGAATGGTGTTCATAAAGTTGAACTTTTTATTGACTCAATTCAAAGATTTTCCTACAGTATGGATAGGATAAAGTTTAGCGAGAATCACTATAAGAAGCTAATGTATGACTATATGTCTCTAGCAAAAAATAATACCAGAGTATTGAAGGTTTATATACCCCCTAAATCAAATTTATCCTTCCTAAAGAAAAATACTTTTAATGGAATTATTAACTCAAATGAAATTAGTGAAGGATTAGTTTGTATAAAAGTAACTGATTGGAACAGGAATTCATCCTATCTTAAATTTAAAATCAAAGCTAGTGAGACTGAGGAATATTTTAAACCATCAGATGGAATTAAAATTTTTACAAATCAGAAAAAAATTATTAATAGAGGCCAATCATTTGTTGAGATTAGCAAGAATACATTTTATGACGATATACTTTTAAACATATCTTCTAATGGTAATATAATTGATTTAGGCAATCAAACATCTCCTTTTAGATCTTCTATGAAAATTAGTTTACCTATTAATAAGGATCTCAATAAACGTAAATTAAATCAATCTTTTATAGGGAAGGTAGTTAATGGTAGAATTTATTACAGGAGTTCTAAGATAGATGGTTCATATATATCAACTAATATCTCTTCTCTTGGAAAATATACGATTTCGAGAGATTCTATCCTACCTGTTATAAAACCAATCAACTTTGAAAATAATTCAAACGTAAATTCAAATAAAACTCTTAGACTTAGAATAAGTGATGATAAATCAGGAATAAGAAATTATAAAGCATTTATTAATGGGAAATGGGCATTATTTGAATACGAGCCAAAACAAAGTTTGATCTTCCATGATCTATCTGATAGGATTATTAAAGATGGAGAAAATGATTTATTTATAGAATTTCAAGATCGAGTAGGAAATAAGCAGATCTACAAAGCAAAAATTTATTATTAATCATTTAAAAATTCATTAAGAATTTTAATAACATAATCTACTTCTTTTTTCGTATTGTAATGAGAAAATGAGAATCTAATTGAAGGGAATTTTTTATATTTTTCATCCTGTATTTCATTTAATACATGAGAACCATTTGAGCTACCTGATTGACATGCACTTCCCTTGGAACAAGCTATTCCATTTAAATCAAGATGAAAGTCCAACATTGATGCTTTGTTATTTGATAATGGAAGACAAACATTTAAAACAGTATATGTACTTTTTTCTAAATTTCCAGACATTCCATTGTAATGAATATTGGGAAAAATATTATTTAGTTTTTGGATCATATATGCCTTTATAGATTTAATATACTTAGATTCTTTCTCTAAATTATCAATAGCAATTTCCAAAGCTTTTGTCATACCAACAATATTATGAACAGATTCAGTTCCTGCTCTTAAACCTCTTTCTTGAGGACCCCCACATATGAAAGATTTTATTTTAGTTGATTTATTTATGTATGTGAAGCCAACTCCTTTTGGACCATGAAATTTATGACCTGCAGAAGAAAGAAAGTCTATTTTTAATGAACTTAAATCAACTGGAAAGTGACCAACAGCTTGAACAGCATCAGTATGAAAATAAGCATTGTATTTCCTACAAATGTCTGAGACAGATTTTATGTCTAAAATATTTCCAATTTCATTATTAATGTACATTAAGGTTACAAGCTTAGGTTCATTATTTATTTTCAGAAGTTTCTCAAGGCTGTTAATATCAATTTCACCTTGATTATTAAGACTAACATAATTTACTTTAACACCAGTTTTTTCAATTTCATCAAGATTATGAGTTATTGCATGATGTTCAATTTTTGATGATATTATATGCTTAACTCCAAGATCCTTAACTGCACATTTTAGTATGGAGTTGTCAGATTCTGTTCCTCCTGAATTAAATATAATTTCCCCTGGTTCACAATTTAAAATCTTAGCAATAGATTTTCTAGATCTTTCAATATATGATTTAGAGGATCTACCAAAGGAATGAGTTGATGAAGGATTTCCAAAACAGTTTTTCAATAAATCTGAAATTTCATTAACTACCTCATCTCTAACTCTAGTAGTAGCTGCATTATCAAAATATACTTCCATTTAATCTTTATTCAAATTCTTTAAGTGTTGATATAATAATACTTATGCAGTCATATATTTGCTCTTCTGTAATAACTAAAGGAGGAGCAAATCTTATAATGTTTCCGTGAGTGGGTTTTGCAAGTAGTCCATTATGTTTAAGTTTAAGACAGATATTCCATGCGGTTTTACTATCCTTAGTATCATTAATAACAATCGCATTGAGTAGACCTTTACCTCTGATAAGTTTTACTATTTTACTTGTTTTTATGTATTTATTCATTTCAGATCTGAATATCTTACCAAGTACTCTTGCATTCTGTGATAATTTCTCGTCAATTATTATCTCTAGAGCTTTTTTTGCAATACTTGAAGCAAGAGGATTTCCACCAAAGGTACTTCCGTGTTGACCTGGCTGAATAACTTCCATTATTTCAGAATCACATAAAACAGCAGATATTGGGTATGTTCCTCCACTTAGTGCTTTTCCTAGGATTAGTATATCGGGTCTTACATAGGTAGGTTGTTGCTCACAAGAGGACTCACAAGTACAATTTCCACATGATGCAAGAAGCGAGCCTGTTCTACCTAATCCAGTCTGAATTTCATCAGCAATCATTAATACATTATATTCAGAGCACAAGCTCCTTACTTTTTTTAAGTACTCTGGTTCAGGCACATTAACACCTGCTTCACCTTGAATAGGTTCAACTAAAAAAGCAACAATATTTTTGTCTTTTTTAAATTCATTCTCTAGTGCACTTATTTCACCGTATGGTATATGAATAAATCCTGGTGTATGAGGCCCAAAAAAATCTTTAGAACCAGGATCAGTAGAAAAGGAAATTACAGTAGTTGTTCGTCCATGAAAATTATTATTACAAACAACAATTTTAGCTAAATTTTCATCGACCTTCTTTTTTAAGTATCCCCATTTTCTTGATAATTTTATAGAGGTTTCAACACCCTCTGCACCAGTATTCATGGGTAGAAGCTTATCAAATCCAAATAATTTAGTAGCAAACTCCATATAATCTCCAAGTTTATCATTATGAAAAGCTCTAGATGTTAGTGTCAAAGTTTCAGATTGATTTTTTATAATATTAACTAAATCAGGATGACAATGTCCTTGATTAACTGCAGAGTATGCAGATAAAAAATCATAATATTTTTTTCCATTTACATCCCAAAGAAAAACACCCTCTCCTTTTTGAAGCACAACTGGAATTGGATGGTAATCATTAGCACCATGTTTTTTCTCAAGTTTAAGATAATTTTTGGATAAATCATTAAAGGTTTTCTGTGGTAATTTCAAAGAATTATGATTTGTTATAAATATAGTAATTTTGAGAATATTTAATCTAATGATTAAAAGGTATAATCTTATTTTGTTTGTAGTATTTTTTTCTCTTATAGCATGCGAAAAAGATGACATCTGTATTGAAGGTTCAGAAAATACGAATAGAATCAACATTACATTTATTGATTATTCAAACAAACAACCAAAAAGTATTGATCTAAATAGTATTAGAGGTATAGGTATAGATTCTATAATTGAAGGAATATCTGGAACTAATCTAAAGCTTCCTTTAAAGGTAAACTCAAGTAAAACGAAATATTTATTGGAATATAATCAAGATATAGACACTCTAGTTATTTTTCACAAAACAATTCATTATTACTTAAATAGATCATGTGGTTATATTTCAAATTTTATTGTAAAACCTGATACTGAAATCTCAAAGGATTATGGATGGATTAAAGAAATAAGTATCGAAAATGATTCCATTTTTAATGAAGAAAAAACAAATATTCTTATTCATTTTTAGTTCTATTTTATCAATTAACTCTTTATTTTCTAATACAGAGAAAATCGAAAGTGATAGTTTACTAAAAAAAGACAGAATAATAAATATTAATAAGTTCAGATTTGGTTTTGATTTATCAAACCCTATTAAATCTAGCTCAAATAATGATAATTTTAGTTATGAGATTGTATCTGATTTACAACTAACAGATAACCTTTATATAGCGGGTGAATATGGATCAATTGATAAATTAGTTGAAGATGAAAATATAAACTTTAATTCTATTGGAGATTATCTAAAAATTGGTTTTGATTATAACATGTTTAAAAATTGGGTCGGAATGGATAATTCAATATATATAGGACTAAGATATGCCTCATCAAATTTTTCAAATAAAGTTGTTAGCTATCAAGTCAGAAATATTGACGCTTATTTTTCAAATTTAGTTGAGAATGATTTTGAGACTGTGAATCATGAAAATCTTAGTGGAAGTTGGATTGAAATTGTTACAGGAATTAAAGTTGAAACCTTTGATAATATATATTTTGGAATTAGTTTAAGATTAAACAAATTATTATCAGACAAAAAGCCTGAGAACTTTGATAATCTATTTATACCTGGATTTAATAAGGTTACTGATGATAATACATGGGGAAGTGGTTTTAATTATACAATTACTTATTCAATACCATTCAGAAAAAAGAAATAAATCTTACAATCATTATACTTCTTTATACACGACATTTTTTAATCCATATATTGATTTATAAGCATAAAAAAACCCTTAATTAAAAGGGTTATTTTATAAAAAAAAGGCGGCGACATACTCTCCCACTAAATAGCAGTACCATCTGCGCTGATAGACTTAACTTCTCTGTTCGGTATGGGAAGAGGTGAGCCCTATCGCTATAACCACCTTAAAGTTTTATTAAGGTCATAAACATTTGAAAATATCCAGTTAACAATTAAGAAAGTATGCTACAATAGACTTACGGGTAATTAGTATCACTCGGCTATGACATTACTGCCTTTACACCTGTGACCTATCAACGTTGTAGTCTCCAACGACCCTTAAAAGAAATCTCATCTTGAGGTTGGTTTCGCACTTAGATGCTTTCAGTGCTTATCCATTCCCGACATAGCTACCCGGCGGTGCTCCTGGCGGAACAACCGGTACACTAGAGGTCAGTCCATCTCGGTCCTCTCGTACTGAAGACAGATCCTCTCAAATTTCTAACGCCCACTACAGATAGAGACCGAACTGTCTCACGACGTTCTGAACCCAGCTCGCGTGCCACTTTAATGGGCGAACAGCCCAACCCTTGGAACCTTCTCCAGCTCCAGGATGTGACGAGCCGACATCGAGGTGCCAAACCCCCCCGTCGATTTGAGCTCTTGGGGGAGATCAGCCTGTTATCCCCGGCGTACCTTTTATCCTTTGAGCACTGGCCCTTCCATGCGGAACCAGTGGATCACTATGCTCTTGTTTCCAACCTGATCGACTTGTCAGTCTCTCAGTCAAGCACCCTTATGCCATTGCACTCTACACACGGTTACCAAGCGTGTTGAGGGTACCTTTAGAAGCCTCCGTTACTCTTTTGGAGGCGACCACCCCAGTCAAACTACCCACCACGCACTGTTCCCTCGAAAGGGTTAGATATCAGAGAAGCAAAGGGTGGTATTTCAACAGCGACTCATAAACGCCTGGCGACGCTTAATCAAAGTCTCCCACCTATCCTACACATTACTTATCCAATATCAATACGAAGCTATAGTAAAGGTGCACGGGGTCTTTTCGTCCCGTAGCGGGTAATCGGCATCTTCACCGATACTACAATTTCACCGAGCTCATGGATGAGACAGCGTCCAAATCGTTACACCATTCGTGCAGGTCGGAACTTACCCGACAAGGAATTTCGCTACCTTAGGACCGTTATAGTTACGGCCGCCGTTTACTGGGGCTTCATTTCAATGCTTCGCCGAAGCTAACATCTCCACTTAACCTTCCAGCACCGGGCAGGTGTCAGACCCTATACATCGTCTTTCGACTTAGCAGAGTCCTGTGTTTTTGATAAACAGTCGCTTGGACCTTTTCACTGCGGCCTACAATAAAGTAGGCGACCCTTCTCCCGAAGTTACGGGTCAAATTTGCCTAGTTCCTTATCCATGAATCTCTCGAGCTCCTTAGAATACTCATCCCAACTACCTGTGTCGGTTTACAGTACAGGCTGCTTAACTTGTTTTTCTTGGAAAAAGGTCCGTCATATTATCACCTCATCCGAAGAATCGGTGTACTATCATCACCTTAAAAGTGATTTCAACGCACATCCGTCAGTGCGCAATGACATTGCTTTTCCGTCACGTTTAATGTTAAGCAGGTACCAGAATATTAACTGGTTGTCCATCCACTACCCCATTCGGGTTCGCGTTAGGTCCTGACTAACCCTCAGCTGATTAGCATGGCTGAGGAAACCTGAGTTTTTCGGAGGGGGTGTTTCTCGCACCCCTAATCGTTACTTATGCCTACATTTTCGTTTCTATACGCTCCAGTAAACCTCACAGTTTACCTTCAACGCAGAATAGAATGCTCCCCTACCCAATATAAATATTGCCATAGTTTCGGTGATATACTTATGCCCGATTATTATCCATGCTCGACCGCTCGACTAGTGAGCTGTTACGCACTCTTTAAATGAATGGCTGCTTCCAAGCCAACATCCTAGCTGTCTGGGCAGTCAAACCTCGTTTTTTCAACTTAGTATATACTTTGGGACCTTAACTGATGGTCTGGGTTCTTTCCCTCTCGGACACGGACCTTAGCACCCATGCCCTCACTGCTAAAAAACATTTCATAGCATTCGGAGTTTGTCAGGAATTGGTAGGTGGTGAAACCCCCGCATCCAATCAGTAGCTCTACCTCTATGAAACTTATTTTAACGCTGCACCTAAATGCATTTCGGGGAGTACGAGCTATTTCCTAGTTTGATTGGCCTTTCACCCCTATCCACAGGTCATCCCAAGACTTTTCAACGTCAACGGGTTCGGTCCTCCACTGTATGTTACTACAGCTTCAACCTGCCCATGGATAGATCACTAGGTTTCGCGTCTACCACTGCTAACAAATTCGCCCTATTCAGACTCGCTTTCGCTACGGTTGCTCCGCTGAACGGATTAGCCAAGCTAGCAAAGGTAACTCGTAGGCTCATTATGCAAAAGGCACGCCGTCACACATAAATGTGCTCCGACCGCTTGTAAGCGTAAGGTTTCAGGATCTATTTCACTCCCTTATTCAGGGTTCTTTTAACCTTTCCCTCACGGTACTAGTTCACTATCGGTCTCTCAGGAGTATTTAGCCTTACCAGATGGTCCTGGCAGATTCATACAAGGTTTCACGTGCCCCGTACTACTCAGGATACCTCTATTAATAACATCAATTACCTATACAGGACTATCACCTTCTATGGTTTTACTTTCCAGTAAATTCTAGTTCTATTAGCATTAAATGTTGAGGTCCTACAACCCCTATATTGCCGTAACAACATAGGTTTAGGCTGTTCCACTTTCGCTCGCCACTACTAGCGGAATCACTTTTGTTTTCTATTCCTCTGGTTACTTAGATGTTTCAGTTCACCAGGTTTGCTCACTTTACAGTGTGACATATCTTCAATATGCCGGGTTACCCCATTCGGAAATCTGCGGATCAAAGTGTTTGTGCCACTCCCCACAGCTTATCGCAGCTTATCACGTCCTTCATCGCCTCTGAGAGCCAAGGCATTCCCCTTACGCTCTTAATTAGCCTATTGTAACTTTTCAAAAGTTACAAGTAACTCTTAACTCTTTCTTAAATTGTAAAATTATTTTGTATTCAATAATAACAGTATTAAATACATATTTACGTTAACTCTGTACAATCTCAATAAACTACTAAATTGGATAACAGAATAGTTTTTGAATTGTACTTGATATTTTCAATATGTCAATGAACTCTTAATCTTAACTCACGTTAAGTATAGTGGAGAATGTGGGAGTCGAACCCACGACCTCTAGAATGCAAATCTAGCGCTCTAGCCAGCTGAGCTAATCCCCCTTTTTCCTATATGGAATTTAGTAGTCTCGGGCAGACTCGAACTGCCGACCTCTACATTATCAGTGTAGCGCTCTAACCGGCTGAGCTACGAGACTCTATTAGAGATACTATAAGGGTTATTAAAAAAAATGACAGCAAGCAAACGCAAAGGATTGATGCTATAGTCAAAGTCGTCTTTCTCTAGAAAGGAGGTATTCCAGCCGCACCTTCCGGTACGGCTACCTTGTTACGACTTAGCCCCAGTCACTAGTTTTACCCTAGGCAGCTCCTTTCGGTCACCGACTTTAGGTACCCCCAGCTTCCATGGCTTGACGGGCGGTGTGTACAAGGCCCGGGAACGTATTCACCGGATCATGGCTGATATCCGATTACTAGCGATTCCAGCTTCACGCAGTCGAGTTGCAGACTGCGATCCGAACTGAGACCGGTTTTAAAGATTAGCTCCTATTCGCATAGTGGCTGCTTTCTGTACCGGCCATTGTAGCACGTGTGTAGCCCAGAACGTAAGGGCCGTGATGATTTGACGTCATCCCCACCTTCCTCACGGTTTGCACCGGCAGTTTCGCTAGAGTTCCCAACTTTACTTGATGGCAACTAACGATAGGGGTTGCGCTCGTTATAGGACTTAACCTGACACCTCACGGCACGAGCTGACGACAACCATGCAGCACCTTGTAAGTAGTCCGAAGAAAGACTCATTTCTGAATCATGCAACTTACATTTAAGTCCTGGTAAGGTTCCTCGCGTATCATCGAATTAAACCACATGCTCCACCGCTTGTGCGGGCCCCCGTCAATTCCTTTGAGTTTCACTCTTGCGAGCGTACTCCCCAGGTGGGTCACTTATCACTTTCGCTTAGCCACTCAACGTACCAATGTACATCGAACAGCTAGTGACCATCGTTTACGGCGTGGACTACCAGGGTATCTAATCCTGTTCGCTACCCACGCTTTCGTCCCTCAGCGTCAGTATATTGTTAGTAATCTGCTTTCGCAATCGGTATTCTGTGTAATATCTATGCATTTCACCGCTACACTACACATTCTAACTACTTCACAATAACTCAAGTTTGCCAGTATCAAAGGCAGTTCTACCGTTGAGCGGTAGGATTTCACCTCTGACTTAACAAACAGCCTGCGGACCCTTTAAACCCAATAATTCCGGATAACGCTTGGATCCTCCGTATTACCGCGGCTGCTGGCACGGAGTTAGCCGATCCTTATTCTTACAGTACCGTCAGCTTTCCACACGTGGAAAGGTTTCTTCCTGTATAAAAGAAGTTTACAACCCATAAGGCCGTCTTCCTTCACGCGGCATGGCTGGATCAGAGTTGCCTCCATTGTCCAATATTCCTTACTGCTGCCTTCCGTAGAAGTCTGGTCCGTGTCTCAGTACCAGTGTGGGGGATCTCCCTCTCAGGACCCCTACCTATCGGAGCTTAGGTGAGCCATTACCTCACCTACAAGCTAATAGGACGCATGCCCATCTTTTACCGCCGGAGCTTTGCTTATTTACTCATGCGAGTAAATAAGAACATAGAGCATTAATCAAAATTTCTCTTGGCTATTCTCTAGTAAAAGGTAAGTTGCATACGCGTTACGCACCCGTTCGCCGGTCGCCATCAAATTACAAGTAATTTATGCTGCCCCTCGACTTGCATGTATGAAGCCTGCCGCTAGCGTTCATCCTGAGCCAGGATCAAACTCTTCGTTGTAGTATTTTAATAAATTATACGACTCTGAATTGACTATGTTTCAAAATGTTTGGTTTGCTAGTTTGTATCTTAATTGATACGCGCTGTCATTTTCAATATTTTCAATGAACTAACAAAAAAAATTTATTGCAGTTAACAATAAATCTTTTTGCGGCTGCAAATATAAAACCTTTTTTGTTGTTATTAAACAATAAATTGATTTTATTTTCACTTTTTTTTGGATGATAAATTTATGAAATCTTTATGTCCTAAATATCAATGTTTTGTAATACTTATCAACACTTTTTGAAGACTACTTTTTTTCCTTCCAAAATGTATATAGACTGTCTAAATCAAAATCCAAAGCATAGTCCTGTTTCTCCAAAGAGCCATCAGAAAAAGATCTTTGAAGAATATCCTCAATCAAGTAGTCTTCATAGTCTTCAAAGGGCTCATATTTATCTTTTAAAGAAATTGAATAAAATGATGCAGCTGTATTATATATTAGTGCTCTAAATTTGTTCCTATATTCAGAAACTATTTTATGTGCAGTAAGGCCTGTTTGCCGATTTAACAATTTAACGAGAATTCTACCTTGAGATCTTGATAATTTTCTGAGTTCATCTGAAAACTCATCGTAAACAAACTTCTCAAGCTTTTTCAAATAAAGTCTTTTTTTTCTTTTGGATCTAATAGAGTCAACTCTTGAATCAATTCGATTCATTCTTTCAGATGCAAGTTTTGCATAAGGGTAAACCTTTTTTACTCTGTACCTTAGTATAACATATTTTCTAATTTCTTCATCATTTTTAAATTTTAGAGGCTGAAATACAGTAACTTCATCAAGAACGAAAGTATTTGTTGGTATAGAATCACCAGGAAATAGAAAATCTAATTTTTCAATCTGTTCTTGACAAGTCAAAATATTTGAAAAAAAAATAAGTAGAAGAAATAAATAATATTTCATAGCACAAATTTAACAAGATGTTTAGTAATAATTGTTAATTTTATTTTTTTAAAAATTATGAAAATACTTAACGCAAAATCATTAAAGTTTCTTGAGGAATATCTAAACAACGCAGCGCCAACTGGTTATGAATTTAATGGTCAAAGAATTTGGATGAAATATCTTAAGCCTTATGTTGATGAATTTATAACTGATAATTATGGAACTGCTGTAGGAGTAATAAACCCAGAAAAAAAATTTAAGGTTGTTATAGAAGGTCACTCTGACGAAATTTCCTGGTATGTTAATTATATAACTGATAACGGTTTAATTTATGTTATTAGAAATGGTGGAAGTGATCATCAAATAGCACCTTCTAAATGGGTAAATATTCATACAAAAAATGGAATAGTAAAAGGTGTTTTTGGCTGGCCAGCAATTCATGTTAGAGATCATGCTAAAGAGGCACCACCAAAGATTGATAATATTTTTATTGATATTGGGGCAAAAGATAAAAAGGAAGTTGAAAAGATGGGAGTTCATGTTGGTTGCGTTATAACCTATCCAGATTCTTTCCAGATTCTTAATAAAAATAAATTTGTCTGTAGAGCTATTGATAATAGAGCAGGTGGTTTTATGATTGCTGAAGTTGCAAGGTTATTAAAAGAAAATAAAGATAAACTACCATTTTGTTTGTATGTAACTAACTCTGTTCAAGAAGAAATTGGTTTAAGAGGGGCTGAAATGATTACAAATACATTAAAGCCTGATCTAGCAATAGTTACTGATGTTACACATGATACATCGACACCAATGATAGAGGCAAAGAAACAGGGGGATGCAAAAATAGGTAAAGGCCCTGTTATTACTTATGCTCCTGCAGTTCAAAATAATCTTAGAGAAAAAATCATAAGGATAGCTGAAAAGAATAAGATCCCATATCAAAGACTTGCTTCCTCAAGATATACTGGAACTGATACAGATGCGTTTGCTTACAGTAATGGAGGTGTACCATCCGCATTAATTTCTCTTCCACTAAGATATATGCATACTACAGTAGAGATGGTGCAAAAAGAAGATGTTGAGAATGTTATCAGGTTAATTTATAAAACACTTAAGAATATTAAATCAAACGAAAGTTTTAGCTATTTTGATTAAACTATTTAATCTTCTTTATTCCCATATTAAATAAAGTAAATCCATAAATATCTGCATATTGGTCAATAACCTTTGCTAATGGTGTGCCTGAACCATGACCTGCATCCTTTTCTATTCGAATTAAAACTGGATTTTCCCCTACATGTTTATCCTGTAGATTAGCTGCAAACTTATATGAATGGGCTGGTACAACTCGATCATCATGATCTCCGGTAGTGATCATTGTTGCTGGGTATTCTGTAAATTGTTTAACATTATGAACAGGTGAATAACCCAAAAGATAGTTAAACATCTCTTCTGATTCTTCTGATGTACCATAGTCAAATGCCCAACCAGCTCCAGATGTAAATTTGTGATATCTTAACATATCTAAAACTCCCACTGCGGGAAGTGCAACTTTCATTAATTCCGGCCTTTGAGTCATGACAGCACCGACTAATAACCCTCCATTTGAGCCACCTCTTAATGCTAAATAATCAGAAGATGTATAATTTGACGAAATAAGAAACTCAGCAGCTGCAATAAAATCATCAAAGACATTTTGCTTATTTAGTTTTGTTCCTGAATTATGCCACTCTTTACCATATTCTCCTCCACCTCTAATATTTGGAACAGCATAAACACCGCCTAAATCCATCCAGACAGCATTAGTAACACTAAAACCTGGAGTTCTGCTAATATTAAAACCACCATAACCATATAGTATAGTTGGATTCTTACCATCTAAAACTATGTCCTTTTTATGAGTTATAATCATTGGAACTTTTGTTCCATCTTTAGATTCGTAAAAAACTTGTTTTGATGTATACAAGTCAGAATTGAATTCAATTTCAGGTTTCCAATAAATATTATATTCACCATTTGTAGGATTGAAAGAATATAAATTTCCAGGAGTGTAATAATTTGAAAATGAAAAATATAATTCTTCTTGGTCTCTTTCTCCATAGAAACCACTTGATGTTCCAATTCCAGGCAGCTCTACTTTTCTAACTAAATCTCCAGAATAATTATATTGGTATACTTGTGAGAATGCATCTACTAAATATCTTGCAAAAAAATATCCACTTCCAGAACTTACTGAAAAAACATTTTCACTTTCAGGAATGACATCTTGCCAATTTTCTCTCTTTAAACTATTTAAAGTAGTCTTCACTAATCTTTTGTTCGGTGCATTATAATTTGTAAAAATGTAAAATGTGTCATCTACATTGTCAACTACATAATCATCAGTGGATGGATCATCACTTATAGTTTGTATTCTATTGGAATTTTTTCTTAGATCAATCATATATAGTTCATTTCCATCAGTTAAGTTAGAAGCAGAAATAAAAAGGAAATTATTATCCTCAGAAACATTTCCAGAAACATATCTATACTTTTCTCTTTGATCGCCAAAGACAATTTTATCTAATTTTTGATCTGTATTTAATTCATGGTAATAAAGTTTATGTCTATCTGTGTATTCTGAAAGCTCACTTCCTTCTGGTTTATCATAAGATGAATAATAGAACCCTTTATTTCCACTCCAAGAAATTCCGCTAAATTTAATATTTGTAAGTGTATCACCAATAATCTGTTTTGTCTCAGTATCCATAACTATAGCTTTTCTCCAGTCACTTCCACCTTCAGAAATTGTATATGAAATGAGTTTGCCATCTTCAGAAAAATAAAGTCCAGTTAGGGAAATTGTTCCATCTTCAGAAAATTTATTTGGGTCTAAAAAAACTTCTTCACTTGAATTTGAATTATCTTTTTTTTTTTTTTTCTGTAGACTACATATTGGTTCTGAAGACCATCATTTCTATAGTAGTAAGTATATTCTCCCCTAATGAATGGACTAGTCTGTTTCTCATAGTTCCAAATTGAAGTTAATTTACTTTTTAATTTATTTCTGTAAGGTATCGATTCTAAATAGTTAAATGTTACTTCATTTTGACTGTCAACCCAGTTTGAAGTATCTGAAGACAGATCATCTTCAAGCCATCTATATGGATCTTCAATGTCTGTTCCGAAATAGCTATCAACAACTACCTTTTTTTCAGTAATTGGATAGTTAATATTATTAGTTAGTGTATTGCATGACGCAAACAGAAAGGTTATAAAAAAAAGATTTTTTTTCATAGTTTTAATTTTTATCTCTTTAATAATAGTTTATTAATATTTTTTATCAATCCAGGACCTTCATAAATAAATCCTGTATAGAGTTGAACTAAATCAGCGCCACTCTCAAATTTTTCAATTGCATCTTGAGGACTCATAACACCACCAACTCCAATAATAGGGAAATTATCACCTAGTTTTTTCCTTAAATAAGAAATGATTAAGTTACTTTTTTCTTTAAGTAACATTCCGCTTAAACCTCCAGTTTCTTCTTTATATTTTGACACAAGTCCATCTCTAGACGTAGTAGTATTTGTAGCAATGACTCCGTCTATATTTAAATCCATAACAAGTTGAATAATATCATCAAGCTGGGTATTATCTAAATCGGGAGAGATCTTCAATAACATTGGCTTGGGTTTTGTCATTTTATTATTAGCATTAATTAATTTTTTTAAAAAAGGTCCTAATAAACTCTTATCATGAAAATCCCTTAAACCTTTAGTATTTGGGGAACTAATATTAATTGCAAAATAGTCGACGTATTTATTCAAACCATTTAAACATTTTAAGTAATCTTTATAAGCATCCTCATTTTTAGTAAAAAAGTTTTTACCAATATTTGCTCCAATTATAATATTTCTTTTTTTATCAAGATTTCTTACAACCTTATCAAGTCCTTTATTGTTAAATCCTAATCTATTAATTATGGATTTATCTTCCACAAGTCTAAAAATTCTTTTTTTTGGATTACCTGGCTGAGGGACAGGTGTCACTGTACCAATTTCAATAAATCCAAATCCAAAATTTGAAAATTCATTATAGCACTCTGCATTTTTATCAAATCCAGCAGCTAAACCAATTGGATTTTTAAAATTTAGTCCTAGAAGTTTTCTTTCTAGATTTATGTCATTAAGGCAAAAAAACTTTTTTATAATTAAACTAGCAAATGGAATTCTATTTATCAACTTAATGGAGTATACAGAGAATTCATGAATTTGTTCAGCATCAAAGAAGAAAAGAATTTTTCTTATTAGGCTATACATTAGGATTTGATGTTTGATGAAAGTTCTAGAGAAATTGCTGATTTTTCAATTTTTAATTTACCAGCCATTGTCTCTATAATACATGTGTTACTTTTTGCATCAAATTCAGTTATTCTAGCATGAACTCCTGATTTAGTTATAATTCTATCACCTCTCTTGAGGTTATTTAGGAACTTTTTTTCTTTACTATTTCTTCGAACTGAAGGAATAATAATAAAAAATAAAAAGACTAAAGCTATAAGTAAAAGATAAGGAAATTGAGATTCCATAATTAATTATTTTTTGGTTCAACAAGTGCTTGTATCCTTAAAAATACACTTCCAGATGGAACATTAGCAAATACTTTAATTAATTTTGATTGTAAATTAGGCATATTAGTTGAATCGAAATTAATTTCTATTTCACCAGATTCTCCTGGTTTAATTGGAATATTTCTAGGATAACTAGGTATAGTACAACCACAACTTCCAACCGCATGAGAAATTAATAAATCATTCTTACCAGTATTTGTAAACTCAAAAACAGCTTCAACGATGTCCCCCTCTTGAATTTCTCCAAAATCATGCAGGATACTATTAAATGCTATATCAGTAAGATTAGATTCAACCTGATTTATTAATTTATTATCAGAGTGATTTGTATTTTGTTTTGATTCATCGCAAGAGATAAACAAGAATAGAAAAACTAATAATGGTGAAATGCACTTATGGATTTTCATTATATTTTTTAATAAAATTAGCAAAATTATGTTATCAAACCTCTACCAGTTTTAACAATTACCCCCTGCTTTACAAAATCTTTAACAACGTTATCAATAACACCATTAACAAACTTTCCTGAAACCGGAGTTGAAAATTCTTTTACAATTTCAATATATTCATTGATTGTCACTTTTATAGGAATTGTTTGGAAGTATATCAACTCTGCAATTGAAGTAATCAGAATTATATAATCAATTTGCGCAATTCTTTCAGAATCCCAATTAGGTGTTCTACCCTCAATGTTTGATTTTAGATAATCAAAATTTTCTAAAGTCTTGTTTAA
>CACKBZ010000005.1 GCA_902598525.1 uncultured Bacteroidota bacterium
ACAGTTTCATAGGATGACATTGCATAGTGAGGATAAAGTGGAAGAACTAAAATATCTTTCACACCATTATCTTCCAATTCTTGGATACCTTTCTTTATGGTTATTGAACCATATCTCATTGCAAGTGATACGGGAATATCAAGAAGTTTAGTTATCTTATCAAATAGTCTTCTGGATAAAACAATTAATGGTGATCCCTCTTTCCACCATATTTTTTTATATGCTTTAGCAGATTTTCTTGGCCTTATATTTAATATTACTAGCTTGACGAGTATCCATCTAAAAATATAACTTTTACCTATGACTCTTTTATCCATTAAAAATTCATCGAGATATCTCTTGATGTCAGGAATTGATGTACTGTCTGGAGAACCTAAATTAATTAATAATAATCCTTTCATTATACTGTATTTGAATATGTTCCAACCTTTTGATCTATCATTGGGTCAAATCTCATAGCAATGTTTCGAGTAAATAATCTCCCCTTTTCATTAATGGCTATAATACCTGATTTAAAATTCAATATTCCATCTGAAATAAAATCATCAAGAAGATCTTCTTTAAATTTTACAATTTTATATATGTCGGAAGTAGAGACTTTATATTTTTTTGAAATTTTATTTAAATCCACAAAATAATTACACATTATAGAATTAATTATTTCACGAATTATCTTTTGTTCGTTTGTTACTGAATATCCCCTAAGAACTGCTAGATTATTTTTTTCTATTGAATTAATATATTGACTAGCATTTTTAATATTTTGTATATAGGCTGAGTCTAATTGAGAAATTGAAGATGCTCCAAAGGCATATACCTGTCCAGTTGTTTCCCGTGTACAATATCCCTGAAAATTTCTATGGAGCTGTTTGTTATTTAAAGCAATTGCAAATTCATCTTCGGGTTTTGAATAATGATCCATACCTATAGATACATATCCAGCTTTTAAAAGTTTCTCATATGCGATTTCGTACATAAGTGCCTTATCACTTGAGCTAGGAAATCCAATTTTTTCTAATATTTTTTGTCTTGGTAGTACGCTTGGTACATGTGCATATGAAAAAGTAACAACCCTATCAGTATTTAATTTTATTGCTCTGTCTACAGTCTCTGAAAAATTTTCCGGTGTCTGATATGGCAGTCCATATACAAGGTCAATATTTGTTCCAGTAAATCCTTCATCTTCAATTTTTTTCACAATTTTTTCAATTGGGTACTTGGATGGCTTTCTATTTATACCTTCAAGGACATCAGTTCTGAAATCTTGAATTCCAAGTGAGATTCTGTTGAAACCAAACTTTTTTAATAGCTCAATATGATTAAATTCTAAGTGAGCTGGATTACATTCAATTGCCATCTCGTAATTAGCAGAGAAATCAAAAGTTTCATAAAGCTTATTGGTAACTCTTTCAATATATTTATATGATATAGCATTTGGTGTTCCACCTCCCCAATGAACTTGAGTTAATTTCCTTTTAGAGTCTATCTTTTTTGAGACAAATTCAATTTCTTTGATCAAAGCATCAATGTATCTCTCAAGAAATGGTTTTGTAAAACCTGTTTCTGTTGTACAGCCACAAAAATGGCAGATTTGAGGACAAAAAGGAATGTGAATATAGACTGATACACTCTCAGGAGATTCACTGTTTGATAAAATCAACTTTTCAACATAGTCTTCATTACTAAAATTAGTATCAAAAAATGTAGCTGGCGGATATGAAGTGTATCTAGGGCCAGTTGAGCTATATTTCTTTAATAATTTCTCATCTACTTTACTCATGCTCTATTCCAATTTTTATTTTTTATCCATTCAACTACAAACTTTACTTTTTTATGGTCTATATCAGGCAGAAAACCATGACCTAGATTAAATATCCAATCAAAATTTTGATTGCCAAAATTAGTCAAAGTATTTAAATAGGTTTCAATTTTTTTATAGTCCTCATAAAATATTCTGGGATCCATATTTCCTTGAATACCGATTTCATTATTTAGTATTTCTCTTGCATGAAAAATTGATGTATGCCAATCTATACTAACATAATCACATATATCTTTACCAATATAACTTATACCAAAACCAAAATCTTTAGGAAAAAAAATTGTTGGACAATTTTCTTTCTTTGCAGTAGTTAGAATTCTTTTTGCATATGGAAGTATTAAATCTACATATAATTCATATGGAATGGAGCCACAATAAGTTTCAAAAAGCTGAAAAACATCAATACCAGCTTTACACTGGCCTTTTACATAATCAATGGATGATTCTGTTATAAGTTCAAGAATCTTTTTACTCTCCTCTCTATTTTCATATAAATATTTAATTGCTTTTTTCATATGATCTTTTGATCCTTCTCTCTTAAACATGAAAAGAAAAACAGTTAGTGGTCCACCGCAAAAACCAATTAATGGAGTATTTTGATTCTTATCCGATTGAACTTGTTTGATATTATTATATATGTAATTCAACTTACTTGAATCAAATTCCAAATCAGCTGCTTTTGAATTAAAATTTAATGGATTGTTAAAAATAGGACCAGTTTTTTTGAACTCAACATCAAGACCTAATGCATGTGGAATTACCAATATATCGCTAAATAAAATTGCAGCATCAACATTCAAATCTTGTATTGGTAGTAATGTAACTTTAGAAGCAAGATCTTTATCATTCATTAGTTCATGGAATGTGTATAATTCTTTAAGTTGCATATAATTTGGAAGTATCCTCCCAGCTTGTCTCATAAACCATACAGGAGGTCTATTTGTTTTTTCACCATTTAAAGTTCTGATTAATATTGAATCCATTTAGTTTAATTTTTTTAGTGAATCCAGATTACTTTCAATTATATTATTAATATCTTTTTGATCGATTTTATTTGATAAAAACATACACTCATATTGAGATGGGGGAAGATATATTCCTCTCTTTAACATATAATGAAAGTATTTTGAATATAATTCTGTATTACAATCTTGTGCGTCACTAAAATTTTCGATTTTTTGTTTTTTTGAAAAAAATAATGTCATCATAGATCCTACTCTAGCTATATTTGCGCTTACACCAGTCTTATCAATATTTTTATTTATTCCATTCTCGATTTTTGATGAGATTATCTCTAAGTCTTTATAAACTTGATCGTCGAGCCTGTTCAATACACTGAGCCCAGCAGCCATTGCAAGAGGATTACCCGATAAGGTTCCAGCTTGATAAACTGGACCGTCAGGTGCTACGTGATCCATAACTTCTTGACTACCGCCGTATGCTCCTGCAGGTAAACCACCTCCTATAATTTTTCCTAAAGTTGTAAGATCAGGTTTTACTCCGTAAAGTTCTTGTGCACCACCTTTTGATACTCTAAATCCACTCATAACTTCATCAAAAATCAAGAGAGTATCATTCTCATCACATAAAACCCTTAATTCATTCAGAAAATTTTTATTTGGTTTGACCAAGCCCATATTTCCAGCAATAGGCTCTATAATAACTGCAGCAATTTTATTTTTATTTTTTTTAAAAAGTTCATTTACAGAATCAATATTATTAAAGTCTGCAACTAATGTATCTCTTGCAATATTATCAGTTACCCCTTGACTGTCAGGTTTTCCTAAAGTCATAGCACCTGAACCTGCTCTTATTAAAAAACTATCAAAGTGTCCGTGATAATTTCCAGAGAATTTTATAATGAGATCTTTCCTTTTATATCCTCTTGCTAATCTGATTGCACTCATTGTTGCCTCTGTACCTGAGCTTACCATTCTTACTTTTTCTATAGAAGGGACCATATCGATTATCTTTGATGCCATTAGGGATTCAATTTCTGTAGGTGCGCCATATGTTGTTCCTCTTTTCGAGTACTCAATTATAGAATCAATTGTGGCTTTTTCAGCATGCCCAAAAATAAGGGGACCCCAAGATCCAACACAATCTATATATTCGTTATCATCAATATCATTCATCTTACTTCCTTTACCACTTTTAAAAAAAATAGGAGTTGAATTTACACTTCTGAAGGCTCTAACTGGAGAGTTTACTCCACCAGGTATAATTTTTTTTGCCTTATTGTACGCTTCTATACTTTTACTAAACATTCTATTTATTTGATAATATTTTAGCGATCTCTTCTGCATTATATGTTATAATTGCTGAAGCTCCTGCACGCTTTATTGCATAAAGTATTTCCATTGTAAGTTCATACTCATCCACCTGATTATTTTCAGCGGCAGATTTAACCATAGCATATTCCCCACTAACATTATATGCTATTATTGGAATATTAAAATTTTCTTTGGCTTTTGATATAATATCTAAGTAAGCTAGAGCAGGTTTTATTATTATTGCATCACATCCTTCATTTATGTCGTACTCTATTTCCCTTATAAACTCATTAGTATTTTTAAAATTCATTTGATGGGTTTTTCTGTCTCCAATTTCTAATTTGCTATCAACAGCGTTTCTGAATGGACCATAAAATGATGATGCATATTTAACTGAATATGGGAAAATTGGTATTTTTTCAAATCCATTCATATCTAAAGTATCTCTTATTCTTTGAACTCTTCCGTCCATCATATCAGAAGGGGCTAAAATATCTGCTCCAGATTTTACAAGAGTTAATCCCTGACTTGATAATGTTTTTAAAGTTTCATCATTATCAACATCATTATCTATAATTGTTCCGCAATGTCCATGAGAAGTATAGCTGCAATTACATAAATCTGCAATTATTAAAATTTCGTATTTAAACCTTTCTTTAATTGCTTTAATAGTAATTGGGACAATACTATCGCTTGAACATGCAATCTCCCCGTTGCTGTCTTTTTTATCTGATACCCCAAATAATAGTATAGATTTAATTCCAAGCTTAATTAATTGTTCACATTTTTCAATTACATTGTCAGTTGAAAGTCTATATTGTCCTTTAAGAGACTCTATTTCATCCTTTACATTATTGCCTTCACATACAAAAATTGGATATATTAAATCAGAGATATTTATTTCGACATCCTGAACAAGCGATCTAATGTTTTTGTTATATCTAAGCCTTCTTAATCTGGATTCAGGATATTTCATAATTTAAATTTTTATTTAAAAAATTAATAATTGAATTGCTTATTCCTTCGTAGGACTGCATTTTAGCTGTTACCAGTGGTTTATAACCTCTTCCTTCAATATATTCTGTTGTGGTATTACCAATACTGATTATCTTATCATTAGGGTTGTATTTATTAATGAATGATTCAAAAGTTGATGGGCTCGTAAATACTGTAAAGGTATTTTCATACTCTAATAAATTTTTAATCTCATGATTGACTTGATCTATTAATGAGGTTTCATAAAAAATACCTTGTTCTATGTTAATAAACTTTGATAGACAATCAAACAAATCTTTTTTTGCTAAGTTCCCTTGGGCAAGAAGAATTTTTGATTCCGTTTTTAAATCAAGCGCTCTTATGTCTTCACACATAAATCTCGAGTAGTTTCTTTTCAAGATATAGTCAGCTTGAAAATTATATTTTGCAAGTTTATCTGCAGTCTTTCTTCCAATGCATATAAAGCCTAATGAATCATCAATTTTTGCAGTTAAGTTATTCATGAAATATTTCACTCCATTTTTTGATGTAAATATTACATATTGAAAGTTATTGGGGTTAATAGAGTTGATAATCTTAGATGTTGATATCATCGGGTAATGATAAATATCTACACCCATTGATTTAAGTTCTGAAAAATTAAAATCAATTTCCTCTCCAGTCAATATAATATTATACATACTATTCAAAATCAAATTTTTTAATTAATTCTTTTCCTCCATTTTCTAAAATCTTATTTGCTAACAGATTATCTAAATCTACATTTTCATTTTTGTTAGCCTCGGCTTTATCTTTTATTAAAACCTTACCGTCTAATGATAATACGGCTCCAATCAAGCATATTTTATCTCCATTTACACTGGAGAAGGCTGCTATTGGTGAGTTACATCCTCCACCTAACTTATCCATAAATGATCTCTCAAGAAATGTACATCTCTCAGTCTCCTCATGATTTATTTTGCAAATAATTTTATCTATTTCAGATTTATCTGAGTTTATTTCAATTGCAATTGCTCCTTGACCTGGTGCATTAAGCATTATTTCGACATCAAGGTATTCAGATATATAACCTTCAAGACCTAATCTTTCTATACCAGCAGCTGCCATAACAAGCCCATCATATTCACCATTTATCATTTTTTTAATTCTAGTGTCAACATTTCCTCTAATATCCTTAACTGTTAGATTTGGATTAATGTTTAATAACTGTGCTTTTCTTCTTAAAGATGAAGTTCCAATTATTTCATTTTTAGTAAACTCTGAGAGTTTTTTTTTACTTCGACTCAAAAAAACATCTTTGTGATTACCTCTCTCTAAAATTGCTGAGGTTTTTATAATCGAGGAATTTTCAACTGGTAAGTCCTTTAAACTGTGTACAGCTATATCTATTTTTTCTTCAATTAATGAGTCTTGAATTTCTTTAACAAAGAACCCTTTATCTATGCTCCTGTCGAGATTTCTATCCTGAATCTTATCTCCTTTTGTTTTTATTTCAACAATTGAATAATCAATGTTAGGAAATTTTTTCTTAAGGTTTTCTCTAACTAGATTTGCTTGATACAATGCAAGTTTGCTTGAGCGAGTTCCGATTTTTATTAGATTAATCATCTAAAAAGATTTGATTAATAATCTCAATAGCTTTTTCATCTTTACCATTGTTACTTGCTTCTTTTATTTTTCTAACTAAATTGTCAGAGAACTTTTCATAAATTTTATTAAGCTTCTCATTAAATTCAACGGAATTAACTATGTTAGAGTTACAATCACATGAGGAAGAGTTAATATTGTTAATAGTCTCCTCAACAACAACATCCTTTATTTGATTTTTGATTGAAAGTATGGAAGGTCTTAGTTGCCTTGAATTTGTCCAATCATCGAACTCAGATAAAAAATCATCAATAAATTTTTCTGCTTTTTTGACTTCTGCTTTTCTTTTTTTGTAGTTTACGTTTACAACATCTTTGAGACCATCTACGTTAATTAGCTTCACATTTCCTATTTTATTACATGAGTCAGGAATATTCCTTGGGACAGAAAGGTCTATCATAAGAAGTTCGTTGTCTCTTTCACTCATTATCTTTTCAACCTCATTCTTACTTAGTAAAGGATTTTTTGAGGATGTCGAAAAAATAGCAACATCTACTTTTTTAAGTTCCTCTTTAAATGAGCTAAAGTCTACCGAGCTATAGCCAAGTTCACTTGCAAATTCACTAGCCTTTTTGTTTGTCCTGTTGGTAATTTTCAAATTGGGGTATCCTTTTTGATGTAAGTGTCTAATAGATAATTGAGATGTTTCACCTAAACCCACACAAAGAAATTTTGGATTGCTTATATTCAGATCTTTATGGATCTTCTCTACTGCAGCGTAACTAACCGATACAGCACCTTTACCAATTTTAGTGTTTGTTCTAATAAACTTTCCAGTTTCCAATGATTTCTGGAACATTCTTTTTAAAATAGGACCTAACATTTTGTGCTTGTATGAGAAATCATAAGCATCCTTCAACTGCTCAACTATCTGAAATTCGCCAATTATCATAGATTCGAGCCCAGATACTAATCTAAATAAATGTTTTGAAACTTTATAGGAACCAGACACCATCATAAGGTGAGGAGATAGAGAATCTTTAAACTTTCTAAAATCTGCTAACTCTTTAACAATACTGTGTATGAACTTATTTTCTTTTCCAATGTGATTCTCAAATTCAAAGTATATCTCTGTTCTATTACATGTTGATAATAACATTAGACCTTCTACACCAACATTCTTTTTAAGTAAATTGTGAAATACAATTTTATCTGCATTATCGAGATAGAATTTCTCACGAAGATCGAGAGGGGCATTTTTAAAATTCAGACTTATTAAACCAATCAAAATCGAGTAATATTTGCAAATTTAATTTTACAAATTTACAAATAATAACGCTAAAGGTTCTAAAAGTATTGTTTGAAGTTCTCAGTACAAATATAGAATTGTTCTAAATAGTAGCTAAAAAATATCGTTATAGGTTCATAAGTTTTCCTTATTCTATTATTCTGCTTTTTAAATCTCCATTAATTACAGGACATGACTCATATTTTCCAAAAAATTTATACCTGGTAAATGCTACGATATCATAAACAAAATTTGATATAAAGGTGGGTAGTATCACTATTAAGATTCTAATTATAAAAAGCATTTTTACTATTCTTAAGATGTAAAAAACTGCTTTGCTTTTTTGTAATATAGTACCATCTTTTTTTATTACTGCAACAGAATCAACTTTCAGAACATCTGGGTAGTGAGTTTTTGTAAAATTACTCTGTAGACTTGTTACATTAAAATGCTCATCTTTATCTTTATTAAGAATCAACCGAATAAAGAAATTACAAAGTACACATATGCCATCATAGATAATAATTTCACGTTCTTGATTCATAGCTACCCAAAAGTAAAAGAATTTTTAATTCATAAAAAATTAAAATCGATATTCAAAGCCAGCATAAATTCCGAAAGGATGGCCTGGTCTTAATCCTGCAGGAGCCCTTGAAACTGCATAATTTTTATCAAAAAGGTTTAACATTTTTGTTCTAAATGTAATATTTGAATTTAAATTATATCTAAAGGATATATCAAAAATTAAATAAGAAGGTATCTCAACTGAACCATTTGCAACGGTTGAAAATTTTCCATTATAATTTCCACTTAAATTAATTTCATATTTATCAGACTGAAAGCTTATTGAGGAATTTAATTGATGTTGAGGTATATATGGGATCCTATCTCCTTCACTTACTTCTCCCCATATATCTTGGGTGCTTCCAAAATTGCTTTGAAATTTTGCATTAGTAAGAGTATAGGAAAGCGAAAAAGGAATAGAAAGTTCATTACTTTCTAATAAATTAGCTCTCAATAAAAATTCAAATCCGTTTACTAAAGCTTTACCGGCATTAAAGGGATCCTGCTCTCCAAAACCTCCTGTTGCTGCAAGATCATTACCTAATAGGTTGGTATAGTTATTTTGATAGAAAATCAATTCTGAATTTATGTTTTTATATGATAGTCTAGTTCCTATCTCTAGATTAACACTTTCCTCAGCTTTTTGTCCAACTGAACTTCCTGGAGGTGAATAACCCTTGTGTAGTCCTCCAAACATAGAAATTTTATTATTAAAGCTGTAATTTATCCCAATACCGGGTATAAATACTGAAACCTTATTCTGTCTATTTGATACCTCATCTTTATTTCTTAGAGGATTTGATTTACCATAATCATCTCTCTCTAACTTTATAGATTCATACCTTATTCCTGGGGTAATCGTTAATCTTTTTGATTTGTATTTATACATAATATATGAAGCAAATGAGTTAGCAGAGCTTATTCTATTGCCCTGCGATCCTCTATCTCCATACTCACTGAGTGACAAGAACCCATTATTTATATTATATATATCTTCCCACTGAAATCTATCTTCTTCATCATAATGAAACCTAAAACCAATTTCTAAGTCATTGAATGACTCATTTTTCCCATACCAATGATAATCAATTTTTGTTTGAACTCCTTTAGACAAATACTCTCTATTATTAGCTTTAACTTTTAAAGAATTATCGGTTTCATTTAACTCTCCTCTTACAAGTGAGATATGTCCTGAGTATTGATTTGGGTTTGACAATACCTTTGAAATTTTTTGTGAATCTCCATTATAAACTATATCATCGAGTTTATACCAATTTCTTTTAAAACCGTTATAGTAAATATTAGATGTAATTTTAAACCTTTCAGAGAGATTTAATTGATGAGTGATTAAATACTGTGTATGTTCTGCATCCATTTTATCTTTTTCTGAACCGGGATATCTTAATAAAGGATTTATATCAAAATCATCTTCTGTTAGACCTAAATAAGTTTCATTTGATATTTCATCATAATAATGAAACTTAAATTCTAAACTCTGGGATATTAATGATTGATCTGAGCTATTAAGTCTGATCTTTGATGTTATTTCATTTATATCAAATCCAGTATTTAAGTTATTACCTAATGCTTTAAATCCATCTGAATTATAGTTTAAATACTCAATCATATATCCAAAATTATCGAAACTATTACCAAATGTTGAATGAAGTTGACCTGTGTCAAAGCTACCATAACTGGTTGTAATTTTTCCCTTGAAAGATTCTGGTATTTCAGTTGAAACAAAGTTTATAGCTCCGCCGGTTGTATATGGTCCGTATTGAATTTGACTACTACCTTTTAGAACTTCAACAGCTTGCATCCTAGCTACTGATGGAAAATAGTAAGCAGATGAAGCACTGTAAGGGGCTGGTGAGATTAATATACCATCCTCCATTATTGCAATTTTTGAACTTCTTTCAGGTGAAGTACCTCTTATACTAATATTAGGCCTAAGCCCAAAACCATCCTCTTCATAAAAATTAATACCTGCAATCTTATTTAATGCTCTATGAATATCAGAGAAGTTAAATTCAGCTAGCTCAGTGGTTGATAAAAAATATGCAGCTCCAGTCCTATTTTTTGCAACAAATTTATTTCCAAGTATTGTATTTGGTTTAATAATAACTTCATCAAGAGCAGTTATTGAATCAATTTTTAATTGATTTTGTTCTTGATTTTGTGAGTATGACAATAATGTAGAAATTAACGTTAGGGTAAATACTATTTTTTTCATAATTTTCGTTGTGTTTAATTCATGTTTTACACATTTAGAGCGGTCCTAAATAGTCTTCGGAAATAATAAATCTTCATATTAAGATTTGTCACTATTTAGAACCGTTCTAAATTATATCATTTCAAATATAAATAATTTATTTAGAATAGTTCTAAATAAGAGTATTTTTTTTAATATTGTTGTCTTAAATAGTTTTTATGAAAAAAATAGTATCACTTTCATTCTTATTTATAATTGGATGTTCTGAGATTCAGGACGAGATGATAGTTAATATATATAGTCAAAGACATTATGATGTAGATCAGTTACAGTATGATAATTTTGAGAAGGAAACTGGAATTAAAGTAAACGTATTAAAGTCAAATGCAGATGAACTTTTGCAAAGAATGAAAAATGAAGGAGAAAGTAGTCCAGCCGACTTATTTATAACTGTTGATGTTGGAAAGTTATGGCAAGCTACTGATATGGGATTACTACAAAAGTATGAGGATAATTCTCTGACTGATGGAATTACAGAAAGTCTTTTAGATAAAAATGGCTATTGGGTTCCTATAACTTATAGGTCAAGAATAATTGTTTATAGTAATGAAAGAGTGCAAGAAAATGAGTTAACTACATATGAAGGTCTTGCAGATAGTAAATGGAAAGGTAGAATTTTAGTTAGATCTTCATCTAATTCATATAACCAAGCTTTATTATCATCACTAGTTGCTAATCTTGGTGAAGAGGATACACAGTCCTGGACTAATGCACTTGTTTCTAATTTTGCCAGAGACCCTAAAGGAAATGATAGAGATCAAGTAAAGGCAATTGCTGCTGGCCAGGGAGACATAGCAATTGTTAACTCATATTATATCGGACTGTTATTGTCTTCAGAAAATGAAGAGGAGATTAATGCTGGCAAAGCAATATCAGTTTTCTTTCCAAATCAAGCTGAAGGTGAAAGAGGATCTCACATAAATGTTTCAGGAATTGCATTGGCTAAGAATTCTCCAAATAAGTCTAATGCTCTTAAGTTGATAAAATACTTGACAAGTGATGATGCTCAAAAAACATATGTAAATAATACATTTGAATATTCCGTAAAACCAAATATTGAACCTAATCAAATTGTAAAAGGTTGGGGAAGTTTTAAAATAGATCCACTTGACCTAAATATGTTGGGGCAAAAGAGAAAAACTGCGGTTAGTATATTTGACACTGCAGGTTGGAAATAAATTATATAAGCTCGAATAATGAGTGTTAAATCATTAACATTAATAATCTCAGTTATATTAATATGTCCATTGATATACTTAATCTATAGTGTTTTTGGTTTAAACCTTGATAATTTTATCTATTTATGGAACAACCTTCTTCTTAACTACTCTTTTAACACTTTGTATCTGGTTATCCTTACTTCAATTTTTTCTTTGATACTCGGGGTAATTCCAGCATGGTTTATCTCAACTTCGGATTTTAAAGCAAAACCCCTTTTTGATATATTTTTGTTTCTTCCACTAGCTATACCGTCTTATATTATAGCATTTACATATAGTGACATATTGAGTTACACTGGACCACTGCAAAGTTTAATTAGAAAGTCTTATCCAAGTATTTACCCATATTTTAATCATGACTATCTTCAAATTGAAATTTTATCAGTCTTGATGGCTCTTGTTTTATACCCATATATTTATACTGCATGTAGAATCTCATTTTCTCTAATTGGATCTAACTATATAAAAATTGCTAGGAATCTTGGGATGTCTCAACTAAAAACTTTTTTTAAAATTATAATTCCAATTTCAAGAGTATCAATTTTTTCAGGTCTTTTTTTAGTGATTATGGAAGTTCTAAATGAATATGGTGCAGTTAAATATTTTGGAGTTAACACCTTTACAAGTGGAATTTTTAGATCATGGTACTCAATGGAAGACGTCAGTACTGCCTCAATACTTGCAGTCTGTTTATTAATAATTGTTTCGTTTTTTTTCATTCTAGAGAGATATTCAAGTTCTAGATACAATTATAATTATAAACCAAATGATGATACATCAGGCAATTACAGTTTAAGTAAATCATCAAAGGGTCTTATTTATTTTATATGTTTAATTCCTTTCTTACTTGGATTTTTTATACCTGTAATTTATATTCTAAGAAATACCATTGACACATTTGCTTCAGTAGATCTTAATGAGTTATCTACTTTATCATTTAATTCATTTTTTTTAGCTTTAATTTCATCTTTTATAATCTTAATAATCGCAATTCTATTTCAATTTTTTAAAAAAATATCAAAAAGTAAAACCATATTCTTTTTCAGTGAAATAGTTTCTTTAACCTACGCACTTCCTGGAGCAGTAATTGCATTATCACTAATTCTTATTATTTCTGCATTTTCAAATATTTTTGGAATCTCAATTATGTTTGGCTCACTAACTGTACTTGTATATGCATATGTAATGAGATATATGGCAGTTGGAATATCTCCTTTGAAATCTAGTTTTGAAAAACATCCTGAATCATTTGATCAAACAGGAAGAAATTTAGGTATGACAAATTTCAAAATTTTTAGTAAGATCCATTTACCTATAAATAGGACCTCTATATATATCGCATTTATTTTATGTTTTGTTGATATAATAAAAGAGCTTCCAATAACTCTTATACTAAGACCATTCAATTTTGATACTTTGGCTGTTAAGACATATGAATATGCGATTGAGGAGATGATAGCAAAATCTTCTATATACTCTTTAATTATAATTTTATTTGGTTCAGTATTATTAATATTTTTGAGGAAAATAATCAATAAGAGTTTAGATGTATCTTGACATTCAAAAATTAGTTAAGTATTATAATAAGGATAATCCGATTATAAAAGAATTGGACTTCTCTGTTAAGAAAGGAGAGTTTGTTTCGTTTATTGGAGAGAGTGGTTCAGGAAAAACAACATTCCTTAAATGTCTCGCTGGTCTTGAAAAAATAAACTCAGGTAGAATAACTTTAAACAATAAGGTACTAAATGATAAAGACGTTTTTATTAAGCCACATCTTAGAAAAATTGGTTTTATTTTTCAAGATTATCCTTTATTTCCTCATTTAAATGTTTTTGATAATATCAAAATAAACTTAAAACAATCCTACTTTAAAAATATTGATTATTACACTGAATTATTGGGTTTAGGCAGTCTTTTGAAGAGATTTCCCCATGAATTATCTGGTGGTGAACAACAAAGAGTTTCAATTGCAAGAGCACTTGTAAGAGAACCTGATCTTCTTCTAATGGATGAGCCATTTAGTAATCTAGACTCTGCTATTAAATCTAAGATTCAGGATGAGATTTATAAGATTTTAAAAAAAACTAACACTACAACTATTCTTGTAACTCATGACATTAAAGATACTTTTGATATCTCTGATAAGCTGCTAGTGTTTAAGGCAGGAATAGCTCAACAATTTGATAATCCTGAGGAAATGTATTGTAACCCTGTTAACTGCTATTGTGCGGAGATACTTGGTGATTTAAATAAAATAAATATTGATAATCGAAATTTATTTATAAGACCAGAAAATATAAACCTCGTAGAAAAATCAAAATATAAGATTAAAGTTGAAAAAATCTCCTTCCTAGGTAAAGAGTACAAAATTCAGGCTAATTTTAATGGAGATTCAATATACTTTTATAATTCTAAACCACTAAAAAATTCTAAAAATCTTTTTATTGATTTCAATAAAAGTGATTTAATCGAGTTTGATAAAAGGTGTAGTAACTATTTCACGTAGAATATTAGGCAGCTTATTTATACTCATTATAAATTACTGTAAATGAGTAATTTATAATCATTCTAAGGTATTTTTAGTTTAATTTTACATAAAATTATTTAAAATGATTCAAACAGTTAATACATGTGTAAACTGCGCAAATATGACAGAGTCATTAGTTTGTTCAAGACACAACGTACAAGTTGAGGCTAACAATATTTGTGGTGATCACACAATTAAGGAGTAATTTAATATTTCACTTCATATTTATTGCTAGTAAATTTTCACCATCCAGATTTCTGTGATTTATTTAGTCACATGTGAAATCTTTTGGTTAAAACTTTTAATATATTTACCTAGTAAATAGATAGCTAATTATGTTCCAGAATAAAATGTCATTGAGACTTAGAATTTTTATCTCGATGATCTTGCTGGTGTTTACTGCAACTCTCCTTGTTCTTGGTTCAACATACTACCAATATAGAACTGAATCTGATCAATATAATTCATACAGGCAAGAGAGAAAAGAAAATCAATTAAAAAGACAGATCAATTATATAGTCAACAAATATGATCTTTCAAATAATTATGATTTATGGGACGATTATCAACCTGATTTTGAAGAAATAACCCGTATTCATAATGTTGAATATTCAATATTTAAATCTGATGGAACACCACTTTTTTATTCCTATCTTCCTCTTGACGTAATTTCAAATAACTATTCATTAGATATTGACTTTGCACAAATGTTATTATCAAATGAAGAGGGAAAATTTACCTCAGAAAATTTTACAGATGTAGGAAAATTTCAATCTTCATACAGTGTCCTAAAAGATGATCTAGGAAAAAAATATGCTATTCTGTTTTTCCCTTATTTTCAGGATGTATCATTTGCAGAAAGTGAATTGAATGTGTTTCTCTCTACACTATATCAGATATATTTCATAATGCTGGTTGTTGCAATTGTTCTGGCTTATTTTATATCAAGATTTGTAACCAGATCAATAGAAACAATAAGACTAAAAATTGGTCAAGCTGGACTATTAAAAAAGAATGAAAAGATATATCTTAAAAATGCCACTAAAGAAATAGATAGTCTTGTAAATTCTTACAATAAAATGATCGATGACCTTGACGATAGTGTTCAGAGATTAGCTAAGACAGAAAGAGAACAAGCTTGGCAAGAAATGGCAAAACAAGTTGCACACGAAATTAAAAATCCATTGACACCAATGAGACTTACTGTCCAAAGCTTTCAGAAAAATAGTGGAATAGATTCAATTGATGAGAAGATCAAGATTAATGATTTTTGTCAAACTCTAATAGAACAAATTGATACAATGAGTAACGTTGCTACATCATTTTCGGATTTTGCTACTCTTCCAAAAACACAGCTTGAAAAAACTGATATAGTGGATGCTACAAAAAAAGCTGTGGAAATTTTTGAGCAAAACAACATAACTTTTAAGACTTCTGGAAATAATATTTTTGTAAAACTAGATAAAGAACAATGGATTAGAGTCATGACTAACTTGATCAAAAATAGTATCCAGGCAATTCCTCATGATAGAGATCCAGATATACTTGTTCAGATATCTGAAAACTCAAAATCTGTGAAGATTCTAGTCTCCGATAACGGGCAGGGAGTTTCAAAAAGTAACAGAGATAAAATCTTTGAACCAAAGTTTACGACCAAATCAGATGGTATGGGGCTCGGATTGGGAATTGTAAAAAATATAATTAGTTCTCACAGAGGGAAAATTTCATACAAATCAAAAAGTAATAAGGGAACTGATTTTACTATTACACTTCCTAAATAGCTAACAAAATTCGTTGTAAGCCTGAACTAAGTTTTCAGAAATTAGATTGGCATCCCTTCCTTCTATGTGATGTCTTTCAACCATATGAACTAGCTCTCCATCTTTAAAGAGTGCTATTGATGGGGAAGATGGAGGAAATGGAAGCATCTCTTGTCTCGCAGCTTCTGTTGCTTCAATGTCAAATCCAGCAAAGACTGTAAACAGATTATCAGGAGTAGACCCGTTTGATAACGACATAATTACACCTGGTCTAGCATTCTTTGCGGCACATCCACAAACTGAGTTCACTACAATTAAGGAAGTACCAGATTTAGATAAGGCACTTTTGACATCTTCTGATGTGGTAAGTTCTGAAAATCCTGAATTTGTTAATTCAAGTTTAAACGGTTTTACGATTTCTTCCGGGTACATAATTTTTTTTACAAATATATGAAGAATACCTATTATTAATTTTAGATTAACTTATATTTAGTATTTATTACAAAATTTGAAAAACAAACAATTAAAATATGATCATGCATATCTAAAAATGGCAGAAGAATGGTCAAAGCTTTCGTATTGTAAACGAAGACAAGTTGGAGCTTTAATCGTTAAGGATAAAATGATTATTTCCGATGGATATAATGGTACTCCCTCCGGCTTTGAAAACATTTGTGAAGATGATGAGGGGTATACAAAATGGTATGTTCTTCATGCTGAGGCTAATGCAATTGCAAAGGTGTCTGGCTCTACTCAATCCACCGACGGAGCAACCCTATACATAACCTTATCACCCTGTAGAGAATGTAGTAAATTGATTTTTCAATCTGGTATTAAAAGAGTTGTATATTCAAAAAAGTATAAAGACCAATCTGGTATTGAATTCCTAATTAAATCCGGAGTTAAGGTTGACTATATTGAAATTTAAGAGCCTTCGTTTCTATCTCTTATTCTTCGTGAGAGCATTAGTATTAATATCAATAACAAAGCACATAGTGAAAGTATAAAACAAATTAATGCAATCTTGTTTTCATCTTCCAAAAAATTATAGATATTTAATTGAGTTAAATTAAATACTACTAACAAAATTGTTAAAAACAATAAAAATTTTTCTAGTTTTTTCATATCTACATTGCAAACATAATCTAAAATTTTTTCTTTAAGATATTTTTTTCTTTCATTTTAAACCCCCAGAACAGAGGAGATATTTTATAAAATTAACTTAATATTTAAATGAAAATTTTGTGTTTTGTACTAAAAAAAAACAAAGAGAAAAATATTTTTTCTCATTGTTAAAAACTTTATGTTAATGTGTCTAATTTGGACTTTCAATTTTCATTAATATTTTAAATATTTGAAGATTAGAAATTTATCCATAAACGAAAATTATTTATTATGCAGCAAGAACCACTATTACAAGAAAACAAAGATAGATTCGTAATATTTCCAATTGAACATCATGACATATGGGAATGGTACAAAAAATGTGAGGCTAGTTTTTGGACAGCCGAAGAAATTGATCTTCACCAAGATTTAAATGATTGGAGCTCGAAGCTAAACGACGATGAAAGATTTTTCATTAAACATATTCTTGCTTTTTTTGCTGCTTCAGATGGTATTGTTAATGAGAACTTAGCTGAAAATTTTGTTAATGAAGTTCAATATTCTGAGGCAAAATTTTTCTACGGTTTTCAAATTATGATGGAAAATATTCATTCGGAGACATATTCTTTACTTATTGATACATATGTAAAGGATGATAAGGAAAAAGATACTCTGTTTAAAGCTATAGAAAATTTCCCAGCGATTAAAAAGAAAGCAGACTGGGCTCTAAAATGGATTGAGTCTGACTCTTTTGCTGAGAGACTTATCGCTTTTGCGGGAGTTGAAGGGATATTTTTCTCAGGCTCTTTCTGTTCAATTTTTTGGTTAAAAAAGAGAGGACTGATGCCAGGACTAACATTTTCTAACGAATTAATTTCTCGTGATGAAGGTGTACATTGTGATTTTGCAGTCCATCTTCATAACCATCATATTATAAATAAAGTGCCAAAGGAAAGAATTAAAGAAATTTTAATTGATGCTCTTAATATTGAAAGAGAATTTATAACGGAATCTTTACCAGTAAGTTTAATTGGAATGAATGCAAAATTAATGACACAATATCTAGAATTTGTTACCGATAGACTTTTAGATCAATTTGGATGTGAAAAAGAATTTAATGTTTCTAATCCATTTGACTTTATGGATATGATCAACCTTCAAGGTAAAACTAATTTCTTTGAGAAAAGAGTTTCTGAATACCAAAAAGCAGGTGTTCTAAATAACGATAAAAAAGAAGAGTCAAACTTTGATCTTGACGATGACTTCTAAAATAATCGTTTAGTTAATTTTTAATAAAAATGATATTATAAGTATATGGCTATGTACGTGATTAAAAGGGACGGTAAGAAAGAGCCCATAATGTTTGATAAAATAACCGCAAGGATCAAGAAGCTTTGTTATGGTTTCAATGACTTAGTAGATCCTGTTAGAGTTGCAATGAGGGTAATTGAGGGTCTCTATGATGGTGTAACAACCTCTGAGTTAGATAACCTTGCAGCAGAAATTGCTGCTACTATGACAACTACTCATCCAGATTATGCATCGCTTGCGGCAAGAATTTCTGTCTCGAACTTACATAAAAATACGATGAAGTCCTTCTCTGATACAATGAAAGATCTTCATGCATATGTTAATCCAATAACAGGTAAAAAGGCTCCCCTTCTATCAGATGATGTATATAAAGTAATTAAGAAAAATGCAGAATTACTTGACTCCAAGATTATATACAATAGAGACTTTGGTTATGATTACTTTGGATTTAAAACACTGGAAAGATCATACCTTTTAAAAATTAATGGAAAGATAGTTGAGAGACCACAACATATGTTGATGAGAGTTTCAGTAGGTATTCATCTTGATGATATTGATGCTGTAATTGATACCTACGAGTTAATGTCAAAAAAATATTTTACTCATGCAACTCCAACTCTGTTTAATGCAGGTACACCAAAGCCACAAATGTCTTCGTGTTTCCTTCTAACAATGCAAGATGACAGTATTGATGGGATCTACGATACACTAAAACAGACAGCTAAAATCTCTCAATCCGCAGGAGGTATTGGTCTTTCAATTCATAACATTAGATCAACTGGATCATACATATCTGGAACTAATGGTACATCAAATGGAATTGTTCCAATGCTTAGAGTTTTTAATGATACTGCAAGATATGTCGATCAAGGGGGTGGTAAAAGAAAAGGTTCTTTTGCAATTTATATTGAACCATGGCACTCTGATATTTATGATTTTCTAGACCTAAAGAAAAATCATGGTAAAGAGGAAATGAGAGCAAGGGATTTATTTTATGCTATGTGGATTCCTGATTTATTTATGAAGAGAGTTGAAAATAATGAAGAGTGGACTTTAATGTGTCCAAATGAATGTCCTGGATTATATGATTGTCATGGAGATGAGTTTGATAAGCTATACTTGAAATACGAAAAGCAATCAAAGGGAAGAAAGTCAATTAAAGCTAGAGAGCTTTGGGAAAAAATTCT
Organism: uncultured Bacteroidota bacterium; assembly: GCA_902598525.1. Taxonomy (GTDB): domain Bacteria; phylum Bacteroidota; class Bacteroidia; order Flavobacteriales; family Flavobacteriaceae; genus Marisimplicoccus. The sequence goes on from CACKBZ010000005.1 coordinate 19,915, forward strand.
TGAATCTCAAATTGAGACAGGTACTCCTTATATGCTCTACAAAGATTCTGCAAATAGAAAATCAAATCAGAAAAACCTTGGAACTATTAGATCTTCTAACTTATGTACGGAAATACTTGAGTATACTTCAAAAGATGAAATAGCTGTATGTAATCTTGCATCAATTGCTCTTCCGATGTTTGTGGAAGATGGTGAATTTAATCATCAAAAATTATATGATGTAACTGTAAGGGTTACAAAAAACTTAAATAAAGTAATTGACAGAAATTATTATCCTGTTAAAGAAGCTGAGAATTCTAATTTCAGACATAGACCAGTTGGTCTTGGTGTTCAAGGTTTAGCTGATGCATTTATTCTTTTAAGACTACCTTTTACATCTGATAAAGCTAAAGAGCTGAATCAAGAAATTTTTGAAACTATTTATTATGCTGCACTAAATGCTTCAGTTGAAGAAGCTAAAAAAGATGGAGTTTATGAATCATATAAAGGTTCTCCAATTTCAAAAGGTGAATTCCAGCATAATATGTGGGGAGTCGAAGATGCTGACTTAAGTGGAAGATGGGATTGGAAAAAATTAAGAAAAGATGTTTTAAAGCATGGTGTAAGAAATTCTCTTTTAGTAGCGCCAATGCCAACTGCAAGTACATCTCAAATTCTTGGAAATAATGAATGTTTTGAACCTTATACTTCAAACATTTATACTAGAAGAGTTTTATCTGGTGAGTTTATTATTGTTAATAAACACCTACTAAATGACCTAGTTGAATTAGGACTTTGGAGTGAAGATATGAAGCAAGATCTAATGGCTGCAAACGGATCAATTCAAGATATTGAAGGTATTCCAGATGATTTAAAAGAGCTATATAAAACCGTGTGGGAGATGAGTATGAAGGATATAATCGATATGGCTAGACATAGAGGGTTTTTCATTGACCAATCTCAATCACTTAATTTATTTATGGAAGGTGCTACTATGTCAAAACTTACATCTATGCACTTCTATGCATGGAAATCTGGTCTTAAAACAGGTATGTACTATCTAAGAACTAAATCTGCTGTTGATGCAATCAAGTTTACACTTAAGAAAAAAGAATCTGTTCCTGAAAAAACAGAAGAGATTAAACTTGAAGCTGAAACTGAAGAGGTAGGTGAAGTTCAAATTACTAGAACAGAAAAAGCAGCTAAAACTAAATCCAAGGAAAAGCCAGTTGCTGTTGAACCACTAACTCCTGAGGAGCTAAAGCAAATTATCTCTCAATCTAAAGAGAATGAAGATGATGACTGTCTTATGTGTGGCTCATAAAATTCTGAATTAAATTTTTATTACACTCAATCCTGTAAATAGATAAGAATCTATATTTATATATAATTGATATTCAATACTTTAAATTATAATGTTAATTTAATGTTACGTAAAAGTTTGATATTTGTTAATTAATAGTTAACTTTATGTTATAAAACAAAGGATTATGAGAATTTTTTACCTGCTTTTTGCTCTTTCGATCGCGAGTTTGAGTGCTCAGGAAAAAAAGGTTGTTACTAAAGAAGGAACTAACACATTTAAGGTAGTTTACTATAATGAGGCTGGAAATATTATTCAGCAAGGTTTTATAAAAAACAAAATGCTTCATGGTGAGTGGGCTAGCTTCTATAATGATGGAAGGAAGGCAGTATCCGGTCAATATGATAAAGGAAAAAAAGTTGGTAAATGGTTCTTTTGGAATCAAGGAAAAATTCGTGAAGTTGATTTTGTAGATAACAATGTAGTAAAAGTATTAGACTGGGATACACCTGCAACTATTGCTACACTTGATAAAGATTAAATCTCAATCTCTCCCTTTTTGATGAAATTTCTGTGATTACTAATAATTATAGTTATAACTATTATTAGTGTAATTATAACACCAACTAACTTAAATAAGTTTATTACAAACACAATCAATCCACATATTATAAAAGCTGATAGTGCTGTTAAAAACCAACCACCAATAACACTAACCACTCCTGACACTCTGTAAATAGCACTCTCTGAACTCCATGCTCTATCAGACAAGGATGTACCCATTGCTACCATGAATGTAACATAAGTAGTCGATAGGGGTAATTTATATGAAGTGGCAATAGAAATTAAAATTGCAGCAATAACAAGATTTAGACTTGCTCTTAATTTGTCGAATGAAGGCCTAATCCCATCTACTGAATCGGTTACATTATAATTATCCTTTAACTTGAAAGAATTGTTTATATGAAATAGAATCTTTTTTGGCAGTATTACTTTAAAAAATTTATTTAAAGATATGCCAAAACCAACTAAAACTTTTCCAATCAAATTTGCTTTGAATCTCTCATCTATTTCATTTTGATTTGACAAATCCAAACTTGTTTTAACTACATTTTTAGCTTTTGATGAAAACCATAGAGTTAATACCATAATTAGACCGGATAAAAAAAGATACAAAGGCTTAGTACTTACTTTTTCAGATAATGATACCATTGAAAACTCTGATGCACTCATAGAAGATGAAGACCAAGATTGAAATGATTCAAGTGCAGCTATTGGAACTCCAATAAAGTTTACTAGATCATTTCCAGCAAATGCAAGAGCAAGAGAAAAAGTTCCAACTCCAATAATTATTTTATATATATCTAGTTTGAAAACAGTTATGACTATTAATGAGAAGATATACCAAAGTATCAAGCTTATGATCCAAAAAAGAAAGATATTAGAATCTATATATTCATTAATAGTTAAGTCACCCAAGACTGAGAAAGTTTGAGATGAGTAGGGAGTACCTTTAATTCCTTTTATTAGTATAAAATTAATTATTGATGTAAATGATAATGATCCAAAAATAGAATTTAGGAGTATGCTTTTAGATTCAAAATCAAAAGTTAATATTACTCTTGATATCCATTGAATTATTGCACCAATTGAAAAAGCAATAAATACAGATAATAGAATTCCAATTACTATTTCAGTTGCTTTTTGAACATTAATATAATTTTCAATTTCTATTAGGCTAGCATCTGCATTAACTATTTTAATTATAGACATAATAACAGCTGCACCTAATAATTCAAAAACAATTGATACAGTTGTAGAAGTAGGTAGACCCCATGAGTTGAATAAGTCTAATATTAGAATATCAGTTATCATAACAGATAAAAAGATTATGATAATATCACTGAAAAAAAAAGCCTCAGGATTAAAGATTCCCTTTCTTGCAATTTCCATCATTCCACTTGAAGATAATGCTCCAACAGCAACACCCAGACTTGCAAGTATCATTATATTTCTAAACGAAATTACTTTAGATCCAATCGCGGAGTTTAGAAAATTTACAGCATCATTACTAACACCAACTATTAAGTCGGTTACTGCAAGAAAAATGATAACACCAATGATAAATATATAGGCTCCTTCCAAATTCTTTTTTTACAAATTTAGAACTTTATACTATAACCTAGTGAAAAACTAATTCCAGGCTGATATAATGAAAATGTACTTGTCTCAAGACCATAATAGTCATACTTGCTTTCTCTTTTTGAATTTAAAATATTTTCAGCTTGTATATTAATTGATTGGTTTTGATTAACCCCAAAAGTTTTAGATAAATTAAAATTCAAATTTTGAAATGGGTATGTGTATACATCTGGAAGATTACCAATTCCAACAACCTCAAGTGTCTTACCTTGTACATTGAAATATGATCCTAATTCTAAGTCTTTAGTAAATAAATTATAAACTAATCCTAAGTTAACTAAATATGGAGATTGACCTTGAAGTTCTCTGGTATTACTTATTTCTTTGTCTGGGTTGCTGATAACCCTTCCATTAAACTCCTCATCACTCATTCTCTGTTCAGATTCAATTAATGAAGTATTAAGATTTAATGATAGCTTTCTTTTTTCATTATTGAGTATATCTTTTCTCAATTCTAATTCAACCCCATATACAGTAGCCTCTTTATTATTTCTAACAATGAAAACTGATGGTTGATTTGCATCTAAAGCTGTAACTTCTATTGGGTCATTGAATTGTTTAAAGAAAGTACTAATAGCAAAAATTTGATTTCCTTCACCATAAGATTCGTATCGTAGATCAAAATTGTTAATATATGTTGGGTTAACATCAGGGTTTCCAACAAAATATCTTTCTGTGATAGGATCATATATTTGTGCTGCAGAAATTTCTTTAAATGTAGGTCTAGCTGTAGTTTTAGAGTAAGAAATCCTTAAATTTTTATCATCGTTAATTGTTCTAATTATATTTAATGAAGGATATAAATCTTTAGTATCAATTAATTTTTCATTGTTAAACTTTATAGCTTCTATATTTTCTCCAGTATATTTTACTAAATAGTTTTCAAATCTAAGCCCAATAGTTGATTTCCATTTATCAGACAGTATAAGTTCTGAAGATATAAACCCTGCAAAGGTTTGACCTGAAGATTCATATTGATTTGTTCTCTGAAAATCTCCTTTAATATAGGAACCCTGATTTGTATCTAGATCATATATGAAATTAGGGGCTAGAATATTATTTGCATCTCCACCTAAAACAGAACTTAACCCTTTGTAAGCAATTCTATAATCGTCAGTTTCAAAGTCTCTTTGTTTATAAGTAAAAGAACTACCAAATTTAATTTTACCCTGAATCTTTTCACCCTTTAAGTCAAGATTGTACTGAATTTTAGATGAAATAACATCTTCTTTCAAAGACCTCCATAATCTTGTAGGATTTTGAGTTGTATTTGGGGAAATTAGTTTATTCCCATTTGGCGCGATCTCAAAAACTGTTTTTTTGAAATCTTTATCATACACTCTTGCAATAGATGGGGCAATTTTAATGTCTAAAGAAGAATTACCGCCATTAAATATATGCTGGGATGAAAAAGGCAGAGATAAAATATTTCTATCTGTATAAGTTAATGCACTTGCATCACCATTATATGGGTTCTCAATGAACTCTTTGTAGTTGCCTTTAATTGCTCCAGATTCTCCTGATTTAATTGCAAGAAGATTCAACTTATATTTTGAATTGGTGGTCTTCACTGATATACCTAGAAGAGCACTTCCAAGATTTTTTACTTGTCCAAATTCTCCAACTTGTTCACTATACGGTTCAAGAGGTTTATTTATGTTCTCTTTCTCAACAGTACCATTGAAAAAACTCTCATAATACTCATAATCTCTTTTTAAACTTAACGATGCAATGTATCCAATGGACTTTGTATCTGATAAATTATATTGATTACTTGCTGTAGCACCTATACTGTAGTTTAAAAAACTTTGAAACCTTGATGCATCCATTGTAGCTTCTAACTTTTGAGTTAGAAATCTTGTAAGCACGGATTGACCAATGTTAAAAGTTTCAGGAAAAGGAATCTCTTGTTTTGATGATAATGGGTTATCAAAGTATCCATTATCAAACCCTAGAAAATTAAATGCTTCATTTTCATTTCCAATAAAGTTATCATTCAAATTCATATCAGGATTATATGAACCACTAATTGAAAAGCTATATTCTGGAAGTACTGAAAAATCCTTAAGAATTACATCAACAACACCACCTGTGAAATCAGAGTTTAAATCTGCACTAGCAGATTTATTAATAAGAATATTATCAAGAAGATTTGTTGGAAAAATATCTAGTTGTAAAGTGTTTTTATCTGGATCAAGACCTGGAACTTCAAGTCCTCCTAAAAGTGTTTTGGAATATCTATCTCCAAGACCTCTTACATAAACAAATTTTCCATCTTGAACAGAAACCCCTGGTATTCTTTTAATAGCTGATGCAAGGTCACTATCTCCAGTCCTTTGGATTGATTGAGCTGATAAACCATCAATTAAATTAACTGCTCTTTTTTGAATTAACAAAACTGAAGCTTCTGTATTATTTTTTGCTGTTGTTGTAACAATAACTTCGTCTAAACTATTAGACGCAGGTAATAATGTCGTGTTTAAAATGAACTCTTCATTTTGACCTATAACAACATCTGTAATTCTTTTAGTGTCATAACCAACAAATGAAAATTCTAAAATATAAGTTCCAGCAATAACATTAATTGTATATGATCCTTCAAAATCTGAAGTGGTTCCATCAATGAATTCTCCTTCATTTGATTGAAGTACAATATTTGCAAACGGTAAAAAATCATTGAATTCTCCATCAACAACTTTACCAGTTATTACAGATTGGGAAAAAATACAGTTTAATGGTATTATTAAAAGCAATAAAATTAAAGTTCTTTTCATTTTTTTTTTTATAAAAAAATGCCCGTCTAAAAACGGGCATCCTTAGGTTACTTTTTTAGTTTATGGTTCTCAATCAACTATTGTTGAGTAAGCTTGTACCACATTGTCCATGACATTACTGATGTGTCAGCACCAACTGTTCCAGTTGAAACTACTGATGCCCATGCTGGAGCATCTCCTGTTGTACTTGATGTGTTAGCAAGTATTGATGCTAAAGTACTAGTAGTTGCAAATTGAAAGTTTTTGAAAATTAGTTTATTAACTGCGTTTTCAGTTGCACTGGCATCATATGTGTCAGAGTCAATGCCCTCAATGGTTTGCCCATCCATTGTTGTAAATAATACGTTTTCAGTAGTTCCTGAAGCACCTGATTTCCAGTGACCAAGCTGATCAGTTTTCTCAGTATTACCGTCAACCCCAATAAAGGTTACATTTTTAACAGTAAATTGACCATCTCTTTCATCAGTACTATCCTCAGTTCCATCAATTTCAAAAATATTATCACCTGAAGCTTTCATTTGAACAGCAACATTATCTATTGTACCTGCATAGCCCTCATCCAAATCAACTGCATCATCACTTTGAGCCCAGATAGTAAGATTAGTAACATTAACAGTACCACCAAATATTTCAATTCCATCATCATTACTCCCAACAACTTCAATGTTAGTTATAGTAGTTCCAGAACCAACTCCTCCTAAGGTTAAACCTTGGATTTCGTCACCATTTCCAAGTGCAGTTCCACTATGTCTAATTGATACATAATTTAGAGATCCAGATGATTCAGTATCTGAGAGTCCTCCATACATTGTCCAATCATATCCAGTTGCAATTCCTTCAATGGTATCTTGTCCACCATCTTCTCCAACAGTTGCTTGACCTAATATAATTACACCTCCCCAAAAACCTGTATCAGTAGCAACTCTATTAGGACTAAGTCTATCTTCATTTGAATAAGACAACTCATCTGCTTTATCAGTAAATACAATTGGACTTTCAGCTGTACCCTCAGCAACTATATTTCCACCTTTTGCAATTACAAGTGCTGTTGCATCAACTCCTTGGCCATCCTCAGCCTTAATTATTGTGCCTGCTTCAATAGTAAGTGTCCCACCGTCTCTTACAACAACTTTACCGTTCATAATCCAGATTCTATCATTAGTCCATGTCTGAGAATCATCTATAAAGTAGATTCCACCACCACCAACAGTCTCTGTTTCTGGGGTTGGAGGTTGAACCTCTACAGTTTCAGTTACAGTTTCAGTTACAGTTTCAGTTACAGTTATAGTTTCGTAGATAACTTCTGGATCTTTCTCACAAGAGATTAAAAAAACTCCAGATGCAATAATTAAAGAATAAATTTTATTTTTCATTTTATATATATTTTGTTGAATTTATGTTAGGACAAATATATTTTGCCTTAAGAGGTATTTGTTTAATTAAGAATCAATAAAACTTTTATTTAATGTTAATTTTTATTGTCAAATGTTAACTTAATATTATGCATTTTACGCTTTTAAATAACTCTTTTTTTGAAAGATTACCTTCAAGTTATAAGCGTCAAATAAATAATAGGGTTAACTAATATTTGGATTTAAATAGAAAAAAGTTATAATTTCGCCATAAAACTATATTTTATGTCCAAGTTTGGTGAGCTTTTAGATGAAAAAAAGCCTTTGCTTTTGGTTTTTTTCAGTGAGCTGGATGAAATTTCAACATCTCTTCATCCTGTTCTAAAAGATGTTGCTGCTGCGCTTGGTGATAAGGGTAAAGTAATTAAAATAAATACCGAAAAGAATATTAAACTATCAGAAGCATTGAGAGTTAAAGTTATTCCTACTTTAATGATTTACAAGTATGGTGAAATGGTTTGGAGACAAAGTGGAGATCAAGATGCAAATACTCTGATAAGCTTAATGAAAGACCAGCTTAACTGATGAATAAATATTTTGTTGAATTTATGTTTATAAATTAGTTAAGCTCTTTTTATTCTACAATATTTTTCAATAGCTCATCAAGATTCTTTTTATAATTATCATATAACTTACTATTAAATAGTTCTATGCTATTTATAATCTTGCTATAATTATTAATATCAGAAGTAATTCCTTCTATGTAGAAGATTTGTTCATCTTCATCTAGATTTGAAAAAACTGAAACTCTTCTAATTAAAAGATCTTCTATTTTATCAATAATCTGTTTTGAATATTCAAGCTCATTAGACTTTACAAGGGAAACAATAAAATCGGATACTGACATATAATAATCAAACTCACCATATATAAAGTTAAATTTCTCAGAACTAGAAATAAATCTTTTTATTTCATCAACTATTATTTCACTTTCATCAAAAACTAACACAGTTTCTATTAAATTTCTATATCTCTCTATATCAGATATTACTTCTTCACCCAAATTATACTGATTAAAAACCTCAAGTGACGAATAATAATTTAATCTGTCAAAATATTTTAAAGAGATCCTTTTTACTACATCTTGTGCTTTTAAATCTTTATCAATTTTATAATAACCTTCTATAAAAGGAGTCCATAAACTATAGTATCCATAAAAATCAATTGGCATTTTTTCAAATGCAAGATCTATTATCTCCTCTGCTCTATCATATTGCCCCTCTTGAATTAAAGCCTCAGATAATCTTGATAAATTGCTTCTAAATGAAATACTATTTTTTCTGGTCTCTGGGTCATGATATATCTCGCTGCTTTCAGAATTACCCCATGACCATTCTTTTACAATATTATACATTAGATCAGAATCAACTCTACCCATTTCATATGGATTTCTTCTATCAATAGGTGTTCTAATTGGCACTAATTTATATACTAGCCCATCTAACTGAAGATAATCTTTCATCCATATGTATTCAGAATCCTCATAACTACCTCCGGTAAAATATATTGGTCTCATCCAATCATTATTAGCAAGAATATCTAACATCAAAATTTGATTTTTTGTTATAATTGACTCAGGTAGGTCAATATCTATATAATCAACTATGAGGTCTTCGTCCTCTTTTTTTACAATTCCACTTTCTAAAACGTTTTCTTTATTAACAGGAAGTCTAATTTTATTTGTTGGATAAAAAACAGTCTCAAGTGCATGTTCTGGATAATCATTTGTATCACCTCCTGATTGAGTTATTAAGTTTCTATATTTAGTTCTTGGGTTATCACTAGCTACCCAATCAACAAAGTCTCCAATATCCCATCTTACAGAGTCAAGCAGATTCTCATATCTTATATAGTCTCTAATACCAAATGCATACTTTTCATGTTCCATTTGTGATGGTATTGGACTACTCTCATATGCCCTTCTTTTCATTTGATCAATGTACCAATCTGTAGCTAAAAGACTCGTATTAATTGTTCTAACATCTGTCCTAAATTCTTCTATCTCTTGAGCATACCAAAGAGCAAAAGTATCATTATCACCAATTGTAAAAATCATCGCATCTTTATCAATATCAATTGACTGAAGATATGCCTTAGCTAAGGATTGTGCAGTATATCTATCAGATCTATCATGGTCATCCCAGTTATTGAAGGCCATAAGTAGTGGTACTGAAATCAAACAAATTGCATAAACTCCAAAATCTAAAATTTTATTTTTAAATCTTTTTATGTAGTATAAAATTGCTGTATAACCCATACCAATCCATATAGAGAAAACATAGAAGGATCCAACAAGAGCATAATCTCTTTCCCTTGGTTCAAAAGGTCTTTCATTTAAATAAAACTTTAAAGCAAGACCTGTAAATAGGAATAGTAAAAGTAATATCCAAAAAGATTTAATATCATACTTATAGCAAAACATAAGTCCAATAATTCCCAGAATTAATGGAAGGAAAAAGTAGGTATTTCTTGCTTTGTTATTTTTTTGATCTTGATCTATTGCACCTTGATTCCCAATTCTTAACTCATCAATGAACTTAATACCACTTATCCAATTTCCATTAGTTATTGAATAGTCTCCTTGAATATCATTTTGCCTTCCTGCAAAATTCCACATAAAATAACGCCAATACATATAATTGATTTGATAAGAAAAAAGAAAATTTAAATTATCAAATAGTGTAGGCTTACTAATACTTAGATAAGGGCCCAAGGATCTGAAAAATTCATTGTATTGCTCTCCATCAAGCTCTCCTTGCAATTCTCTGTTAATAAATTCATTTACTCTCTCAACTATTGCTTGCTCATTTTTATATCTATCTAAAATTTCAAATTTAAGTGGATTTGTAAAATTCATATAGTTTCCTGCATGGCTTGAACTCCATAACCTGGGGATTAATCCTCTATGCTTGGAATTTGAATTAATCTCTGAGTCTTTCCAGTAGTTTACCGTTTTATATCTTCCTGTTTTATAATCTCTTTCGTATTTTGGCTTACCATCAACATATGGTTCCTTTTCATCTTGAGGTGCGTAAATATCAGAAAACATAGGTCCATAAAAAAGATAAGTTTTAGGATATTGTTCAAGCCTATAATATGCTAAAAGAGATCTTGCATCAGATGGGGAGTTTTCATTAATTACTGTTTTAGCATTTGATCTAATTGGGATCATTAGCCATGATGAAAAGCCTATAAATACAAAAAGAATACATAGAATAATAGTATTAAACTGAATCATTCCTTTAGATCGAGTAAATGATAATCCTTTGTAAAATAATCCAACCATTAAAAGTCCTGCAATATTAGTTCCTGAATTAAACGGGAGTCCAACAGAGTTGACAAAGAATACTTCAAGTTGTCCAAAAATTGATAAAGTAGATGGTAAAAGAAGTTTAAAAATAAATAACAATACTGATACAGATATGATATTAGCTAATATGAAACCTCTCAAAGAAATGTTTTTATACTTCTTAAAATAATATATCATTCCAATTGCTGGAATTGATAAAATTGCCATAAAGTGAACACCAAATGATAAGCCAATTAAAAATGATATTAGGAGTAACCATTTGTCTCCTCTTTCATTTTCAAAATCTTTTTCCCACCTTAATCCTGCCCAAAACGTAGTTGAAAGAAAAAGCATTGCCAAAGCATAAACTTCAGATTCAACAGCGTTAAACCAAAAGCTATCTGAAAAGGTAAAAGTCAATGCTCCGATTGAAGCACTAAGAATTATGGACCATGAATTATTAAAATTATTTTTTCTAAAAATTTTAGTTAATAATAGTGTTGTAGACCAGTAAAGAAATAATATAACAAACGCACTAGAAATAACGGATAGAAAATTAACAGCTAATGCAATAGTTTCGTTGTTAGTTGCAAATAATGAAAAAATTGCACCCATCATCTGATAGAAAGGAGCACCGGGTGGGTGGCCAACTTGAAGCTTCGCAGATGTTGAAATATATTCACCTGCATCCCAATAACTCGCTGTTGGTTCTACCGTTAATCCATATGTTATCATGGCAACGGAAAAAAGTAACCACCCTACGATATTATTTATTTTTCGAAACTTGGCCTCCGACATTATTTGATAAATTATTAAATTTTAGTTTTTAATTTAATTACATAAAAACATTTAAATAATCTAACTCAAGATTTTTAAAACTTGAATTAAAATTTGGTATATCATTAGAAATTATGGAATTATACTTATCTAATTGAATTCTTACCTTTTTAATTAATTCGTCCTTTACTTTGATGTCTTGATCAGTTGGTCTAAAATCGCTGGCTCTAAATGCAGAATTTAAATTTCCCAGATTATTTGTCAACTTAACACCATAATTTAATGGATCTTGATTACTTTGATTTTTTGTTTGATATAATTCATTTTCAACATTATCCAGTGAGCTTGTGATTGAATTTGACATCTCAATTAAATCATTTACTAATTCATTGTCAGCAAATTCAGATTGAAATTTGCTAAGATCAGATTTAATTTTCCTGATATTAATTATTGCATTGTGTGCCTCATCAACTATATTATTAATTTCATTAACAAAATTAAATTGGGCATTTATATCATCAATTGTACCCTCAGAAGTTGGATCTTTTAAAATTTTAAAATTTTGTGTTAGCTCAGTTTGATTCACACTTAATTTTACTATGTAATCACCAGGAACTGCTTTTGCCCCCGAAAAATCTGCTGCCCATAGCACCATATTATCTAGTCTTTTTGCTCCTGGATATTTCATATTCCAAACAAAAGAGTTTCCACCTTCTTTCACCTGTATTTTATTTTCACTACTCTTATTTGAAAATTCTTTGATCAACTCACCATCTTTCGAATGTATTGAGAGTTTAACTTCATCATTTTCATTATTAAAACTTGGCAAATAATAATGTACAATAACTCCGTTTGGAAGATTCGTGCCTGCTGTTAAAGACTTTGTACCTCCGCCCCCTCTCATTCTGTATGCATCCTTTGGCTTATATAATTTTGGTTCTTTAGTTGATTCAGATAACTGATGGAGAACTGTTAAATCGTCCAGAATCCAAATACTTCTTCCTTGAGTTGCAACAATCAATGAATTATCTTTTATTGTTAAATCAGTGATAGGAACAATAGGTAAGTTTTTTTGAAATTTATTCCAATTAATTCCTTTATCAAAAGATATGTACATCCCTGTCTCTGTTCCTGCATACAGTATGTTCTCGTCTATTTTATCGGATCTAATCACTCTTGTAAAATGTTCAGCTTCAATTCCATTTGTAATTAACTTCCAATTTTGACCATAGTCCTCTGTTACATATAAATATGGGGTAAAGTCACCAAGCTTATATCTGGTTCCAGCTATATATGCAGTTCCAGCATCAAACGAAGAGGCATCAATACTGTTTATCATCATCCATTCTGGCATTTTTTTTGGAGTGACATTTTCCCATGAAGTCCCGCCGTCTTTTGTTAGGTGGATTAATCCATCATCACTTCCAACCCAAATTAATCCTTCCTGAATAGGTGATTCATCAACTGCAAATAAAGTTGCATAATATTCCACTCCAGTATTATCCTGTGTAATAGGACCTCCAGAGGAGACAAGTTTTGTTTTGTCATTTCTTGTTAAATCTGGGCTTATTATCTCCCAGCTTTGGCCTTCATCCGTGGAGAGATGAACATGATTAGAGAAAGTATAAAGTTTAGATGAATCATGTTTACTAAAAGCAATTGGAAAATTCCAATTAAATCTATACTTCATGGCCTCAGCTCCTTCCCCAAGAGTTGTTATTGGCCATACATTTATAACTCTTGAAGTATTTTTCTCATGATTTTTTCTTTCTAAAAATCCTAAATAACTTCCTCCATAAACTATATCATTATTATTAGGATCAATAGCTATATGACCTGATTCTCCACCTGCAGTACTTTCCCAGTCATCATCATCTATACTATAACCCAAGCTTCTATGCATCACTCTTTGTGTTGAGTTATCTTGCTGAGCAACATATATTCTATATGGAAAAGAATTATCTGTGGTTACTCTATAGTATTGTGCTGTAGGTTGATTGTAGTAGGTGCTCCAGGTTCTACCTTTATCATATGATACTTGTGCACCACCATCATCTGCAATTATCATTCTTGAGTTATCTTCCGGAGCAATCCACAAATCATGATGATCCCCATGAGGAGCATTATTGGATTTAAAAGTTTTTCCTCCATCATCTGAAAAATGATAAGCAACATTCATCACATACACTCCATCAACATCTTGTGTATCAGCATAAATCTTCGAATAATACCAAGCCCTTTGCCTAAGTGATCTGCTATTATTTGTATAAATCCAATTTAAACCTCCATCATCAGATCTATATACACCTCCTTTTTCTTGATTTTCAACAATCGCCCAAACTCTTTCAGAATTTACAGGAGAAACAGTTACTCCAATTACACCAATTGTTCCAGTTGGGAAACCATTATTTTTAGTAATCTTAATCCAGCTCTCTCCACTGTCAACACTTTTCCATAAATCAGAGCCTTCACCTCCACTACTCAAACTATGAGATGTTCTTTGAACTCTCCATGTAGATGCATATAATATTCTTGGATTATTTGGGTCCATTACAATTTCAAATGCTCCAGAAAGGCTATTTGCAAAAAGAACTTTTTTCCATGTCAATCCTCCATCTTCAGACTTATAAACTCCTCTATCATCGGTTGGTTTATATATATTACCAAGAACAGCAGCATAGACTATATCGTTATCATTTGGATCAATTACAATTCTGGGAATATGTCTTGAATTAGGTAATCCAGAAAACTTCCATGTTTTACCAGCATCAACACTCTTAAATATTCCATATCCAGACGAAACATTTCCTCTAATTGTAACCTCACCACCTCCAACGTATATTACATTGGGATCGTCACTTGCAATAGCAATTGAGCCAATGCTTCCGCCAAAAAAACCATCAGAAATGTTTTTGTATGTTTTGCCGCCATCTTCGGTTCTCCATACTCCTCCACCCGTAGCTCCAAAATAATATAAGTCAGGTTCGCCGGGAACACCTGCAACTGCAGCTGATCTACCACCTCTGAATGGGCCAATTTCTCTGTAGGTCACGGACTCATGGAGAACAGGTTCATATTTTACGTTATTTTTTGATTTTCTTTGTGAATAGAGTTCTGTATTAGATAAAAGAATAGTAATACAAGAAATCGTTATAAGATTAAATATTTTTTTTAATGGCATAATTGATATATTTATAGAAGCAAAGTAAAATAAAATATTCAATTTTCACATAGAATTATTGAGTATTAAAATAAGAATGGATACTTACGCAAACATACTATTGATTACGATTCCAATTTTCTTAGTATTAATTACTATTGAAATATTGTATGGTGCATGGAAGAAAGATCAACAGCATACTTTTATGGATACAATTTCTAGTTTAAGCTCTGGATTTACAAACTTACTTGTTGATATTCTTGGTTTAGGTATAATTATCTTTTCGTATCCGTTTTTCTATGAAAGACTAAAAGTCATTGAACTCGAAGAAACAATTATGCTTTATGTTATAGCTTTTATTTGTATTGACTTTGCAAGTTATTGTCATCACAGGTTAAAACATTCAATCAATATTTTTTGGAATATGCATGTAATTCACCATAGTAGTGAGGAATTCAATTTAGCATGTGCATTAAGGCAAAGTATTACAAACAACTTAGGTATCGGAGCTTTATTTTTAATTCCAGCTGCATTCTTGGGTGTTCCACCACAAGTAATCACTATACTAGGGCCACTTCATCTTTTTGGTCAGTTCTGGTATCATACAAAACATATAGGAAAACTTGGGTGGTTAGAATATATTTTAGTTACACCTTCTCAACACAGAGTTCACCATGCAATAAATAAAGAATACATAGACAAAAATCTTGCTGCAATTTTTTGTATTTGGGATAGAGCATTTGGAACTTTTCAAGAGGAACTTGATGATGTTCCATGTATTTATGGTACATTAAAACCAGTTCAGACCTGGAACCCAATTTGGATAAATTTTCAACACCTGTGGTCTCTTATTCAAGATGCATGGTATACAAAAAGTTTTAAAGATAAACTTAGGATCTGGTTTATGCCTACAGGTTGGAGACCCATTGATGTTACCAAAAAGATTCCTAGGGTAAAAATAGAGAATGTTTACAGTCAAGAAAAATATAGACCAAAATATAATTTAATACATAAAATATTTGCTGGATTTCATTTTGTAATTCAAAATGTCGTTCTTTTCATTTTTTTATTTACATTTTCTGATATCTCAACAGCAGATAAGACAGCTTATCTTTTACTAATCTTTTCAACTATTTATAGCTTTTCTTCAATAATGGATGGATTTAAGTGGTCAATTGCGTTTGAGTTTATAAGAGTGCTTATTGGAATTTCAATAATAATTTTTAGCCAAGCGTTAGGTCTAAGCGTGAATCCTCTATTATCTACATTCTTATTATCATACTTTTTAATATCTGCAATTTTAAATTTTTTACTTGTTAAATCATTGCCTCAGCGTAAACTTGAAGAAATTTCATAAATATACTTTTTAAACTAAAAAATAATTTAAATTTGCACGTAATTGGCCTATGGTGTAACTGGCAACACGTCTGGTTTTGGTCCAGAAGAGTCTAGGTTCGACCCCTAGTAGGCCAACAATTTTATTATATCAATAATTTATAATAAATTTGCCAAGCATTTTGAAAATTTCAGAGGCGACATTATGTCCCTCTTTTTTTTTAAATAAAGTTAAGAACATGGAAAATATATCATTATTAGAATCTTTCTCTGAATTTAAAGATGAAAAGTTAATAGATAGGGTAACTTTAATGGTTATTCTAGAAGAAGTTTTTAGAAATTCATTAACTAGAAGATTTGGAACAGATGAAAATTTCGACATTATCATTAATCCCGATAAAGGAGATCTAGAAATATGGAGAAATAGAATAGTAGTAAAAGATGGTGAAGTTGAAGATCCGAATGCCGAGATTGAATTAACTCAAGCTAGAAAAATCGAGCCTGATTTTGAGGTCGGTGAAGAGGTGTCAGAGGAGTTTAAATTAATTGATCTTGGAAGAAGGTCAATTCAAGCACTAAGACAAAACTTAGTGGCAAAAGTTTTTGAGCATGATAGTAACAATATTTACAACCAATTTAAAGATAGAGTTGGTGAAATTTTTACTGCAGAAGTTCATCATGTAAGAGCCAGAGAAGTTATCCTATTGGACGATGATGGAAATGAGTTAATAATGCCAAAAGATAAGCAAATACCAAAAGATTTTTTTAGAAAAGGAGATAGCGTTAGAGGCGTAATTGAAAATGTCGAGTTAAGAGGGAATAAACCAAGAATTATATTTTCAAGAACTTCACCTTTGTTTTTAGAGAAATTATTTGAACAAGAAATTCCTGAAGTTTTTGATGGTTTAATAACAATTAAAAAAGCGGTTAGGATTCCTGGTGAAAAAGCAAAAGTTGCTGTTGATTCTTATGATGACAGAATTGATCCTGTAGGAGCTTGCGTTGGTATGAAAGGTTCAAGGATACATGGAATAGTCAGAGAGCTTGGTAACGAGAACATTGATGTAATTAATTATACAAATAATGTTCAGTTATTTATTACTAGAGCTTTAAGTCCTGCAAAAATAAATTCACTGAATATTGACGAAGAGAAAAAAACGGTTCAGGTTTATCTTAATCCAGATGAAGTTTCAAGAGCAATTGGAAAAGGTGGTCACAACATCAGATTAGCAGGAAGGCTTACTGGATACGAAATTGATGTTTACAGAGAGGGTGCAGAAGAAGATGTTGAACTTACAGAGTTTAAGGATGAAATCGATGAATGGGTGATTGAGGAGTTTAGAAAAGTTGGACTTGATACTGCAAAAAGTGTACTTGAATTAGATGCAGAGGATCTTATAAAAAGGACAGATCTTGAGGAAGAAACAGTAGAGTATGTTCTTAAGATTTTAAAAGAAGAATTCGAAGATTAAATATTATGTCAGTACCTATAAGGTTAAATAAAGTTTTAAAAGAATTAAACATCTCCTTAGATAGAGCTGTTGAATTCCTTAGTTCAAAAAAAATCAATATTGAACCAAGGCCAACCTCTAAGATTGATGAAAGTACTTATAGGCTTCTTTTAGATGAATTTCAAACAGATAAGTCCGATAAAGATGAGCTTGAAAAAATAAATATTCAAAAGAGAAAAGAACTTGAAGAAAAGCAAATTCTTGAAGAAAAAAATGAGATAGCTAAAGCTGAGTCAAATGAAATTAAACCCCAAATTCTAAATGAGGCTGAAAATAAAAATACAGATACAGAAATAAATCTGGAAGAAAACGCTGATAAAGAAAAAAAAGAAATCTCAAAAGATTCTTCAAAAATTGAAACAAACTTTCAGAAGTTAAGCGGTATAAAAAAGACAGGTGAGGTCATCGATTTGGATTCAATTAAGAAAAAAGAAGATCAAGTTGAAGAGTCAAAAAAAAGAAGAAGAAAAAGAATAAGTAAAGATGTATCGAAACCTAAAGCAACAGAAGCTAAGCTGAATAAAAATAATTCAAAAAACACAAATCAAAAGGTTGAACCAACAGACGATGAAATTCAAAAACAGATAAGGGAAACTTTAGAAAAACTTCAAGGTAAATCTTCAAAATCAAAAGGAGCAAAATATAGAAAAGACAAAAGAGATCAACACAAACTTAAAAGTGAGGAAGAGCTTGCACAACAAGAGGAGGAAAGCAAAAAAATAAAAATTACTGAGTTTATTACCGTTGGAGAAATTGCTACTTTAATGGAGGTTAGCTCAAATGATATTATATCTGCGTGTATGAGTCTTGGAATAATGGTAACTATGAATCAACGACTAGATGCTGAAACTCTATCTGTGGTTGCTGATGAATTTGGCTTTGAGTTAGACTTTGTAAAAACTGATATTGAAGAGGAAAAAGAAGAAAAAGAAGAGGAGGATGATACTGAAGATCTAAAAGAGAGAGCACCAATTGTTACTGTAATGGGTCATGTTGATCATGGTAAAACATCTCTACTTGATTATATCAGAAAATCTTCTGTGACTGAGGGTGAATCTGGAGGAATAACACAACATATTGGAGCATATTCTGTTTCTGTTAATTCAAAAAAAATTACTTTTCTTGATACACCTGGTCATGAAGCTTTTACAGCAATGAGAGCTAGAGGTGCTCAAATAACTGATATAGTAATTGTAGTTATTGCAGCTGATGACAATATTATGCCACAAACAAAAGAGGCAATTAGTCATGCTCAAGCCGGTGGTGTCCCTATTATTTTTGCAATTAATAAAATTGATAAAGATGGCGCTAACCCTGATAAAGTTAAAGAGTCTCTTGCAAGTATGAATCTAGTTGTTGAGGATTGGGGTGGTAAGATTCAATCACAAGATATTTCAGCAATTAGTGGAACAGGAGTTGATGAGCTTTTAGAAAAAGTTTTACTTGAAGCTGAGATGCTGGACCTCAAGGCTAATCCAAATAAATTGTCTTCTGGAGCTGTTCTTGAAGCTTATCTTGATAAGGGAAGAGGATATGTCTCAACTGTTCTTGTTCAAAATGGATCACTAAAAATAGGAGATTATATCCTTGCTGGAAAAATAAGTGGAAAAGTAAAAGCAATGTTTGATGAAATAGGTAACTCTTTAGATATTGCTAATCCTTCAACTCCTGTTTCTGTATTAGGTCTTGATGGAGCGCCACAAGCTGGAGATCAATTTAAAGTTCTGGAAGATGAGAAAGAAGCAAAACAGATTGCTGCCAAAAGAACTCAACTTGTTAGAGAGCAAAGTGTAAGAACTCAAAAACATCTTACTCTTGACGAAATTGGTAGAAGAATTGCAATTGGAGATTTCCAAGAATTAAATATTATAATAAAAGGGGATGTTGATGGTTCAGTTGAAGCATTGACTGATTCTTTTCAAAATCTTTCTACAGAAGAGATTCACGTTAACATTATATTTAAAGCCGTTGGTGCAATTACTGAGTCGGACGTTCTTCTTGCCTCAGCATCTGATGCAATAATTATTGGATTTAATGTTAAACCAACTCAAAGTGCAAGAAAATTATCTGAAAAGGAACAAATTGATATTAGATCCTATTCTATAATCTACGATGCAATAAATGACTTGAAGGATGCAATGGAAGGTATGCTTTCACCTGAAATGAAAGAGGAACATATGGGAGAAGCTGAAGTTAGAGATACCTTTAAAATTTCAAGGATTGGAACAATTGCAGGTTGTATGGTAACTTCTGGAAAAATCATTAGAAACTCCAGTGTAAGAGTCATTAGAGCAGATGAGCAAATTTTTGATGGGAAATTACTTTCTTTAAAAAGATTTAAAGATGATGTTAAAGAAGTTGCAAAAGGCTATGATTGTGGAATTCAAATTAACGATTTTAATGACCTTGAGGTAGGAGATTTAATTAGATCATATCAAGAAATTGCCATTAAGAAAAAGCTATAAATTAGACAATTTGATTATAAAAGATCCTGGATAAATTTTTCTTATTTTCTCCAGTTCCTGAGAAGCAATATTTATGTCTTTATATCTCCCAACTCTAACTTTATAATTTGGAGTTTCAAAAATTAATACTGCCGAAGTTTCTGAATACCTATTTTTAAAATCGCTATATGTTGAACGAGCTCTATATAAACTTCCATAAAAAATTTGGATTGTGTAGGTTGTTGACTCAAAAGATTTCTTTTTGTAAGCTTTATTTATATGGAACAATCTTTTTGTTAGTGTATCATCATATATAACATCTTCATCCTGGGCTAGAACCCCCCAAAATGCTGATAAAAAAAAGCATATTGCTAAAAGAAAATTTACTTTTTTCATTTTTTATTTTATCAAATTTAATAAATTGAGTAAACTTCTTATTTAGAATCATTATAAATTAAATAATTGTTCATTTTAGAGTTTTTAAAATGAGCTTTATGATGTAAATTTACATTCTTAAAAAAAGTGGTTTTAAAACACTTTAAATTATGATCAAAAACATAATCGCCCCCTGCAAATGTTACTAATAAAAAGGATACTTTTAGTAGCACTTCTTGCACCCTCTCTAAGCATTTCTCAAGAGGTAGATATACAGGCTGGTAAGAGCTTATTCAATACCAATTGTGCAGCTTGTCATCAATTAAACAGAAAAGCAGTTGGACCTGCTTTAAGAGGAGTTACTGATAAATACGATAAAGAATGGCTCTACAAATGGATTAAGAATGGAACTCAAATGATTAAAGATGGTGATCCACAAGCGGTTGCCATTTGGGAAGAGTATAACCGAGCTGTAATGACAAATTATCCTCAATTTTCCAATCAAGACATCGACAATATTCTTGCATATACTGACTATGTTCCCCCACCTCCAGCAACAACCGCTGCAGTCCAATCAGAAGTAGTTAGTCAAGGCTCTGACTTATCAATTAATATTATTTTAGCAGTAACTGTTATAGTCTTCACTATTCTTATTGTAATGCTGTTTTTGGTTCAAAGAACACTAATTAAAATTGCAAATGCAAGTGGTGTTAAAATTGAATCACAGCCAAAAAGAAATATTACTCCGCTTTGGAAAACAATAATTAAAAATCAGTTTTTGATTTTTATCATGGTTGTTGGTTTTTTGCTCTCAAGTGCATATTTTACATATGGATACTTGATGCAAATTGGAATTGATCAAGGATATGCTCCTATTCAACCAATTCACTATTCACACAAAATACATGCTGGTGCAAATCAAATTGAATGTAAATACTGTCACTCTTCTGCAAGAGTATCAAAACATTCCGGAATACCTTCATTAAATGTGTGTATGAACTGTCATGAATATATAGCCGAGTATAATGGAGAGGAAGATCTTGAGAATGGTTATACCAAAGACTTTTATACTAATGAAATCAAAAAACTTTATTCCGCTGTTGGGTGGGATGAAGAGAATCAAGTTTATACAGGGAATACAAAACCAGTTAAATGGGTTAGAATTCACAATCTTCCTGATTTTGTTTATTTCAATCATGCTCAACATGCACAGGTCGCAAAGATAGAATGTCAAACATGTCATGGGCCTGTTGAGGAGATGGAAATTATGTATCAGTACTCCCCATTAACTATGGGATGGTGTATTGATTGTCATAGAGAGAGTAATGTTGATAAGGATAACGAATACTATCAAAAAGTTCATGAAGAGCTTTCAAAAAAATATGGTGTAGAAAAATTAACTGTTGCGCAACTTGGTGGAATAGAGTGTGCAAAATGTCACTATTAAAATGAAAAGTAAAAAATTATATTGGAAGGGAATAGAGCAACTAAATAGTGAAAGTACTATAGTTGAGGGGCTTGAGAATAATGAATTTGTTGAAAAGCTTCCAGTTAATTCAAAAGAAGAAAATGATGGTGCTTCAAGAAGAGATTTTTTGAAGTATGTTGGGTTTAGTTCAGCAGCAGCTGCATTAGCAGGTTGTGAAGGACCTGTGATTAAATCTGTGCCTTATGTTGTTCAGCCTGAGCAAATAATTCCAGGTGTTGCTAATTACTATGCAACAACAATAGCTGATGGTAATGACTTTAGCAGTATTCTAGTTAAAACTAGAGAAGGAAGACCAATCAAAATTGAGAGCAACAAAGATGCTTTAAAATTTGGGGATGCTAATGCAAGAGTTCATGCCTCTGTATTATCTCTTTATGATGCCAATAGAATACAAGGTCCAAAAATTTCAGGTGAATACACTGATTGGGATACAATGATTAATCTCGTAAAAATTAGTTTACAGAATTTTAAAGATCAAAACAAAAAAGTTGTATTACTAACTCAGACATACCCAAGCCCTACTACAAATAATATTATAAAAGAACTTTTAGACGAGTACCCTAATTTAAGTCATGTGATTTATGATACTATTTCAGACTCATCTGTTTTGGATGCCTTCGAAAACATCTATGGTTTAAGAGCAATGGCTGATTATGACTTTTCAAAAGCTGAAAATATTATCTCTGTTGATGCTGACTTTCTATCTGATTGGCAGGGTGGAGGATATTCTTCAGGCTATACTAAGACAAGAGTTCCAGATAAGTCTAGCAATAAAAAAATGTCATATCACCTTCAATTTGAATCAAACATGACATTAACTGGTTCAAATGCTGATGATAGAGTTCCTGCCAAACCTAGTGAGCTAAAAAAAATTGTTTCAAGAATTTATTCTAGATTAACAGGTAATGGCGATGTAAAAGGATCACTTACACCAGAAATTGATAAATACATTGACTTGTCAATTGAAAGAATTTTGAGCTCACCGAATAAATCGGTTGTTGTATCGGGAGTTGACGATGTTGAAATTCAAGAACTAATACTCCAAATAAATAGATCGATTAATTCTGAGGTTATAGACATTAATAATCCTAGGTTGATTAGACAAGGAAAAAATTCTGAATTGAATGAATTTATATCTGAATTAAATTCTGGTGAAATCTCTGGAGTTATTACATCAGGTGTAAATCCACTTTATTCACTTCCAAATGCAGAATCAGTAAAACAATCATTTGAAAATCTTGAGTTTTCGCTTGTCTTTTCTGAAAAAGAAGATGAGACAGCAAAGTCTGCTATGTATGTTGCAGCTTCTAATAATTATCTAGAGTCATGGGGAGATTATGAGTTTAAAAAAGGGAATTTTTTCCTTGCTCAGCCTACAATTAGACCTCTTTTTGATACAATTCAATTTCAGGACTTTTTCTTAAAACTTTTAGGATCAAATGTAAGTTTTTATGAAAGGATTAAATCAAATTGGCAGAATACTATACTTAAAGGTAAAACATGGGGTAAATCATTACAGGATGGTTATTACAACGATTTTACAAGTTTTAATTTAAGACCTAGAAAGTTAACTTCAAGCATTTCTTCAATAAGTGAAGATAGATCCGAAGAGTTTTCTCTTGTTCTTTATTCCAAAACTGGAATTGGAGATGGTTCTCAGTCCTCTAATCCATGGCTTCAGGAATTTCCTGATCCAATAACTAGAGTTACCTGGGATAATTATTTGACTATGTCAGCTTCTGACGCTAATAAACTTGGCTTGAGGAATTATAATGTTTCAAACGGTGCTTTAAATGGTAGTTATGCTAATATCTCTGACGGTGAGAGTCAACTGAAAGTTCCTGTTTTAATTCAACCTGGTCAAGCAAAAGGAACAGTTGGTCTAGCTTACGGATATGGAAAGACTGAGGGTATGAGAGATGTTATGAAAGTAGGTGTTAATGCATATACCTTTTATAATAATTTCTCTAAAACTCAAACAATTAGTATCTCTAAGGTAAAAGGTGATCATGAATTTGCATGTATTCAATTACATAATACTATGATGGGTAGAGATGAGATTATCAAAGAAACCGACATAGATACATATAATTCAAAAGAAAAGTCATATTGGAATCCAACTGTTATGGTATCCAAAAATCATATTGAAACAAAAGTTACATCTAAAGAAGTTGATATTTGGAGGGAATTTGATAGATCGACAGGGCACCACTTCAATTTATCTATTGATTTAAATGCGTGTAATGGATGTGGGGCATGTGTTATTGCTTGTCATGCAGAAAATAATGTTCCAGTTGTTGGTAAAGAAGAAGTTAGAAAATCAAGAGACATGCATTGGCTTCGAATTGATAGATACTTTTCATCTGAAGATACTTTCGAAGGAGATGTAAAAGCGAAAGAAGGGACCTCAGGATACAGAGAATACAGAGCTACTCAGACAAAATTAGAGACTGCTGCTGAGAATCCTAAAGTCGTTTTCCAACCAGTAATGTGTCAACATTGTAATCATGCTCCATGTGAAACAGTATGTCCTGTTGCTGCGACATCTCATGGTCGTCAAGGACAAAATCAGATGGCTTATAATAGATGTGTTGGAACTCGATATTGTGCAAATAACTGTCCATATAAAGTTAGAAGATTCAATTGGTTTGCTTACGCTGAAAATGATGAATTTGATTATAATATGAACAACGATCTTGGAAGAATGGTTCTTAATCCTGATGTAAATGTTAGAGGTAGAGGTGTCATGGAAAAATGCTCCTTATGTATACAAATGACTCAGAAAACAATTCTTGATGCAAAAAAAGACGGTAGAAGAGTGTTAGATGGAGAGTTTCAAACAGCATGTTCAAATGCATGTAGTGACGGTGCTATTGTATTTGGAGATGTTAACGATAAGAAAAGTAGTATATCAGAATTAAATAATAATGATAGAGCCTACAGGCTTCTCGAAAGTATAGGAACAAAGCCTAATATTTTATATCAAGTTAAGGTAACAAATAGTAAAAAAGTATAGTATATGTCATCGCATTATGAAGCTCCTATTAGAAAACCTTTAGTCATTGGCGACAAAAGTTATCATGACATAACAGAAGATATTGCTCGTCCGATAGAAACTCCACCCAATAAAGATTGGTGGATTGCATTCGGAATATCTATGGCTGCATTTATGTGGGGTGTTGGATGTATAATTTATACTATTGGAACTGGTATAGGAACATGGGGTCTTAATAAAACAGTTGGTTGGGCATGGGATATTACAAATTTTGTATGGTGGGTTGGTATTGGTCATGCTGGAACTTTGATCTCTGCAGTATTATTACTATTTAGACAGAAATGGAGAATGGGTATTAATAGATCTGCAGAAGCAATGACAATATTCTCAGTAATTCAAGCAGGACTATTTCCCGTAATTCATATGGGTAGACCTTGGCTTATTTATTGGTTTTTTCCAATTCCTAATCAGTTTGGATCTCTATGGGTTAACTTTAATTCTCCTCTTTTGTGGGATGTTTTTGCTATTTCTACATACCTAACAGTTTCATTAGTATTTTGGTGGACTGGTCTACTTCCTGATTTTGCAATGATTAGAGATAGAGCCGTTAAACCTTTTCAAAAGAAAATTTATAGTTTAATAAGTTTTGGATGGTCAGGAAGAGCAAAAGATTGGCAAAGATTTGAAGAAGTTTCATTAGTTCTTGCTGGACTTGCAACTCCTCTTGTTTTATCTGTTCATACAATTGTATCGTTTGATTTTGCTACATCTGTAATTCCAGGATGGCATACAACAATTTTTCCACCATACTTTGTTGCAGGTGCAATATTTTCTGGTTTTGCCATGGTTCAAACATTATTGATTATAATGAGAAAGGTATCTAGGCTTGAGAGTTACATTACTGTTCAACACATTGAAATGATGAATATTGTAATTATGATTACTGGTTCAATTGTAGGTTGTGCATACATCACTGAACTTTTCATAGCTTGGTACTCTGGAGTTGAATATGAGCAATATGCATTTTTAAATAGAGCAACGGGTCCATATTGGTGGGCTTATTTTTTAATGATGTCATGTAATGTTGTATCACCACAAGTTATGTGGTTTAAGAAGATCAGGACAAGCATAATATGGTCGTTTGTAATTTCAATAGTTGTAAATGTTGGGATGTGGTTTGAAAGATTTGTGATTATTGTTACATCTCTTCACAGAGATTATCTACCATCGTCATGGACAATGTTCTCCCCAACTTTCATTGACATTGGAATATTTATTGGAACTATAGGATTCTTCTTTGTATTGTTTTTGCTTTACGCTAGAAGCTTCCCAGTTGTTGCTCAATCTGAAGTAAAAACAATTCTCAAATCATCAGGAGAGAATTATAAAAAATTAAGAGATAAAAAATGAGTTCAAAAAGCTTACATGTTTTGTTTGATGATGATGATACTTTGCTAGACGCTGTAAAGCAGATAGTAAAAAGTAAAATTTATATTAATGAAATATATACACCATTTCCAGTTCATGGACTTGACAAAGCAATGAAACTTAAGCCAACTAATATGTCTATTGCAACATTTATTTATGGGTGTATTGGTTTTACCGTCGCTATAATGATGATGAATTATATTATGATTGTCGATTGGCCTCAAAATATAGGTGGAAAACCAAGCTTTACTTTAATCGAGAATATACCTTCTTTTGTGCCAATAATTTTTGAGATGACAGTATTTTTTGCTGCTCATTTAATGGTAATAACTTTTTATTTAAAAAGTAAATTATGGCCATTCAAAAAGTCAGAGAATCCTCACCCATCAACTACTGATGATAAATTTTTGATTGATATGGAGACAGGAACAAATATTGCTAAGACGAAGACAATGTTAAAAAAACTTGGTGCAATTTCTATAGAGATAATAAATAATGATGAAGATGAGAAATAGGTTTATCTTAATATTTTCTATAAGTATTCTAGTTACATCATGTTTTGATCCATCAAAACCTAACTTTCAGTACTTTCCGGATATGTATGAGTCTTTAGCATATGAAACATACGCTGAGTCTGATGCGTTTTCCAATGGAATTGAAGCTCAGCTTCCTCCAGAGGGGTCTATAGCAAGAGGTTGGGAACCTTATGATTATGAAGATTCAAATGAAGGTTACGAACTTGCAAAGAGTCAATTAGTATCTCCATTAGAAGTTAATGATTACAATAGAAGCCAAGGTAAAGAGCTCTACGAGATTTACTGCTCTGTATGTCATGGAGATAAAGGTGATGGAATGGGAATTTTAGCACAAAGAGAAAAGTTTTTAGGAATTCCTGCATACGTAGATAGAGAAATTACACCTGGTAGTATTTATCATGTACTTATGTATGGAATAAATGCAATGGGTTCTCATGCTGGACAAGTTAATGAAGAAGAAAGATGGCAGATTGCACAATATGTAATGGAACTAAGAGAAGAACAAAAAAGTAATTAATGTATAAAGATTATAAATTTTCAAATCAAATTAAAGTACTTTCAATAAGCTTAATTCTAATTGGACTTCTTGGAATTTTATACGGCTTTTACGTAGCTCCTACAACCGTTGATGAAGCAAAAGAAATTGTTTCAAGTATGAGTCATGATTCTGACTATGGAGATTCTGACTATGGAGATTCTGGCTATGGAGATTCAGATCATGGAGGTTCTGGTTATGGAGATTCAGATCATGGAGATTCTGACCATGGACATGCATCAAGTGGTCATGAATATGATCATGACAAACATGTCTTCAATCAACTACATAATAAGCCATGGGCAGCAATTTATGTGCCCGCATTATTCTTTATGATGATTTCTCTTGGAGTATTAGCTTTCTATGCTATTCAAAGAGCTTCTCAAGCTGGTTGGTCAATTGTATTATATAGAATAATGGAAGGAATTACAGGATACCTATTTTTAGGTTGTGTTTTTGTATTAATTATCCTAGGTTTTTCAGCATTAAAATTTAATCATCTTTTTATATGGATGGATCCAGAAGTTGTTGCACATGATGAGATTATCAGAAATAAAATAGGATATCTAAATATTCCTTTCTTTTTTATCCGAGCGATTATATATATAGCAGGTTGGGTAATTTACAGAGAGATAACAAGGAGATTATCCCTTCAGCAAGATGACAATAACGATATAAATATTCATAAAAAACTATTTAAGTTTTCTGCTGGATTTTTAGTTTTCTTCTTAGTTTCAGAATCTATGATGTCATGGGATTGGATTATGTCAATTGATCCTCATTGGTTTAGTACTCTTTTTGGCTGGTATGTTTTTGCTGGTATGTTTGTCTCAGGTATTACAACGATTGCACTAATTACTATTTACTTAAAATCTAAAAATTACCTTGAGTTTGTAAATTCCAGTCATATTCATGATCTGGCTAAATTCATGTTTGGAGTTAGTATATTTTGGGCATATTTGTGGTTCTCCCAGTTTATGCTAATCTGGTATTCTAATATTCCAGAGGAGGTAACATACTTTATAACAAGAATTGAGGACTATAACTTTTTGTTTTTTGGAATGGTAGTGTTAAACCTTATATTCCCATTAATTGTTCTTATGAATAGTGACTTTAAGAAGACTAACTTTATCGTAATTTTAACCGGAATTGTAATAATAGTTGGTCACTATATAGATGTATATAATATGATTATGCCTTCAGCTGTTGGAGACTTGTGGTCTTTTGGGCCTGGTGAAATTGGTGGATTTATGTTTTTTCTTGGAATATTTTTATATGTAGTATTTAGAGCAATTTCAAAAGCTCCAATTTTAGCTAAGGGTGACCCGTTTATTGAGGAAAGTAAAACGTTTCAATATTATAATTTAGATTAATATGACAATATTATTAGTACTAACATCGTTAATCTTAATATCTATTGCAGTTTGGCAATTGACAAAAATATTAGAGTTGTCTAAACCGACAGATTTTGATGATAGTGAAATAGCTTCTGATAATGATAATGATATTCAGGGAAAGCTTATGTTTCTCTTCCTGATATTTATTTATGCACTAACTATCTTCTCTTTTTTCCAGTGGGGTGATGTTATACTTCCTGAGTCAGCATCTGTTCATGGCGAAAATTATGATAGTTTACTTTGGTTTTCATTTGCTGTAATATTTTTTGTACAAACAATTACACAAGCTTTACTTCATTATTTTGCATTTAAATATAGAGGAAACAAAAAAAGGAAGGCCTTATTTTTTGCAGATAGTAATTTTTTAGAGGGTGTTTGGACTATTATCCCAACAATAGCCCTTGCAGGTCTTATCTTATATGGTTTATTTACTTGGGTTGATATTATGACCATTGAGGAAAATGATGATGCTCTTGTTGTAGAGTTGTATGCACAACAGTTTAATTGGAAAGCAAGATATGCAGGAGAGGATGGTGTTTTAGGTGATGCTAATGTTCGTTTTCTCCAAGATTTTGATGGAAAAAATTTAGTAGGAATTGATCCAACCGACAGAAATGGAGATGATGATATTGTGGTTCAGGAACTTCATCTTCCAGTTAATAGAGAGGTTGTATTTAGAATTAGATCACAAGATGTCCTTCACTCTGCATATATGCCTCATTTTAGAGCACAAATGAATGCCGTTCCAGGTATGATAAATCAGTTTGCTTTTACGCCTAATGTTACAACTGATGAAATGAGACTAAGGCCTGAGATTGTTGAAAAGGTTAGAAAAATTAATAAAATCAGATTCGATAAAAGTGAAGATTTAGTTGCAGAAGGAGAATTTCCCCTTGATCCATATGAGTTTGATTTTTTACTTTTATGTAATAAAATTTGTGGTGCTTCGCACTATAACATGCAGATGAAAATAATAGTTGAGACAGAAGAAGAATTCAATACGTGGCTAGATAATCAACTTACATTTAAAGAATTTGTTCAATAGAATTATAAAAAATGGCAAATAAAAATAATAGAAGAGCTAAAATAGTAGGGACAGATATAGAGCTTGATATTTCAGAGGAAAAAGATATCATTGTAGAGTCTCACGAAGATGATCATGATCATCATCATCATAAAGAAACTTTTATCACTAAATATATCTTTAGTATTGATCATAAAATGATATCAAAACAATATCTAATTACAGGATTGATAATGGGGATTGTTGGAATTGCTATGTCTTTATTATTCAGACTTCAGCTTGCTTGGCCTGAGGAATCTTTTGGAATATTCGATGTATTATTAGGTAAGTGGGCTACGGATGGTGTTATGGATCCTAATGTATATTTAGCACTGGTAACAATACACGGAACAATAATGGTATTCTTTGTGTTAACTGCCGGTTTAAGTGGTACATTTAGTAACCTTCTTATTCCTCTTCAAATTGGCGCAAGAGATATGGCTTCAGGATTTCTAAATATGATCTCTTATTGGTTATTTTTTATTTCTTCTGCACTAATGATTGCATCGCTATTTGTTGAAGCTGGTCCTGCAGCAGCAGGATGGACAATTTATCCACCCTTGAGTGCTTTGCCGCAAGCTCAGCCAGGTTCAGCCGCGGGGATGACATTATGGTTGGTATCTATGGCATTTTTTATTGCATCATCATTACTTGCTGCTTTAAATTATATAGTAACCGTACTAAACCTTAGGACCAAAGGAATGACAATGACAAGACTTCCTTTGACTGTATGGGCATTTTTAGTTACTGCCATTATCGGTGTAGTATCATTTCCAGTACTATTATCTGCAGCGCTATTATTAATAATGGATAGAAGTTTTGGTACTTCCTTCTTTTTGTCAGATATATTTATTCAAGGAGAAGTATTGCATTATCAGGGTGGCTCTCCAGTATTATTTGAGCATCTTTTCTGGTTTCTTGGGCATCCAGAAGTATACATAGTACTTCTTCCAGCTCTAGGAATAGCCTCTGAAGTTATTGCAACAAATGCTCGTAAACCAATTTTTGGTTATAGAGCCATGGTTGGATCAATTTTAGCAATTGCTTTTTTATCTACAATTGTTTGGGGTCACCACATGTTTGTAACTGGAATGAATCCTTTCCTAGGTTCAGTATTTACATTTACAACACTATTGATTGCAATTCCTTCTGCAGTTAAGGCATTTAATTACATAACTACTATTTGGAAAGGAAATATTCAATTTAATCCTGCTATGTTATTTGCAATTGGTCTTGTATCTACATTCATAACTGGTGGTCTTACAGGAATAATTTTAGGTGATAGTGCTTTGGACATCAACTTACATGATACATACTTTGTAGTTGCACATTTTCATTTGGTCATGGGTATTTCTGCACTTTATGGTCTTTTTGCTGGTGTATATCATTGGTATCCCAGGATGTTTGGTAGGATGATGAATAAAACTCTTGGTTACGTTCATTTTTGGATTACGGCTATAAGCGCTTATGGGGTATTTTTCCCAATGCACTTTATTGGTATGGCAGGCCTTCCTAGAAGATATTATACTAATACTAATTTTCCTTATTTTGATGATGTAGCAAATATTAATGTTATCATAACATTGTTTGCTTTGCTAGCTGGTGCAGCTCAAATTATTTTCCTATATAATTTTATTAGTAGTATGTATTATGGTAAGAAAACTGAGCAAAATCCTTGGAAGTCAACTACTCTTGAATGGACAGCTCCAATTAAACATATTCATGGTAATTGGCCAGGAAAAATTCCTCATGTTTTTAGATGGGCTTATGATTATTCCAAACCAGGTTCAAAAGTGGATTTTATCCCACAAAATATGCCACTAAAAAAAGGAGAGAAAGAGCTTCAGCATTAATTGCTAATATCAATTCAAATAATACAATTAATGTATATTTGATGTAATGGATATAAACCAGGAAAAAGATAAAGAATTTGATAAAGCTTTACGGCCACTTAAGTTTTCTGACTTCTTTGGTCAAGAATCTATAATTAAAAACTTAAAAGTTTTTGTGGAGGCATCAAATCAAAGGAATGATGCTCTTGACCACACGTTATTTCATGGACCTCCAGGTCTGGGAAAAACAACACTGGCACATATTTTAGCAAACGAACTTAATGTAGGTCTAAAGGTTACATCTGGTCCGGTAATTGATAAGCCAGGTGATCTTGCAGGGTTATTAACAAATCTTGAAGAAAGAGACATATTATTCATTGACGAGATTCATAGGTTAAGTCCTATTATTGAAGAGTATCTATATTCTGCAATGGAGGATTTTAAAATTGATATAATGATTGAGTCTGGTCCAAACGCAAGGACAGTTCAATTAAATCTTAACCCATTTACACTTGTTGGAGCAACTACCAGGTCTGGCTTTCTTACCAATCCAATGAGAGAAAGATTTGCTATTTCAAATAGACTAGAGCATTATGATGATGAGATTTTATCAAAAATTGTTGAAAGGAGTTCTGATATATTAGACTTATCCATTGACAGTGACTCCTGCTTTGAAATTGCAAGAAGAAGTCGAGGCACACCAAGGATTTCAAATTCTTTACTAAGAAGGGTTAGAGATTTTGCACAAATTAAAAGTGATGGAAAAATCAATCTTGAAATCACAAAATATTCTTTAGCTTCTTTGAATGTTGACAAAAATGGTCTAGATGAAATGGATAATAAAATTTTAGAAACCATTATTGAAAAATATAATGGAGGTCCTGTTGGTATTTCAACTTTATCTACATCCTTGTCTGAAAACTCAGAAACTATTGAAGAAGTATATGAGCCATTCTTAATCCAACAAGGTTTTATCGTTAGAACACCTAGAGGAAGACAAGCAACGGATAAGGCGTATAATCATCTTGGAAGAAATAAAACCAATCAGAATAATTTATTTAATTAATAATTTATATTTGACTATAATTCATCTTTATGGCAAAGAGAAGAGATAGAAGAGAATCGCTGGTTTATCACGCAAAGCCAAAGCCAGGAAAAATTGAGGTTGTCCCAACAAAAAAATACAATTCCCAAAGAGACCTAGCTATTGCATATTCTCCAGGAGTAGCTATTCCATGTCAAGAGATCGAACAAGATCCTTCAAATGTTTATAAGTATACAAATAAATCAAATCTGGTTGCTGTTATTTCAAATGGAACAGCAGTACTAGGGCTTGGTGATATTGGTCCTGATGCATCTAAGCCTGTTATGGAAGGGAAAGCATTATTATTTAAAATATTTGCAGACATTGATGTTTTTGACATTGAGATTAATGAAAAAGATCCAGATAAGTTTATAAGTGTTGTGAAATCAATTTCTACAACTTTTGGAGGTATTAATCTTGAGGATATTAAAGCACCAGAAGCATTTAAAATTGAAAAACAATTAATAGATGAGCTTGATATTCCTGTTATGCATGACGACCAACACGGTACAGCTATTATTTCTGCTGCTGCGTTATTAAATGCACTTGAATTAGTTGGTAAAAAAATTGAGGATATAAAAATTGTTGTATCTGGAGCTGGTGCAGCTGCAATTGCTTGTACTAAGCTATACATTTCATTTGGGGCTAAAATTGAGAATATTATTATGACTGATAGCAAAGGTGTAATAAGTCAATCAAGAACTGACCTTTCTAATGAGAAAAAATTTTTTATAACTAAAAGAAAAATTAATTCTCTTGAGGAGGCAATGGTAAATTCAGATGTTTTTATTGGATTGTCTATGGCTAATATCTTAACAGAAAAAATGCTTGAATCAATGTCTAACGATCCAATTGTTTTTGCAATGGCAAATCCTGATCCAGAGATTAATTATGATATTGCAATGTCAGTACGAGATGATATAATATTTGCTACTGGAAGATCTGATCTTCCAAACCAAGTAAATAATGTCCTTGGATTCCCTTTTATTTTCAGAGGAGCTCTTGATGTAAGAGCAACAAAGATTAACGAAGAGATGAAGAAAGCTGCAGTGGTTGCTCTAGCTGAACTTGCAAAAAAACCTGTACCAGAACAAGTAAATATTGCTTATGATGAAACTAAACTACTTTTTGGTAAAGATTATATAATTCCTAAACCTTTTGATCCAAGACTTATAAGTGAAATTCCTCCAGCTGTTGCTAGGGCAGCTATGGAATCAGGAGTAGCTCAGGAACCAATTACAGATTGGGATAAATACACACAAATTCTCGAGGAAAGGCTTGGTAATAATCAAAAACTAATTAGAATTATCCATAGACGTGCTAGAAAAGCCAAAAATAAAAAACTTGTATTTGCTGAAGCTGACCATATGGATGTTTTGAAAGCTGCACAAATTTGCTTCGAGGAAGGAATTGCAGAACCTGTTTTGTTAGGTGGAAAAAAAATTATTGAAGAGCTAATGGAATCTCTCGAATTTAACGAGGATATTGAAATAATTGATCCAAAAGATAAAGTAAATAAAGATAGAGCTGAAGTATATTCTCAAATTTTATTTAAGAAACTCAAGAGAAAAGGAAAAACATTAGAGGATGTAAAGAGACTTATCAGGGGTAGAGATTATTTTGGCGCAATGATGGTAGAAAACGGTGATGCGGATTGTATGCTTTCGGGGTATTCAAAAAGTTATCCTTCCGTTTTTTTACCTTTAATAAGATCAATTGGAAAAGCAGAAAATGTTGAGAAGGTAGCAGCAACTAACTTAATGATTACAAAGACAGGGCCTTTATTCTGTTCCGACACATCTTTAAATATAAATCCAACTTATAAAGAAATTGCTAGAATAACTGTTGATACTGCTAAAGTTGTGAAAAGACTAGGAATAGATCCAGTAATAGCAATTTTGTCTTATTCGAATTTTGGATCTTCAGATTTTGATGAAGCAAAAAAAGTTTCCAAAGCGGTCAGAATACTTCATACTCAACACCCAGAATTATTGGTTGATGGACCCATTCAATCAGATTTTGCCTTAAATCGAGAGATGTTAAAAAATAGATTTCCCTTTTCAATACTAAACGGGAGAAAGGTTAATACTTTAATATTTCCTAATCTTGATTCTGCTAACATTACTTATAAAATAATTAAAGAACTAGATAGGGCTGTCTCGGTAGGACCAATTCTTATTGGTTTGAAACAGCCAATTCATATATTACAACTTGGTGCATCTGTTGATGAAATAGTAAATATGGCAGCAATATCAGTCATTGATTCAAACGAAAGAAAAATAAAAAAATAATGATTACCTATATCAAAGGAAGATTAATTGAAAAAACACCCACAAAAATTGTAGTTGAATCTTCAGGCATAGGTTATGAGATAAATATTTCATTAAATACTTTTGAAAGAATCCTTGATGAGGAAAACATAAAAATATACACTTATCTTCAAAGAAAAGAAGACTCAGATATTCTCTTTGGGTTTAGTGAAAAATCTGAGAGAGCAATATTTCAACAACTGATTTCAGTATCCGGAATTGGTCCAAGTACTGCAAGAACAATTCTATCTTCAATATCACCAAAAGAAATACAGGATGCAGTTTGGTCAGAAGATATAGATAGAATAAAATCAATTAAAGGAATTGGATTAAAAACTGCCCAAAGGTTAGTAATAGAATTGAAAGATAAAGTTGAATTATTTGATAAAAAAGATCTAGATTTATCAAGCGAAATGTATGACATAAAAAAAGAAGCTTTACTTGCTCTTTCAGTTTTGGGGTTCAATAAACAAAAATCAGAAAAAATAGTAAGTAAAATATATTTTGAAAATAAAGAGATAGAACTTCAAGAACTAATTAAACAATCATTAAATAAATTATAATTATGAATATTCCGGAGGAACTTAAATATACTGAGGAGCATGAATGGATTAGATTAGAAGGAAATATTGCTACTATAGGAATTACTGATTTTGCTCAAAGCGAACTGGGTGATATTGTATACATCGAAGTTGATACATTGGATTCTGAAATTAACTCAAATGATGTATTTGGAACAGTTGAAGCAGTCAAAACAGTTTCAGATTTATTTATGCCAGTAACTGGAAAGGTAATAGAGGTTAACTCCTCACTTGAAGATGCTCCTGAAGTTGTAAATGATGACCCATATGGCCAGGGTTGGATAATAAAAATTGAGGTTACAGACCCTGCTGATGTTGAAAATCTTATGAGCTCCGATAATTATCGAAATTTAATTGACAATTAAAAAATAAAGAATTAGCCAACTATATGAAATAATTATATTTTTTTATAGATTAGCACTTTAAAATTGATTAATGCAACCGAAAAAAAATCCAAAAGCTGACTTAAACCAAAACAGGAACCTTTACTTTGTTATTGGTCTTTCCCTTGTTCTTGGTATAACATGGGGGGCTATAGAGTATAAATCCTATGAGAAAGCATTTGATCTTTCCAATATTGATATGCTTGAGGATGATGATGAAGATATCCCAATTACTGAACAGTTAAAAACTCCTCCACCACCGCCACCACCGCCACCTGCACCTGAAGTCATTGAAGTTGTAGAGGACGAAGAGGAAGTTGAAGAAACAGTTATTGAATCTACCGAAACCGATCAGGATGAAATTATCATTGAAGAGATTGAGGTTGAAGAAGAGTTTGAAGACATAGACGTTCCTTTTGCTGTAATTGAGGATGTTCCAATTTTTCCAGGATGTGAGTCAGTTTCTAAGTCTCAAAGAAGAAGTTGTTTTCAGGATAAGATGAATAACCACATAAGAAGAAATTTTAGATATCCTGAAATTGCACAGGAAATGGGTATTCAAGGTAGAGTTTATGTAAATTTTGTGATAGATAAAGATGGGTCTATAACTAACATAAGAATGAGAGGTCCAGATAAAAATCTTGAAAATGAAGCACAGAGGATAATTAGCAGACTACCAAGAATGACACCTGGTAAACAAAGAGGTAGAGCTGTTAGAGTTCCTTTTAGTATACCTATTACATTCAGACTTCAATAAAGTATACATCCCAAACATAAATTAATGTCTGATACTTTAAATATAAAGCAAGTGTCTTTATTTTCTCAAATTCTTATTTTAATTAAATACAGATTATCTTTAAGTGTAGTTCTCTCATCGGTATGCTCATATTTGATAGCATTTGATATATTTTCATTAATTACTTTCTCACTTCTTGTAATAGGTGGTTTTTTTGTAGTTGGAGCTTCAAATGGGTTTAATCAAGTTATTGAAAGAAGAAGAGATGCATTAATGATAAGAACATCTTCTAGACCCATACCAAGTGGAGAAATGACAGTTAACAAAGCTCTTATAATATGTGTTACACTCGGTATCTTAGGATTAAGTATGTTGTATTTGATCAACTTTAGAACTGCTTTATTTGGATTAGTGTCAATGATTATTTATCTAGGTCTTTACACTCCGTTAAAAACTCTCACTCCTTTATCAGTATTTTTTGGAGCAATTCCAGGTGCAATACCATTTATGTTAGGTTGGGTTGCCGTGACTAATAGATTTTCAATTGAAACAGGAATATTATTTATGATACAATTCTTTTGGCAATTTCCTCACTTTTGGGCTATTGGATGGATGTCTCACGATGACTATAAGAATGCTGGTTTTAAAATGTTACCAAGCGGTAAAAGAGATAATGCAACAGCATTTCAAATTGTATTTTATTCTATATGGATGATTATTGTGTCATCACTGCCTTATTTTAATTTTACGGGAAAATTATCAATAGGTACATACTCGTTGATATTAATTTTAATTTCAGGATTGTTAATGTTATATCAAGCATTAAAATTAATGAGGTATAAGGATAAACAAAATGCTATAAGACTTATGTATGTAAGTATTTTTTATTTAAGTTTTATTCAAATTATATTTGTAATTGATAAATTTTTATTACAATGAGTGAAGTTAGTTCAATAGAATCTAAGGTTGCAAAAGCTAGAAAGATGATGTTGTGGTTTGGGATGATAAGTATCACTATGACCTTTGCTGGATTAACTAGTGCATTCATTATAAGTAGCTCAAGGCCTGACTGGTTAGATTCCTTTGTTTTACCAACTTGGTTTACAATAAGTACGATTTCAATTGCACTTAGTAGTGTTTTTTTTCAGTTAGCAAAGATTAAACTTGACCAGTATGTTCGAGTCTCTCTTCCAGAAAATATTAACATTTACCTTCAGAAAAATAATGTAAATATTTTTTTAGGACTTACTATCCTGATGGCGCTAATATTTGTTATATCTCAATTTTTAGGTTTTGGTGAGATTATATCTCAAGGTTATTATTTCACTGGTCCTGAAAGCTCTGTCACTACATCGTATATATATATCTTAGCTTTTTTACATTTAGCCCATCTATTTGCTGGTATTATTGTTTTAATTGTTGTTACAACTAAATTTAATAATCGAAAATATGAGAATAATAAACTAGGTTTTGATATGGCATTAATTTTCTGGCATTTTCTTGGTGCTCTATGGATATATTTATTCTTTTTTATTAAATACTTCAGCTAAAAATTAATAAATTTATACTCTAAATTGCCCTAGATGCAAGCATCTTCATTATCAAAGACAAAAAATACTTCATGGGGTGGAGGTGGTATGCAACCACTTGATGCGGCCTATGGAAAATTAATGATGTGGTTTTTTATTGTATCAGATGCTCTTACATTTTCTGGATTCTTAGTTGCCTATGGTTTTTCAAGGTTTAAGAATATTGACTCATGGCCAATTGCTGACGAGGTTTTTCATCATTTTCCATTTCTGCATGGAGTAGATGCTCCAATGTATTATGTTGCTTTGATGACTTTTATTCTAATTTTTTCATCAGTAACCATGGTTTTAGCAGTTGATGCAGGTCATAATAATGATAAAAACAAAGTTGCGTTCTACATGTTATTGACTATAATAGGAGGTGCAGTGTTTGTTGGTTCACAAGCATGGGAATGGAAAAACTTTATAAAAGGAGAGTATGGAGCTGTTGAAATACAAAATGGAGAGATACTTCAGTTCTATGATATTAAAAAAGATAAAAGAATTCCAATAGATGACTTTGCTCTTCTTCAATCTCAGGAAAGAATTACCCATGATGATAATGT
Source organism: uncultured Bacteroidota bacterium (assembly GCA_902598525.1). Classification (GTDB taxonomy): domain Bacteria; phylum Bacteroidota; class Bacteroidia; order Flavobacteriales; family Flavobacteriaceae; genus Marisimplicoccus. The sequence goes on from CACKBZ010000005.1 coordinate 58,978, forward strand.
TGGTATTTGGTATCAAAGTGAAGCTAACCTACCTGAAATTACTTTATCTGAAGTAATGGAGGGTTTTAAAACAAACTCTGCAATAACAGTCAGGATTGAAAAGTTAGATGAGAAAGGCCAAAAAATAATTTTGTCAAGAGAGGATGCTGAAGATAAGCTATCCTCGGCAACTAGAGTGGTCAAAGGTGCTAACTTAATTAGAAATGAATATGGTAATCCACTTTTTGCGGACTTCTTTTTCTTTATTACTGGTTTTCACGGTTTCCATGTTTTCTCAGGAGTTGTAATAAATATTATAATTTTTATAAACGTCCTTTTAGGAACCTACGAGAGGCGAGGCCACTATGATATGGTTGAAAAAGTTGGTCTATATTGGCACTTTGTTGATTTAGTCTGGGTATTTGTATTTACATTCTTTTATTTAGTTTAACATGGCAAAACACGAACATAAATTAGAAATTTTTAGAGGCTACTTAAAGTTTAAGTCAAATGTCCAGAAAATTTGGGGTGTTTTGATTTTTCTCTCAATTGTAACTGCAATTGAAGTTGCCTTGGGGATCTTAAAACCGCCAGTTTTAATGAACTACTTTCTTGGTCTTAAATTAATAAACTGGATATTTATTATACTGACAATAGTTAAGGCTTACTATATAACATGGGATTTTATGCATGTCAGAGATGAGAAACCATTCCTAAAGAATACAATTATTCTTCCTCTGCTAATTCTAATTCCATTTTTATTATTTATTCTACTATGGGAAGGTTCTTATATCTTCGATGTAATGTTAGATGGATTAAAAGAATGGGATTTTGATATTTATTGATGACTAAGAATCTTAAAAAGTATTTAATACTTGGCTTTCTCTTTTTTTTCCCAATTTTTGTATATGTTTTTTTATCCACTGGGATAAATAACTTTGCCAAACTTCCAGTCCTCACAGAGGCCGTAATGGATATTGAAAATATTGAAGGTAACAGTGCTAACGTTTCTTTTAAAAATAAAATTTCTGTAGTAGCTTTTTGGGGGGGTGATGTAAATAACAAAAAATCCGAAGCTTTAAATTTAAATCAAAAAATTTATAAAAGGTTTTATGAATTTCAAGATTTCCAATTTGTTTTACTACATGATAAAAATGATAATGAAGCAATTGAGGATTTAAAGAGTGATTTAGTTAGTGGAGTTGGAACTGATCTAAAAAACTGGAATTTTATACCAACAACTCAATCGAATATTAAAATGATTTTTGATAGTTTCAAAACAAATATCGAATTGGATAATAGTTTTAGTACTCCCTATGTTTTTATTGTAGACAGAAACCTAAGCTTAAGAGGAAGAGATGATGATGAAGATATTGGAATGTTATTTGGTTTTAACTCTCAATCAGTTGCTGAAATAAACAATAAAATGGTTGATGATGTAAAGATTATTCTGGCAGAGTATAGATTAGCTCTTAAAAAAAATGATTCACTATTTAATGAATAATAGTTTAAAGTATATTGGGCTAACATTAATCATAGTTCTTTTTGGCATATTCTCAATTCCAAAAATATACGAAAGGGTTATCAATTCTGATATTACAGACTCAAATAGACTTCACAGTAATGATAGGCTTTCGTATTTGACAATTTCAGATGAAAAAAGAAAAGCCCCTGATTTTATTCTTACTAATCAGGATTCTATTTTTATATCAAATGAGGATATGAAAGGAAAAGTTTATGTGCTAGAATTCTTTTTTACAAGATGTCCAGATATATGTATTGAGATGAATCAAAACATGAAGTTTCTAGATGATAAGTTTGCTGAGTCAGATGAATTTGGAATAATTTCAGTTACAATTGACCCCAAAAATGATACTCCTTCAGTCTTAAAAAGATACTCTGAAGCTTTAGAGATCAAATCTCCAAACTGGCATTTTTTAACAGGTGAAAAAGACTATATATATGATATAGCAAATAATGGTTTTAATATTTTTGCTAATGAAAATACAAGTTTTGCAGGAGGCTTTGAGCATCAGGGTTATTTTGCACTTATTGACAAAGATGGGTATATTAGGTCCAGAAAAGATAGCTTTGGTAATCCAATTATGTATTATCTGGGGATAACCGATATAAACGCAAACCTTCAGGGAATAGAGATGCTGAGCTATGATATAAAAAAATTGATTGATGAGTAAAATTGAAAATTCGGGTCAAACTTTGAAATACAAATCTTTAATAATTGTAGTCTCAATTGTTATCCCATTAGTGGTTTTAATATTATTTAACATAAGAATAACATCTTTGCCACCATTAACATTTTTGCCCCCTATTTATGCAACAATTAATGGAATTACAGCTATACTTTTAATCGCTGCACTTTACAGTATCAAGAGCAAAAAAATAAAGCGACATGAATTGTTAATGAAGACTTCAATCTTCCTTTCACTTGTTTTTCTTGTTATGTATATAATGTATCATATGACTACAGATCCTACTCCTTATGGAGGTGAGGGATTAATAAGAACTGTTTATTTCTTTATTTTAATATCGCATATTACACTTTCTGTTTTTATTGTACCAATGGTATTAGTTACATATGTAAGAGCTATTTCTAAAATGTTTGACAAGCATAAGAAAATTGCAAGAATTACTTTTCCAATCTGGCTTTATATTGCTGTAACAGGGGTTATAGTCTATTTAATGATTTCACCTTACTATGTTTATTAATGAATAGAGTTATACTCATATTATTAATTTTTGTTCTGTCCTCAACAGAATCTTTTCCCCAATGTTCTATGTTAAGCGCAATAATGGAGAATGACCAACAATATGAAGCTGCTAAAGGACTAAATAGAGGGATAGTCTATTTAATGTCAATACCATATATCCTTGTTGGGTTAATTATTTGGAAGATATACAGGACTAATAAGACATCTAACTAATTTTTTTAAAAATTTTTGTGTAACGTTTGCTTCTCATTAAAAAAAATGATAAGTTTGCGTTACATATAAAAAATTTGATTTATGACAGAAATTACACATGTATTAATAATTGATGCGCCTTTTGATTTCACAGGTTATTTAGCATTACTTATTCCTATTATAGCAGTATCACTTCCTGCAATCATTATTTTGATTGTATTTGTATATGAGTCAAGAAATAAGAAAATGAAATATAATACTATTATTGAAGTATCAAAAAATATTAGTAATCCTGATGAAGTTAGAGATCTTCTTGAGAGTCTGCAGGATAAAAAAAAATCACCTATTGATTTGAGAAGAAGTGGGATTATAACCATTTTTATTGGAGCTGGTTTATTTATGCTTGGTTGGATAGCAATAGGTGAAATTTTAAAAGGAGTAGGTGTATTAGTTGGTTTAATTGGAGTAGGCCAGATGGTTGCAGGGTATGTTTATCCAAATCAATCAGAAGAAATTAACAAAGTAGTAGAGGAGTTTGAGAAAAAATAAAAATAAAGTTTGGGAAGAAATCATCATAAACTTAAAAATAATCTTGAAGAATTTAGAAGAGCTGCTGGCTTGACACAACAAGATCTTTCTCAAAAAGCAGAAGTTTCAAGAAAAAGTATCAATGCTATTGAAAATGGAATTTATGTTCCATCAACTGTTCTAGCATTAAAGATTGCTAAAACTTTAAAATGTAAAGTTGAAGATTTATTTAAATTACCACTATGAAACTATACTTACATATATTGATTATTTTAAACTTTCTTTTTTTAAATTTAATTTTTTCTCAAGAGGAAAATAGTAAATTTTACATCACAGATCTCAGAGGTGATATCTCTTTAGAGATTAAAATAAATAATCTTGAATCTAACAAAGGACCAGTATATATTCGTATTCTTGATGAGAATGAAAATCCAGTAATAGTTGGAACATCAACAGTTATTAATTACTCTGCTGAAATTTCTTTTGACTCAATTTCTCCTGGAAAATATGCAATTCAGTTTTTTCATGATGAAAATGAAAATCAAAAGATGGATTTTAATCTAATTGGAATACCAAAAGAAAAATTTGGTAGTTCAAATAATGTAAAACCAATATTAGGTCCACCAAAGTTTGAGAAAATGTTAATTAATTTAAATCAAAATAGGAAAATAATAATTATCCCAGTTAATTAGAAAATTTTAATGTTAGTATAACACATATTAGTATAAGAAAAAGTAATTTTGCATGTCTATGATAGAAATTAAAAATTTACATAAATCCTATGAGATAGGTTCTTCTTCTCTTCATGTATTAAAAGGTATTGACTTTTCTGTTGAAGATGGTGAATTAGTTGCAATAATGGGTTCCTCAGGATCTGGGAAGTCAACACTTTTAAATATTCTTGGGATGTTGGATACTTCTGATAATGGAACATATGATCTTGATAAAATTAGAATTGCAAACATGAATGAAAAAAAAGCAGCCAACTACAGAAATAAATTTTTAGGATTTGTTTTTCAGTCATTTAATTTAATTAATTATAAAAATGCTCTTGAAAATGTTGCATTGCCACTTTATTATCAGGGTATTTCCAGAAAAGATAGACAACAAACTGCATTAAATTATTTAGATAAAGTAGGTTTGAAAGATTGGGCTGAACACCTACCAAGTGAATTATCAGGCGGACAAAAACAACGAGTTGCAATTGCTAGAGCTTTAGCATCAAATCCAAAGGTCCTTTTGGCTGATGAGCCCACTGGAGCTCTCGATTCAAAGACATCAATGGAGGTTATGGCTCTTATTCAAAAAATTAACAATGAGGGTAAAACTATACTAGTGGTAACTCATGAACATGATATTGCTAAAATGTGTAAAAGAGTAGTTCACTTGAGAGATGGAGTAATTGTTGAGGATAAAAAAATAAAACAAAATATTATTAAGAATGTTTAATGTAGAGCGTTGGAGAGAAATTTTTCAGTCTATTCAAAAGAATAAGCTTAGAACTGCACTCTCAGGTTTTACTGTTTCTCTGGGTATATTGATCTTCATCATTTTATTTGGACTTGGTGAAGGGCTTAAGAATTCTTACAGTGACCTATTTTTGAATGAAGCTAATAATGTAATTTTTATTTATCCAGGTAAAACTACTAAACCGTATGGAGGATTTAAAACTAATAGACAAATTGAGCTAAAAAATGAAGATGTAGATGCCATTATGGATGAATTTCAAGAGTCTATTGAATATCTTAATCCAAGGCTTTTTGTAAGTGAACCTATTAAATATAAATTAGAATCCTACCAATTTGATATCAATGCTGTTGCTCCATCAAATCAACAGATAGAAAAACATGTTTTAATGAAAGGAAGATATATCAACGAAAAAGATATAATTGAAAAAAATAAAGTTACAACAATCGGTAGGTTAGTTGCGAGAGATATATTTAAAGGAGAAGATCCTTTAGGCAAATTTATTAACCTTGGATCAAGAGCATTTAAAGTTGTTGGGGTTTTCCAAGATACAAGCGGAGACACTGAGGAAAATAAATTAATTATACCTTATACTACAAGACAACAGATTTTAAAAGGTACAGATGAAATAGGTACATTAGCAATTACATTTGATCAAAATATTGGCGGTTCTGGAGCAGTTAAACTTTCAAATAATGTAAAATCACTATTAAAGAAAAGGAAATCAATTGATCCATCTGACCCAAGTGGTATTAGAGTAAGAAATGTTGCTGACGAAATCGACAGATCACTTCAATTTGCAAATGCTCTACAAATAATTATAACATTTGTCGGGATAGGTACATTAATTGCTGGCATCATAGGTATATCTAATATTATGGTTTTTATTGTTAAAGAGAGAACAAAGGAACTTGGAATTAGAAAAGCGTTAGGTGCTGAGCCTAACGAAATAATTAAAATGATATTGAGTGAATCAATTTTTATAACTACCCTTTCGGGATTTTTTGGAATGATTCTCGGGATTATTGTATTGAACTCACTTGACTCAGGAGCTTTACAGGATTACTTTATTACAAGAGCAGGTGTTGACTTTGGAATAGCATTTTTTGCAACTATAATACTAATTGTATTTGGTGTAGTTGCAGGATATGTTCCCGCTAAAAGAGCAGCAAGTATAAAACCAATTGTAGCATTACGAGATGAATAATCTAAAGAAAATATTTGATAGAGATACATGGGATGAAATTTTTGAATCAATTTCAAAAAATAGGACGAGAACTATAATTACAACTATTGGTGTATTTTGGGGTATTTTTATTTATATAGCATTAGCCGGATCAGCTAAAGGACTTGAGAATGGCTTTGATGAGGCATTTAGTGGACTCAGTAAAAACTCAATGGGAATTTGGGTTCAATCTACTACTATTCCATACAAGGGATTCGAAGAGGGTAGGTTTCCAATCTTTGAACTTTCAGATGTTGATTATTTAAGAGATCGAATACCAGAGATCCAATTTATATCACCTGGACTACAGGCGGGTGCTTTTAGTGGTTCACCTCCATTAGTCGTTAGAGGATTAAAATCGGATAATTTTAATTTATTTGGAAATTATCCAGATCAAGCAAAAATATCAGTTATTAAGATTTACGACGGAGGAAGATATATTAATGATGATGATATTAGGTTTGAAAGAAAAGTTGCAGTTATTGGTGAAGGAACTCAAGAAAGGCTTTTTGATCAGGATGAAGATCCAATCGGAAAGTATATAAGAATAAATGATATTAATTTCAAAGTAATAGGTGTTGAGAGGTTTACTGAAGGATCTGGATTTGGAACGGACTCTGATATTACAATACCATATTCAACATTTGCTAAAATTTATAATCGAGGAGACAAATTTGGATTTATGTTTATATCGGGATATGATTATGTTAATCCAAATTACTTAGAAGAAACAATAAAAGAAAATTTAAAAATTAGAAAAGTTGTTCACCCGGAGGATAATAAGGCATTTGGATCATTTAATATCGGCTCATTATTTGAAAGCATAATAAAATTTACCAGGGGAATGGTATTTCTCTCTCTTGTTGTTGGAATTGCTACAATTTTTGCAGGAGTTATAGGTATAGGAAATATCATGTTAATTGCTGTTAAAGAAAGAACAAATGAGCTTGGAATTAGAAGAGCCTTAGGAGCTACTCCTGGGGAGGTAAAGGTTCAAATTGTACTAGAATCTGTCTTCCTGACTATTATTGCTGGAATAATTGGAATTATTGTTGGAGCTTTTCTTTTATTTATAATTAATATTGGAACATCTGGTTTAGAAGATTTTCCATTTACAAACCCAACTGTTCCTATAACAATTGTTTCCGGAGCATTTATAACTATGATAACACTTGGAACATTAATTGGTTTAATACCAGCGGAAAGAGCTGTAAGTATTAAGCCAATTGAAGCTCTTAGAGAAGAATAAATAACTAAATAACTAATAATGAAACTAAAAAATATATTAATCATTTTACTAATCTTAGGATTTTTGTTTGCTATAGCCTATTTTGTCAGAACTAATAGCACATCATCCATTGAATATGATACTTCGTCTCCATTTATCTCAAGTATTCAGAAAACTTCTGTAGTAACAGGAACAGTTATACCTGAAGATGAAGTTGATATTAAACCTCAATTAAATGGAATAATTGATAATATCTTGGTTGAGGAGGGAGATATTGTTGAAATTGGCCAATTAATCGCAATAATTAAGGTTGTTCCAGACGAAAGATCTGTTTATGGAGCAAGAGCTCAAGTCACTGCGGCAAGATTAACAGTACAAAATGCCGAAAGACAAATTAAAAGAGCAAAAGAATTATTCGAAAAACAAATAATTTCTCAACAAGACTATGAAGACGCCGAACTTAACTATAATACTGCAAAAGAAAACTTAATAGCTGCACAAAATGATCTGGAAATTCTAAGGAAAGGGTCGGTAGCTGGATCTTCAACAGCTAATACTAATATTAGAGCTACAGTTTCAGGAACAATTTTAGAAATTCCTGTAAAATTAGGAGATCAGGTTATCGCTGCTAATAATTTTAATGAAGGTACCTCTGTTGCAATTATTGCAGATCTAAATGAAATGATTTTTGAGGGTCAAGTTGACGAGGCAGAAGTTGGTAAGTTAGAATTGGGTCAGTCTCTAAAAGTTAATATGGCTGCAATTCCAGGCAGGGAATTTGATGCAATACTAAAATTTGTTGCTCCTAAAGGAACAGAGCAGGGAGGAGCTGTACAGTTCAAAATTGAGGCTGATCTAACTCTTGACGAAGATACATTTGTAAGAGCTGGTTATAGTGCAAATGGATCTTTAGTTGTTGAGAATAAGCAAGAGATCATGGTAATTGCAGAGGCACTTCTACAGTTTGACAGAAGGACTCAACTACCTTATGTTGAAGTTGAAATTTCAGATCAAAATTTTGAAAGAAGAGATGTAACTACTGGACTATCTGATGGAATTAAAGTTGAAATATTATCTGGAGTTTCAATGGATGATAAAATAAAAATTTGGAACAAAACTGAACCTATAAAAATTGAACCAGAGGAATCTGCGTTTGATCAATTTAGAGAGGACTAAAAAAAAAATTATGATTAAAAAGAATATATTATTTGCATTTTTTATTTCAACTATTGCATTTTCTCAAGTAGATAATAACATTATTTCTCTTCAAGATGCAATCGACATTGCATTAGAAAAAAATATTAATATTAAGCAATCAGAACTAAATCTTGATAATTCCGAATTGGGAAGATCTGATGCAATTGGAAATTTTCTCCCAACAATTGGGGCATCAGCAAACCATCAATGGAATGTTGGTAGAGGTATAAATGTTACTACAAATATTATAGAGGAAATAACTACTCAGTTTTCATCAGCTACTGCTTCCATAGGTCTTCCTATTTATAATGGATCTAGAAATGTGAATCAATTGCATCGAGCTAATCTTGAAATACTTGCTTCAAAATATCAGCTTGAAGATATCAAGGATGATGTAAAGTTATTTGTAGCCAATTCCTATTTACAAATTATGTTTAATAAAGAAATACTAAAGGTTCAAAAATCTCAACTTGAAATTACTAAAGTTGAATATGAGAGAACTCAAGATTTAATTGATTCAGGTATTTTTTCACCAAGACAAATTTTTGAAATAGAGGCAAACCTTGCATCCCAAGAACAAAGTGTTGTTCAAGCAGAGAATAATTTAAGAGATGCAAAGTTAAACCTTGCTCAGGTCCTTCTTCTCGACGATTATGAAAATTTTGATATTGCAAATGAGGATTTTAGCATACCTTTTTCTGATATTCTTGAGAACTCACCAAAAGAAATTTTTGAAAAAGCCAAAACATTTAGAAATGATATAAAATTAGCTGAAACAAACATATCTATAGCTGAAAAAGATATTCAGATTTCAAAATCTTTTAGACTGCCTTCTATAACATCTTTTTATTCATGGAACACTAGAATTTCGTATGTAGATAATTTACCCAGTTTTAATGACCAATTTGATCTTAATAAAGGGCAGACATATGGTTTTGGAATTAATATACCAATCTTTCAGGGAAGAGCTATATCCAATAATATTCAAAGAACAAAAATAAATTTAGAGAGGTTAAAATTCCAATATGAGCAGGAAAAACTTAATCTAGAAAATACAGTTTATCAGGCTTATAATGATTTGGTTGGTGCTATCAAATTATATGAAGCATCTAATAAAACTGTCAAATCTCTTAAAAGTGCATTTGAAGATGCAACAGATAGATATTTACTTGGATCTTTAAATTCTTTTGACTTTATCCAATCAAAGCAAGCATATGAGGCATCTGTTTCAGAAAATATTAGAGCTAAATTTGATTATATTTTTAGATTAAAAGTCCTAGAATTTTATTTTGGATTACCATTATCAGTTCCACAGTATTAGTAATATATTAAGATGTCGTTAATTTTAAATATAGAGACATCAAGCAAAAACTGCTCTATTTCACTATCGTTAAAAGGGAAGTTATTATCAAACCTTGATATAGAGGAGGATAAATTTAAACATAGTGAACTACTAACTACATCTATTAGAGATATTCTTAATCAAAATAAATTTAATGTTAATGATCTTTCTGCTGTTGCGATAGGAACAGGTCCTGGATCTTTTACTGGATTAAGAATTGGTTTTTCGGTTGCTAAAGGATTATGTTACCCTCATAAAATTAGTTTAATTGGAATTCCATCATTAAAAATATTAGCTAATTCAGTTAACGAGGATAATAAATTTATTATTCCTATGATTAGAGACAAAGGTGAGTTTTTTTATACAACTATTTATAATAATGAATTAAATGAGATAATAGAACCAAAGGTTGAAAAAATTAGCAATGGTTTTCTAGATAAATATTCTGATTTAAACTATTCTGTATTAACAAATACAAAGGAATCATTTGAATATATTAAGTCCTTGAATAATTCTAACCTAGAATTAAGAAAAGAAACATTATCATCTCTAAATATGATTGAACTATCTTATGAATCATTCTTAGAGAAAAGATTTGAAGATTTAGCTTATTTTGAGCCTTTTTATATAAAAAAGCCTTATGTGTTCTAATTTATAAAATTTAGAATCCTAGCTCTCTCTTAACATCTTCTATCAGATCTTTACCTTCTGCAAGTATAAGCCCTCCATTTGGACTAGAATCTATTACATAGTTAAAGCCTTGTTCTTTTCCTACTTTAGTAATGGCATTTCTTGCTTTCTCTAGAAGAGGAGTCATAAGATCCATTTGTTTTTTTTGTAATTCTTGAGCAGCTGAGTCTCTAAACTCTTGTAAATTAGTCTGCATACTTTCAAGTTCTTTTTGCCTTGCCTGATTTGTTACATCAGTTTGATTTGCAGCATCTGCAGAATAAGATTGAGCTTTCGTCTGAAATTCTTTAAAAGCATTATCAATTTGGGTTGTATAATCTTTTTCAAGTTTTGCTAACTCATTTTGAGCAGCAACAACTTCAGGCATTTCACTTATTAATTGTTGAACATTTATATGAGCAACATTAGATTGAGCAAAAACAGTCAGTGGTGCTAAAGTTAAAAAAGCAACCGTAATTAATTTTAATATTGATTTCATAATCTATAAAATATTTCGATTTGCAATATCGTAATTTTTATTCAAATATTAGTTAAAATTGTTGACCTATTACAAAGTGAGTATGCCATCCAGAGGTTCCTCCACTACTTGAAATATTCGCACTATCAAATCCATAACCAAAATCAATTCCAAGAAGACCAAATGCAGGCATAAATATCCTTACTCCAACACCAGCAGATCTTTTTAAGTCGAAAGGACTATAATCTTTAAAATTATCAAACCCATTACCAGCCTCCAAGAAACTTAACGCAAATACCGAAGCAGAGGGTTTTAAGCTAATAGGATAACGGAGCTCAAGAGAGAATTTATTATAAATTATAGACCCATCCCTGCTCGATAAAGATTGGTTCTCATAACCCCTTAAAGCAATTGTTTCTCTCCCATCCAAGGCATATTGCATCATTCCATCACCTCCAAGGAAAAACCTTTCAAAAGGGATATTACCTTTGTTTTTATTATAAGTTCCTAAAAATCCAAAGTCAGTTTGAGCTTTTAAAACAAATTTTCCAAACAATCTTGTATACCAGCTTCCGTCAAATTTAATCTTATAGAATTCCAACCATCTAAATTTTGCCTGATCAATTTCTGACTGAATTGGATTGCCATTTCTATCAAGATATTCAGGTCTTTGTTCAACATCTGAAAAATCATCACCAGTTATTAATGAATATGGCGGAGAAAATCTAGCAGTTAGACTGAAGTTTGATCCACCAACTGGAAAAATAGGATTAGTAAAAGTATTATTTCTAGATAGTGCAATATTATATGCAATATTGTGTGACTCACCATTACCAAAAGTAAAAAGTCCAGTAAAATAATTTTTTAGATTATAATACTGGTATGATATTGATTGAGATAAAACAAAATAATCATCAGGAACTCTAAGTCTTTTGGCTATTCCAAGGTTAAACCCTTTTATTTGAAAAGATTGACTTTTGTCAGCTCTTCTTGTAAAATAATCATATCTGTACTGAGTAGTTGAGGATAGTGAAACAGAAAATTGTACAGGTTCTCTACCTCCAAACCAAGGTTCAACAAAACTAAAGCTGGTTGTACTGTAGAATGAGCTTGTTTGAAGTCTTACAGCAAATGTTTGTCCATCACCACTTGGGAACGGTCTCCAAGCTTTTCTATTCCTAATATTTTTTACTGAAAAGTTATTGAAAGCTACACCAAAAGTACCCATGAATCCACCACCACCGTATCCACCTTGAAGCTCTAGTTGACTAGCGCCAGATTCAACTAAACCAAGTTCAATATCAACAGTTCCAAGATTAGGATCAACATTCTTAAAATCTGGACTGATTTGTTCTGCATCAAAAAAACCAAGTTGCCCAACTTCACGAATTGTTCTTACTACTTTATCCTTGCTGTAGAGTTCACCGGGTTTAATCCTTAATTCCCTATAAATTACGTTATCATTAGTTTTGGTATTTCCAACTACAGAAATTTTATTAAAACTAGCAAGTTTTCCCTCATTAATTCTAATTTCAAAATCAATAGTATCATTTTCAGCACTTACCTCAACTGCATTAATAGATGAAAATAAATATCCATTGTTTTGATATAGGTTAGATATATCATTAGCATCTGGATTATCATCTTGTATCCTTTCTTTAAGTAGTACACCATTATAAGTATCGCCTTTTTGAATACCAAGAATTTGATCAAGTTGAAATTTTGCATATGAACTATTTCCAATATAATTTATGTCACCAAAATAATACTTGTTACCTTCCTCTACATTCAAATTAATATCTACTGTTTTTTCGTCATTTGAGATAACTGTATCAAAACGAATCAGAGCATCTCTGTATCCTTTCTCCTTATAAAATGCAACTATATTTTCCTTATCTTCAATGTAGTCTGTATCAATAAGTTTAGATTTTTTCCAAAATCGAAGTGGAAATTTTCTCTTTGTCTTCTTTAACTTAGATCTTAACTTCGCATCACTATATATGTCATTACCTGAAAAGTTTATATTTCTTATTTTAATTCTCTCACCTTTATCAATATTTATATTAAGATTAACTTTATTAGAACCAATTGAATCCGGGACTGTAATAAGTTTAACTTCTGAGTTTAAAAATCCATCTTTTTTAAGCTCATCCCTGATATAATTTTTTGTATTCGTAAGAAAACTTTCGGATAACCTTTTACCCTCAGACAATTCAGTCTCTTCAATGTAAGTTTCAGCTTTATTCTTTTTAACACCATTAACTTTAAAATTTAATAGTGTTGGTAATTCTTCCACACTAATCTCTAATTTGATAGCTCCATCTTTAATATCTGTAATATATAGGTCAACATTGCTAAATAGCTCTAGATTCCATAGCTTCTTTAAAATTGTGCTAATCTCTTCCCCTGGCATCTGTATAGACTGCCCCTCTCTTAAACCACTATAAGTTACAACTGTTCTATCACTAAAATTTTCAAGTCCAACCACGGTTATAGTATCTATCACATAGGTCCCCCCCTTCCTGTAAACATCTTGAGAATATATCATTCCTGATGCTAAAAGGAGCACAGTAATAGTTTTATAGATTATTGATCTAAAGTTGTTTACTAGTTTTTCCAAATCTTCTCTCTCTTTTTTGATATTCGATAATTGCATCTGTAAAATCTTCTTCAGAAAAGTCAGGCCAATATGTTTCAGTGAAATATAATTCAGCATATGCTATTTGCCATAATAAGAAATTACTAATTCGTTGTTCACCACTAGTTCTAATTAGCAAATCTACATCTGGTAAATTTTTGGTGTAAAGATGGTCATTAATGATGGAATCATCAAAATTATCAAGATTAATTATCTCATTTTTAACTTTTTCTGAAATCTCTTTGACAGCCTTAAAAATCTCTTGTTTTCCACCATAACTCAAGGCTAAAGTTAATGTCATCCCTGTGTTGTCTTTAGTATTATTGATAATTTTGCCTAATTCATATCTTACCTCATTGGGAAGAGATTTAACATCACCTATAGAATTTAATTTTATATTATTATTTATCAAATCCTCAAATTCATCTTTAAGAGTTTCTACTAAAAGTCTCATTAATGTTTCTACTTCATAACTAGGTCTTCCCCAGTTCTCAACAGAGAATGCAAATAGTGTTAAGTACTTCACTTTAAACTTATTAGCTTCCTCAACAATTTTTTTTACAGATCTAACTCCATGTTGATGACCAAACTCTCTTGGCATTCCTTTCTGTTCGGCCCATCTTCCATTTCCATCCATTATAATTGCTACATGATTAGGTGTATTCATCAGTCGCCAATTTTATTATTTCTCATATCTTGTCCCCAAAAGAGTTTTTCCCTTAATCTTTTATAAAAGTTATCGTCATCAAGTTTAATTGTCTTTATTGTGAATTTTGATTTTGATATCTGAATTTCATTTTTTGAATCAAACGAGTACATTCTAGAGTCCAAAGATAAATTAATATTAACAGTTCCTTCAACTTGAATTTTAACTTCTGAATCGTCTGGTATAATTAGAGATCTCATATTAATGTTATGTGGTGCAATTGGATTCAATATAATTATCTTGGACTCAGGAGAGACAACAGAACCACCATTACTAAGAGAATAACCTGTTGAACCTGTAGGAGTTGATATAATTAATCCATCTGACCAATAATTTGTTAAATAATTACCATTAATTGAACAAGATATATTTAGAAGAGATGTTGTGTCTTTCCTTTGAATTGTAACTTCATTTAGTGCATATGAAAAAAACTTACTAGCTAAATTTGACTTTACCTCCAGCAGCGTTCTATCTATAATGCTAAACTTATTATCTTTTATTTTTTTTACTGCTTCACCTATATTCTCTTTTTGTACGCTAGTTAAAAAGCCAAGCCTTCCTGCATTTATTCCTAATACTGGCACTCCTGAATCTTTAACGTATGTTATCGATCTCAATATTGTTCCATCTCCACCAACTGCAAAAACATAGTCAATATCTATATCAATAGGGTTTGATGAATCAAAAAATGAAAATTTACTCTGGAATTCCTTACTAAGCTCACTTTTAATTTTTGAATCAATAATTATATCATTTTCTTCTGACACAATATCTATAACTTCCTTGCAGCAATTCACTGAAGAAGTATTATTAAATGCTATGTAAATAGCAATTTTCATATGGCTAAAATACAAACTTTAAAACTTTATTAAGTACTATATTTGCATTTAAGTTTAATGTATTCATATGACAAAATTAAGTGTAAACATTAATAAAATTGCAACCCTTAGAAATGCTAGGGGAGAAGATTATCCTAACCTGGTGAAAACAGCCAAAGATATAATTAAATATGGAGCTGAAGGTATTACAATTCATCCAAGACCCGATGAAAGGCATATAAAATACTCTGACGCATATGATCTAAAAGAAAATATTACTACTGAATTAAATATTGAAGGAAATCCATCTCAAAAATTTATAAATATGGTTTGTAAAGTAAAACCTGAGCAAGTAACATTAGTCCCAGATAAAGATGACGCAATTACATCCAACTCAGGTTGGGATACAATTAATAATTTCGATTTTTTAAATGACGTAGTAAATGAATTTCAATTAAACTCTATAAGAGTATCTATATTTGTCGATCCTGATTACAAAATGGTTGAAGGTGCAAAAAAAATTAATGCTGATCGAGTTGAATTATTTACTGGACCATATGCAAAACAATATTTAAATGATAAGAATAATGCAATAAATAAATATGTAAAATGTGCTGAGGCTGCTAATAAAATTGGAATTGAACTTAATGCAGGGCACGATCTAAATCAAGAAAATCTTGAATTTTTTAAAAACAATATTGTAAATCTTAAAGAAGTATCCATAGGGCATGCACTAATCTCAGAGTCAATTTATTTTGGCCTTCAGTCTACAATTAAATCCTATTTAAAAATTTTAAATTGAATCTGCTTCACTCCATAATTGTTGGTGATTCTGATAAGAATATCCTTATTGTTCATGGTTTTCTTGGTATGGGAGATAATTGGAAATCTCATGCAAATAAAATTGCTGAAAGTGGATTTAAAGTTCATCTTATTGATTTAAGAAATCATGGTAAAAGTTTTTGGAGTAATGAATTTAGCTTCGATTTAATGGTAGAAGATATATACGAATATATCTCTCATCATAAAATCTCAAATTTTTACATGTTGGGACATTCAATGGGGGGTAATATTACAATTCTTTTTGCTAAAAATTATCCAGAGTTACTTAAAAAAATTATAATTGTAGATATAGTTCCTAAAGAGTACAAACCTCAACATAATTATATTCTTGAAAGCTTAAAATCTCTTGACTTTAAAACAATAAAATCAAGAAATGATGCAGATTACCAACTTTCAAAATTAATTTCTGATGAAAGAATTAGACAATTCTTGTTAAAAAATCTTTATTGGAAAGACCAAGATACATTAGGTCTAAAGATTAATCTTGATATATTGTATGATTTTAAAAATAAGCTTTCATTAATTTTAAAAGAAGATTTTTCTTTTGATAACCCAACATTACTTATTCATGGTGAAAATTCTGATTATGTAAATGAATCAGATTATGAGTTAATGAATTCTTTTTTTAAAAATCTTGAAATAATAAAGGTACCATCTGCAGCCCATTGGGTTCATGCAGATAATCCTAAATTTTTTCTTGAAAAAACGATTAATTTTTTAAATTGAATTATGGTTAATACTACAATTAGAAAGGCTAATTCAGATGATGTGAAAGATATATTGAGATTATTAATTGAACTTGCTGTATATGAAAAAGAACCAGATGCTGTAAAAGTAACTGAAAAGGAGTTAATAAGAGATGGATTTGGGGAGAATCCAAAATATCAATGTATTCTGGCTGAAGCTGATAATACAATTGTAGGACTAGCATTCTATACTCCAAGATATTCTACATGGGTAGGAGATACTCTTCATCTAGAGGATCTAATTGTTACAGAAAAAATGAGAGGTAAAGGAATTGGAACAATTTTATATAAATCATTTCTAGAAGAAGCAAGAAGAAGAGATGTAAATAGAGTAGAGTGGTCTGTTCTTGATTGGAATAAACCTGCTATTGACTTTTATAAAAAAACTGGTGCAATAATTGATGGTCTTAATCAATGGAAAATTGTTCGAATGAATAAACATATAATTGATGATTATTTATCTAGATAATTCTCTATGAAGTTCTGAATAAATTTCTTTATTTCATTTCTTGTTTTTATAAAATGGTTCCCATATTCACCGTTTTCAATTTTCGTAGGGTCTGAAAAGTTTTTATGTATTTTAATTAAAGATTCACCTGAAAAAACCGGACATGTCTCATTAGCGTTATCACATACAGTTATAATAAAATCAAATTTAATTTTTAGATAATCATCTACTAAATTTGAAGTATAATTAGATATATCAATTTTATCCTCAAGCATACAGCGAACAGCATTTAAATTTAATCCATGTTTTTCAATCCCTGCACTAAATACAGATACAGAATTATCTGTTAAATGATTTAAATACCCATGAGCTATTTGACTTCTACATGAGTTGCCAGTACAAAGTATAAGAATTTTTTTCATTAGAATCCTAAAGAAATTTTTGCTATGTAAAAGAATAAAAAGATTCCAAAAATATCGTTAGCAGTAGTAATAAAGGGCCCTGTAGCAATAGCTGGATCAATTCCTTGCTTATCAAGAATTATAGGGACAAAAGTTCCAACTAGTGCTGCAATTATTATAACTCCCATCATTGACCCAGCTATAGTAAGACTCATAGATAAATCTTGGTTAACTATTTGACCAAAAATTATTAAAATAACTGAAAGAGCAAAACCATTAATTAAACTAAGTCCAACTTCCTTGAAAAGTCTATTTAGTAATGAACCTTTTACCAAATCATTTGCTAAACCTTGAACTATAATTGCAGAAGATTGTACACCTACATTACCAGCCATAGCCGCAATTAAAGGAGTATAAAAAAATAAATTTCTAAGGTCAGGCTGATTCATTATTTGTTCAAAATCTTTTAGAATAAAAACACTTCCAAGTCCACCTAGTAGTCCTAAAAACAGCCATGGTAATCTTGCTTTAGTTAATTGAAAAATTGAATCATTTACTTCGACTTCAGATGATATACCAGCAGCTAATTGGTAGTCTTTATCTGCTTCATCTTTAATTAAGTCGACAATATCATCAATTGTAATTCTACCGAGTAATGTTTTACTTTTATTTGTAACAGGAATGGCTTCCAAATCATATTTAGACATAATTTTTGCAACATCCTCTCCCTCTTGATTAACAGTAACATAATCAACATTTGGAATATATATATCCTTAACTTTAGACCTAGACTTAGCAGTAACAACATCTTTAAGTGAAAGTCTTCCTTTTAATCTGTTTTTTGAATCAACAACATAAATGGAATGAACTCTAGTTACATTCTTTGCTTGTTTTCTTATCTCATCAAGACATTTGGAGATACTTAGATTCTCATTAACACTTACTAACTCTTTAGCCATCAAACCACCAGCTGTATCCTCATCATATTTAAGTAACTCTTTAATATCATCTGTTAACTCAGCATCTTTTATTTGAGAGAATACTCTCTCTTGTCTCTCCTCGGTTAATTCAGAAATAACATCTGTTGCATCATCTGTATCAAGCTCAACAATTTTTTCAGCAATTTCTTTAGCAGATAATTTCTCTAAAATAATTTCTCTTAAGTCTTCATCTATCTCAGCTAACGCATCTGCAATTTTTTGTTTATCAAAAATTTTAACTAAAAAAATTACTTCAGTTGTTTCTAACAATTCAAAAATTTCTGCTAAATCTGCGTAATGAATATCTGCGAGACTAGATAAAAGTTTATGTGTATTGTTATCTTCAATAAGCTTTTTAATCTTACTAATTAACTCATCATTAATTTTAAATTGTTTCATTACTGATTTTTTGTGTTAATCTAATAAAGTCATTTACAGATAGTTGCTCAGGCCTCAAACCAAAGATACTATCTTCTAGAATATTTTCCTTTATATCAAGTTTTTTTAAAGAGTTTTTTATTTTCTTTCTTCTTTGCTGAAAACTAAGTTTTACCAATTTATCAAATAGCTTTAGATCAAAATTAATATTAATATTCTTCTTTCTGGTCAATGAAATTACTGATGAATTAACTCTTGGTTTTGGAAAGAATACATTAGGTGAAACATCAAACAAAATTTTAACATCATACAATAACTGAGTTTTTACAGAGATTATTCCATATTCCTTGGAGTTAGGTTTACTAATAATCCTCTCTGCAACTTCTTTCTGAAACATTCCTATTAGATTACCTACTAATAAATAGTTTTCCAATATTTTAAAGATAATCTGTGATGAAATATTATATGGAAAGTTACCTATGATTAAGTTTTTACTAGTTTGAGTCAACACATCCTTCAAATTATATTTTAAAAAATCTTTTTTAATAATATTTGGGTTATGTTTTTTAAATGAACTTTTTATAAATTCTACAGACTCAGTATCATATTCAATAAGAATTAATTTATCACTAAAATCAAATAGATATTTTGATAAGGCACCTTTTCCTGGTCCAATTTCAACTATTTTATCAAATTCTTTTAAGTTAACAGCATTAACAATCTTCTTTGAAATATTTTCATCAATAAGAAAATGTTGACCCAGGAATTTTTTTGGACTAACATTTTCAATCATAGAATTAGTTTATTTTATCAAATCCAGTATATGGTAGCAAAACATCAGGAATTATAATTCCATTTTCAGTTTGATTATTCTCAATTAACCCAGCCATTACTCTTGGAAGAGCGAGTGAACTACCATTTAGAGTATGTAATGTATAGTTTTTACCATCTTTATCTTTAAATTTTAAATTTAGACGATTTGATTGATATGTTTTAAAGTTTGAAACTGAGCTTATCTCAAGCCATTTTTCTTGACCCTTTGAAAAAACTTCAAAATCATATGTAATCGAAGATGTAAAACCTAAGTCACCCGCACATAAATTTAAAATTCTAAAATCAAGTTTAAGATCGATTAGGATTCCTTTTATATGCTCTTTCATTTCAATTAATGCATCATCAGACTTATCAGGATGTTCAATCCTTACTATCTCAACTTTATCAAATTGATGTAATCTATTTAGTCCTCTCACATCAGATCCATAACTTCCAGCTTCTCTTCTAAAACATGGGGTATAACCAGTCATCATAATTGGAACTTGGTCCACTGCTAGGATTTTATCTCTATAAATATTTGTTAAAGGAACCTCTGCTGTAGGAATTAAATATAAGTCATCATTTGTAACATGGTACATTTGACCATCTTTATCAGGTAACTGGCCCGTTGCATAAGCAGAATCTAAGTTTACCAAGTGAGGAACCTGAAACTCATTGTATCCTGCGGAGCTATTTCTATCTAAAAAGAAATTTATTAATGCTCTTTGAAGTTTGGCACCTTTATCTTTATACACTGGAAATCCTGATCCTGTTATCTTACTTCCTAATTCAAAATCAATAATGTCATATTCTTTTGATAGATCCCAGTGATTTTCTAGGTTGTATCCAGACTCTTTAAAATTGGAGCTTCTAAATATCTCAATATTATTTTCCTCAGAAAGTCCATCAGGAACTTTTGAATCAGGAATATTTGGTACTGTAGTTATTAAATCTGATATTTTATTTTTAACTGTATCTAATTCCTCTGCCAAGCCCTTTGACTTTAATTTTAAATTTGACGACTCAGATTTAAGACTATCAATGTCAATATCATTATTGCCTGATTTAAATGCTTCTGCTACGTCTTTAGAGATGGTATTTGACTTAAACAGGATATTATCAAGATCTTGTTGTATTTTTTTTCGGTTATTATTGAGCTCTATTATGCTGTCTAATACATCTAGATTTTTAAAACCTCTTTTTTTAAGGCCTATAATTGCGTCATCTTTTGAGTTTGTGATGTAATCAATTGAAAGCATAATTATTTTAAATCAAAGATAAAATTTATTTGTTGATTAACTGATTACAATAAGTTTCATCTTTTTTTAATTGTTCTTTTAAGGCCTCAATTGATGAGAACTTTATCTCATCTCTTATTTTTAACAATACATCAACAGAGATAGTTTTATCATAGATATCCTTATTAAAATCAAATAAATGAACTTCTATCGATTTTTTATTTTCACCTATAGTAGGTCTATGGCCAATATTCATCATTCCATGGAATTCTTTATTATCAATTAATGTTTCTATAAAATAGACCCCATCTTTTGGAATAATCTTATAATTCTCTTCAACATATAAATTTGCAGTTGGATAATTAATCTGTTTTCCCAACCCATCACCTTTAATAACCTTTCCAGTTATTTTGAAAAATCTACCTAAAAATTTTGCCGATTTGTCAAGATTACCACTATTAATTGAATCTCTAATTTTAGTAGAGCTTACAGCTATAGACTCAACCTCGTGTGCTTTAATTTCTTCAACTATAAAATCAAAACTTTCTCCATATTTTTTTAAATCATCTACTGATGCCTCTCTGCCCTTACCAAATCTATGATCATACCCAATAATTATATGATTAATTTTTAATTTTTCGATTAAATAATCTTTGATAAATTGATCAGCAGACAATAATGAGAAATTTTTGTCAAATGGATGTATTATAAGATTTTCAATTCCTAACTTTTCAAAAGCTTTAATTTTTTCATCTAATGTATCTATCATTTTAACTTCATTATACTTATTTAATATAATCCTAGGGTGGGGAAAGAATGTAAGGACAACAGATGATAAATTCTTTTTTTTTGATGTGGACATTAATTTATTCAAGATTTTCTTGTGACCTTCATGAACTCCATCAAATGTTCCAATTGTTAGAATGGTTCTTTGATTTAAATTATAATCTTCAATGCTCCTGAAAATTTTCATTTAATAAAATTTTTCTTGTTGTAGAGATTCATTGTCTCTTGTATACCAATTTGAATAAATGAGAAAATAATTTCAATTGAGCTAATTGTAAGACTATTTATATTCGACATTTCATAGCTGCTCCACTTTCCTAAAACATAATCTGATTTAGAAATCTTATTATTATTTGATATTCCAACCCTTAACCTAGCATAATTAGAAGTTCCTAGATTATCTTCAATATCTTTTAAACCATTATGACCTCCAGATGTACCATTTGCTTTTAATTTAATATTTCCAAAAAACAAATTTAAATCGTCACAAACAACCAGAATATTCTCAAGTGAAACTTTCTCTTTTTTTTGCCAATAAACTAATGATCTTCCTGAATTATTGACATAATTGTTCGGTTTTATTATAACTATCTTTTTTCCTTTGAAAGCACCTTCTGCTCTTTGAGCTAGTTTTACAGATTCGAACTTGGTTTCTAGATTTTGAGCGAGTTGATCAACAATTTCAAAGCCAATATTGTGCCTAGTATCGTCATACTCGCTACCAATATTTCCAATACCTAGAATAAGATATTTATTCATATCAGAGCTATTATTTAAACTTGAGAAGATCTTCTTAAGAAAATTCATCATTATTTATAACCTTAATAAAGTTAAGATTAATTATATAACAACAAATATTAAGACTCTTTAGACTCATCTTTAGTAGCCTCAGCGTCAGAGCCTTTAGTAGCCTCAGGATCAGAACCTTTAGATTCTGCTCCTTCAGCAGCTTCTGTACCTTCTTCTCCTTCAACTCCTTCTTCTCCTTCAACTCCTTCCTCATCCTCTGGTAATGCCATTGATGCTCTTGATGTTCTAACTTGACAGATTACAGTATTATCTGGGTGAAGTATTTCAAAGTCCTGGTCATCCACTTGAGATGTGTAATATTTATCTCCTAATTCAAGTGAAGAAATATCTACATCAATAGAATCAGGAAGATTACCCGGAAGTGCTTTTACTTTTATTTTTCTTTTATTTCTACTTAAAACACCACCACTATTCATAACTCCAGGGGCTGATCCACTCAGAATTACCGGTATTTCCATTGTAACTGGCTTGTCATCAAATAGTTCATAAAAATCAGCATGTAGTATTTTATCAGTTACTGGGTGAAATTGAATATCCTGAAGAATAGCATTCACTTTTTTATCCCCAAAATCTAGTACAACAGTGTGAGCAGCTGCTGTATAAACTAGGTCTTTGAATCCTATTTCTTTTGCAGAAAAATGTACTACTTCATCACCTCCATATAAAACACATGGAACATTACCTTCTTTTCTTAATGAATTTGTGCTTGATTTGCCAATATTTTCCCTGTTGTTACTTTTAATTTCTATTGATTTCATTTTTATTTATTTATAAATAGCTTATCAATTGATTTGTTATGATGAACATTATACATTGTTTCAGCAAACATTTTTGAGCAAGATAAGTGTTCAACTTTACTAGATTCTTTCTTGATTTCAATTGAATCGCTTGTTATTAATTTATTAAGTTTAGATTTTTCAATTTTTTCATACGCATCACCGGAAAGCAAAGCATGTGTACATATTGCTATTACAGATTCTGCACCTTTTTCGATCATTAAATCTGCTGCCTTTGTTAATGTTCCAGCAGTATCAACCATATCATCAATCAAAACAACATTTTTACCAGTAACATCTCCAATTAACTCCATGTGTGTTATAATATTACCTTTTGATCTTTGCTTGTAACATATAACTACGTCTGAATCTAAAAATTTCGAGTATGCATAAGCTCTTTTAGAACCACCCATATCTGGTGATGCAATTGTTAAGTTATCTATATTTAAAGACTTTAAATATGGAACAAAAATTGACGATGCATATAAATGATCAACAGGTTTTTCAAAGAATCCCTGAATTTGATCAGCATGGAGATCCATTGTAATTATTCTTGTAGCACCAGCTGATTCCAATAATTTAGCAACTAATTTTGCACCAATTGGTACTCTTGGCTTATCTTTCCTATCCTGTCTTGCCCATCCAAAATATGGAATTACCGCTGTAATATGTCTTGCTGATGCTCTTTTTGCTGCATCTAGCATCAGAAGCATTTCCATTAAATTATCTGTGGGAGGATTTGTAGATCCAATTATGAACACTCTCGAGCCTCTAACTGACTCTTCAAATGAAGGCTGAAACTCTCCATCGCTATATCTTTGAAAACTTACAATACCCAGTTCTTGGCCAAACTCTTTAGCAATTTGTTTTGCTAGAGTCATACTCTGAGTACAAGAAAAGATAATTACAGGCGTTTCCACTATCGTTTAATTGGAGTGCAAATTTAAAAATAATTATTGTTCAGTATAACTTTATCATAAATTATTTAATATGCTGGAATTTATTAATTTTGAGGCCCTTAGCTTCGGTGGCGAAACTGGTAGACGCGCTGGATTCAAAATCCAGTTCCTCTTGGAGTGTGGGTTCGATTCCCACCCGAAGTACAAAATATTATGTCCTCAAATAAAAAAAAGCTTAATCTAGACATTGTTTGGTTCAAGAGAGATCTTAGAACATTAGACAATATATCTCTTGAAATTGCTGCGAATTCCTCTAATCCAGTCCTATTCATTTACTTATTTGAGCCAACTGTAATGAACTATCCTGATTATGACTCACGACATTTAAGATTTATATATGAGTCCTTATTAGACATAGAGAAAAAGTTTAAGAGTTACTCACTAAAACTTAATCTCTTAAAATGTGAAGCTCAGGAGTTTTTTGAAGAAATTTCAAAAAAGTATAATGTTAATCAAGTACTATCTTATCAGGAAATAGGGAATAATTTGACCTTTGAAAGAGATATGTATCTGCTTGATTTTTTTAAAAAAAATAATATTAAATGGATACAGCATAAAACTAATGGCGTTATAAGGGGGCTTAAATCAAGAAAAGATTGGAAAAAAAAATGGGTTGACGAAATGAATTCAAAAATTTCACTTTCAGACCTAAATTTAATTGATAAGACTGAAGTTGACATTCCAAAAAAAATTAAGTCTTATAGTTTAAATATAATTAATGATAAAAACTTCCAACCCGGCGGAGAAACGTATGCGTGGATGTATATAAACTCTTTTTTAAAAGAAAGACATAAAGGTTATACAAAAAATATTAGCAGCCCAATTAATAGCAGAACCTCATGTAGTAGACTTTCACCTTATATAACATACGGAAATGTTTCTTCTAAACAAGTATATCAGTTCTTTTCTAAATCTAAAAACAGGGATATAAGAAGCTTTTTATCACGACTTCAGTGGAGATGTCATTTTATGCAGAAATTTGATGATGAACCAAGTATGGAATTTGATAACATTAATACTGCATATAATTCAATAAGAAATGAATATAATAAAGATCTTATATTTAAATGGAAAGAAGGTAAAACAGGAATACCGATTATTGATGCTTGTATGAGATGTTTGGATAAAACGGGTTACTTAAATTTTAGAATGAGAGCTATGATTGTGTCATTTGCTGCATTTAATTTATGGCAAAATTGGAAAAATTTTAGTCACTTTTTAGCTAGAAAATTTCTTGATTATGAACCTGGCATCCATTATTCTCAAATACAAATGCAATCAGCAGTAACAGGGATTAATACAGTAAGAATTTATAATCCAATAAAAAATTCAGTACTTCTTGATCCAGATGGTCAGTTTATAAAAAAATGGGTATCAGAACTTAAATTTATTCCTAAAGAATATATTCATGAGCCATGGAAAATGACAAAAATTGAACAAGAGATGTATAATTTTTCAATCAATGAAAACTACTTTTCTCCAATAATTGATATTGAAAAATCAAGAAAAAGTGCCTCAGAAAAAATATGGGAAATCAGGAAAGGATTAAAAAGTAAAATATATGCAAATAAGATTATTAAGAAACATGTAAATAGTTAGTGTTTTATCTTTTTTACATTGTCAAATCCAATTTATTATAATTATTAATTGATTTAATACAGCCAGCATTATTTAAAATATCACTCGAATTACTAGATGTAACTCCAATTACATTAATATTAGCATTTATTGCGGCATCGACCCCTTCAATTGAGTCCTCAAAAATTATACAGTTATCTTTCTTTAGCTTAAGTCTTTCAACAGTTTTATTAAACATTTCAGGATTGGGTTTTCCAAACTTAACCTCATCACCACATATAATACTGTCAAATAAATTATAAACACCTAATTCATTAAGCGTAAGATTCACATTTTTTCTAATAGCATTACTAGCAAGTCCCACTAAAATGTTTTTTGATTTTAGGTTTAAAATGAATTCTAGAAACCCATCAATTGGCTTAATATTTCCTTTGTAAATTTTTCTGAATATAATTTCTTTATCATCACTCATTTTTTTTAACTCATTTATTGAATAAATATCCCCATAAACAGCTTTCATTAAATCAAGTGTACCCCCTCCCTTATATTTTTTGAGTTTTTCAGAAAAATCTTCAACTTTGTTTTCTTCAAAAAATATTCGCCATGATTCATAGTGGAAGGGTAAACTATCAACAATTGTTCCATCCATATCAAATATTACACCTTTAATCATATTAAACCTACATTACATCTATTTAACTAATACTTTAATTTTAAAGTCAAATGAAATAAACATTTTATTTTAACTTTAAATATAAAATATTATAGCTACTATGAACTCAAGAAGAAATTTTTTAAAAAAATCTTCATTAATTACCCTTGGAGCTTTTAACTATAACTTTGCTCCAATAATTAAAAATATAAATGGAGTTGATATATCAGTTATAACATATTCATTCAACCCACGTTCTGAAAATATGAATGTAATAATTCAAAACTGTATTGATTCTGGAACCGACAATATTGAACTAATGGGAAACCATATAGAGAGTTCTTTGGGAATGCCAAAGTCTAAGAGACTAATATCAGATTGGAGAGCTAATGTATCTATGAAATTGTTTAGAGACGCAAAAAAAATTTTTAAAGATCACGATATAAATATTTTTGCTTTTAAATCTAATTGTATCAGTAAAAATAATAGTGACGAAGAAATTGAGTATGCTATGAAAGTAACAAAGAATCTTGGTGCCGATTTTCTAACCAATGAGCTTATGAATGATGAAAGTGTTGAAAGGGTTAATTTTTATGCTGAAAAATATAATGTTAATGTTGGTTATCACACTCATAGTAATAATTTCGGATCAAATGTCAAGGCTACAGATACTGCATGGGATTATGCATTGAATTCTTCAAAAAAAAATTATATAAACTTAGATATTGGACATTACATTAATGTTGGAGGTTATAATACAAAAGAAGCTTTGCTAGAATTTATAAAAAAAAATAATAAAAGAATTTGTAGTCTTCATTTGAAAGACAGACAGTTCGGTAAAAGTGCAAATCTATTGGCAAGTGATAATCAGATATGGGGAAATGGAGATACTCCAATCATTGAAGTATTAAAATTAATGAGAGACAATTCCTATAAATTTTCAGCTACAATAGAGCTTGAATATAGAATTCCAGAAGGATCAAACAGAGTTAAAGAGGTAAAAAAATGTATGGATTATTGTTTAAAAGCTCTTAACTCTTAATTAATGGCCAAATATTTTTTTTATTTGTTTTTAATCCTACATGTAGGTCTTTATTCACAAAATATTGGATCTATAAATGGTAAGGTTACAGATAGCGAATCAGGGCTCCCATTAGAAGGTGCAACCGTTATCGTTGAAAATTCGAATTTTTTTACTGTTACAGATGAAAATGGTTACTTCCAAATTCCAAATTTGCCTACATCAAGTTATAATGTAACAGCTAAATTTATCGGTTTTAAATCACAAACTAAATTTAATGTAATCGTTAAATCAGTAGGAAACCAGAGTTTGGATTACACATTAAGTCCTATGAATGAATTACTTGATGAAGTTATATTGATGGAATCTCCATTTAAAACATCTATTGAGACACCTTTATCTACTCAAACATTTTCTGCTGTTGAAATTGAAACGTATCCTGGAGGTAATAATGATATAACAAGAGTAATTCAAAGTCTACCAGGTATATCTCCATCTGTTGGAGGTTTTAGAAATGATATAATAATAAGGGGTGGAGGTCCAAACGAAACAGTATATTATCTTGATGGAATTGAGATACCAAATATTAATCATTTTTCTACTCAGGGTAGCTCAGGTGGTCCAGTTGGATTAGTGAATATCTCTTTTATTAAAGACGTAACTCTATCGACATCTTCTTTTGGAGCAGAATATGATAATGCTTTGTCAGGGGTCTTATCATTTACTCAAAAGAACCCAAATACTGAAAGATTTTCAGGTAATTTTCGTTTTGGATCAAGTGAAGCAGGAATAACTTTTGAAGGACCTCTTAATGAAAAAACTTCATACATATTCTCCTTGAGAAGAAGCTATTTACAATTTATATTTAAGGCCTTTGGATTTTCTTTCCTTCCTGATTATTGGGATTATCAAATGAAGATAAGCCACAGAATAGATGACCATAATTTTTTAAATTTTATAGGAATTGGCTCAATTGATAAGTTAACTGTAAATGAACCAGATGAGTATAGTTTTGAGAATCAATCAACAATCGAACAAATACCAATAATTAATCAAAATACAAGCACGTTTGGTATTTCATGGAAAAGTATATATAAACAAAATAATGGATTTTTCAATATTTCATTAAGTAGCAACAGACTTAAAAATGATTTTGAAAGATTCCAAGACAACGTTAATAAAACAGATAAAGTTTATTCAAATATTTCATCAGAAGAAGAAACAAAATTAAGATTCATAAGTAGTCAAAATTTTATTGATTTTAAATTTTCAGTTGGGGGTAATATTCAATACTCAAAATACTTAAATAATACTTTATATCCATTCTTTGAAATAGACTATGAAACTTCTATTGATTTAATTAAATATGGTTTTTTTATAAAGTCCAGTAAAATGTTTTTTGATGATAAATTAGGAGTTTCGCTTGGAATAAGGGTTGATCAAGATAATTTTACATTAAATAATAATTTTTTTGAAAATTTATCACCTCGTATTGCCTTATCATGGTCAATTTCTGAGGATGATAAATGGAAAGTTAATTTAACATCAGGAAGATATTTTAAGATACCAACATATACATCACTTGGATTTAAGAACTTAAGTAATAATTTTATAAATAATGATTCTGAGTACACAAGAAGTGATCATCTTGTTTTTGGAATAGAGTATAATAATACAGATTCATCTAGATTTTCTTTAGAAGCATTTAATAAAAAATACTATAATTATCCTGTGTCTGTTAATGATATGGTGTCACTTGCAAATAAGGGAGGTGACTTTGAAGTTTTAGGTAATGAGGATGTATCTACCTCAGGTAGAGGAAAGTCATATGGAATTGAGTTTTTATATCAACAAAAGCTAAAAAATAATTTCTATGGGATCTTATCCTATACATTTTTCTACAGTAAATTTTCTGGATTTGATGAAGTTTTCCTTCCATCAGTGTGGGATAATAGAAATTTAATTTCATTCACTGGTGGTTATAAATTAAAAAAAAATTGGGAGATTAGTTCAAAACTAAGATTTACAGATAAAACACCCTACGCTCCAATTAACAATAAATTAAGTAGTCAATCTTATCCCGAAATAGTTTTTGATTATTCTCAGCTTGGCAACTATTATCTGGATTCATTTCTTAAACTTGATGTAAGAATTGATAAGAGATGGAACTTTAAAACAACATCTATGAATTTTTATATTGATATTGAGAATCTATTACTTAATGAGATTCCAATTCCACCAGAATATGGTCTTGAGAGAGATAATAATCAGAATGTAATACTTCCCTGGAATTTAATAGAAGTTGAGAGTGATAATAGGAACTCAATAATACCAAGTATAGGTTTTGTTTTTGATTTTTAGAAGGCATTATGCCCAGTGATTTCATTACCAAGAATTAACAGATGAATATCGTGAGTACCCTCATAGGTTATGACAGATTCAAGGTTCATCATATGTCTCATTATACTAAAATCTCCAGTTATACCCATACCTCCTAAAATTTGTCTTGCATCACGAGCGATATTCATCGCCATATCAACATTATTTCTTTTTGCAAGAGAAATCTGAGCAGAAGTTGCCCTATCTTCGTTTTTAAGCTTACCAAGTTTCCATGATAAAAGCTGAGCTTTTGTAATCTCAGTCAACATTTCTGCGAGTTTTTTTTGTTGAAGTTGTTTTGCTGCAATAGGTTTACCAAATTGAATTCTTTCTAAAGAGTATTTTAAAGCAGTACTGTAACAATCCATGGCAACACCAATTGCTCCCCAAGAAATACCATACCTAGCTGAGTCTAAACACATTAGTGGGGCTCCTAGTCCAGACTTTCCAGGTAAAATATTCTTCTTTGGAACCCTAACATTATCAAATATTAATTCTCCTGTTGAGGATGCTCTGAGTGACCATTTATTATGAGTTTCTGGAGTAGTAAATCCATCCATACCTCTTTCAACTATAATACCATGAATCCTTTTATTCTCATCTTTAGCCCAAACAACAGCAATATCTGCAAATGGAGAATTTGAAATCCACATTTTTGAACCATTTAGAATGACATAATCACCATCGCTCTTAAAATTTGATATCATACCGCCAGGATTTGAACCATGATCTGGTTCGGTTAAACCAAAGCATCCCATAATCTTACCCTTTGCGAGTTTAGGTAGATATTTTTCTTTTTGTTCATCAGATCCAAACTTCCAAATTGGATACATAACCAATGAAGACTGAACTGATGCAGTAGACCTTATACCACTGTCTCCTCTTTCGATTTCCTGCATCATAATTCCATAGCTTATTTGATCAAGTCCAGCACCACCATATTTTTCAGGAATATATGGTCCAAAAGCACCTATTTCTGCAAGTTCTTTAATAAGGTGATCTGGAAACTTCGCTTTTTGAGCATATTCTTCAATAATTGGACTAACAGACTTAGAGACCCATTGTCTAGTTGATTCTCTTATAAGTTTATGCTCTTCAGTGAGAAGCTCATCGATATTATAAAAGTCAGGAGAGTTGAAATTTTGACTCATTATTTGGAACTTATTATACAAAAATATGAATTAAATAATCAATTATATAATTTCTAAAAGTCCATCTGGTATAACTAAGAAGATACACTGGTTTTCTCTATCTATCTTTTCAATAAAGTCATTATGAATAGGCACCATAAATTTTTTATCGTTAATAAGTATCTCAAAAACTGGCTGTGGTAGCGAACTAATAACATTAACAATCTTTCCAATCTTTTTTGAATCTTTATAAACAAGAAAATTTAAAAACTCATCATAAAGAAAATCTTCTTTATCTATTGATTTAGAATATTTTTTATCTAAATAGACACTCTTCGAAATAACCTCTGATGCTTCATTATCTGAATTGATCTCTTGTAACTTAAGAATAACACACTTATCATTAGAAAAACTTAAATTATCAACTTTGAAAGGAATGAAGCAGTTATCTATATCAATAAAAATGAAATCAATATCTGGGATTCTCTTAAATTTTATCGATAAAAGATTGACTTTTATAGACCCCTTAAAACCATGCTTTGAAACTACAGTTCCAATTTTAACATGATTAGACTCCATATCTACTAATTATTTATCATCATCAGCAGGAGCCTCA
>CACKBZ010000006.1 GCA_902598525.1 uncultured Bacteroidota bacterium
AGAACTCTATAAAATTAATTCAACTCTAAATTATCTTCCTTCCTTTTCTATTATCTCAAAACTTGAAGAAAAAATTCAAAAAATTCAAGATGAAAATGGGATTAGATTAATTAGTAAGTTTAATAAACAACTTAATTTACTGATTCAACAAAACGATACGCCATATATATATGAAAAATTAGGCTCAAGATTTACAGATTTTTATATAGATGAGTTCCAAGACACCTCTGAGCTTCAATGGAATAATTTAATCCCTTTAATTTCCAACTCAATTCATAGTGAGTCACATGATGGTTTAAAAGGTTCGCTCTTAATTGTAGGTGATCCAAAGCAATCAATATATAGATGGCGAGGAGGTAAGTTTAATCAGTTTATAAATCTAATTTATGGTCAGACAAATCCATTTCATTTCAAACCAGACATTGAGAAAATAGATTCTAACTTTAGAAGCTCAAGAGAAATTATAAATTTTAATTCTGATTTTTTTACTTATTTATCAAACCATTTAGAGCTAGACATATATGATTCAGATGATTTAAATTTTAATCAAGAATCATATAAAAAAGAAGTTGGTCATGTATCTATAATTTCTTGTGAAAGTGAAATATTTTATTCAAAAATTGAAAATGAAATCTTGGATATCTTGGATAGAGGTTATGAACCAAATGAAATAGCTATTCTTGTAAGATTTAATAAACATGCCAAGGATTTAATAGAAAACATTAATAGTTCAAAATTTAATTTAATATCAAGTGAGGTTTTACAAATAACAAGTTCAAAGAAAATTCAATTTCTTATATCAATACTCAAATTAAGTAAATCTAAAAATGACTATTCAGAAAGAAAGCGAGTGATAGATTTTTTATTTAAACATAATTTTTTTGGTAATAACTATGAAAATTTAAACAATTGTTTTCATATTAATCTTTCAAGAACTGATATAATTGATTTTTTTAAAAATATTTCAAATCAAACTTTTGATTTTAAATATTTTACTTCACTAAATATTTTAGATGCAGTCAAATACTGTATAGACAATTTCCATATTAATATTAATGATGCATATTTATATGCTTTTATAGATAATATCTTTGAATTTATTGAATCACATGATGACTCAATAAGTTCATATATCGAATATTGGGAAAAAAAATCAGATAGTATTCATCTAAATATTCCGGAAAACAGAGATTCAATAGTTATATCAACCATTCATAAAGCTAAGGGTCTTGAGTTCCCTTTTGTAATTGTGCCAATCTATAATGACAGAATTAATGATAATAGAAATGCAGATCCAATATGGTTATATGAACCATTTAAAAGCTTTGATAGTCTAAAGTGGACATTAGTCCCAAAATCGCAAAACTTAATTCATATGGGAGATAATGCTAAAGAAATTTATGAAAGTAGTGAGCTTAACATCAAATTAGATACAATTAATCTATTATATGTGGCTTTTTCAAGGGCAGAGAGTGAACTCAGTGTTATTTCCAAAAAAGATAATTTAAATAACAATTCACTTTCATCAATCATACACGATTTTCTTGAATATAAAAAAGCAAATGATGAATATAAAATTGGGCAAAAAACAATTAAGAAAAATGACCAAAACAAAACTGAGTCCAGTAATAATGAAAATAAAAAGATTAATATTATTTCAGCGTTAAAGAATTTAAGTCAAGCAGAATATATTTCAGAACTACTTTCAAAGGTATTTGCTAAAGATAAGTCATCTAAGGTTTACATATTTTTCCCAAATCCAGATTTAATTAAATTAGTTAAGCTTTTTGATAATGAGTTAAATATAGAATTATGCAATTCAACACATCTTTTCAATACAAAAATTTTAGACTATGATCATGCTTTGTTCCCAAACATGAATGAAGGATTATTCCCTTTCATAAAATTAAATGACTCTTATATATCAGATTCTGAAAAAAAGAAATTTGAAAGCTTATCGCAGAATGAACAAGAAAAAAAGATCTCAGATATATTTTATAGAATAATAAATAAGGCTAAACAAGTTCACTTAATTTATGATTCAAGCATAAATTCTTTTGGGAGTGGAGAAGAGAGTAGGTTTGTTAAGCAAATTAAAATGTTAAGTTCTGGATTGACATTCAGAAATAAAAAAGTGATTCAACAAAATCTAATTATATCTGAAGATGAGGAAGTAAAAATTGTTAAGGACGATTTAATTTCCAAAAAAATTGAAAGCATATTGTCAGAGGGAGTATCCG
The DNA here is from genome assembly GCA_902598525.1 of uncultured Bacteroidota bacterium. Classification (GTDB taxonomy): domain Bacteria; phylum Bacteroidota; class Bacteroidia; order Flavobacteriales; family Flavobacteriaceae; genus Marisimplicoccus. Next base: position 2,241 of record CACKBZ010000006.1, read on the forward strand.
CATCTTCATTGTCACTCTTTATTAAGAACCCTTATTTATTCTATGAGCAAAAAATACTTGGAGTAGATAATAAAGATGAATCAAAATACCTAAACTATATGGATCAAGGTACCCTTATCCATAGAGTAATTGAAAAACTCTACAAACCTTTCATTGGTAAAAACCTTGATGTTAGCGATATTAATTTTATGAAAAATCAATTACAAAATGAATCAAGCAAAACATTCATTGAACTCTACTCAAAGGAGCCTATAGGTAAAAATTTAATATTTATTGAGGTTGTAAAAGAGTATATTGAGAATACACTTAATTTCGAGTTAGACCAAATAAAAAATCAAAATGCTAGGATCAAAATAATCTCTTTAGAAAAGAAACTGGAATATAATTTGAAGATAAAAAATCAAAATATAAAGCTTAAAGGTATAATTGACAGAATTGATATGTTCAATGATGGAGTTAGAATAATTGACTATAAATCTGGTAATGTTAATTCAAGAGTATTAGATATTAGAAATATTGATAAAGTAAAAATAGACCATAAATATTCATATCTACTACAGTTACTTTTTTATAAATATTTGTTTGATATGAATGATAAAAACATTCAGATAAAAGAAATAGGAATATGTTCACTTAAGAAAAGAAACTTACCATTTCAATTTATAAAAAATCAAGCTATTTTATCAGTAGAAGAAATTCAAATGATTATTTCAGACATAATAATTGATATAATGCAGACAGATGAATTTATTGACTCGGGTAATCCTTTATAACTTCACTAGATACAATTTTTCCTGATATTAAAGATGGAGGTACTCCAGGACCTGGAACAGTTAGCTGTCCAGTAAAATATAGTCCCTTTATTTTCTTGCTTTTCATCTTTGGTTTAAAGATTGAGGTTTGAAATAATGTGTTTGCTAACCCATAGGCATTTCCTTTGTATGAGTTATAATCATCCATAAAGTCTTTAACACAAAATGATTTTTTAAAGATTATATTATCACTTATTTTTTCGCCTGATATCTCCTCTATCCTTTTTAGAACAATATTTAAATATTTTTCTCTTATTTCTTCTTTATCTTCAAGGTCTGGAGCAATTGGAATTAGAATAAAACAATTTTCACAGCCATCTGGTGCCATACTTTTGTCACTTAATGAAGGGAAATTCAGATAGAAAAGTGGAGATTTAGGCCATTTTGGATTATCATATATTTCAGAAGCATGTTTATTAAAGTCAACATCAAAGAACAAATTATGATGGGTTAATTTTTTTACTTTTCTATTTAAGCCTATATAAAATAGAAGTGAAGAAGGTGCAAAAACTTTTTTATCCCAAAATGAATCATCATAATTTTTTAAATGTTTAGGAATTAGTTTCTCGGTATGATTATAATCAGCTCCGCTAATAACAATATCTGCAGGAAATTCTTTGCCATTTGAAATGACACCTTTAATTCTTTTATTACTAACCACTATCTCATCTACATTTTGATCTGATTTAAAATTTACTCCTTTTTCTTTTGCAAGTTTAATCATTGACTCAACAACTTTATACATACCTCCTTTTTCTGGAAACCAGGTACCCAGACCTAAATCGGCATGGTTCATTATATTATAAAAAGCAGGAGTGTTTTCTGGTTTAGCACCAAGAAATAAAACAGGGAATTCCATTATTTGACGTAGCTTATTATTTTTAAAATATCTACTAACTTCAGATTTTATATTAGTTGTAAAGTATCTTAACCTTCTGATGGTTCCAGGAGTAACTAATTCTAGAATTGATTTTCCAGGTTTATAAACTACCTTTTCCATAGCAACAGAATAATTATTCTTAGCCTCAGCCATAAATTTTAAGAGATTTTTTGAAGCGCCTTTTTCAATCTTTTCAAACGTTTCACTTATTTTTTCAAGGCTATCTTCAATCTCTATATAATCATTTTTTCCAAAATAAACTCTGTAAGCTGGATCTAATTTTTTCAAATTATAGAAGTCACTAACAGACTTGTCAAAGTCATTAAAATATTTTTCAAAAACATCTGGCATCCAATACCATGATGGCCCCATATCAAAGGTAAACCCCTCTGCTTTAAACTTTCTAGCACGTCCACCAAAGGAACTATTTTTCTCAAGTATCGTAACATCATAACCTTTATCAGCAAGATAAGTTCCAGCTGATATTGATGAAAACCCAGATCCGATAATTATAATTTTTTTAGTCATTTTTAGAGGTGATGTAGTCATATAGTAGAGATCCAAGAACTACAATCATTGATAGAATAACTATAAAAGCAACAAATGATTTACTCATATTAAAAATATTGAGTAATAAAAGTATAAAATATCGTAGATTTAGTTGAGTTATGATTAAAATTTTAAATAAGAAATTTTTATTTACAATAGTTATATTTTCATCGTGTAATCAAAATATTGAACCTGTAAATGAAATCCAAATTCAAAGTAATCCAACAGAGAACTTTGAGACTCAGTCAACTTTTGTATTCGATGAAATATTTATAGATGAATCTTCTTTGGATGAATGGACAGAATTTAAACTTCTTAAATCTGATATTTTAGATTTATCAAATTCAATTCAAGGATATGACAGTGTAATTAAATTTAATCAAGATATACTAAATAAATTAAGTAATTCTTCAACAGAAATTTTCAGTTCCGACTTTGAACTGTATAATGAAAATCCTGAGATTAAAGGAAGGCTTAAGTTACTAAATATTCAAATTCAAAAGACTAAGTATAACTTTAATAGACTAAATAAAAGTGAAGCTCTAAATGAATTAAATAAAATAATAATTTATTATAACTATTCTGCAAATATGATTGTATCAAAGGCAAATGATACTATTAACTAGCGCTTTTTTTTAATTTATCTATTTGATATTCTATCTCAGAGTCTTCTATTCTTTTAAAAAGTATTTCAATATCAACTATCGTAAAGTTGTAGTTAATAGTACCAAATATTTTATCTAAATCATCCCAACTGTAATCATTTAGTCCAATCATATTCTTTAACTTAACAGATGTAAAAGGTAAAAACGGTTCAGACACAATAGCTAAATAAGAAATTATAATAAAGGAAGTATGAAGAATTTGTTCTACTCTTAAAGGATCTGATTCTTTTATTTTCCATGGCTCAGTCTCAGCAAGATATTTATTGCCTATTCTGGCTATATTCATTAAATTTTTAGTTGCTTCTCTAAATTTAAAGCTATCTAGATATGACTCAATTTCTTCTTTCAATACTTTAACGTCCTCTAATACCAAATCATCGACTCTGTTTCTTGATTTTACTTTTGGTATTTTGCCATCGTAATATTTTTTGATTAATGATAGAACTCTATTGGCAAAATTTCCATATATAGCTACTAATTCACTATTATTTCTTGCCTGAAAGTCTTTCCACGTGAAGTCATTATCTTTTGTCTCTGGACATGTAGATATCAAAACATATCTAAGTACATCTTGCATATCTGGAAAATCAATTAAATATTCATGCAGCCAAACAGCCCAATTTCTTGAAGTTGATATTTTATTACCTTCAAGATTAAGGAATTCATTCGCTGGAACATTCTTTGGCAAAATAAAATTCCCAAACATTTTTAACATTATTGGAAAAATAATACAATGGAATACAATATTATCTTTTCCGATAAAATGAATTAAATTGGTATCCGGATTTTTCCAATATTTCTCCCAATCTTTATTATTTTTTTTTGCCCATTCAATCGTAGAGGATATATAACCAATAGGTGCTTCAAACCATACATAAAGAACTTTACCATCTTCATTATCAACTTTTACTGGTATACCCCAATCTAAGTCTCTGGTAACAGCTCTTGGTTTTAAACCATTATCTAACCAAGATTTAACTTGTCCAACAACATTTGTTTTCCACTTATCTTTATTTTCAACAGTTATCCAATTTCTAATGAATTCTTCAAATTCATTAAGCTTTATAAAGTAATGTTTAGTCTGCTTTAATATTGGTGTTGAATTAGAAATCGCTGATCTTGGTTCAATTAGCTCATCAGGACTAAGTGTTGCACCACATTTTTCACATTGATCACCATATGCTTCATCAAATTTTCCACAAGGACAAGTACCCACAATATATCTGTCTGCAAGGAATTGATTCTCTTCAACATCAAAAAATTGTTCAGACTTAATTAGTGAGAAAAGGTTTTTCTCTTTTAGATCTTCAAAAAGTTTTAGAGAAGTTTCGTGATGAATTTTTTTTGAGGTTCTGGAATAATTATCAAATAAAATTCCAAATTCCTGAAATGATGATTTAATTATTTTGTCATACTTATCAATTAATTCTTTGGGGGAAACTGAAGCTTTTTTTGAAGCTAGAGAAATAGCAACTCCATGCTCATCACTTCCGCAAATGAATGCAACATCATTGTTTGTAAGTCTCTTATATCGAGCATATATATCTGCAGGGATATAAACACCCGAGAGATGACCAATATGTATTGGACCATTTGCATATGGCAGTGCTGCTGTAATTGTAAAAGTCTCTTTATTTTTTGAGATCAAAACTCTTAATAAATATTCAAAATCAATCCAAGATAAAATATTAAATTAGTAATTGAAACTATTCCTAAATGTTTTTAATCTTTGATACAGAAACCACAGGTCTTCCAAAAAAATGGAGTGCTCCACTTACTGATTTTGATAATTGGCCTAGAGCAATTCAGGTTGCTTGGCAGGTTCATGATAAAAATGGAATCTGTATCTCAAATCAAAGTTTTATTATTCATCCAAAAGGATTTAGTATACCATATGATTCTGAAAAAATTCATGGTATTTCAACTCAGCTTGCAAAAAAAATTGGTGTTGAAATTGATTTTGTTTTAGAAAAATTTAGTGAGGATCTAAATAAATCAAATTTTATTTGTGGTCATAATCTAAATTTTGATGAAAAAATATTAGGATCAGAATACCTAAGAATTAATGGTCAAAATCCACTTCAAGATTTTCCAAAAATTGATACATGTACAGAAGAGACCGCGCAGATATGTATGTTAAAAGGAGGAAGAGGTAGAAAATTTAAGCTCCCAACTTTACAAGAACTATACAACCACCTTTTTAATGAGAAGTTTGAATCTGCTCATAATGCATCCGCTGATGTCGAGGCAACTGCACTATGTTTATTTCAGCTTTTAAAAAATAAAAAAATTCACCCTGCTTCATTATCAGAAAATGATGATGTCTACATTAACATTTCTGATCTAGATCTTAAAAAAGTAAAAGTCCAAGGAATAGATCACTTAAATCTATTTGAAGAATCAAGATTATTAAAATTAGAGGAACAAAAAGTTAAAGTAGACACTATATCAAAACATGAGGAATTAGATCAAGACTTTGAATTTGCCCATCTACATGCCTATACACAATTTTCAATACTACAATCAACTTCAAAGATTTCAGATTTATTAAAACAATGTATTGAATTCTCTCATGATGCGATTGCAATTACAGACAAGTCAAACCTAATGGGGGCATTTCACTTTATTAAAACTCTTAAGAATTATAATGATAATCTTCAAGATGGTCAAAAGTATATAAAGCCTATAATTGGGTGTGAATTAAATGTATGTGAAAATCATTTGGACAAGTCTAATAAAGACAATGGATATCAAATGGTTTTTTTAGCTAAAAATAAAAATGGCTTTAGAAATTTATCAAAGTTAAGTTCTATAGCTAATATCGAAGGGTTTTATTACGTCCCTAGAATTGATAAAGAAATTTTAAAAAATTATTCACAAGATTTAATTGTTTTATCTGGGGGATTAAATGGAGAAATTTCATCTAGAATTTTAAATCTAGGAGAAGAGAATGCAGAAGACTCTTTGAAATGGTGGATGGATAATTTCAAAGATGATTTTTATCTAGAAATCCAAAATCATAAACAAGAAAATGAAGATTACATTATACCAATTCTTAAAGAATTTAGCTCAAAATATGGAGTCAAGTTAGTTGCTACTAATAATTCATTTTATACAAAAAAATCAGAAGCAAATGCACATGATATTCTACTCTGTGTAAGGGATGGTGAAAAACAATCAGTACCTATAGGAAAGGGGAGGGGATTTAGATATGGACTTCCTAATGAGGAATATTATTATAAGTCAAAGGATGAGATGTTAAAAATATTTAATGATATACCTGAGAGTCTATATAATATTTCTGAAATAATTAAAAAAGTTGAATCTTTTGATTTAGCAAGGGAAGTACTTTTACCTGATTTTAAAGTTCCCAAAAAATTTATCCAAAAAGATGATTTTGACAACCAAAAAGGCCAGAATTTATATTTAAGACATTTAACAATTGAGGGAGTAAAAAACAAGTATGGTGAAATTACCAAAGATTTAGAGGAGAGAATAGACTTTGAGTTAGATGTAATTGCAAAAACTGGTTATCCAGGATATTTTTTAATTGTGCAGGACTTTATTAATGCTGCAAGAGACATGAAGGTTTCAGTGGGACCTGGAAGAGGTTCAGCAGCAGGATCAGTTGTTGCTTACGCATTAGGAATAACAAGTATCGATCCAATTAAATACAATTTGCTTTTTGAAAGATTTTTAAATCCAGATAGGGTAAGTCTCCCAGATATTGACATTGATTTTGATGATGAAGGAAGAAATAAAGTAATAGAGTATGTTGTAGATAAGTACGGTTCTGATCAAGTTGCACAAATAATAACGTATGGAAGAATGGCTGCAAAGTCGTCCATTAGGGATACTGGAAGGGTTTTAGATCTATCACTTTCAGAAGTTGACAGAATATCAAAACTAGTTCCAAACATGAAGCTCAATGATATATTTTCAATGAATGATTCCGATTTAAAATCAGAATTAAGAACCGATGAGTTTAGTAGAGTTAATGAATTAAAAAAGCTTTATAATTCATCTGATTTATCTGCAGAAACTTTGCAACAAGCAAGTCTACTTGAGGGATCATTAAGAAATACTGGAATTCATGCATGTGGAGTTATAATTACACCAAGTAATATATCAGAATTTGTTCCAATTACAAGAGCTAGAGATTCAGATTTCTTCGTAACTCAATTTGATAATTCAGTAGTTGAAGATGCAGGATTACTTAAAATGGATTTTCTTGGTCTTAAAACTTTGACAATAATTAAAGATACTGTAAAGCTAATTAAGTATAAATACGATGTAGATCTTGATCCAGAAAAATTTGAATTGGATGACAAGAAAACATATGAATTATTTCAGAGAGGTGAAACAGTTGGGATTTTTCAGTATGAATCTCCTGGAATGCAAAAGTATTTAAAAGATTTAAAACCTACTGATTTTAATGATCTAATAGCCATGAATGCTCTTTATCGACCGGGCCCACTTGAATATATTCCATCCTATATATCCAGGAAGAATGGTTCTGAACCAATTACCTATGATATTCCTGAAATGGAGGAGATTTTAAAAGAGACTTATGGAATAACTGTTTATCAAGAACAAGTTATGTCACTTTCTCAAAAAATTTCAGGATTTTCTAAAGGTGAAGCAGATTTACTTAGAAAGGCCATGGGTAAAAAAATATTTTCTTTAATTGAAAAGTTAAAGCCAAAGTTTATGAAAGGTGGACAAGAGAATGGATATACTATAGAGATTCTTGAAAAAATATGGAAAGATTGGGAGGCTTTTGCTTCATATGCATTTAATAAATCTCACTCAACATGTTACGCATTAATTGGATATCAAACTGCATTTCTAAAAGCAAACTATCCATCTGAATATATGGCAGCAGTATTATCAAATAACATGAATGATATAAAACAAGTAAGCTTTTTTATGGAAGAGTGCAAAAGAATGGGAGTAACAGTTTTGGGCCCTGACATTAATGAATCATTCTATAAGTTTAATGTAAACGATGATAAGGCAATTAGATTTGGAATGGGAGCTGTAAAAGGAGTAGGTAAAGGAGCTGTTGAGACTATTGTTAAAAACAGAAAAGATGGAAAATATGATGATATATTTGATTTTGCTAAAAGAATAGATTTAAGGCTTGCTAACAAAAAAACTTTTGAAAATCTAATTTTGGCAGGTGGTTTAGATTCATTTGAACTTAATAGGTCACAATATTTTAATATTGATACAGATGGATTAAGTTATATAGAAAAAGCTATAAAATTTGGATCTAAGTATCAAGAGACAATTAACTCATCTCAAATAAATCTTTTTGGTGATGATAGTCTAAATATATCATATAATTCTACTATTCCAGAGTGTGAAGAATGGATTAACCTTGAAAGATTAAAAAAGGAGCGTGAAGTGGTTGGCATATACATTTCAGCACATCCACTAGATGATTATATAAGAGAGTTAAATAATTTCACTTCCACAGGGTTAACTACTTTAAATGATATAAATAAATTAATAAATAAAGACTTTTATGTTGGAGGAATTATTAATGAAGTAGAGCATCTTCAATCTAAAACTGGAAATGGATTTGCTGTCTTTTCTTTTGAAGATTTTAATGATCAATATAAGTTTAGGATTTTCGGTGAAGAATATTTGAAATTTAAACATCTTTTGGAAGAAAATAAAATTCTTAGGTTGAGATTAAATGTCAGAGAAGGTTGGGTTAATAAAGAAACTGGAAGAGTTGGAGATCCAAGAATTCAATTTTTAAATATTGAATTACTGGATGGTATTATTAATTCTAATTCAAAAAAAATTACACTTAAGGTTGACTCCAAATCAATAAATAATGATGATATTCTTAAATTAAAATCTACACTTACAAAATATAAAGGATCTAGTCCAGTTTATTTTGATATTCATGATTCAAAAAATGAATTTAAGCTTAATATGATCTCGGAAGATACTAAGGTTAACATATCAAAAGAACTACTTTTATCACTAGAGGAAGATGAATTTTTATATAAATTAAATTAACTCAAATTGTTTTTCTTTGAAGAATAAATATTAGATTTGCTGCTTAAATTAAATATTATGGCATTAGAATTAAACGACTCAATTTTTGAAGAAAAAGTTTTAAAATCAGATAAACCAGTACTTGTTGATTTTTGGGCTGAATGGTGTGGTCCATGTAGGATGGTTGGTCCTATCATTGATGAATTAAGTAAAGATTTTGAAGGAAAGGCTGTTGTTGGAAAAATTGATGTTGATTCGAATCAAGAATTTGCTGCAAAGTACGGTGTCAGAAATATTCCTACTGTCCTATTATTTAAAGATGGAGAATTAGTTTCAAGACAAGTAGGTGTTGCTCCAAAAAAAACATATGAAGATGCAATTAATGCAGCTTTATAATTCAAAATAATTATATTTGCAACCGTTTTGGTCTGGTAGTTCAGTTGGTTAGAATATCTGCCTGTCACGCAGGGGGTCGCGGGTTCGAGTCCCGTCCAGACCGCATAAAAAAGCTCTTTTAAAGAGCTTTTTTTTTAACTTGTTACAATGAAAAAAATAATCCTTCTAATATTTTTCTCCTCAAGTTTATTTTCTCAGATATCTAGTAAAAAAATTGATAAATGGATATCTAGTAATGATGATTTAAATGGAAGTGTTGTATCTATTGCAATAAAAAGGATAGATAAGGAGAAAAAGATTGTTGGGTCAGGAATTGATACTTATATGACTCCAGCTTCAAATGTTAAAATTTCAACAGTGCTGGGTTCAATATATTATGGGGACTCTATACCAATTATAAATTATAAAGTTTTAAATGATACATTGAAAGTTTCACCAACAGGTTATCCATTGCTTTCACATCCAAAATATATAGATAAAGATTTAGCAAAATTTATAAAGGGATTTAAACACATAATATATCATGTTCCAAAAATTGATCTTAATAAATATGGACCAGGTTGGGCCTGGGATGATTATAATAGTTATTACCAAGCTGAACGATCAGAGATGCCGATTTATGGAAATGTAGTACAAATAATAAAAAATTCTAACGGAGAAATTGAGATTACTCCTAACATATATAAAATTATCTTTGATTTTGAACAAAAGAATAAAATACTCAGATCAGAAACAGAGAATAAATTTTTTATAAATCCTTCCTTAATAAAATTTGGAGATACAATATATTCTCCATTTATAACATCAATAAAAAATACCACTAGCTTACTTGAAAATGCTCTTGAAAAAACAGTTGAACTCAATAAGAATAAATTAAAAGATTACAATGTGCTTAACAGTAGCCAGGTTGATGATATATACTCTGCTATACTCAAAGATTCTGATAATTTAATTTCAGAAAGTATAGCTGCAAATATTTCTCTTCGATTAAATGACACTATTTCAGTAGATAAAGGGGTAAGATTAATTCAAAATATATCAAAACAAAAAGAATTATTTGATGGATCTGGGTTGTCAAGATATAATTTAGTCACACCTAAATCAGTAGTCTCATCTTTACACGATATTTATAACTTAATTGGATTTGATAGAATAAAAAAGATATTTCCTGAGAACTATATAATTCAAAATGAAAAACATTTTGTTTGGGGAAAAACTGGGACTCTTAGAAATAATCACAACTATTCTGGCTATATAGTTACTGATAAAAACAGAAGATATATTTTTAGTATAATGATTAATCATTTTACTAATGATTTGAGTAAAATAAAAGGGGCAATAGTTGACTTTTTAACTTATTTAAAGTCAAATTCATAAAATTGATTAAATTTGCATGTTGTGTGTTGCTAAAGGCAACTAAATAAGCTTTCCAATTGGGGGGCTTTTTTTATTCCTCTAATACTGGTTTGTCAATGTTTTCAATCTCTATACCAATAGAAGATCGATTTGAGGTTAACTTAGTTATATCCTTATCAATTTTTTTAAACTCTTTGTTTGTTACGTTGTATTGATTTACAACAGTGCTAATACTATTTCCAAGTTTTTCATGATACGTTAAGTAGGCATTTAAATGGTTTCCAAGTTTTTCAATATTCATTTGAATCTCATTAATTGACTCTTCAACTTTCATATTATTTAAGGCTTTATTTGTAACCTGAAGCATCGGGAATAAACTCATCGGTGATACGATCATTACCTTTTTTTGATATGCATACGATACAAGATCTCTTTGATTAATTTTTAGTGAACCCACCTTATTATTAAGAAGATCTTGATAGAGACCGTCAGCTGGAATGAACATATACGAATAGTCAACGGTGCCCTCGTTCGGCCTAATATATTTTGCAGTTTCATCAATCCTATTTTTGATATCATTTTTGAATTTTTTCTCCAGATCATTTAATTTATCTGTATCTATCTCATCACTTTCTATCATTTTGTTATAGTTATCAAGAGAGAATTTAGCATCTATTGGTATAATAAAGTCTCCAACTTTAATTACTGCATCAACTGCCTCACCATTATTAAAAGAATACTGCATCTGGAAAAGCTCAGGAGGTAAAACATTGGCAAGTAAGTTTTCAAGTTGTATTTCTCCTAGAATACCTCTTTGTTTTTGATTTCCTAGAATTTTTTCAAGTGTTTTCATTTGATTAGCAAATGTTAATACTTGTTCATTTGTCCCCTTTATCTTTTCAAGTTCCTTTGTCAGCTTATTAATTGTTTCAGAAAAACGCACTTCCATATTTTTCTGATCTTGTTTTGAATCTTGTAGTTGTTTATTTAAGTTTTCAGCAGATGTTAATTTGAATGCTTCAATAAAAGATTCAAGCTTAGACTCAAGCTCTTTACTATTTTCTTGTGAGTTCTTATTAATTTGTTTTTTTATAAAAAAATAAAGCCCAAAAACAGATGCAGCAAGAATTATTGAAGTAAATAAATATTCCATTACCTAAATTTAATCAAAAGACAATTACTAAAATAGTATTTAAAAAAAAACCCTCAATAAAGAGGGTTTTTTATATAAACAAAAGTTTTACTTACTGTGGAGCAGATTCAGGTTGATAATCGTAATAACCTGCCATTGGGTACATTACATGTGCATATATGGTTCCTCCAAACATTACGTATGGCGCACCAGATGTAAAGTCAGTAGTCATCCCATCCAAAGTTGCAGGATCTGCAGGCATTCTCATTAGATGAGGACCTGACTCAATCCATTGACCTTCTGTAGATTCTCCCTCAGTCATTACACCGGCCATTGTATTATCTTCTCCCATATCTCCGTGTAACATCCATGCATATCCATCTTTATCCATAACAGGAACTTCTCCTGCAAAATATGCACCAATCCATTTGAAAACTTCTGCATCTCCACAAAGAGGCATTGCCTCATGAGCATCTACCCATCCATTCTCTGGATCAGATTGTCCTCTAGGATTTGCTGGTAAACAAGTCCATTCATTGGACCCTTCTCTTAGAAGGTTTCCTCCCATAGCAGGAGGACCATCATAAACTGTTGCATTAGCAGCAATATATGCTGGAGCAGCAGTGGAATATGCCCAGATCTGCCACTCTGCAGATGTATGAGGAGCATCCGGCTCACCAGTTGAACTTGCATTTTCAGCTGGCATTTCACAGCCAATAATTAAAGTTATTGCTAATAGTGAATATATATATTTCATAATATTTTTATTTTCAATAAATCTAAAGAAAAAGGGCCAAGAGACCAAAAAATAAGAAATGTATTATAAGAATATTTATGGAGACCATATACTCCTTTTTAATATTAGATTGATAAATGAAGTGAAATAAAACGGAGAAGATAAACCACCATAAATAATTTGAAAATGGAACTGGATGATTTGCAAACTCCCAATAATCAAGTTTAGGTGCACTAATCTCAATTAATAGATCTAACAGAATCATTATAGTCGACCCAGCTAGAACCCTTAACATAATTGACCTTGGGAAAACTTTATGAGCAAAGTTTCCAGTTAAAATTATCAATAAAACCCAATTAAAACCAATTACTATAGGTACATCAAATATCTTAATACCTAAATTGTCTCCATATTGATAGTCACCGAAAAAAATTGAAAAATTTACTCCTATAATCTCTACAGTCAATCCCAATAAAAAAATTAAAAACAATTTTATTATGAACTTTTTATCAGTAGAGTTATTTATTACTAATAAAAATAAAGTCATTGTTAGGACATATGGTGAGGATGAAAGAAAGAACTCTTTTTGATCAGATAATATTCCAAAAAATCCACTAATATTTATTAGCCAAACAATAAAAATTGAAAAATTTCTCAATTCTTTATTATCAAGTAACTTTAACATATTAGTTTATTAAATCTGAAACAATTTTTGCTGAATTTAAACAAAGCGGTATTCCTCCACCAGGATGAACACTTCCACCACAAAAGTACAAGTTATTTATATTTTTTGAAAAATTAGGATGCCTAATAAAGGCAGATTGTAATGAGTTGCTCGAACTCCCATATAATGATCCAAATTTAGAAAGTGTCTCAGTCTCAATATCAATCGGAGTTAATATTTTTTCACCAACTATATTACTTTCAATATCAACTTCTAAAGTTGAATTTATCTTTTTAATAATATTATTTCTTAAGGTCTTTTTAATCTTTTTCCAATCTTGCCCGCTATCAAATGGAGAATTTATCAGTATAAACCAATTCTCACATCCAGTTGGTGCATCTTCTTTTACAATTTTTGATGTTGAGCAGATATATACAGTTGGGTCGTCATAAATTGATTTTTTATTGAATATATAATCGAACTCTTCTTTCTGGTTCCTACTAAATATTATATTATGGACATTAATTTTTGAGAAAGATTTATTCATATTCCAATAAAAAACAACTGCTGAGCTTGAGGGTTGGTAATTTTTGATGAAAAAAGGCTTTTTATATCCTTTTAAAAGTCTATCGTAGGTCAAGTTAATATCCATATTGGAGATTATGATATCTGCTTTATGATTTACTTTATTTATTGATACACCAACTGCAGACTTATTTTTAATTATAATACTATCAATCTGTGAATTAAAATAAAATTTCACACCAAGATCAATTGCCAGATTATATAAAGAGTATGAGATATCAGATATGCCTTTTTTTGGCATAAAAACTCCAAGGCCGTGCTCTAAATGTTGAATAATTGACATTATTCCAGAGGTCAAATATGGGCTTGATCCATTATAAGTTGCGAATCTATTGAATAATTGGATTAATTTTTCGTCTCTAAAATATCTTCTATTCAAAGAGTTTAAACTGATAAATATATTTAAATGCAGAAAATTTAAAATTGCTTTTACTGAATCCAGTGATAAGTATGTTGAAATTTTATGGAGTGATTTTTCTAAAAATATTTTTTTTACCAGATTGAATTTTTTCTTCGAATTAACAATGTATTCTTCAATGTTATTTTCCTGTTTATTAAACTTCTTGTGAACTTCATTAATAAACTTTTGACTATCAGAATATGCATTAAAAATATGACCATCATCCCAAAAATATTTACAAGCTATATCAAGCCTATCATACTTGAAATATTTATTAGTTTTTACCCCTGCATCTTCAAATATGTCTTCCACAAGATTTGGCATTGTAAATAACTTTGGCCCAAAATCATGTCTAAAATCACCGAGATAAAAATCACTTAGTTTTCCCCCTACATTCTTGTTCTTTTCATAGACCTCAACATTATATCCTTTAGACTTTAATCTAATTGAAGCAGCAAGACCAGCAATTCCTGAACCAATAATTATAACCTTCTTTTTCAATTGTATTCTTTTAGGGATAAAATATTAGATCTGACAAATAGTTCCTCTGAATACCATTTATCTTTTCTAGCTTTGTTTATTATTTTTATATGGTTTGTATCAGAGTATGCAAAATCTCTCATGATCTGCTCACTTTTCCAAATACTTATAGTTGCTTGCTCTATAATGGGAAGCTCACCTATACCTTTGTAAAATTCTGCTCCATTATGACTCTTTATGGACCTAGCAGCTAAAGAAGTATTAAAAAGAAAATTTACTAGCTTATTGAATTTTACTCTTGCTCTAGTTATCACCAAGATTTTGCCTCCATTATATGAACTAGCATTTTTAAAAGGGTTTATTCCATTCCAAGACCCTGTAAAACTGTAAGGATCAATCTTAATTTCAATTCGACTAGAGGATCTACTAATTATTTCATTTATAATACTATTCTTATTTATGAATTTCTTTCTAAAATGATCATTTTTCCAGGAGGTGATTATAACATAAGATGAAAAATCTGGAATTAAACTAAAACCATCCCTTGATCCAGTTCCAAAAAGTTTAATAAACTCTAGACCATTATCATTGATTAAGCTTTTATTGAATGTATAAGCACCCATTAGCTTAAACATCCAAAGCTTATTCTTTTTAAAATAAAATTGATCTATGTAATAGGTCAAGTTTTAAGATTTAGGAAATGAAATATACAAAAAAACCCTACATATGTAGGGTTTTTTGTGGTACCACCAGGAATCGAACCAGGGACACAAGGATTTTCAGTCCTTTGCTCTACCAACTGAGCTATGGTACCAAAAAGCAAAGGCAAATATATTAATTTTAAATAAAGCTCTATTCAAATGTTTCTGTAATTTTATAAAAAAATGAAGTATGAACTTGGTGATTGATATAGGTAATTCGAGAGTTAAATTATTTTTATTTAAAAATGACAAAATAACTTTTCGTAGCCTTTGTAATCATAATGAATTTATTAAAACACTACAAACTCTTCCATTCAGGGAAGAAATAATTAACGTTATCTCATCTACTGTTTCAGTAAACTATGATGATATAATTGAATTAAATTTTAAAAATTCAAATTATTTCAAATTGTCCAATAAAAATTTAAAACTACCTTTTCAAAATAATTACAAGACATTAAATTCACTAGGTCAAGATAGATTGGCCCTAGTTTCATCTGCAGTATCAAGTTATCCCCAAACGAATACTTTAATTATAGATATTGGCACTTGTATAACGTATGATTTCATAGATTCAAAAAATATATATCATGGAGGAGCAATTTCTCCAGGGTTTAATTTGAGGTATTCAAGTTTAAATGATCATACTTCAAATCTTCCTTTACTGGAGTTTAAAGAAATTGATAGATTAATTGGATCGAATACAGAAGATTCTATACATTCTGGGATATACAATGGCATAATTGCAGAGATAAATTATCATATTGAAAAACTTTTTATTGATTATAATGATCTGAACGTGGTGATAACGGGTGGATCCTCAAAGTTTTTGTTAAATAGGATAAAAAATGCAATATTTGCGGACCAAGACTTTATAGCTGTTGGTCTTAATTACATTATAAACTACAATGAGAATAGATAAAGTAAACATCTTAATTTTTTTTCTATTTTTTTCAATTCTTGCTTTTTCTCAGAATAACACTAGATCTCCATATTCACTAAATGAGTTAGGGGAGATAAACTTTCTCGGTAATGTTTCTAGTGTTTCAATGGGTGGAGTTGAGTCATCTCTTGACTCAATAGAGTTTAATATTAACAATCCATCATCTCTAGCTAAGCTAAAAACCACAAATTATCAAATTGGAACTTTTTATAAATCTACTGGAATATCAAATGGTACTTTGACTGATAGATATAACTCTGCAAATATAAATTATGTTGCAATAGGAATACCAGTTAAGAATTTTGGTTTTGGTTTTGGTGTTTTACCATATTCTTCAACTGGATTTAGCCTTCAATCCTCAGAAAGTTATAATGATGTTAATTCTATTGGATCGCGTCTTTTTTATGCAGATGGAAATGTTAATCGAGCATTTTTATCCGTAGGTTTACCATTGACTAAAACTATTTCCATAGGAGCAACGATAAATTATAATTTTGGAAAATTTTCATACGAAATGTTTAACCAGTACGATGAGGTTAGCTATGGAATTTATTCAAATAGTAGTTCAGAAATAAGTGGCTTTAATTATAATCTTTCATCAAGTTTTACAATCCCACTTAACGATGAATTATTAATAAATTTGGTATATAATTACCACCCATCAAATAATCTTAAATCCTTTAATACTCAATCTATATTTACGACAACATCTTCTACAATAAATGTTGAATCACTAGGGGACTTTGTAGATATTGATTTAGAGAGTAGGCAACTTCAAAATACAAGCTTAAATATTCCTCAAAAATCTGTTTACTCTATAGGTCTAGAGAAAAAAAATAATTGGTTCGTTGGTGTTCAATATGAGGATAAATTATCCTCTTCATTTGAGAATAGATTCCTAGATATTAAAAACGTGTCTTACAGGGATTCAAAAGTATTATCTTTTGGAGGGTATTTAATACCAGATGCGACGTCTTTAACTAGTTACTGGAAAAGAGTTAAATACAGATTTGGCATTAAAAATGAAGAAAAAAGTATTATTGTAAATAATTTGCCTGTAAATCATTTTATTTTAAATTTGGGACTTGGTTTACCACTATCAGGTCTTTCTAAAGCAAATTTTGGTCTTGAATTTGGTAAAATAGGTAACGATAAAAACACTATTGAAGAAAGTTACTTTGCAATGAGGCTGGGTTTATCGTTAAACGATGTTTGGTTTATTAAGAGAAAATATAATTAATATTCTCCTTTAAAACATGATTGAAAGTACAAATAGATTTAGCATTAGAAATATAAGCTCCTTAATAGTCTTATTTTCAATATTACTCTCATTACCTGTTCACTCTCAAGTAAGTCAAGATCAGTGTAAAGAACTACTATCTATTTCTAATGAAGATGCAAAGATTAGAAATTATCAAGCTGCTTATGAGCCATGGAGAAAAGTTTTAGATAATTGTCCAAAACTTAGTGTTGCAACCTATCAAATTGGAGAAAGAATCCTTAAAGATTTTATTTCAAAGGCAAATTCAGATGAGGATAAATTAAAATATACAAATGATTTACTTGATCTATATGATAATTGGGCTTTAAATTTTCCATCGCGAAGAGGAGTAAATCAAATCGGTAAAATATTCAGTAGTAAGGGGCAAGCAATGCTTGATAATGGAATTGAGGATAAGTCTTTAATCTACAAAACTTTTGACTACGCATTTACAAACGATCCTAATAGTTTTACTAACCCAAAGTCATTAGCTTATTATTTTATTACAGGATATGATCTATTCAAAGCAGGTATAGATATCGAACTTGAAGATTTATTTGAAAAGTACGAAGAGTTGACTGAAAAGTTTCAACTTCTCCAAACCAATATTTCTAAAAATCTTGATTTGATTTTAAAGAAAGAAGAATCCGGTACTGCATTAACAGCTACTGAGCAGAGGAATAAAAAAAGATATAATACTAATACCAATGCTGTAGGTTCATATCTCCAGTTATTAGACCAAACTATTGCAAAGGAAGCTACATGTGAAATTCTAGTTCCCTTATATTCGAAGAACTTTGAAGAAAATAAAAACAATCCTCTTTGGATTAGAAGAGCTGCAGGAAGATTAGATGGTAAGGAATGTTCCAACGATCCATTGTTTGTGACTTTAGTAGAACAACTCCATAGTCTTGAACCATCTGCTGATTCTGCATACTATCTTGGAATTCTTAATGACAAAGATGGTAACGAAGAAGAGGCCCTAAAATATTACCAAGAGTCTGTTGCTCTTCAAACGGATAACTACAAAAAAGCAAACATACTGTATAAGATTGCAGTTAAATTTAGAAATGCTGGAAGAAGATCTTCAGCAAGAGATTATGCAGAACAAGCATTATCTTATCAACCTTCTTTAGGGAGAGCATATCTTCTTATAGCTAATATGTATGCCGATAGTGCAAATAGCTGTGGTGATACACAATTTAATAAAAGAGCAGTTTTTTGGCTTGCTGCCCAGACTGCTCGAAAAGCAGGAAGAGTTGATGCTTCTTTAAAAAGAATCTCTGACAGAACTGTAGCAGCTTTTAATGGAAGAGCGCCTACTAAAACAGATATATTTACAGAGGGAAATCAAGGAACAACTATTTCGTTTTCTTGTTGGATTAGAAGGAGTGTTAAGGTACCAACCCTTTAAAATGAGACTTATTCTATTTGCACTTGTTTTTGCTACTTCATGTAATACAGATAGTCAAATAATAATTAACAAAGATGAAATTGTTCCACTAAGTATTGCTAACAATTTTACAATGACATATACTGACTCCACTATTACAAGATCATATGTTTCGGGGAAAACTCATTATGATTTTTCAAATACTGAACTTAATTACTCTGAATTCTTCGAAGATGTTGAACTTATAATATACGATGACGATAAAACATCAATAATTAAGTCTGATTATGCAATAATCTATAATTCACTCAGATTTATAGAGTTTAATGGAAATGTTGAAATAACAACTACTAATGAAGAGAGTTTAACCGCAAGTCAACTTTTTTATGATACCGAAAATGAGTGGTTATTTACTGAAGAAAAATTTCAATATTCTGATAAAACCAATAAAATAAATGCTAACAGACTTGATTCAAATAGAGACTTTACCGATCTTGTTACAGGTAATTTGACAGGCTCAATAAACGTATCAGACTAATGAAGAACTTCCTTATTTCAGAAATAATATATTGGGTAATTGCAGTTATCTCTTTATTTAGTGTAATTGAAAATTGGTCAATTAATAAAGATAGAGCATATATATTTTTAGGGTTTTGTATACTATCTGTTTTTATGGCTCTATTTAGAAGACATTTCAGAAAAAAATATTCAAACAAAGGATAAATGTTTATAATTTTTAGCCTTTTGTTATCAGCTTTTTTCTCAGGAATGGAAATAGCTTATGTTTCCTCAAACAGATTAGACCTCGAAATTGAAAAAAATAAATCTGGTTTAATACCAAAAATTCTTTCAATTATTACTCAAAATCCATCCAGATTTATTGCTACAATGTTAATCGGAAATAATTTTGTTCTTGTTATTTATGGAATTTTCATGGGACAGTATATTATGGATAATATACCATTTGTTTTATTGGACTCTTTAAATGAATTCACTTTAGTTCTTATTCAGACTTTAATTTCAACTTTTCTTATTCTTATAGCTGCTGAGTTTATTCCAAAAGTTTTATTTCAAATTTATTCTAATATGTCAATGAAGATTTTTGCAATACCTGCATATTTCTTTTATTTATTACTATATCCAATTACAAGTTTAGTGACAATTATCTCTAATTTTATTCTTAAGACCTTCTTTAAGGTAAGCCCCGATGAGTCTAAAATTTCATTTTCAAAACTAGAACTGGAAAGCTATATAGAAAATGAGATTGAGAATTCTGATGAAAACTTAGATACAGAAATTGAAATTTTTCAAAATGCGTTGGAGTTGTCTGAAATTAAAGCAAGAGATGTTATGGTCCCTAGAGCTGAGATTATTGCTGTCGATAGTTCAATTCAGATTCAAAAAGTCAAAAAGATTTTTGAAGAAACAGGTCTTTCAAAGATTCCTGTATTTGATGATTCTATTGATAATATTATTGGTTATGTTCATTCTTTTGACTTTTTAAAAAAACCATCTGACATAAGCAACTTAATAATTCCAGTTGAGTTCGTTCCTGAGCCTATGTTGGTTAATGATATTCTAGAGCAGCTCACTAGACAACGAAAAAGTATCGCAGTTGTAATTGATGAATATGGGGGAACATCCGGAATTATTACAGTAGAGGATATAGTCGAAGAGCTATTTGGTGAAATTGAGGATGAACATGATAATTATGATTATTATGAAAAGAAAATATCAGATAATTTATATGAGTTTTCTGCTAGATTAGAAATAGATTATCTTAATAAATCTCATAACCTTAACTTACCAGAGAGTGAATCATATGATACATTAGGTGGATTAATTGTATTTAATGAAGAGTATATTCCAAATGTTGATGATGAAATAAAAGTTGGAGAATATTCTATAAAAATTATTGAGGCAACTTCGTCTAAAATTGAAAAAGTGCTATTAAAAAAAATTGAGATAGAATAGCATAAATTAATACTTAGTTGTATTTTCGAAAATTATTTAGATTATGGCAATTCTTGGACAAATTAGAAAAAGATCAATCTTCCTTATAATAGTAATTGGTATGGCTTTGTTTGCCTTTGTCATATCTGGCGTTTTTACATCTAACGGAGGCTTCAGCTCTAATCAGCCAGTAGGTGAAATTAATGGAGAGGAGATTGACTACGAAATGTTTAATTTAATGGTTGAGCAAGCACAAACAGTCTATGGATTAAATACTACACAAGCCGTTAATGTTGCATGGGATCAGGGAATTAAAAATCAGGCTTTAAACCAAGAACTTGATAAATTAGGTATAGATGCTGGTAAGAACCAATTAGAACTAATACTTTCACGTGATGAATCAATAATTCAAAATCCATTATTTCAAAATGAAATAGGTCTTTTTGACTTCAGTAAATTTTCAACTTATATATCTCAACTAAAAACATCAAATCCGTCAGTTTATAATTCGTGGAAAATTCAAGAGGAAAATATTATTTCTCTAGCTAAACAAAATATATACTTTGATTTAATAAAATCAAGTGTAATGTTCACTAATGTTGAGTCTAAAATTCAATATCATCTTGAAAATGATAAAGTTAATATTCAATACCTTAGAATACCTTATGATTCTGTACCAGACTCAATCATAAATATAAAGGATTCTGAAATCCTATCATATATCAAAAAACACAGAGATAAATATGAAATTGAAGAATCAAAAGAGATTGAATATATATTTATTCCAGATGTAGCGTCTGCTTTAGACGAAGATAATATCAGAATAAATCTTGAACAATTGAGGTCTGGATTTAATCAATTAAATCGAGTCACAAATTCTACCGAATTTATCGAGGGGTTTGATACAGTTAAAAATTACTCTGAATTTATTGATATTTACTCAGAAGTTAGTTGGGATTCAATATACAGAACAAAGCAAGAGCTATCCAGCAATTTTTCTGATATACTCTTTGGTCTTAGGGAAGGACAAGTATTTGGTCCATACAAGGATGGTAATTTTTATAAAATTTCAAGAATGATTGACAAAAAGAGAGAGGATAATCTCAATAAAGTTCTTATTGCAGATGTTGTGAAAGAAATCATTCCTTCAAATGAATCATCCAATGAAAATTACAGAAAAGCTTCTCAAGCTGAATTTGATGCTAACAATAATCTAGCACTAAATTATAGTGACGCAAATCTAGTTATTAACGAATTTGAATCTTTTGAGAACTTTGATGAAGGATTACCAAGTATTAATAATTCTAGACAAGTAATTAAATGGATATATGAGAAAGGCTCAAGGGTAGGTGATGTAAAAAGATTTGATCTAACGGATGGTTATATTGTTGCAAAAATCACAGATTTAAATAATAAAAGACTGCCATCAATAGAAGACATCAGGGATGAAATTTCTCAAATTTTATCTCGCAATAAAAAATTTAAATATCTAAGTGATAAATACAAAAAAAACGTAAATATTGACAATATTGCTGAAGAATTCAGCTTAGAAATTGAAAATGCATCTGCTGTAACACAATATGATCCTATACTTGTAGGTGCTGGTGTTGAACCCTACATAATTGGTTCTTCATTTTCTCTTGAGATAGATGAGGTTTCAGATTTACTCAAAGGAAACAGCGGAGTATTCATTGTAAAATTATTATCAAAAGATTTCGCAACTGAAGTTGATTTAGTTCAGGAAATTTCAAACTCTTTAACTAACCAAGAACTTCAAAGGATTGCAACTCTAATAATTGAAGTTATAGAGTCAAAAGCTGAAATTGTTGATAATAGAAGCTTTTACTATTGATTCATTATTAGCTCGTTGTATTTAAAAATATCATTATAGCCTTTATTTCTAAAATAATCTGTAGTCAATTCACTTGATGATGCGAGGATGAAGTCACCACCCCACGCTCCTAAGCTTTTAATTTCCCCTTTAAAATCACTGAATAATATATTTTTTATAGTTTCTCTTGCTGTTAATTTGGATATGATATCTTCATGCTCTTTTATCAGAGAATTAAATTCTATTTGATTATTACATGAAATAATTTGACTAGTAATATTAGAAATCTCCTCAATATACATATTTTGATTTTTGATATTTTTAAATTTTTTTATTTCTTCTAATGAGTTTTTCTTTTTATTTAGGTATACCAAATATAATTTATCCTTAAAAGGAGGATCAAAATTTACTTTTTTTACTGTTCTTTTATTTCTATGAATCTTATATAATAGTGATGTATTTGACTTTGCACATGCAATATCATAACCACTTCCATTAAATATCTTATCATTTAAATAATAGGGATCAATTTTGGCAAACTCTGCTAAATTATTAATAAGAGTTGATGAAGAACCTAGCCCCCAATTTTTATTAAATGTCAATTTTGTTATTATTTCAGATCCATTTAATTTTAAAAAGTCAGTATTTATAGTTCTAATACAAGTAATTATTTTTTTTAATCTATCTGACATTTTATCAGAAGATGAAAAAATAACTTCGAGATTATCTTTATCGAATTCGCAATTAAACCAAATCTTTTCATTATTATTATAGCTAATCCACTTAATCTTGTTTGATGGATTATTTTTGACTTTTAAATGTTGTCCATAGATTGTTGGAAGAGCTAAACTAAGTGCTCCATTTAGAACAACATATTCTCCAGTTAGTAGAAGTTTCCCATTACTATAGAATTCCATCTATTTATTTAATTTAAGAAATTGATTTACTGAGCTACTATTTATTTCTTTATTAAAGAAATATGTTTTTGCCTTTCTAATCTGCTCTTCACTTGCATTATTCTTTATAAGTAGATTAATTAAATGCATTTTCATGTGTCCTTCTTGAATTCCTGATGTAATTAAGGATTTGACTGCAGCAAAATTTTGAGCTAGTCCAACAGAAGCAATAATGCACATCAGATCTTTAGAGGATGGATTATCTAAAATTTGTAATGAAAGTTTTACAAGTGGGTGTAGATCTGTGATTCCTCCAACTGTGCCAACAGATAAAGGAATTTTGAGGCTTAGTCTAAATTTATTACCAGATATTGAACACTCAGATAAACTCTGATATTTAGAGTTTGATGATGCATAAGCGTGTATACCAGCTTCTACTGCTCTAAAATCATTTCCTGTGGCAATTAAAATTGCATCTATTCCATTCATAATTCCTTTATTATGTGTGACAGCTCTACTTATATCAATCTTAGCAATGTCAAAGGCATACTTCATTTTTTCTGCAAACTCTTTAGGCTCTAAATTTGTAATATCAACTAAATCATTAATATCACATTCTGCATAAGACTCAACAATACAATCAGGTGTATAATTTGATAATATTGACATTATTATGTTGATACCAAAATCATTTTTTTTAAAGTACTCATGAGACAGCTCTTTTATTTTTTTTGACATTGATTCAAGACATGAATTAATAAAATTTGCACCCATTGAATCTGAAGTATTAAAATCAACAGATAATTGAAAATAGTTTTTTAGTTCACCTGTTTTATCAATTAGTTTAATAGAAGATATTCCACCACCTCTCTTTTTCATATTCTTTGCAATGATATCTGTAGATTTTAGGATTTCTTTTTTATTAATTTTAATAAATTCTTCAAGAATATTTTTATCACCATCAAAAGAAAAATGTATTTGCCCCTTTTTTGTAAAGCTCTTAACTTCGGTTTTAAATCCTCCTTTATCAAACCAAAATTTAGCTGCATTAGATAAAGCTGCAACAACGGAGCTTTCTTCTGTTACTAGTGGTATAGTATAAATTTTATCATTAATTAAAAAATTTGGGGAAACAGAATATGGAAGATAAAAATTAGAGATACTATTTTCAGAAAATGAATCATGTATTGCCTGAATATCCTTGTTAGAATTTAAATATTTATCAAGTATTAATTTAACTTGATGTGAATTATCAAGAATATTTTTTTTTAACCAATCAATCTTTTCAGCCCTTGAAAGTTTTGAAAAACCAATTATTTTATTTGGCATAATTTTCTTTTCTTTATGTAAATATAAGTGAAATCAAAATCAATATAATTTAAGCTATCATTCAATGAATAATATTAATCTATTTAATGGAGACGAAATAAATCAGAAAACAATTCTTGGTCATCCGTCTGGTCTTTTTACACTTTTTTTTACAGAAATGTGGGAAAGGTTTTCATATTATGGAATGAGGGCAATCTTAGTGTTATTCCTAATCTCTTCAATAGATAATGAAGGCTGGGGTTGGGAAAGGTCTGAGGCTTTGGAATTATATGCATTATATACTGGACTTGTCTATGTTACACCAATTTTTGGCGGATTAATTGCAGATAGACTTATTGGATATAGGAAATCTATCGTTGCTGGAGCATTTTTGATGACCCTTGGACATGCTGCTATGGCTCTTGAGGTTTTCTATGATTTCTATCTATACATTGGATTAGCTTTACTGATATTAGGTAACGGTCTTTTTAAACCAAATATTAGCTCAATAGTCGGTCAAATGTATAAAGATGAAGGTAAACTAAAAGATGGAGCGTATACAATTTTCTATATGGGAATTAATGCTGGAGCCTTTCTTGGAATACTTCTATGTGGTTACATAGGTGAAAATGTAAATTGGCATTATGGATTTGGATTGGCTGGTATTTTTATGTTATTTGGAATGCTCCAATTTCATTTTGGTCAAAACATATTTGGAGATGTTGGCTTGAGACCAAAAGAATCAAAAAAAATTGAAGAAAAAGATAATAATGTTCAGACCTCAAGAAAAGTTACTATCGATAGGCTTCTTGTAATTGTAATTCTTTCATTTGTGACTATATTTTTTTGGTGGGGATTTGAACAAGCAGGAGGAAGTATGACAATCTTTGCAAGTGATTACACAGCAAGAGGACTGGAGGGGACAGGCGCCCTAATATTTAAAATAGTTAATACACTCTTAACTATTGTCCCAATGATTATTCTAACAATAATTCTTTATCTACTTTTTAAAAATACTTTTGAAAAGTATGCAGTTTCAAATATTTTTCTAGCTTCGAGTTTTGTCATTATTTGGGGAATAGTGATTTGGATGTTATCAAGAGAGTTTCTTGAGGATGCAACAGAAGTGCCTGCCTCTTGGTTCGCAATATTAAATTCTTTTTTTATAATTGTTTTTGCACCAATTTTTTCTAAAATATGGCAATCAAAATATAATCCAACCGGACCAATAAAATTTGGCTTAGGTTTAATTTTAATGGCAACAGGGTTTGCAATTTTATCTTATGGATCTATTGATATCCCTCTTGGAGCTTCTAAAGCTTCTCAAAGCATGATATTCCTAATTTTAGCTTATTTATTTCATACACTCGGCGAGTTATGTGTTTCTCCCGTAGGGTTATCTTATGTAAGTAAATTAGCTCCAAAAAAAATTGTTGGATTTATGTTTGCTATTTGGCTTCTATCTAGTGCAATAGCCAATTTTTTTGCTGGAATAACTGGTAGTTATATCGATCCTATTGTTGAAGACTATGGAATGGCAGTCTTCTTTTTAATTTTTGCAATTATACCTACTGTTGTAGGTTTATTAATGATTTTTTCAAACAAAAAAATTGTTAGAATGATGCACGGGATTAACTAAATATTGATGAAGCAATTTTCTTAGTTGTATCTTTAACAGACAATAGATCATATATTTTAGAATACTCTTGAATAATTTTTGATCTTTTTTCTTCTCTACAAAGTTTATTAAATTCATAACTAAGATTTTTCTTGTTGAGATCATCTTGAATGAGTTCTTTAATAATATCCTTTTCTAATATAATATTGACTAAAGATATATGTCTTATTTTAACAAATAATTTACCAACAAAGAAACTAAGAAAACTTGTTTTATAGCATACTATTTGAGGTACCTTAAAAAGAGAGCACTCTAATGAAGCTGTTCCACTTGTAACAATAGCTGCAAAAGAATTTGTTAATAGGTCATATGTTTTATTATATACTATAAATAAATTCGGATGAGCACCTAAGTCGTATAGCTTTGGATCAACATTATTTACACCAGCAATTATAAAATTATAATCAGGATAATTACTAATTATTGATAAAAAAATTGGCAGCATAGTTTTGATTTCCTGAATTCGACTACCTGGTAAAAAAGCGACAATTGGCTTGTTACTAGGAATATTATTTTTTTTAAAAAAACTAGTATTTGATTTATATGAATTAATAACTTCAATTAAAGGATGACCAAAATAAAATGTTTCCATTTTATGCTTCTCTGAATAGTACTTCTTCTCAAAAGGAAAAATTACAAACAGCTTATCGATACTTTTTTTTATATTTTTAATTCTTCCTTCTTTCCAAGCCCATATTTGAGGACTTATATAATAGTAGTTTTTAAATCCTTTTTTTTTAGCCCAGTCACAAATCCTTAGGTTAAAGCCCGGATAGTCAATATAAATTATTTTATCAGGATTAAATTCAATTATATCTCTTTTGCAGAGACTAATATTACTAAAAATTTTGTTAAGGTTCATGATTACCTCATAAAACCCCATAAATGCAAGTTCCCTTATATGCTTGACAATAGTTCCTCCACTTAAAATCATTTTATCTCCACCCCAGAATCTAATTTTAGCATTTTTATCTAGAGACTTTATCTCAGTGATTAAACGAGAACCATATAAGTCTCCTGACGCTTCTCCAACAATTATGTAATATTTCATTTAAAATCCCACTGGTTTAGACCCTTAATTGCATGGTGTGCAGTTAAGTCAAATTTGACCGGTACAATTGAAATAAAATTATTATTTAGAGCCCACTCGTCGGTATCTTCTCCCAGATCTTCATTAATAAACTTGCCAGTTAACCAATAGTATTCTTGACCAAGAGGATTTTTTCTTTTATCAAACTCCTCAATCCAATATGCCATTGCTTGCCTACAAATTTTAACTCCTTTAATATCA
The DNA here is from genome assembly GCA_902598525.1 of uncultured Bacteroidota bacterium. Taxonomy (GTDB): domain Bacteria; phylum Bacteroidota; class Bacteroidia; order Flavobacteriales; family Flavobacteriaceae; genus Marisimplicoccus. Next base: position 30,166 of record CACKBZ010000006.1, read on the forward strand.
GATTTCTTTACTGATGGAATATTAACATTTAATACAACTCCTTTTGGAATTCCATTATTTAGTGCATTTAACGTAATCATACTAATAAAACTTTTAGATTGTTCAAAATCTGCATTCCATCTATAATCTAAAAGAGAAAAACCTATAGCAGGAATTCCTTCAATTCCAGCCTCAATTGCAGCACTCATAGTGCCTGAATATATAACATTAATCGATGAGTTTGAACCATGATTAATTCCAGACACACATAAATCAGGTTTTCTGGGCATTAACTCATTAATGGCTAATTTTACACAATCGGCAGGGGTTCCTGAACAACTATACTCAGTAATCTCAGAATCTTTTGGAGTAATTCTGGATGAATGTAATGTTGAGTTTATTGTTATAGCATGTCCCATTCCTGATTGTGGGCTATCCGGTGCAACAACGACAATATCGCCTATATCTTTCATTATAGTTATTAGAGTTCTTATTCCAGGAGCATTTATGCCATCATCATTTGTGACTAAAATAAGTGGTCTTTCCATTTATAACTATTTAATGTAAAGATATGAAAACGTTTTACTCTTTTAACTTTAACATAAACTTTGCTGTTATTAGGTTTACCTTAATTTTTTTTCATTTATTTTAGCATAATGATCTTACGAATATTTGGATTAATTATATCAGGTATAATCTCACTTGTAATTTATTTTGAAGTTTCTAACTTCAAATTTTCAAGTGATGAACCCAATAAAGATAGATTGCTTATTGACCTTGTCTCTTATGTATTAGATAAATTACATTATAATCCTAAAATAATTAATGATGATTTCTCATCAAAAGTATTCGATGATTTCATTGATGCTGTTGACTCACAGAAAAGATTTTTTCTAGAATCTGATATTCAGATTTTATCAGAGTATAAATTACTTATAGATGATCAAATAAATTCATCTGATATTACTTTTTTTAATGTGTCATATGAGATATTAAAAAAAAGAATTTCTGATGTTGAAGGTTTCTATGAGGCAATCTTAAATCAACCATTTGATTTTAATATAGACGAAGATATAAATCTTGACTATGAGAATTTGTCATATGCTTCAAACATAGATGAATTAAGAAATCTTTGGAGGAAAAGGTTAAAATTGTCAACACTTGATGCTTTTGCCTCAAAAAAAGAAATAAACGAAGATAAAATTGATCAAGAAGAAAATCAATTGAAATCAGATGAAGAAATTGAAAAAGAATCTAGATTATCAACTAAAGAAAACCTCAAAGATTTTTTTCAATTTAATAGCGAGTTGGAAAGAACTGACTGGTTTTCTCTTTATTTAAATTCCATTGTAACTCAATATGACCCGCATACTACTTATTTAGCTCCAGAGGCTAAAGAGGTTTTTGATCAAAATATTTCAGGTAAGTTTCAGGGTATTGGTGCAAGGTTATCAAAAAGAAAACAACAAGTTGAAATTGTAGAAGTAATTATTGGTGGGCCAGTTTGGAGAGATAACCTTTTAAATGTTGGAGATATAATAATCTCAGTTGCTCAGTCTGAAGATGAAGAGCCTACAGAAATATCATTAATGAAATTAAGTGATGCTACTGATCTGATAAAAGGTGAAAAAGGGACAAATGTATATTTAACTGTTAAAAGAGTAGATGGAGGTGTAGAGCAAATAGTTGTGACTAGAGATATAGTTGAACTTGAAGAGACATATGCAAAATCCTCAATAATTAAGGACGAAAGCTCAAAATATGGTCTAATTAATCTACCGAGATTTTATGTTGATTTTGACGACTATGGCGAAAGAAATGCAGCAACCGATTTAAAAAAAGAAATCTTAAATCTTAAATCAAAAGGCATAAATGGATTAATTTTAGATTTGAGAAATAATGGAGGAGGATCTTTAAAAACTGTAGTTGATATTACTGGCTTTTTTATTGAAAAGGGTCCAGTTGTTCAAGTTAAAAGCATTGGAGGTAGAAGGGAAATTTTGAGAGATAATGATCCTTCAATTATTTGGGATGGTCCACTAGTAGTTCTAGTAAATGAATTTTCTGCCTCTGCTTCTGAAATCTTAGCAGCAGCTTTACAAGATTATAATAGAGCTATAATACTTGGAAGTAACCAAACTTATGGTAAGGGAACTGTTCAAAATATTATTGATCTAAATAATGTTATTTCAGGAAGTACATATGGTGACTTAGGTTCTCTAAAAATTACTACTGATAAATTTTACAGGGTAAATGGTGGTTCAACTCAACTTGAAGGAGTTAAAAGTGATATAACATTTCCAAACAGATACTCTTATATTGATATAGGTGAAAGAGATCTTGAAAATCCATTAAATTGGGATAAGATTGACCCAGCTAGATATAATAGTTTGGATAAAATGTTTAATTATTCAAAGTTAATCTCAAATAGTAATGAAAGAATTCGAAATAGTGAGTTTTTCTCATTAATTGATGAGCATGCCTCTTGGGTTAGATCACAACAAGATGATAAAACTATATCTTTAGAATACAATACATATAAAAACGACCTAGATATGTCAAAGTTGCAAAATGATAAATTGAAAATAATTGATAATTTCAAATCAACATATAATTTTCAATGGAATTTTGTTGATGAATTGGATGATAGCTCATATAATAATGATATGAAAGAAATAAGAGACAGGTGGATTGAATCACTTCAAAAGGATATATATGTTAATGAGGCGATGAATCTACTTAAAGATTTATCCAATTTGAATTCAAATCAAATTCTATCTCAACTAAATATAGACTAGTCTTCTTTTAATCTACTGGAATCAAAATTTATATATACAAAGAACATTAAGCTAAAAATAAGTAAGCTTGATCCTCCATAGCTTATAAACGGTAATGGAATACCAATTGAGGGAATCAGCCCAATAGACATTCCTACATTTATAAAAAAGTGAAAGAAAATTAGGCTTGCAAAGCAATAGGAATAAATACGTCTAAAATGGTTCGGTTGCTTTTCTGCTCTAGATATAAGTCTGATTATAAGAATAGAAAATAGTAAAATGGTAAGAGAAGTACCCATAAAACCCCATTCCTCTCCTATTGTACTAAAAATAAAGTCAGTATGCTGTCTTGGAACAAAATTTCCTTTAGTTTGAGTACCCTCTAAAAAACCAGTACCAAAAAGCCCACCATTAGTTATTGCAATTTTAGATTGATTAATATTATACCCAATTCCACTAGTATCTATCTCTTTTCCGAGAACTAAATTTATTCTATCTCTATGCCTCTGTTCCAAGACGTTATCAAATAAATAATTGGTTGAGAAGGAAATAGCAATTAGTAAGAAAAATGAAAATATTAATTTAAGTAATGAAATTTTAAACTTCTTATTTCTTAAATAAATTAAATAAGTAAAAAAAATAATTGACAGTATGGCTAAGCTGACAAGAAAACTAAACTTTAATGTCAGGAATAAAGTTAAGATAATAGATAATCCAAAATAAAAATAATTAAGATTTAGTCCTTCACGAATAACAGGAAATATAAAAGCTAAAAAAATTAATGCTGTACCAGGATCAGGTTGAATTGTAGTAAGAATTATAGGAACTAGTATAATTATCAATACGACTATTATATCTTTATTACTTTTTAAATCTGTCTGAATAATACTTAAAAATTTTGATAAAAATAAAGCTGTCCCGAATTTAGCAAGTTCACTTGGTTGAAAACTTATTGGACCAATAGCATACCATGATTTTGCTCCCCCCCTTTCGACACCAAAAATAAATAGACCAACAAGAAGTATTATAGATAAAAAATATACTATGGATGTTGAATTATCAATAAACTTACTCTTTGTAAAAAGTATAAATATGAATGCAATTAGAGATAGGAAAAAAAAGATCACTTGTTTTCCAACAATAGAGCCTACATTAAATAAATTTGTAAAAGATTCATTAAAACTTGAGGAATAGATATTTATTATACCAAATGATACCAGACCAATATATAAAGCAATTGAAACAACATCATACTTTAATACACTCAGTCTATTCATTTATTGTAAAATTTTGAAATTTATATGGCTTTTCATATTCAGCTAAAAGGCTACCATTTATCATTCTACTTTCTAGCCATTTTCTTTCAATATTTCCAGTTAAATATTTTTCTATGATAAGGCTGGCAATAGGAGCTGCCCACCTACTTCCCCAATATCCATTTTCAACAAAAACTGAAACAACAATTTTTGGATCCTCAGCAGGTGCAAAAGCTATAAAAGTTGAATGATCAGTTAGTTGTTTTTTTTCTCCTTCAATTAATATAAAGTTTTCAACAGTTCCAGTTTTTCCAGCAACATTAATATTTTTAATTTTAGCAATTCTAGCAGTACCTCTCTCTACAACATCGACCATGCCATCAATAATTACCTCAAAGTTTTCTTTATCAATAGATGTAAAATTTTTTTCAAAACTAATATTTGTCTGATTATTAATTTTTTTTACGAAATGAGGTTTATAAAAAAATCCCCTATTTGCAATAGCAGAGGCAAAGTTGGCCATTTGAATAGGAGTTGTTAGTATCTCACCCTGTCCAATAGAATTTGATATTGTTGTTGATGCACTCCATCGATTATTACCATAGAATCTATCATAGTAGTTTGACTCTGGAATAAAACCTTTTTTACCTATAAATAAATCATATCCAAGATAATCTCCAAGACCAAAACTCTTAATATGATTACTCCAGCTATCTAAACCAAGGCTAGGAGAGTCATACTTGTCAATTATTCTTTTGTAAGTTTTGGCAAAATATGTATTACACGAGTTATAAATACCCTTTCTTAGATTACTAATTGTACCTAATTCATTATGACAAGCCATAAAAGCATTCCTTGCATAATAATGGCCTGCATTGCATGTAAACGAAGTTTTTTCATCAATTACCCCCTCTTGAAGTCCAATTAAAGCATTAAGTATTTTCATTGGAGATCCAGGTGAGTATTGAGCCTGAAGGGCTCTATCAAATAAGGGTTTGTTAATTGTGTCCTTCAGTAATTTTTGAAAGTTAGCTCCTCTATCTTGACCTATAAATTGATTAGACTGGTATGTTGGGGCACTAACTAAAGTTAGTACCTCTCCAGAAGATGGTTCAATTGCAACAATTCCTCCTTTCTTATTTTTTAACAAACTTTCAGCATACTCTTGAAGTTTAATATCAATAGTTAAAGTAAGATTATCAGCCTTTTTTGGAGATATATCTTGTTTAGAATCATCATATGGACCTATAATTCTGTTAAATCTATCTTTTTGAAAATATCTCTTACCTTTTACTCCTTTTAAATTATCTTCATAAAAGCTCTCAATACCCTGCTTTCCAATCATCTCTCCTTTCTCATAATAAGGATTAGAGTTTATATCATTTTGATCAACCTCACTTGTATAACCAATCACATTACTAGCAAAAGGTCTTATGTAATCTCTAACAGACTTTTTTCTAAGGTAAAATCCATTAAATAACCAGATTTTTTCCTGTAAAAAAGCATTTTTTTCTTTTGAAATCTGAGATTCTATAACAGAAGGTAGTTTTGTTGAATATTTTCTTGCAGATAATATTCTTTTAGATAGATCATTTTGTTCAATTCCAATTAAATTTGATAATTGAATTGTATCAAATTCAACTGTATTTTCAGGTATAATAATCAACTCATACATTGGTTGATTTGCTACTAATAATTCACCGTTTCTATCAAAAATTAAACCCCTTTCTGGATATACTGAAATTTCTTGTATTGCAAAGTCTCTGTTAAAGGAACCTTTGGAAAGCTGAAGAGAAGCAAGCTGAATAATAAAAATTGCAGAGCTAATTATGGTAATCCAAATTAAGAGATTCTTTCTTATCATTTTTATTTATCAAAGATTAACTTAGAGATAATCCAAATAATTATAAAGTTAACAATTGAATTAATAAGAGTATATAAAAATATAGTTAATGTAAATTCAAGTTTAAAAAAGATTAAAGAAAAATAAATTAATGAATGAAGAAAAATGATTATTAAAAAATATGTAATTCTGTTTGTTAGTTGAGTTCCGCTAATCATTGCTAATGGTAATATAGAGTTAACTCCAAACGAATATTTCTCAATTTTTTCTTTTAAATAACATACTGTGATTGAGGCTAGTGTATGAATACCGTAGGTTTGCATTGATAAATCAATAATTAGCCCAACTAAGAATCCAAATATTATTAAATATGTTTTATCATACGATGTTTTATAGAGGATGAATAATGAGACATATATAAATGGATTTATAGTTCCAAAAAGATTCATATGATTGAAAATCAATAATTGAGCTAATATTATTATTATTGATAAAATTATATCTCTGGCTAATTCTCTATTCATTTAATAAGAATTTAATTTCCTCATTATCAGTTCGCTCTAATATGTAAAGGTTAGAAAGTGAAGAAAAGTCATTGAAAATTGATACATCTATAGAATAATATCCTTCTAGTGAAGTGTTGTTATAATCTTCTATTTTACCAATTGGTATTCCTTTAGGGAAATAAAATGACATACCACCAGTTACAATTGTATCACCAACTTTAATTGAGCTACTTAGAGGAATATCATTAAGTTGAACAATCCTGGGATCTAATCCGTCCCAACTTATTGATCCAATAGTAGAAGAATTCTTCAAAATAGCATTTATTCTTAGATCTGTATTAAGTAATGAAACAATTGAAGAGTAATTATCTGTTATATTCTTAATAACTCCAACAACCCCTTTCGAAGATATAACCCCCATATCACTGGTTATTCCATCAAATTCACCTTTGTTGATTACAATAATGTTTTTATTCTTATTGATTGAATTCAATATTACTTTTGCACTAATGGTTTTATCAATTTTACTTTCAGAAATATTGCTTTTATTAGAGATACCAATAAGTTGAGATTCAATTTTTTTTAATTCTAGGTTTTCTTCAATTAGTTTACTGTTCTCCTCTTTAAGATTAAAATAAGAATTTATATTTGAGTATATAATAGATGTTGAACCTGAAATAAATGTTCCAATTTTCCCAATCCCAGAGTAGTGAATTGAACTATTATTGTATAAATAGTTAAAAGAAATAAATGAGAGTAAAAGATATATAATTAAGTTCCTATTCTTAATTATGGAATTAATTATTGATTGCATTAAAAATTACTTGATTAAAACAGACTTAAATTTATCTATATTCTTCAAGGCAATTCCGGTACCTCTAACTACTGCTTGAAGCGGATCTTCAGCAATGTAAACAGGTAGATCAGTTTTTTTAGATAACCTTTCATCTAATCCTCTAAGAAGTGCTCCCCCTCCAGCTAAATATATTCCTGTATTATAAATATCAGCTGCAAGTTCTGGAGGCGTTTGAGATAGAGTCTCCATAATTGAGTCCTCAATTCTTATTACAGATTTGTCAATTGCCTTTGCAACTTCTATGTATGATATTATCTTCTCCTTGGGTTTCCCTGATAAAAGATCTCTTCCTTGAACATGCATATCTTCAGGAGGATCATCCAAACTCTCAGTTACAGACCCAACTTCAATTTTTATTTTTTCTGCTGTCCTATCACCGATATATAAATTATGTTTTGTTCTCATGTAGTATACTATATCATTAGTAAGCATATCACCAGCAACTTTTAATGACTTTTCGCAGACTATACCAGCTAGTGCAATAACAGCAATTTCAGTTGTCCCACCTCCAATATCAACAACCATATTACCTTTTGGCTTTACTATATCAATTCCAATACCAATAGCTGCTGCCATGGGCTCATGAATTAAGTAAACTTCCTTTCCGTTAACTCTTTCAGCAGATTCTTTTACAGCTCTCATTTCAACTTCTGTGATTCCTGAAGGAATACAAATCACCATCGTTAAAGAAGGAGAAAACCATCTTTTTTTTAAAGTAGGTATGCTTCTTATTAACTCACTAATCATTTTTTCTGATGCCTCAAAATCTGCAATAACTCCATCCTTAAGAGGTCTAATTGTTTTAATGTTTTCATGAGTTTTCCCTTGCATAAATTTAGCTTCCTCACCAATTGCAATTATTTTTTTTGTGGTCCTATCCATTGCAACAATTGAAGGACTATTAATCACAACTTTATCATTATGAATAATTAATGTGTTTGCAGTCCCAAGATCAATAGCTATTTCCTCTGTGAAAAATCCCATAATAGTCTGCAAAGTTAGTTAAATAATAACAATTAATGTCTAAAATGTCTTATTCCTGAAAAAACCATAGACATCCCATTTTTATTACAAAAATCAATGGAATCCTGATCTTTAATTGAACCTCCTGGTTGAACAATATAATTTATATTATTTGCATGTGATATTTCTACACAATCTGAAAATGGAAAGAAAGCGTCACTTGCTAGACAAGATTCACTCAAATCAAAACCAAATTTTTTAGATTTTTCAATTGCTTGATTTAATGCATCTATTCTTGATACTTGACCCATTCCAGATCCAATTAATTGTTTGTTTTTTACAATTGCTATACAATTCGATTTTGTATGTTTTGCAATAATTGATGCTAATACAAGATCATCAGATTTCGAAGAATTTGGGGATATTTTTGTAACAACTTTAAAATCATCAAATTTATCAATTTTACCATCAAGATCTTGCTCAAGTATACCATTGAGGCATGATCGAGTTTGTAATTTATTTATTGAGTAAGATTTTAATTTTATAATTATCCTGTTCTTTTTTGATTTTAATAAATCCAATGCACTATCACTATAATTTGGTGCAATTAAAACTTCAAAAAATAGTTTATTAATCTCCCTGGCAGTTTCCATGTCAATAATTTGGTTAGAAGTTAAAATTCCACCAAAAGCAGATACATTATCACATGATAGTGCATCTAAATATGCATCAAACATATTATCTCTTAAAGCAACACCACATGGGTTGTTATGCTTATGTATTAAAAAAACTGATTTTTTTGTTTCTAAATCATTAAGAAGTCCTAGTGCTGAATCTATATCTAAAAGATTATTGTATGAGATATCTTTGCCATGTATTTGTTCAAATATTTTATCAATTTGACCTATAAATCTACCTTTTTGATGAGGATTCTCTCCATATCTTAACTCTTTAATAGTGTCCTTCTCGAAATTTATATTAATATTCTCACTACCTAAATAAGAGTATATTTTACAGTCGTAATCTGAGCTTTTTTGGAATGCTTCATATGCGAGTTTCTTTCTATATTCTATATCTGTTTTACAACCATTATTTAAAATACTAACCAATTCATCGTATTGATCTTTAGATGAAATACAAACAACATTTTCATAATTTTTTGCTGCAGCTCTAATTAGAGAAACCCCCCCTATATCAATCTTTTCAATTATGTCTTCATGATTATTTGAATTTTTAACAGTATTTTCGAAAGGATATAGGTCAACTACTACAAGATCTATATCAGGAATTTCATATTTTTTTGACTCATCTAGGTCAGACTTTGACTTTGTCTTTAATATTCCACCAAACACCTTTGGATGAAGTGTTTTTACTCTTCCATTTAAAATAGATGGATATGATGTTAAGTCCTCAACCTTTTTAATTTTGATCCCGAGTTGTTTTATGTAATCAAAAGTACCTCCGGTAGAATATATTTCAATGTCATTGTTTGAAAGAATATGACATATATTTTCAATTTTATTTTTATCAAAAACAGAGATTAGTGCTGAAGAAATTTTTTTCATAAAAAGAAAAACAAAAGTACAAAAAAACCTGCTCTAAAGCAGGTTTTTATATTTGCTGTAAAATTATTACATCATTCCTGGCATTCCGCCACCACCCATTGGTGGCATTGGCGCAGGATTATCTTCTTTTATGTCTACTAGTGCACATTCAGTAGTTAAAATCATCCCTGCGACTGATGCAGCATTTTCAAGAGCTACTCTAGTTACCTTTTTAGGATCAATAATACCCTCTTTTAACATGTCGACATACTCACCTTCTTTTGCGTTGTATCCAAAGTTTTTATCTCCATCAAGAACTTTTGACACAACAACAGATCCTTCTCCTCCAGAGTTTTCAACAATTGTTCTTAGAGGTGCTTCGATTGCTTTATTTACAATTTGAATACCTGTTAATTCATCTGCATTTAAAGATTTTAACTTATCCAAATCATTTTTTGAGTTTAGAAGAGCTACACCACCACCAGCAACAATACCTTCTTCTATTGCAGCTCGAGTAGCATGAAGTGCATCATCAACTCTGTCTTTTTTCTCTTTCATCTCAACTTCTGAGGGAGCTCCAACATATAGAACTGCAACCCCACCAGCTAATTTTGCAAGTCTCTCTTGAAGTTTTTCTTTATCATAGTCAGATGTTGTGGTTTCTATTTGTGCTTTTATCTGGCTAACTCTAGATTTAATGTCTTTTTTGTTTCCAGCTCCGTTAACTATTGTTGTGTTATCCTTATCAATTGTTACCTTCTCAGCAGTACCAAGCATATCTATTGTGGTATTCTCAAGTGTAAAGCCCCTTTCCTCTGAAATGACCGTACCTCCAGTTAAGATTGCAATATCTTCAAGCATAGCTTTTCTCCTATCACCAAATCCAGGAGCTTTAACTGCAGCAATTTTTAATGAACCTCTTAATTTATTAACTACTAAAGTAGCCAATGCTTCACCATCAATATCCTCAGCAATAATTAAAAGGGGTTTACCGGATTGAGCAACAGGCTCTAAAATTGGAAGTAAATCCTTCATCACTGATATTTTTTTATCAGTAATTAGTATTTGAGGAGTATCAAGATCAGCTTCCATCTTTTCTGAATCAGTTACAAAATATGGTGATATATATCCTCTGTCAAATTGCATTCCTTCAACTACGTCCACATAGGTATCAGTACCTTTTGCTTCTTCAACAGTTATAACCCCTTCCTTTCCAACTTTTTCAAAAGCCTCAGTAATCAACTTACCAATTGTTTCATCATTATTAGCAGAGATACTTGCAACTTGGAGTATTTTTTCAGACGCGCTTCCGATTTCAACTGATTGCCCTTTAAGAGCATTTACAACAGAATCAACAGCTTTATCAATTCCTCTTTTCAAATCCATTGGATTTGCTCCAGCAGCAACATTTTTTAAACCTTCTGTTACAATAGATTGAGCAAGAATTGTTGCAGTTGTAGTTCCATCTCCAGCGAGATCATTTGTCTTAGATGCTACTTCTTTTACCATTTGAGCTCCCATATTTTCAAGGTTATCACTAAGCTCAATTTCTTTTGCTACAGTAACACCATCTTTTGTCACCTGAGGTGCACCGAAAGATTTTCCGATAATTACATTTCTACCTTTAGGGCCTAAAGTTACTTTAACAGCATTAGCAAGTGCATCGACTCCTCGCTTAATACCATCACGTGCTTCAATATCAAATTCAATTTTTTTTGCCATTTTTTTTAAATTAAGTTATACAATTGCAAGGATATCACTTTCTTTCATTATCAGGTAATCCATACCTTCATGTTGAAGTTCAGTCCCAGCATATTTTCCATAAAGAACAATATCACCAGCTTTAAGTGTAACTGGATTTTCTTTAGTTCCAGGTCCAACTGCAATAATTTTACCTCTTTGAGGTTTTTCTTTAGCAGTATCTGGAATTATTATACCAGATGAAGTAGTAGTTTCAGCTTCATAGGGCTGAACTAATACTCTGTCTGCAAGTGGTTTAATATTAATTTTACTCATTTCTTTTATTTTAAGATTTTCATAAACTATGCCATTATATTAAAAAATTATGAAATAGTGTTTTTTATGACATAATGTCACTAATCATCAATATTCTCAATAGGAATTTCAGGGATATTTTGTTCTGGAATTTCAGGGATATTCTGTTCTGGAATTGATTCGTCAATTAAAATTGAGTCAGTATTATCCGAGTCGTTAATTAAAGTTACATTTGAAATTAGAATCAATACAAGAATAATTATTGCAAGAGCCCAAGTGCTTTTATCTAAGAAATCCGTAGTACTTTTTACACCACCTATTTGTTGTTGACCACCACCAAAGGTAGAAGAAAGACCTCCACCCTTAGGGTTTTGTACCATTATTACTAGAATTAATAGAATACATACAAATAAAATAAGTGACACTAATATCCAAAAGGTTCCCATTACTTGTTACTATTATTTTTAAGTTTTTTTATCCTTTTAATTTGGTTTGCAAATAAAATACTTTTTTTTGGATATTTCAAGCTTAATATCTCATATGCTTTTATTGCCTTGTTATATTTTTCCTGTTTTATATAGATTTTTGCTAATGTTTCAGTAATTAAATCATCCTTTAAATTTGAATTAACGGTTACATTACTTGAATCCTGGTGCTCTTCGTTAATTCTAATTCTTGGTGAATTCTTGATAAATTTATCAATTAAACCAATTTTTTCATCTAGACTAATTTGATTCTCACTTATGTTATCAAACCAATCTAAGAAAGAATGTTTTTCTGCTTTATCTAACTTTTCATTAATAAAATTTTCATCTTTATTATAAATCCACTTTCTTAAAACGGATCTGTTAAAACTAAGGATAGCAGTTCTTGGCAGCAATCTTTCAAATGATTCTTTTCCTTGAACCATAAGTGATTTTAAGTAATATGCTGATGCTGACTGGAAAAAAGGATATTCGTTAAGAATCTCTCTTAAAATTAGACTTGTATTCTGATCTTTTGGATCAAATCTTTCTAATATTTTAAAATAAGCATCAGTATTTTTTTTCACCATTTAGCTAAAGTCTCATTAAAAATATCTTGTGTAATTCTTTCAAAAATCTCTTGAAGTGCAGAATCTTTTATGTCATAAACTTGAAGATTACCTGGAAAATCATAATAAAATGAAAACCTTTTCTCTAGGTTGTCCTCATTGTTTAAAGTATTTTCATAGTTCACTGCGACAGCCATAGTCAATCTATTTTGGGCTGCAGTAATTTCTGCAGTAGCAGCCATAGGAGTGACACTAAATTCAACAATTTCTCCACTGTAAATAATATCACCACCTTGATTAACGAGGTTTAAACTTGTTTGATTAACAATTAAATCTTGAAGAGCAATAGTGAAATCTCTATCAAGGCCAGGCTCAACTGTAGATCCCCGTCTACCCCCGGCTGTGTTTTCAAAATAGTCAACTTGAAAAGTTTCAACTCCTGGAGGAATTGATGAGCCAGTAAAACTGTATATACCACATGATAAGCTTATGAAAGAAAGGCCTAAGACTAAATAGTATTTGTTATAATTCTGAAACATCTCCTAAATTATGTTGTTTGATCTTTCTGTATAATGTTCTCTCTGATATACCAAGTTCTTTAGCAGCATTTTTTCTTTTTCCATTGGTCCTAATTAAAGCTTGCTTAATCATTTCTACTTCCTTGTCTTGAAGGGAGAGAGTCTCTTCCTCCTCAATAGTTTCTACATACTCATATTTGTCTTGTAATTTTTCTTCTGTATCAATATTTAAGTCAACTGGTCTATTATGTATTTGTTGATTATCATAAGATTCCTTCTCTCCATAAATTTTATTAATTAAACCTTGATTCTTTTCTTTTATATCGCTGTTATCATCACCTTGCATTATTTCAAGAGTTAATTTTTTTAGATCATTTAAATCATTTTTCATATCAAATAAAACCTTATATAGTATTTCTCGTTCTGATGAAAAAGAGGATGAGTCTTCTTTAACATCTTCCAAAGTTGCAGGAAGTTCTGAAATTTTATTTGGAAGATAGTTATTTAAGATATCACTTTTAAGATTTCTCTCTTTTTCTAATATTGACATTTGTTCAGCAATATTCCTTAACTGTCTAATATTACCTTTCCAATCTTGTTGACAAAGTAAATTTTGAGCAGATTCATCAAGTCTTAAAGTTGGCATATTATATTTTTGAGCAAAATCAGATGCAAATTTTCTAAATAATATTGGAATATCATCTTTCCTTTCCCTTAAAGGAGGAATATTAATGATTATAGTGCTAAGCCTGTAAAAAAGATCTTCTCTAAATTTTCCCTTCTTTATTGCTGCTTCCATGTTTACATTAGTGGCTGCAACTATTCTCACGTTAGTTTTTTGAACCTTTGATGATCCTACTTTAATGTACTCTCCACTCTCAAGTATTCTTAGTAGTCTAACTTGAGTAGAAAGGGGAAGTTCACCAACTTCATCTAGAAAAATTGTACCTCCATCAGCTACTTCGAAGTAACCACTCCTATTTGTTGTAGCTCCGGTAAATGCACCCTTTTCGTGCCCAAATAATTCAGAATCAATCGTACCCTCAGGAATTGCTCCACAATTAACTGCAATATATTTTGCATGTTTTCTATGGGAATATTGATGTATAATTTTAGGAATATTCTCTTTTCCAACACCACTTTCACCTGTAACAAGAACAGATATATCTGAGTTTGCAACTTGAATAGATTTTTCAAGGGCTCTGTTTAATTTTGGGTTATCTCCAATTATACCAAATCTTTGTTTTACAGATAAAACTGAATCCATTATACTTTAGTTTTTAATTGATTTATATTTCCAATTAGAGTTGCAGTTGTACAATCACTAATATAAACATCTACAGTATCACCCAATTTAAAGTTGTATTTAGGAAAAACAACAACATTATTTTCGGTTGTTCTTCCGCTCCAAAAATCATTTGATTTTTTAGATTCTTTATCAATGAGCACTTCACAATTTTTATTAATGAAACTTTTATTTCTTTCTAGGCTATGTTTTTGTTGAAGAGTAATTATTTCCTCTAATCTTCTTTGTTTAATTTCTGGAGAGATATCATCTTTAAAGTGCCTAGCTGCATAAGTTCCAGGTCTTTCAGAATATGCAAACATATATCCAAAGTCATACTTTACTTTTTCCATAAGAGACAAAGTATCTTGATGATCTCTTTCAGTTTCGGATGGAAATCCAGTAATCATATCATGGGAAATACCACAATTGGGTATTATCTCTCTAATTTTCTTTATAAGATCAATATACTCCTTTCTAGTATGAAGTCGATTCATTTTTTTTAAAATTCTATCACTTCCAGACTGAATTGGAAGGTGAATATAGTTACAGATATTTTCATAGCTAGACATTGTTTCAATTACCTCAATTGTCATGTCCTGAGGGTTTGAAGTTGAAAATCTTATTCTGATTTTAGGAAAACTTGAAGCAACTAAATCAAGTAAGCTTGAAAAATTTACAGAATTTTTCTTTTCCTCTTCTGTCGCCTTTTTAAAGTCTTTTTTTGGACCTCCACCATACCATAAATAACTATCAACATTTTGTCCAAGTAATGTTATTTCCTTGTATCCTTTTTGATTTAATTCATCTATCTCCCTCAATATGCTGTCAGGATTTCTACTTCTCTCTCTTCCTCTTGTAAATGGTACCACACAAAATGTACACATATTATCACACCCTCTTGTTATTGATACAAAAGCATTAATACCGTTATTATGAATTCTAACGGGTGAAATATCTCCATAGGTTTCAGACTTTGATAGTATAACATTAACTGCCTTTTGGTTATGATCAACCTCGTCCAATAGGTTTGGGAGGTCTTTGTAAGAATCTGGTCCCACAACTAGGTCAACCATCTTTTCTTCTTCAAGAAGCCTATCCTTTAATCTTTCTGCCATACAGCCTAAAAGTCCTATTTTTAAATTACGATTCTCCTTTTTGTAAGAATTATATGTTTTAAGTTTATTTCGAACTGTTTGCTCAGCCTTATCTCTAATTGAGCAGGTATTTAATAGTACAAGATTTGCTTTCTTAGAATCATCAGTTAATTCATAACCATCTTTTTTTAATATAGATGCAACAACCTCACTGTCAGCAAAATTCATCTGACACCCATATGTTTCAATAAATAATGACTTCTTTTTGATGAAAATTAATTTTTAGTAAAAATACTCAATTAATTTAAATTATGCCAATTTGTCAGTATTTATAAATTATAATCTTTGATTTTATCGTAACCTCCAGGTATATTTGAAAAGTTTGATATTCCTTTGGCAAGAAGAATTGATGATGCTATCATACTTCTGTACCCTCCCTTACAGTGTACATAGAATTTTTCTTCAAAAGAAATCTTTTCAATAGACTTACTTAGGTTGATTAAAGGAATATTAAGAGAATTTTGCAATGATTCACTTTTATGTTCATTTTCTGATCTTACATCAAGGATATCTTTATTATTATCACAAGTTGAGAATTTTGATGCAGACTCATTAAATACTTTACTAATAATACCCCCATTTTTAATCCAGCTATTAACTCCACCTTTTAAATATCCAATAACATTGTCAAATCCAACTCTTGAAAGTCTAATTATTGCTTCTTTTTCTCTACCTTCAGGTGCAACTAAAATTAACTTTTTAGAAATATCTTCTAATATTTCTCCAACCCAAGGGGCAAATCTTCCATCTAGTCCAATAAAAATTGATCCTGGTATGTGAGAAGATGAAAAATCTTCAACACTTCTTACATCAAGTATTGTTATCTTTTCTTTAAGTCTATTTTCAACTTGGCCAGGAGTTAAAGCATTAAAACTCCTTTCGATTATTTCATCAGATTCATCATATCCTTTTTTGTTTAACATTACATTATCAGGAAAATATTTTGGAGGATCTAATAATCCATCTAAAACTTCTCTAATAAATTCATCTTTTGTCATATTTTCTCTAAGGGCATAGTTAGTCTTTTTTTGATCACCCAGTGTTCCAATAGTTTCAGAGCTGAGATCTTTCCCGCATGAACTACCCTCTCCATGTCCTGGATAAATAATTACGTCATCATTTAGAGTCATTATTTTATTTCTAAGGCTATCAAATAACATTGAGGCTAAATCTCTATTGCTCATAACAGAGTTTTGAGATAAGTCTGGTCTACCAACATCACCTAAAAAAAGAGTATCTCCAGTAAAAATAGCATGATCTTTTCCAGATGAATCTTTTAATAAATAAGTGGTACTTTCAACGGTATGTCCTGGTGTATGGATTGCAACTATAGTTATATCTCCGATTTTAAATTCTTGATAATCTTTTGCAATTATATTTTCAAAATTGGTTTCTGTTTTGGGTCCATATACTATTTCTGCTCCTGATTTTTTTGCTAGATTTAAATGACCACTAATAAAATCTGCATGAATATGAGTCTCAAAAATGTATTTGATTTTTGAATTACTTGCTTTGGCTTTAGAAATATATATATCAGCCTCTCTTAAAGGGTCAATAATAGCTACCTCATTGTTACTCTCAATATAGTAAGAACCCTGCGATAAACACTTAGTATATATTTGTTCAACTTTCATCTAAATACAAAATTACTTTCTTTAAAACTAACTAACAATTATGTTAAACAAATTTTAAAATTTTTATTTTTTTTTGATTCATAAGAATAAATCTAGTTACATTTAGGCCCAAAAAATAAAATATGCCAAAAAATTTAGTCATCGTTGAGTCAGCTACAAAAGCAAAGACAATTGAAAAGATTTTAGGACAAGACTTTAAAGTTGTTTCTTGTGTTGGGCATATTTCAGACCTTCCAGTTAAAGAATTAGGAGTTGATGTTGATAATGATTTTAAACCAAAATATATAATTCCTACAGAAAAGAAACCTGTTATAAAAGACCTTAAAAAGTTTGTCAGTGAATCAGACAAAGTTTGGTTAGCTAGTGATGAAGATAGAGAAGGAGAAGCAATTGCTTGGCATCTATATGAAAACTTAAATTTGACGAATAAAGATTACGATCGAATAGTATTTCATGAGATAACTAAAAACGCTATTTTGACTGCATTAGATAGTCCTCGAGAAATAAACTATAATCTTGTAAATGCTCAACAAGCCAGAAGAGTCTTAGACAGATTAGTAGGTTATGAATTGTCTCCAGTGCTATGGAGAAAAGTTAAGACAGGCCTGTCTGCTGGAAGAGTTCAATCAGTTTCTGTAAGACTTATTGTTGAAAAGGAAAGAGAAATTAAAAACTTTTTAACAAATAGTACTTTCAAGTCAATTGGAATTTTTAAAAATTCAAGTGGAGTTAACCTGAAGGCTGAGTTAAACAATAAATTTGATTCTAGTGATGAAGTTAAATTGTTCCTTCAAAAAAATATTAATAGTATATATACTGTATCTAACGTAGAAAAAAAACCTGCTAAGAAATCTCCAACTCCTCCTTTTACCACATCAACACTTCAGCAAGAGGCTTCAAGGAAACTAGGTTTTGGTGTTACAAGGACCATGTCAACTGCTCAAAAACTTTATGAAGCAGGATTAATAACCTACATGAGAACAGATAGTGTTACCATATCTGAGGAAGCAAAAACATCAATTTTATCAAAAATTGAGAGCAAATATGGAAATAGTTATGTAAATCTGAGGAATTATAAAAATAAAAATAAATCAGCCCAAGAGGCTCATGAAGCTGTTAGACCAACAGATATTTCAGTTGAAGACATATCTTCAGATTATGATCAACAAAGATTGTATCAACTTATATGGAGAAGGACAATTTCCTCACAAATGTCAGATGCACAAATAGAGAGAACAGTTGTAAATATTGACTCTAACTCTTTTGATGAAATATTTATCGCTAGAGGTGAAGTAATTAAATTTGATGGTTTTCTAAGAGTATATAATGAAGGAACTGATGATGAGGTACAGGAAGAAAAAGGGACTTTACCACAATTAAATGTTAATGAGAATCTTGACTTAGTTAATATTATATCAAGAGAATCATTCTCTAGACCACCCTCCAGATATACCGAAGCATCTTTGGTGAAAAAATTGGAAGAACTAGGTATTGGTAGACCTGCAACTTATGCAACCACAATATCAACAATTCAGAACAGAGGTTATGTATCTAAAGGTGAAAACGAAGGTCAAGAAAGAACATACAAATCCATAGAATTAAAAAATGGAAATATTATTGAGAGTACTTCAACTGAAAAGACTGGTTCAAACAAAGGTAAGCTTGTACCTACTGATATTGGGATAATTGTAAATGACTTTCTAGTTGATAATTTCAATAATATTCTTGACTATGGATTTACAGCAGAAGTTGAAAAAAGTTTTGATAAAATAGCTGAAGGAAATCAAAATTGGACTGATACTATAAAACAATTTTATACCGATTTCCATACAAATGTAAATATTGTAAAAGATACAGCTGAAAGGCAATCTGGTGAAAAAATTTTAGGAGATGATCCAGCCTCAGGAAGAGTTGTTAAAGTAAGACTTGGAAAGTTTGGTCCAATTGCTCAGATAGGAACAATTGATGATGAGGATAAACCAATTTTTGCTAGCTTAACTAAAGATCAACAGTTAGATACTATAACTTTAAACGAAGCACTAGAACTATTTAAGTTTCCCAAGGAAATTGGTACCTATAAAGGTGAAACTGTAACTGTCAATAATGGTAGGTATGGACCATATTTAAAATATTCCTCAAAATCTATTTCAATTCCAAAGGAAATTGATCCACATTCAGTAAACATAGACTCTGCAATTCCTCTGATAGATGAAAAGTTAAAATCAGATGAACCTATTCATATTTATAATGATTTACCTGTAATAAAAGGAAAGGGTAGGTTTGGACCATTTATAAAGTGGAATGAAATGTTTATTAATGTAAATAAGACATATGACTTCGATAATCTTACCGTTGACAATATCGAGGAATTAATTGAGTTAAAATTAAAAAAGGAAAAAGAAAAATTAATTACTGAGTGGGTTGATGAAGGCATTAAGCTTGAAAAAGGTAGATGGGGTAGATCAATTATCTCAATGGGTAAAAAGAAAATAGAAATTCCAAAAGAAATTGACCCTAAAACTATTACATTAGATATTGCTAAAGAATATCTAAATCCAAAAAAGAGAAAATGAGCCTTGAGCTATTAAAACCTGTTTCAGAAAATTTACTCGATGAATTAGATAAAAATTACTCACAAGGATCACTGTTTAAAAAAATAAAATTTCATAGACAACAGTCAGGTATACCCGATATAAGTTCATCAAATCTTTGCATAATTGGAATTAGTGAAACTAGAAATTCTTATTTTGAATCCGAAATACATGATTTAAATATATTTAGAAAGCAGCTATATAAACTAAAACAGGGTAGATGGAAAATATCTATTTCTGACTTAGGTGATCTTCCTAATGGAAATACTGTTGAGGATACCTATCACGCACTATATGATATATGTAAGGAATTGTATTTAAAAAAAATTACTTTGGTAATAATTGGAGGAAGTAATGATATTATTTATCCAATTTTCAAATCTTTTGATTCTTATTCTGAAAAAGTAAATATTGTATCTATTGATAATCAATTTGATCTATATCAAGATTCAGATATAATCTCAGGTAGAACATACATGAATAAAATTATACTGGATGATTCTAACAAATTAAATGATTTTACAAATATAGGGTATCAACGACACCTATGCTCATATGAAGAGATAGAGCTAATGGAAAAATTATTTTTTGAAAAAATTTCATTAGGTGAAATTTCAGAAAATAATATGAGAGCTGAACCAATTATTCGAGATGCTGATATAGTCGGTTTTGACATGAAATCATTATCAATATTCGGAGACTGCAATCCTAATGGAATAGATTCAAGGCTTGCCTGTATATTAAGTAAATATGTAGGTCAAAGTAATAAGACATCCTTTTTTGGATTGTTTGACTTAAATAATAATGATATTTCTAATAAATTATATTCTGAAATAATTTGGTATTTTATAGACAGTTTAAATAATAGAATTAATGAATCAAACTTTGATGATTCTCAATTATTTTTTAAATATATAGTTCAAACTTCAGGTAGGGATATTATATTTTATAAAAGTAAAACTTCAGAAAGATGGTGGATGACTGTAACCTCAGCTAGTAATGATAAAATTAAATTTTTACCTTGTCTTGAAAGTGATTATAAAGATGCCTTAAATAATAATCTACCTTTTAGGTGGTTAAAAGCATCAAAAAGAATTTAAATTTCTTGTAAATATCTTTCTGCATCAAGTGCTGCCATACAGCCAGTACCAGCAGCAGTAATAGCTTGCCTGTAGTCTTTATCTTGAACATCACCTGCTGCAAAAACCCCAGGAATATTTGTTTTAGTTGAGGTTTTATCTGTTAGTATATATCCGCTTTCGTCCATATTAATAATACCTTTAAAAATATCAGTGTTTGGAGTATGGCCAATTGCAAGAAACAAACCGGCAACTTTAATTTCAGAAATCTCATTTGTGTTATTATTTATAACTTTTATTCCTTCAACAACATTATCTCCTAATACTTTATCTATTTCGGAGTTAAAAAGAACATTAACATTTTTAAAATTTTCTAAACGATGTTGCATTGCCTTAGAAGCTCTAAAGTGGTCCTTTCTTATTACCATTGTAACATTTTTACAAATTTTTGCTAAGTATGTTGCTTCTTCAATTGCACTATCTCCTCCTCCAACAACCGCAACATCTTGTCCTTTGTAGAAGAAACCATCACAAACTGCACATGCTGAGACTCCACCACCAATAAGTTTTTGTTCACTAGGAATTCCAAGATATTTCGCAGAAGCTCCAGTACATATTATGATAGTTTTTGACTTGACTTCATCTCCGTTTTGAGTATAAATCTTATGTATTCCACCTCTCTCTTTCGAAAATTCAACTCTTGAAATAAAATCAACTTCAACTTTTGTTCCAAATCTTTCAGCTTGTTCTCTTAATTCATTCATCATAGTAGGTCCATCAACTCCTGACGGGTATCCTGGAAAATTATCTACTTCAGTTGTAGTAGTTAGTTGACCACCGGGTTCTAAGCCAGTATAAATTATTGGTTTAAGATCGGCTCTAGCAGCATAAATTGCTGCTGTATATCCTGCTGGTCCACTTCCTATGATGATTGTATTCATATAAAAAAAATTGAGATTTTAAATTGATTTTGTAAAATTAAAAAAACATGAGAATAAATTCATGAAAACATTATTAACTTTGTAATTTCAAATTAGAAAAATGACTTTAAAAAATCTTAAGTATCAATCTCCAGGAATTACTGAGGAGACAAGATTTGAAAAATTGCATACTGTTAATTATGAAAGTTCAAAAGAAGCCTCTATACATATTGCTAGAGAAATTTGTGATTTAGTTAAAACCAAACAAGAAAAAAATAAAAGTTGTGTAATAGGGTTTGCTACTGGTTCATCACCTTTACTTGTTTATCAAGAAATTATTAAGATTCACCAGACTGAATCCTTAAGCTTTAAAAATGTAGTTGCATTTAACCTGGATGAATATTATGGAATAAAAAAAGATGATATTAATAGTTATCATCATTTTATGAATGAAAATTTATTTGATCACATTGATATACCCAAGGAAAACATTTATATACCATCCGGAGAAATTAGTGAGAGAGAAATAAAAAAGTTCTGTTCTTCATATGAGAAACAAATTGAACAATACGGAGGTATTGACATACAGCTTCTTGGGATTGGTAGAACTGGTCATATCGGCTTTAATGAACCAGGTTCTCATTTTAATTCAAAAACACGACTTATAACTCTTGATCATACAACCAGATTTGATACTAGTAAAAGTTTTAATGGTATTGAGAATGTCCCTACTAAAGCAATTACTATGGGGGTCAGAACAATTTTTAATGCAAAGAGAATTATTATAATGGCATGGGGGTTACACAAAAGTTTAATTGCAAAAAAATCAGCAGAACATGACGTTACCCCACTAATACCATCTACTTATCTTCAAAATCATAAAAATACAACTCTCGTTCTTGATAACCAGTCTGCAAGTGAATTAACAAGATTTAAAACACCCTGGTTAGTAGGTACATGTGATTGGATTGATTCCATGAAAAGAAGAGCTATAGTTTGGCTATGTGAAACAACAGGAAAATCTATTTTAAAACTAACCGATGAAGATTATAATAAGAATGGTTTGTCTGATCTACTGGCTCTTGAAGGATCTTCATATGATCTAAACATTAAGATGTTTAACCATTTTCAAAATACAATTACAGGATGGCCTGGGGGAAAACCTGGTGCTGATGATTCAACTAGACCTGAGAGAAAATCTCCCAAATCTAAAAGAGTAATTATTTTTAGTCCTCATCCTGATGATGATGTTGTATCAATGGGAGGAACATTTGATAGGCTTGTATCTCAAGGCCATGAAGTACATATTGCTTATCAAGTAAAAGGTAATATTGCCGTATCAGATCACGATGCTCTGAAATTTATAGAAGTTTCCAAAGATTTATTTAAAAATGAATCAAAAGTACCGGTAAGTGAATTAATAAAGGAGCTAAAGAATAATAAACCCGATAAAATTGACTCCCAGGCAGTTAGAAATTTAAAAGGATTTATAAGAAAAAGTGAAGCAATTGCTGCTACAAGATATATTGGAATACCAGACTCAAATACTCATTTTTTAAATCTTCC
Source organism: uncultured Bacteroidota bacterium (assembly GCA_902598525.1). Taxonomy (GTDB): domain Bacteria; phylum Bacteroidota; class Bacteroidia; order Flavobacteriales; family Flavobacteriaceae; genus Marisimplicoccus. The sequence goes on from CACKBZ010000006.1 coordinate 53,668, forward strand.
ATTTTATGATACTGGAAGAATAAAAAAGAATCCTCCAACAAAAAAAGATGTATTAATTACAGCTTCATTAATTAATAAAATTAAACCTCATCAGATATTTGCAGCAGGTGACTTAGAAGACCCACATGGAACCCATAAAGTTTGTTTAGATATAATTTTAGAAGCTTTGGAAACATTAAAAGGTGAAAAATTTATGAAGGATTGTTGGCTTTGGCTTTATAGAGGAGCTTGGTTAGATTGGGATATTCATGATATTGACATGGCTGTTCCAATGAGTCCAGCGCAAGTTCTCAGAAAAAGAAAAGCAATTTTTTTCCATCAGACTCAAAAAGATGGAGTAATGTTTCAAGGTCAAGATCTTAGAGAGTTTTGGGTAAGAGCTGAGGAGAGAAATAGTGAAACTGCTGAAAAATATAAAAAAATGGGATTAGCAGATTATGCTGCAATTGAATCATTTAAAAGACACTACTATTAAATTTTAATTATGAGAAAAAATACTTTATTATTCATTTTGGTTACTTGTATAGTTTCAAACTTAAATTCACAGAAAAAATTTTCCAATAGGAAAATTGATAATCTCAAAAATCAAGTACAACAATTAGTTGAAGAAGATAAAAAAATGACGCAAGTAATGATAGATAAAGTGTTTAGTTTTGGTGAGCTTGGATTCCAAGAATTTGAAACATCAAAATATATGGGAGCTATACTAGAAGAAAATGGATTTGACGTTGAATATCAAGTCTCTAATATTCCTACTTCATGGCTTGCAACATGGTCTAATGGGGAAGGAGGTCCAGTAATTGCTCTAGGAAGTGACTTTGATGGAGTTCCATCTACATCCCAATATCCTGGTGTTGCATATGAAAAACCAGTAGTTGAAGGTGCTCCAGGACATGGAGAGGGACATAATATTGGCCTTCCAATTGTTGTAACCTCTGCTCTATCTCTTAAAAAAATTATGATTGAAAACAACATTCCTGGAACTTTACTTATTTGGCCAGGTGTTGCAGAAGAAATTTTAGGCTCAAAAGCTTGGTATGTAAGGGATGGTTATTTTGATGATGTCGACATATGTATATTTACTCATGTAAGTACCAATATGTCTACATCTTGGGGAAGACCTACTGGTACTGGACTTATTTCAGTTAAATATACCTTTTATGGAGAAACAGCACATTCAGCTGGTTCACCTTGGAGAGCAAGAAGTGCTCTTGATGCCGCTGAATTAATGAATATTGGTTGGAACTATAAAAGAGAGCATCTTCATCCAGATCAAAGATCTCATTCAATTTTTCTTGATTCCGGTGATCAACCAAATGTAGTTCCATCGAAAGCCTCAATTTGGTTTTTTTTAAGAGAGATTACATATGCTGGAATTATGAATATGTATGCAACAGCAAATAAAATGGCTGAAGGAGCAGCACTAATGACAAATACTACCTTTGATTCAGAGGTATTAGGAGCTGCCTGGCCAAGGCATTTTAATAAAACAATTGCCGAGGAAATGTATAAAAACATCAAAAAAGTTGGTCTACCTGACTGGTCGGAGGATGATCAAACTCTAGCAAAAGCTGTTCAAAAAGTTTTAGGTAACGAAAATCCTGAAGGTCTAGCAACTGAACTACCTCCTCTTCTTGAACCTCTCCCTTATAATGTTAGTGGGGGTTCTGATGATATTGGTGATGTTTCTTGGAAAGTTCCAACTGTTGTACTTAGGTTTCCTTCTAATATCCCTGATGTTACTTTTCACCATTGGTCAGCAAGTATTGCTGCTGCCACACCTATAGCTCATAAAGGGGCTACTGCAGGTGCTAAAGTAGTTGCAATGACTGCACTAGATTTTTTAACAAAACCTGACAAACTCATTGAGGCTAAAAACTATTTTAATAATATTCAAAGTAAAGAGGATACATATAGACCAATGATATCTGAGACAGATCCACCACCAGTTTATTTAAATACTGAGATTATGGAAAAGTATAGGGATGAAATGAAAAAGTTTTACTTTGATGAAACTAAATATGATACTTATTTAGAGCAATTAGGAGTAGAATACCCAACAATTAAGGAAGATTAATTTCATATTAATTAAATCTCACAGGACATGTCCATTCCGCAGCACATTGGTGATTTGATCATACCATCACATTCAGGACAATATGAGACTTGAACCTCGTCTCCACTATCAACTGTAATGCTTTTATTTAATAGGGGTTCATCACATTTTGCACACTGACTTTTGACAGACATTCCACATTTTTCGCATGTATATGTAGCTTTTTCCATTGTGTAAAAATAAAAAATACTATTTAAAATTGTGAATTTGACAATATATTAATATCTTCTTTACATAATACAAAATAAAATCAATTAATATGAGAATACTATTAAGTTCGGTTTTCCTATTATTTTCTTTGTTTTCAGTTGGTCAAAGTAGTCTAACTGGTGTTGTTAGTGACGAAAACGGAGTGCCCCTTCCTGGCGCTAACGTAGTTATTGATGGAACTAGTACAGGTGTTTCAACTGATTTTGATGGAAATTTTGAGATAACCGCAAACCAAGGCGAAGTCCTTGCGATTAGTTTTATAGGATATACAACGGAGTATATAACTGTATCTGGTCAATCCAATCTTAATATTTCTCTTCAGCTAGATAATGAACTTGAAGAAGTAGTAGTTACTGCTTTAGGTTTTGCAGCTGTGAGAGATCAACAGGGTTCTACCTCATCCGTAGTAAATGCAGATGATGTAATTCGATCTGCGGAACCAACTGTTGTTAACGCTTTAAGTGGAAAAGCTTCCGGTGTTAGAATAACAAGATCTAATGGTGATCCAGGTGCTGGAAGTACAATAAGAATTAGAGGTGCAAATACAATTGATGGTTCAATACAGCCACTGATAATTGTAGATGGTGTCCCTCTAGATAACACCACATCTTATGCTGGTGGTAACAGTATTACAGGAAGTAATGGAGGTGTTACTCAAGGATCACGTTTAAATGATATTAATCCTTCAGATATTGAGTCAGTTAACGTTCTTAAAGGTGCATCTGCTGCTTCTTTATATGGAAGTAAAGCTGCAAATGGAGTTGTTGTAATTACAACGAAAAAAGGTCAAAGAGGTGAAGCTAAAATTTCTTTTAAGTCTTCTTACTCTTTCGACGAGATTTCTGAAAGAATTCCAATGCAAAATACTTGGGGACAAGGAAGAAGTGGAGTTTGGGGAGAAACTCGAGCGGAGTCCTGGGGTGATTATATTCCTGATAGAGCTGGTGGAGGAGACACTTACAAAGAAGGTGCTTACTTCTTAGCAGACAGTGGAAGGACTTATTACAAAATAGACTCAAAAAACTCAACAAGAACATATGTTGATGAAAACTTTGATTCAGTATTTGGAACTGGTAATGCTTTACAAAATGACTTAACAATAAGTGGTGGTAATGAAAACAGTAACTACTTTTTTAGTTTAGGTCATCTTGATCAAGATGGTGTAATTAGAAACGCTACCTATGAAAGAACCAATGCTAGGCTAAATTATGAGGCAAAACTTAATGATAAAATAACATTATCAACTAAAATGGCCTATACTTTTACTGAATCTAATAGAATTCAACAAAGTTCCAACGTTTCTGGTTTAATGCTTGGTCTTTTAAGAACCCCACCGGATTTTGATGGAAGAGATTACAAGGGTACATATTACAGCTCTGGTGGAACTGAGTATATAAATCGAGGAAGATCCTACAGAAAGTCAATTGGTGAAAGTTCGAACCAATCATATACAAATCCACTTTGGACTGTAAATGAGCAGGAATCTAGTACGAAAGTAAACAGGATAACAGTAACTCCTCAACTAACCATTAAGCCAACAAACTGGCTACAAATTATTACTAGAGGTAATGTTGATGTTGCGGACGATAAAAGAACCTATTTTTTCCCAGTTGGTGACGCTAGTTCAAGAGCAATTGGACAATATCAAGAAGACGCACTAGATATTAGAAACTCTTCTCTAGATATTATTGGTAAAGCAAATTTTCAATTATCTGATGAAGTAAATCTTACTGCTACTGTAGGTTGGAGTTATAATGATAGAAAATATTCAAGGATATCTGGAAATATAACAGGATTCTTGGTTAATTCCGCAAAAAGAACTACTGCTCTTAATACTTCTTCTGAAGCATCAACATTTGATGGTTTTAAAACATTTAGAAGATCCAATAGAGGTTATGGTATATTAAATTTTGATATTGATGATCAATTATTTATTAACTTATCAGGAGCGCAAGAAGCATCTTCTACAATTAATGGTACTTTCTTCTATCCTGCAGCAGATGCCGCTTGGGTTCTAACTGAAGATCTTATCCAGTCTAATACAATCTCATTTGCTAAGTTAAGAGCTTCATGGGGTCAAGTAGGTGTTCAGCCTTCGCCTCATAAGTTTGAAACTTTAGCAGAAGGTGGTTTTGGTTATTCTACATATAGTGATCCTCTTGATAGTAACTTGTTTGGAGGTGGATTTAGATTAGATAATAACCTAGGTAATCCTAACCTTGAACCAGAAATTAAAACTGAATGGGAATTAGGTGGTGACTTTAGATTCCTTGATGATAGAGTATCTCTTTCTTTAACATATTATGATAACATAATTGAAGGTATTCTTTTAGATGTTTCATTATCGCCTTCTACTGGTTTCTCTACTCAGTATGGTAACTATGGAGAAATGACTAATAATGGTGTGGAAGTTGATCTTGGTCTTGATCTAATCGATGAACAAGACTTTAGTCTGTCTACAGCTATAAATTGGTCAACAAATGAAAATGAGGTTACTGACTTATATGGAACTGAATCTATTAATTTGTCTCCAGGTGCATCAGTTAGTTCAAGAGCTGTTGTTGGTCATCCATTAGGAGCTTTATATGGAACAGGATCTAAAACAAATGCTGATGGATCTTTTGATTTAAATTCAAATGGTTTCCCTCAAATAACATCAAGTCCTATAGTTTTAGGTGATCCTAATCCAGATTGGAGAGGTGGTATATCACTTAGTATGAGATACAAAAAACTAAGACTTAATGCTGTTTTAGAACACTCAGAAGGTGGATCGTTTTCTCCAAGAACATTATGGGTACTTAGAAGATTTGGTACAATTCAAGAAGTTTCCAATAGAACTACTCTTTCTCAAGATTTAGTTAATTATGCAGGGAATACAATTCCAAGTGGAACAACTGTTAGAGGAAATGTTCATGATTTTGGTGGAGGACCTGTATTACTAGATGAAAGTTGGTATAGAACTGGTATAGGTGGAGGTTTTGGTGATAACCAAGCATATAACTTCTCCATAGCAGACGCTACCTGGACAAAATTGAGAGATTTATCACTAAGCTATGTGATAGATACTCCAGCGGTCAAAAATCTTGGTTTAAGTGATGTAATCCTTACATTCTCAGGAAGAGACTTAATAAACATCAATGAAGTTGATGGAATTGATCCTGAGATTAATACAAAGGGTGTAAGTGTTGCTCAAGGTGTTGAGTACTTTACAAATCCTCAGACGAAAGGTTTTCTTTTCAGTTTAACAGTAAATTATTAATAAGATGAAAAATATATATACAAAATCGATTTTAGCTCTTCTAATAATTTTCTCATTCTCATGTGAGGACTTAAATGAAGATATTAATGCTAATCCAAATGATATTTTAATAACTGATGTTGAGGATAAACTATTTTTAACTGGTGCGCAATTGGCTAACATCCAAATTCAACTTGGGCATCTAAACAGAATTAGTGGTATGTACTCAGGTCAGCTTATTGGATTTAGCTCTTTATACTCTAATATATACGGATATGCACTATCAACTGTTGAATCAAACAGCGAATGGTTTGCTTTATATGTTGGTGTTTTAAATAATATGAGGCAACTTCAAAATAACTCAACCAACTCGTTGTTAGTCGGTATAGCTCAAATAATTGAAGGTCATGCTTTTGGAACTGCAGCATCTTTATGGGGAGGTATTCCCTACAGTGAAGCTGGAAATCCAGAGATAGAAGATCCAGCTTTTGATACTCAAGTATCTGTCTACAATGCTGCAATTGCAAAACTTACTGCAGGTATTTCAACACTACAGACTGCAAGTTCAAGTAGTTTATCACAAGATATTTACTTTGGAGGAAATAAAGATAAGTGGGTTGAAGCTGCTTATACTTTGATTGCTCGATTTAATCTTCATAAAAAAGATTATGCTGCTGCAATTGCTGCTGCTAATAATGGGATAAGCTCTGCATCAGGAGATATGCAATATAAGCCACCAGGGATTCAGTCTGGTGATCAAAACTTATTTGCTACAATCCTTAATGGTTCTAGAGCTGGAGATATAGGTAATTCAGCAGGTGGCTCAGAGAGTTATCTTCTTCAATTGTTAAGTAATGATTATTCTTCCAATAGAAATAATTCGAAAACTGATGAAACTGCTAGATACGGATACTATAAAATAGATTCAACTAGTGGATCAGCAAATACAGGGATTATAGCTGAAGATGAACCTCAAAATATGGTTACTTTCTTTGAAAATGAATTAATTCTTGCAGAAGCTAAAGCTAGACAGGGAAGTATGGCCGACGGTCTTCCTCATTTAAATAACGTAAGAGCTTGGCTTAATTCTGGAGGTAATCTTAATGATAATCATAATAGTGGTGGCTTTAAATACGAAGCTTATGTTTCCTCAGATTTCGATTCAGGTGGAATTGAAAACACCGATGGTATCGATTCTAAATCTGCCTTTTTAAGAGAGGTGATTGAGGAAAGGTATGTTAGTGGTTTTGGAATGCACATACCATTTGATGATGCAAGAAGATTAAGAAAATCTGATTCTGCGATTTCAGTACCATTTACTCTTGTACTTGGACCTAATCCTCCATACCCTGAGAGGATGCCATATGCAGCAACTGAGTTAAATTCTAATTCAAATGCTCCATCTGAAGATCCTGGTATTTTCACAAAAACTGAAGTTAATCAGTAAAATTTTAAAAAAAGGTTTGTAAATTCTACAAACCTTTTTTTTTATGTTTAGGATTTCCAAAATAATTATATTGACCCTTGGTATATCTATACTTAGCTGTTCAGATAATACAACCAAATTTTCAAATAGTGTAATTTCATCTCCACATCCTCTTGCTTCTCAAGCAGGTAAAATTATTTATTCAAAAGGGGGGAATGCATTCGATGCTGCAGTTGCATCAGCATTTACTTTATCTGTCGTCGAGCCAAGTATGAGTGGAATAGGAGGAAGGCTTCAGGTTATCTATAAAGATGCTGATGGACATATTAGTGGTATAGATGCAACTACGCAAATTCCTAAAAGTTTTAATGATAATGGTCAAGAGTTACCAAGTTTTGGATACAAAACAATTGGTATTCCAGGAGTTGTTGCTGGTTTAATAAAGCTTCATGAAGAAAACGGCAAGCTAAATTTGGAAACGGTTTTGCAGCCAGCAATAGAAATTGCTGAAACAGGTTTTATTGTTCTTCCAGGAGAAATTTATAGACAACAATCAGAAAAGGAAAAATTAAATTTATTTGAGGGATCTAAATTATATTTTTTAGACTCAGTTGGTGAATCGTTTAAAATAGGTCATAAATTAGTCCAAAACGATCTAGCCTATATATTAAAAAAAATATCTAAAGAAGGTAAAGAAGGTTTTTACGAAGGTGAAATAGCAAAAAAAATAGTTGATGACATTCAATCAAATGGTGGTTTTATAGAATTAGAGGATTTAAAAAATTATAAGGCATATAAGTCAACTGTTTTTACAGGAGAATTTAATGGTTATAATGTGCATACTCTTAACCTACCATCCTATGGTTCAATATCTATTCAAATGCTTCAGATATTTGATTACTTAGATATTAAAAATGAAAATGATTGGACAATCAAAATATCTTCGGCAATTGAAGAGGCATATAATTATAGACCTTATCAAAAAAATAAAGATTCTGTTATTAGTATTCTTTCTATAAATACAGCTAAGCAAATTGCAAATAAAATTGAAGATTTAAATTTAAAATTTACTTTCAAAGACAATTTTAAGGAATTTAATACTTCAGATATAGTGCTTGGTCATACAGCTCATCTTACAGCTTCAGACAAATTTGGAAATGTTGTATCTCTAACCCAGACTTTAGGTCCAAATATGGGGTCAAAAGTTGCATCAAAGGGTCTAGGATTTCTGTATAATGTGACAATGGGTCCTTATCTAGGAGGATATTTAGGTCAAGACAAGCCAGGGGATAGATCTTCTTCTCATATTTCTCCTACATTATTTACAAGCAATAAAGAAGTAGTACTTGCATTAGGAGCTGCCGGAGGGAATAAAATTCCAGTAGCAATAAATCAAGTCGCCTACAGATACCTTAAACAAAATTTAACTCTAAGTGATGCACTTTTTATGCCAAGAACTTATATGTATGATAGTCCTGTATATCGTGAAGATCACGAAGGATTGGAGAAGTTTAATGAGGGTGTAATTTTTCCAGAATTGTATAATGTAGAGATGATTAAAGAAAAGGGATACTTTGGTAGAGTTCATGCAATAGCTCTTGATACTATTAATAAATTATGGATTGGAGAAGCTGATCCTGACTGGGAGGGAACAGTTGAAATATTTCAGTAACATGAATATTTATAGATTATTAGTTTTTTAGAGAATATATATAACAAGAAATCCAAGATAAGTTCCCAAAGCATTTCCCAAGCTTCCAACTAAAATTGCAGGTAAGATTAAATCATTTCTGTTAAAAGCTTCTGCTAAAGCAATTGCGGAAGTTCCTCCACCAATATTTGCCTGACTTGCAATAGAAATCATATCCCAATCTCTGTAAACTAATCCACCGATAATTATAAATATAATTCCATGAAGAAATACTGCAAGAGTAGTGAATAAGAAAAGT
>CACKBZ010000007.1 GCA_902598525.1 uncultured Bacteroidota bacterium
TGATTCTTCTAATTTTTTCTTTCTGTATTCCTCTTCCCTTTCTCGAGCCTCTTTTTTATTTGATTCAAGTGCGGCATTAACATCTTCGATTTTCTTTTGAATTTTTGCACTCTTTTCCTTCATCCAATTATCAAATCTTTTCTTTGCTTCAGCTTCTGTAAAAGCACCTTTCTTTACACCTCCATCCAGATGTCTTTTTAGCAAGACTCCAGAATAAGATAATATTGCTTTGGCAGTATTGGTAGGTTGAGCACCTTTATCTAACCAAGAAATTGCAGAATCAAAATTCAAATCAATTGTAGCTGGAGAGGTATTAGGATCATATGTACCAATTTTATCTAAGTATTTACCATCCCTCTTAGACCTAGCATCAGCTGCTACAATCCAGTAAAAAGGTTTGCCTTTTTTTCCATGTCTTTGTAATCTAATTTTTACCGCCATAATTTTAATATTTAAGGTTCACGACCCTGGTTACTAATTTTGAAGCAAATTTAGCAAAATATATCATACCTAATAATCTTAAAATAAAGTTCTATAAGTATTTCTATTGTAGTAATAAATTAAATAATTAGTATATTTTTTTATTTAGATATGTATTTGATTAATTTTGAATCTAAAATTTACTAGATGGATTATTCAAAAGAATTTAAAAAATATGCAACAAAGCATCATGGAGTAAGCAGTACTTACTATGATAAAATTATAAGTAGTATGACTCCCTATATAATTGAAGAGAGACAACTAAATGTGGCACAAATGGATGTTTTTTCAAGATTAATGATGGACAGAATTATGTTTTTAGGAACTGCAATAACTGATAGTGTTGCTAATGTGATTCAAGCACAATTACTTTTTTTACAGAGTACAGATTCATCAAGAGATATTCAGATGTATATTAACTCACCCGGTGGTGGGGTTTATGCAGGTCTAGGTATTTATGATACAATGCAATATATAAAACCAGATGTTGCTACAATATGTACTGGATGTGCTGCCTCTATGGCTGCAGTTCTTTTATGTGCTGGAAAAAAAGGAAAAAGATCTGCATTAAAACACTCAAGAGTTATGATACATCAACCTTTAGGTGGGGTATCTGGTCAAGCCGCTGATATTGAAATTACCGCAAGAGAAATACTTAAGTTAAAAGACGAACTATACAAGATTATTTCCAAACATACAGGACAAACCTTCAAAAAGGTAAATGCAGATAGTGACAGAGATTACTGGATGAAAGCAGATGAAGCTCATAAGTACGGAATGGTTGATGAAGTATTAAATAAATGATATGAGTGAGGAAGAAATTTTATGTTCCTTTTGCGGTAGAGCTAAATCTCAGACAAAATTATTAATAGCTGGTTTAGATGCTCATATATGCGATATATGTATATCTCAAGCAGATATGATACTTAAAGATGATGAATCTAGTAAAGATGCATCTGATTTTGCTGTTGAGCTTAAACCTCCTAAAGAAATTAAAAATTTCTTAGATCTTCACGTTATTGGTCAAGAAGATGCAAAAAAAACTTTATCTGTAGCTGTATATAACCATTACAAGAGAATTAATCAGAAACATTTACAAGAGGAAATTGAAATACAAAAAAGTAATTTAATTTTAGTTGGACCTACAGGTACAGGTAAAACTTTATTAGCTCAAACTATATCAAAATTTTTAAATGTACCTATTGCTATTGTTGATGCTACAGTTCTTACTGAAGCAGGCTATGTTGGTGAAGATGTTGAAAGTATTCTAAGTAAACTTCTTCAGGCAGCTGATTTTGATTTAGACAAAGCTCAAAATGGAATTGTTTTTATCGACGAAATTGATAAGATTGCAAGAAAAAGCGATAATCCCTCTATCACTCGGGATGTATCAGGTGAAGGAGTTCAACAGGCTTTACTTAAATTACTTGAAGGAACTATTGTAAATGTTCCACCAAAAGGAGGAAGAAAACATCCAGATCAAAAATTTATAGAGATTGACACATCTAATATTCTATTTATTGCAGGTGGTGCTTTTGATGGAATCGAAAAAATAATTAGAACTAGATTAAATCTTCAATCTATTGGATTTAAATCTGCGAATGAAAAAGTAATTAATGAAAATGAAGAGAATGTTTTAAGATATATAAATCCTCATGATATAAGATCATATGGGCTAATTCCTGAGATTATTGGAAGGTTACCTGTTATGTGTCACTTAAATCCCTTAACTAAAGATGCTTTAAGAGATATTATGACAATTCCAAAAAATGCCTTGATTAAGCAATATACAAGGCTTTTTGAAATGGATGATATTAACTTTTCAATTACTCAAGGCGCAATTGACTTTATCGTAGACAAGGCGTATGAGTTTAATTTAGGTGCTAGAGGATTAAGAACGCTATGTGAGGCTATTCTAAATGATGCTATGTTTAATTTACCAAGTTCCGGAGAGAATGAATTAAAAATTACAAAGCTTTATGCGGATGAAAAGCTTCAGAAAATTGATCTATCTTACCTAAAGGCAGTTTCCTAATTCATTGAAATTAATTCATCAATAAACTCTCTGGAATTTGCTAATCTTGGAATTTTATTCTGTCCTCCAAGTTTATTTTTAGATGAAAGCCAATCATAAAAAAGATTCTTTCTACCAACAATTAGTTTCGGCAGTTCAAGTGTTGAACCTTTATATCTCTTTGCCTCATAATCTGAATTCAGACTTTGAAGATTTAGATCAAGTATTTCCATAAATTTATTAAGATCATCAGGTTGTTTGTCAAACTCAATTAACCACTCATGTGAGCCTTTAGTTTTACTACCCATAAAAACCGGACCAACCGTGTAGTCAGATATTGAACATTTTGTTAACTCAGAAGTTAAGGATAACGCCTTTTCTGCATTTTCAATTACAAGCTCCTCACCAAAAACATTTATAAAATGTTTTGTCCTTCCAGTTATCTTAATTCTATATGGATTTAAGCAAGTGAACTTAACTGTATCACCTATTTTATACCTCCACAGACCAGAATTTGTTGTTATTACCATTGCATAATTTACATTTAGTTTAACATCAGCTAATGAGACTATTTCTTGTTCTGACCCGTAAGCTGGATAAAATTCATAGAATATACCATAGTCTAACATGAGCAGTAATTCACTTGATTCATTCTGATCTTGAATAGCAAAAAATCCTTCAGAGGCATTATAAATTTCAAAATATTTAAAATCTTTGGATGGAAATAATTCTTTGTAAAGGTTTTTGTATGGCTCGAAACTTACTCCACCATGGAAATAAACTTCACAATCATTCCAAATATCAATAATGTTGTTTCTGCCAGTTTTTTCAATTACTTTTTGAAGTAACGATAACATCCAAGAAGGTACACCTGCAAAGCTTGTCACTTTTTGACTTAAAGATTCACTTATTATTGCCTCAACTTTTTGTTCCCACTCTGGAATTAATGAAACTTTTGAACTAGGAGTACTACTTAATTCAGCCCAAAAAGGTAAATTGTCTATTATTATTGCAGATAAATCACCATAATAGCTGCTATTATTTTCGTAGATATCCTTTGATCCTCCTAGTCTCAAACATTTTCCTGCCAGTAATTGTGAATTTATATTATTATTAAAGTATAATGATAACATATCTTTTCCGGCCTTATAATGACAATCTTCTAATGACTCAAAACTTATTGGTATAAATTTACTTTTAGCGTTAGTAGTTCCACTTGATTTTGCGAACCATTTTATAGAAGTTCTCCAAAATATGTTTTGTTCACCTTTTCTATTCCTTTCGATATCAGCGTATATATCTTCATATGATACAATTGGAACTCTTTCTTTAAAATCATCATAAGATGCTATTGTTTTAAAATCATTTTTTTTTCCAATTTCAGTATCAATTGAATAAACAACAAGTTTTCTGAGAACCTCTTGTTGTACTTCTATCGGATAGTCTTTAAATAATTCTATTTGACTAATCCTTCTTTTTAAAAAAAAGGATGCAACAGAATTAAAAATTGGAATTGGCATGGATTACATATATTTTGCATAAAAATAGTAAACAAAAAATTATGTTTTCAGGAGTAATAAAAAAAATGATTTCAATAAATGGTGATCCTATCCGATATATGCTAGATTTTGAAAATGATCTTTTATTTCTTAATCAGTTTATAGGCAAAAATATCAATTTAAAAAAGAAAGGTTATTGTTGTCTATCTTGCTCTGAAAATATTGAAATTTTTGCAAATGGCTTTTGTAAAAAATGCTTTTTTGAGTCACCAATGTCTGGTGATTGGGTAATGAAACCTGAGTTAAGCAAAGCTCACTTGGAAATTGAAGATAGAGACCTTGAATATGAGAAAAAAATTCAAATTCAAGATCATATTGTTTATCTATCAAAAACTAGTGAAACAAAAGTTGGTGTAACAAGATCAAACAATAAAACTACAAGATGGATTGATCAAGGAGCCGTTGAAGCTATTGAATTAATTAAAGTTCCTAACCGATATTTGGCAGGAATAGCTGAGATTAAATTAAAACAGAAATTTTCTGATAAAACAAATTGGCGTAAAATGCTAACGAGTCAAATTAATAATTCAAATTTAAAAAATGATAAAGATGAAGCGCTTAAATTCCTAGGCGATGATTTTAAAGATTACTTTTTGATAGATACTGAGGTAATTAAATTTAATTATAGAATAGATAATTCAATTGACTCAGTAAAGTCTGTCAGTCTTAAAAAGTCTGATGAAATAAATGGAAAATTAATTGGAATTAAGGGACAATATTTAATTTTTGAAGACTCAAGTGTATTTAATGTTAGATCTAATGAAGGGTTTTTAATTGATCTAACTATTAATTAAATAACTGTTTTACCTCTTCTTCTGTCAAATTTCTGTACTCCCCAACATTAATATCTAAATGAATATTCATAATTCTAATTCTTTTTAATTTAGTTACTCTGTATCCCATAACTTCGCACATTCTTCTGATCTGCCTGTTCATTCCTTGAGTTAAAATAATTTGAAATCTATTATCATTAATCTTCTTTACATAACACCTTTTTGTCATTTTACCCATTATCCTTACACCCTTTCTCATCTTTTCAATAAAATCTTGTGTTATATTTTTATTCACCCACACACTGTATTCTTTTTCCTTTCTATTTTCTGCCCTTAAAACATTATTAACAATGTCACCATTATTTGTAAGTAGAATAAGACCTTCACTTTGTTTATCTATTCTTCCAATTGTAAAAAGTCTCTCTCTGTGATTAATAAAATCAATGATATTATCTTTAACTTTTGGATTTCCCGTGCATTCAATTCCAACAGGTTTATTGAATGCTATATAGACTCTTTTTTTGTTAGTATTTTGAATTATTTCACCATCAACTTTAATCTCATCATCTATATTTACTTTAGACCCTAACTCTGCAACTTTACCATTAATAAAAACTCTACCAAGAGAGACATAATCATCAGCTTTTCTTCTTGAACAGAATCCAACCTCACTTAGGTACTTGTTAATTCTTTTTGATTCCAACCTAACTAAGTTTAATTTCTTCGCCGACTTTTAAGTTGAATTTCTTTCTAAAAATCCATACGAAAAGATATAAAAGGGGTGTGTCTAATAATGCAACAATAACTTTAAATAAGAATCCAGAAATAACTAGAACTAAAAATTTATCTTCTGGTAGAATTCCAAAAAGAATAAGTAATGATACAATTGTAAATGTGTCAACAAATTGCGATGTAAAAGTTGAAAAGTTATTTCTTAACCAAAGGTGTTTTCCTTTTGTAAGCTTTTTCCAAAAATGGTAAATTCTTATATCTATAAATTGAGCGAATAAGTATGTTAACATAGATGCCAATACTGCTAGTGGAGCATTAAGAAAAACACTGTTAAAAGTTGCATCATCAATTGGTGAAGCATCTATTGCTGGAACTTGGCTAGATACAAATATTAAAATAATAGAAAAAATTGATGCAAATATTCCAGTTATTACAACTTGGTCTGCTTTCTTCCTTCCATAAATCTCAGATATTAAGTCTGTAATTAGAAATGTAAGAGGATAGGGTAAAATACCAACTGATAACTCAAAAAGTTTTACACCTAATAAATTAATATCGAATGGATACCAATAAAATATTTTTGTAAATATTAAATTTGATGCAACTAGTGAAGTAATAAATAATCCCGCAAGAATTAAATATATATTATTTGCTAGAGTAATTTTTTTAGAATTCATATAAAATTATGAGTAAAGTTTATTTATCAATAGGTTCAAACAAAGGTAATCGTTCTGTATTAATAAATAAAGCGATAGATGAAATTGAGAAAAAGATTGGAAAAATAATTTCTAGATCAAGTATATATCAATCAAAGTCTTGGGGTTTTGATTCCAATGATTTTTATAATCTAAGTTTACTTATTGATACAGATATTGAGCCAAAATCTTTATTAATAAACTTAAAAAAGATTGAAAAATCAATGGGAAGAGAAGACATTGATGGTAGTTATTCCGATAGGTTTATAGATATTGATATTCTCTTTTATGATAACATTATAATAGATTCAGAGGACTTAAAAATCCCACATCCAAAAATTGAAATAAGAAAATTTGTTTTAGTTCCAATGTTAGAAATAGCAGACGATTATGTTCATCCGATTTTGAATAAAACAATCAGGCAACTAGATAATGAATGTGATGATCAGGGTATTCCCTTAAAAATAATTTAGATTTCGGTTTTTTGATAAAAGTCCCATAAAATAATTCCTGCTGCTACTGAAACATTTAAAGAATGTTTAGTCCCAACTTGAGGTATTTCAAGAACTTGATCAGATTCTAAAATTATTTCATCTGAAACACCGTCTACCTCATTTCCAAATACAAAGGCATATTTTGTACCTTTTTCAGGAATAAATTTTTCGATTTTTAATGATTTATCTGCTTGTTCAACTGAAACAACTTTAATGCCCTTATTCTTTAGATTTTGAATTGTCTCTATCACATCCTCTGTGTATTCCCAATCAACAGAATCAGATGAGCCAAGTGCTGTTTTTTCCATCTTAGAATTTTCAGGAGTAGCAGTATATCCTGAGATAATAATTTTTTCAATCAAAAAAGAATCAGAAGTCCTAAAAATTGAACCAACATTATGAATACTTCTGATATTATCTAAAATCACAATTGCTGATGTTTTCTTGGATTTTTTAAACTCCTCTATGGTCTTTCTATTTAACTCAGTATTTCTTAGTTTTCGCATTAGAGTAAAAATAAAAATATTTACATTAGCATAAATACAAAATAGTGACCAAAACGAGTAAAATCACACCTTTGATGAAACAGTATAATGATATTAAATCTAAATATCCTGATACTATACTTTTGTTTAGAGTAGGTGACTTTTATGAAACTTTTGGCGAAGATGCAATATTAGCATCCAAGATTTTAGGTATAGTCTTAACAAAAAGAGGAGCCGGTTCAAGTAGTGAAGTTGAGCTAGCTGGATTTCCTCACCACTCAATTGAAAACTATCTTCCTAAATTAGTTAAAGCAGGTAATAGAGTTGCGGTATGCGATCAATTGGAAGATCCAAAGCTTACAAAAAAAATTGTCAAAAGAGGAGTTACGGAAATAGTTACTCCTGGAATAGCAATAAATGATGGAGTACTTGATCAGAAGAAAAATA
This sequence comes from uncultured Bacteroidota bacterium, assembly GCA_902598525.1. Classification (GTDB taxonomy): domain Bacteria; phylum Bacteroidota; class Bacteroidia; order Flavobacteriales; family Flavobacteriaceae; genus Marisimplicoccus. The sequence continues at coordinate 7,680 of CACKBZ010000007.1, forward strand.
ATTATTTAGCTTCTGTACACATAGAAAAAAATGAATTTGGAATTTCATTTCTTGATGTTTCAACTGGTGACTTTTATGTCTCACAAGGTGATTTAAAATTAATTGATCAACTAATTTCAAACTTTTCTCCTAATGAAATATTGGTTTCGAAACCATCAAAAAATAAATTTTTTGAGTTGTTAGGAAATTCATACAATGTTTATCCATTAGATGATTGGGTTTACGATAACTCTTATTCAGAAAATAAATTGCTTGATCATTTTAATACAAAAAGTTTGAAGGGTTTTGGTGTCGAGGATATAAAGTTAGGTGCTGTAGCTGCAGGATCCATAATTCATTATTTAGATGATACTGAGCATACAAATCTTACTCATATTTCTAGCCTTCAAAGGATATTTCCGGAGTCCTATACATGGATGGATAGATTTACTATGAAAAATCTTGAGTTGTTTAATTCAAACTCTATAAATGGTTTTAATCTTTCTGATACAATTGATGAGACAATAACGAGTATGGGTTCTAGAAAACTTAAAAGTTGGATTGCGTTTCCATTAATTGATAAAAAAGAGATAAAGAAAAGACAAGAAATTGTCAAGTCAATTATCAAGAATGACGATATAAGCAATACACTAGATATTAAACTAAACAATATTTCAGATATAGAAAGGTTAATGTCAAAAATTGCTACATATAAAATTTCACCCAGAGAATTAGTGAACTTAAAAAACTCTTTGGAAAATGTAAGTTTAATTAAGGACTCTCTTATATTATATAATGGGATTTTAAAAAATTATGGTAAATCACTACCAAGTACTAAAAGTGTAATAAGAGAAATCTCTAATACTTTAAAAGATGATTCTCCAGCCTCAATTTTAAAAGGAGATTTTATTGAGGATGGATTCTCAACTGAACTGGATAGTTTAAGAGATATCAGAACCTCTGGTAAAGATTATTTAAATCAAATTCTAGAGAGAGAAACTTTAAATACTAATATCCCATCATTAAAAATCTCATTTAATAATGTTTTTGGCTACTATATAGAAGTAAGAAATACACATAAAGATAAAGTTCCAGATGACTGGATAAGAAAGCAAACACTTGTTAATGCAGAGAGATATATAACACAAGAATTAAAAGAATACGAAGAAAAGATTATAAATGCAGATGAGAAGATAAAGGATCTTGAACTTAAATTATATTTAAAGTTATTAGATAGACTTCAAGATAATCTTTCAAAACTAAAATTAGTATCAGATAAAATTTCTGTAGTAGATATTTTAAACTCTTTTTCAAAAAGAGCAGTTAAATATAAATATTGTTGTCCAGAGATAACAAGTTCAAAAAAAATTGAAATAATTGCTGGTAGACATCCTGTAATTGAGGCTAATCTTTCCCCTGGAGAAAGATATATACCTAACGATATCTTTCTGGACACTGATCAGCAAATTATTATGATTACCGGACCAAATATGTCTGGTAAATCCGCTATTTTAAGACAAACTGCACTAATTACAATACTAGCTCAAATTGGAAGTTTTGTTCCTGCTGAAGAGATGAAATTTTCTCTAGTGGATAGAATTTTTACTAGAGTAGGTGCAAGTGATAATATTTCTATGGGTGAGTCAACATTTATGGTTGAAATGAATGAAACTGCATCAATTTTAAATAATCTTACAAGTAATAGTTTAATACTTCTTGATGAAATTGGAAGAGGAACAAGTACTTATGATGGTATTTCTATTGCATGGGCCATAGCTGAGTTTTTACACGAAAATAAATTTAAGCCTCACGTTCTTTTTGCAACTCATTATCATGATTTAAATGAAATGGAATCTATATATAAAGGAATCAAAAATTTTAATGTAAGTGTAAAAGAGACAGAAGATGATGTAATCTTTTTGAGAAAATTAGTTAAGGGTGGAAGTAATCATAGCTTTGGAATTCATGTTGCAAAAATGGCAGGTATGCCAAAACTTGTTCTGAATTCGGCTGAAAATAAACTAAAACTTATGGAGAGAAGTAAGTCTAATAAATTAAAAGAAAATAATAATGATGCTAATCTTCAACTTAGTTTTTTTGATATTGAAGACCCAAAAATGCAAGAAATAAAAAAAATTATTAAAGATTTGGATATCGATAACTTAAGTCCTGTTGAGGCTTTACTAAAACTTAACCAGATAAAAAAAGAGATTAACAATGAAGATTGATCTACATGGAAAAACACATCCTGAGGGACTTGAATTAATAGAAGAATATATGCTTTTAAACTCAACCAAGGGTAGTGTAAGTTTAACAGTAATTACTGGAAACTCACCTGTAATGCAAAAGAAGATTGTCGAACAAATATGTAATAAACATGGATTCTCTTATTATATTCCACCTCACAATCAAGGAGAAATGATAATTCAGTATGAGAAGTTATAACATATTATTTGCTCTAATTTTCTTAATAATTAGCTCATGTTCAAAAGATGATGAGATTAATCAGCTTAATGAAACAATACTTGATCTTCAATCTCAGATAACAAAATTAAACTCTCAGATAAATGATTTTTCAAATCAGATAGCTCAACTATCCTCAGAAAATATGGATCTAAATAACGCTAATAGTAATTATTTAAATCAAATTTCACAATTAAATAATCAATTAAATATTTTTGAAGATCTCATACAAGATTATATAGATCAAATTCAGGTATTAACTGAGAATAATGAAATTTTACAAAATGATAGTGATTATTTAAATAGTCAAGTTCAAGTACTTCAAGAAAAAATTAATTTAATTGAATCAGGAAGTGCTGAGGAGGGTATATATTTATTTACTAAACTAGATATAAATGATCCACCTTTTAACGGGACTATGTGGGATCTCCCTGATCTAATTAAGCCTTCAGATTATACTATTTATTCTAATTCAGAATATGCTGGTATTCAGACAAGACTTTTCTACGATACATCAATTCCTGACTTTGTAGATTATCCTGCTCATATTTACACTATTAATTTTGGGGATGGTCTAACTCTAGATTTTGAAATACATACAGACTTTTCGGAACAAGAGGCATTTTCAATTAATCAAAAATACGCACCACTTATTGGTCAATTAGGAAAAGAACTAAGAAAAAATATAAAATCATTCGAATTCTTAAAAGGCGAATACAGAGCATCTGCACAATTAACAAATGATTTATCTTATGCAAACATTACATTGCATTTAGACTGGTTAAATAATATAGTGGAAACTCGACCAGATGGAGACAGAACTGAAGAACTATTTATACATGAAGCTGCTCACCTATCAATAGATCCATATGTCTATGGAGAACAAGAATGGATTGATGCTGTTAACTTAGATGGGAATTATTTATCAAAATACGCAAAGGATAATCCAAATTCTGAGGATATTGCAGAGGTATTCCAAGCTTATATTGCAGTTAAATATTTTCCTGAAAGAATATCAAATACACTGAAGGATACAATTTTATCTGTTTCTTTAAATAGATTTAAATATTTTGATTCCTTAAATTTAGATTTATCTATTTATAAATAAACTTTTTATATTTTTAGGCATGACCAAAACAATAATTACACTTAAATCATTTCTTAGAAATAATATTGTCCAGGCAATTGTAATTATTCTAAGTGTGCTACTATCATTTTATCTTGAACAAAGAAGACAGGTTAATATAACTAAACAAGAAAAAAATTATTTATTAACTGATCTTACTAAAACATTAGAAAGTGATATTGAGCAAATAGAAATAATCCTTGAAGGTCTAGACATATCTGACAAGAACTTGATTAAGCTTTTAGATGACATAAATAATAATCATACTATATTGACTGATCGCCAGGTAGCAGAAATACTTCTTCAAATTCAAATTGGAACTTCTTTTTTCCCTCAAGATGGTATTTTTAATCAGCTAATTGCAAATGGTACATTTAATCTAATAGAAAATGAAGAGTTAAAGTCACTTCTTTTAAACATGTATACACATAAAATGGATAGAAACTATGCAACTTCTACCGAGATAGATAACTTCAACTTGCTTTGGAGACGACAAATTATGGGTAATTTTAGAATACAATTTAATTATAACTCCTACGATGGAGAAATATATGGCCAGCAAGAATTAACTAGATTTAGATTTAACAAACAGTATTATCTTTCAAATGAATTGTATGGATCATTATCTCAGTCAAGAATATATGTGGGTATGTACACCAGATTTCTAAATGATCAAAAAAATGAGTATCAAACTGCTCTTGCACTTTCAAAGACAGAAATTGGTAAAGATTAATTTATTTATACTTCTCATATAAGTTAAATTATTATAAATTTGCATTCTCTGCGAAAGTAGCTCAGCTGGTAGAGCATCACCTTGCCAAGGTGAGGGTCGCGGGTTCAAATCCCGTCTTTCGCTCAATTGCTCGAGTGGTGGAATTGGTAGACACGTTGGACTTAAAATCCAATGAGCAGTAATGTTCGTGCGGGTTCAAGTCCCGCCTCGAGTACAGAAAAGCCTCCTAAAGGGAGGCTTTTTTATTTAAATAAATTATTTTTAATTAAAATTAAAAAAATGAAAAAGCTTTTATCACTTCTATTTCTATTTATAGTTTCAATTGTATTTTCTCAAGAGAATATTCCTTACCAAAAACCTTCATCTGAAATCCTAGAACTAGTTGAGTTTGAAAGACCTCCTAGTGTAATCTATGATGACGATAAAAACTATTTAATCTTCTTATATCGTGATAATTATAAATCTATTGAGGAACTTTCTGATAAAGAATTAAGATTAGCAGGATTAAGAATAAACCCCAGGACAAATATCGGTAGTAGGGTTAGTTACTATAATGATATAAAAATTAGAAAATTTGATAACAGGAGTCAAGATCCTAATCCAGTAGATGGAATGTATTTAGGCATGAAAATTAGCAACCTAAATTGGTCTCCTGATCAGACCAAAATTGCATTTACGAATACCACTAAATCGGGAGTTGATCTATGGGTTCTCGATTTAAAAACATCAACCGCTAATAAGGTTTTTGATTTAAAATTAAATTCAAATATTGGTAGTGTTATTAGCTGGTTTTCTGACAGTGAAAATATGTTAATTAAAGTTATGCCCTCCAACAAAAAAGAAATAGTAGATAAAGGCAGTATTATTCCGAAAGGCCCCACTATATCCTCAAATTTTGGCGAAAAGGCTCAAAATAGAACTTATCAGGATTTACTAAAAAATACAACTGATGAATTTAATTTTGAGCAATTGGTTAATTCAGAAATATTTAAAGTATCTGTTAAAGGTTCATATGAAAAGTGGCTAGATGTAGGAATGTATACAAATATTTCCATTTCTCCAGATGGAAACTATGTGATGATTAGTAATATTGAAAAACCTTTTTCATATTTAGTTACTTACAGGAGGTTTCCTACATCAATAAATATATATTCAAAAAATTCTGAATTGATTTCTAATCTGGTTAATGTTCCTTTAATAGAGGAGCTTCCCAAAGGATTTATGGCGGTTAGAGAGGGTAAAAGAAGCTTTTCTTGGAGATCAGATAAACCATCTTCTCTTATTTATGTAAGGGCACTTGACAAAGGTAATCCAGAAAAAATTGTAGAATATAGAGATGAAGTTTATGAGTTAAATTTTCCATTTAAAGGTGATGGAAAAAGTATTTTAAAGACAGTTAATAGATTTAGAGGTATAGACTGGGGTAATGATAGTTTCGCAATTGCTTATGATTATTGGTGGAATACAAGAAATGAAAAGATATATGCTTTTAACCCTTCAAGAGTAAATGATATTAGTATAATTACTGATAGAAATTATCAAGATAACTACTCTGATCCGGGTTATTTCATTTCTAATAAAAATAAATTCAATAAAAATGTTATAGAAATAAATTATGGTAAAGCTTATCTAATTGGTGAGGGTTACTCGAAAGAGGGGCAATTTCCATTTATAGATGAATTTAATATTAATAATCTTAAAAAAAAGAGAGTCTACAAATCAGATTTAGTTAATCAGTACGAATCACTAATCGACTTTGATCCAAAAAAAAATGAATTATTTGTAAGGATTGAATCCAATATTGAGTTTCCAAACTATTATTTAAAGTCTATCAAAAGTGATAAAATTTTAAAATTAACTTCATTCAAAAATCCATTTGATGCTATTAAGGATGCCCACAAAGAAGTGATCAAATATAATAGAAGCGATGGATTAGAGTTATCAGGTGTATTATATTTACCAGTTGGATATAATAAAGATTCAAAAGAGAAATTACCGATGATTCTCTGGGCATATCCTAGAGAGTTTAAAGATAAATCAAGTGCTAGTCAAAATACAAAGAACCAAAATAGATTTACTTATCCTTATTATGGATCAATGGTTTACTGGATTACTAAAGGTTATGTTGTTTTAGACGATGCATCTTTTCCAATTGTTGGTGAGGCTGAAGTTGAACCAAATGATAGTTTCAGAAATCAATTAGTAGATAATGCCAAGGCCGCAATTGATGCTGTTAATAGTTTAGGCTATATTGATACAAATAGAGTTGCTGTGGGTGGACACAGCTATGGAGCATTTATGGTAGCTAATTTATTATCTCATAGTAATTTATTTGCCGCAGGTATTGCTAGAAGTGGAGCATATAATAGAACATTAACTCCATTTGGTTTTCAAAGTGAACAAAGAAGTTATTGGGAAGCGCCTGACATATATTATAATATGTCGCCTTTTATGCATTCTGATAAAATGAAAACACCTTTACTTCTAATTCATGGAGAAGATGATAATAATTCTGGAACATACCCAATGCAAAGCGAAAGATACTTTAATGCACTTAAAGGTTTAGGAGCAACTGTAAGGCTAGTAATGCTTCCTAAAGAAAGTCATGGGTACAGATCTAAGGAGAGTATTTTTCATGTTTTATGGGAACAAGATCAGTGGCTTGAAAAATACGTTAAGAATAAAAAACCTTAATATTATTATATTCTCTTGTTCTACGTACTTAACTTAAGTATGTAAAAGAAATATTTTTTTCTACAGTCTCTGATAATGTGTTATGGACTGGGCAATTAAAAGCTGCCCTCTCTAACATAGTCTTTGTCCTAGAATCATAGTCTTTTGGAAAAGTTATATCAATTTCAATTTTTGTTATCCTTCTAGGATTATACCCCATAGTTTTTTTCACAAAAGCTGTTGTATCTCTTATATCAATATTATCTTTCTCAACAACAATTGCCATAATTGTTAGTATGCAACTTGCTAGTGCAGTACATACCATATCTGTTGGTGAAAAGGTTTCCCCAAGTCCATGATTATCTTTTGGGGCATCAGTAATTATTTGAGATCCAGAATCCAAGTGAATAGCTTTTGTTCTTAAATCTCCTTCATATTTAATTTTAAATGTGTCCATAATATTTCTACTTTTTTCTTTTTCCTCTTTGTTTGATATTTTTTTTAGCAATTTCGATATGCATTATATGATGCTTTGTATGCCATGCATACATTCCAACATGCTCATGAAGAATTATATTTTTATCTCTAGATGAGTGATAATATGTCTTCTTTAATTCGTTCTCTGATAATGTCTTTAAAAGGCTTACCCATTTAGCATGAATCCCATCAATTACATTTAAGCTATCTTCTATATCTAAAACGTTAGAATCAGGAGTAGTAAGAAATTCTTCTACATCATACATTTTTACACTTGGATTATCCTCAAGTAATGTATGTTTTGTTCTTAGGAATGCATATGTGTGCGTATCACAAAAATGGTGAATAATTTGAGCAATATTCATCCCACCATCTCTATATGATTTTTTGAAGTCAGTTTTATCAAGGCCTTTAACAGAATTTCGAAGAGCTTCTGCAAATGACTCTAATGTTCTTATATCTTCAACAGTTCTCGAAAAATTAAAATCAAGCATTGCTTTATATTTTCCGATTGGAAACTTTAGACTTTCTAGTTCATCTTGCATAGTAAATTAATTTAAGTTTGAATAGTCTTCTAATATTGTTTTAACTATTTTTTTTGATTCATCTTCGTATTTAATCTCTAACACTCTTGGAGAACTAATCCAGTTAGAAATTATATTTATATTTTTATCTGAGAATTTATCAATTACAGTTACTCCCTCCTGTTTTAATGCTGCTGCATTAAACTGCTGCTCTATTTGACCTTCTACTGGAACTACAATCATTGGCTTGCCTAAAAATATTGCTTCGGATGTTGTAGCAAATCCTCCAGCACATACAATTCCATAACAAGATGCAAATTTCTTTAAGAATATATCTTCAGAAAGAGGTTCTACATTTACTCCAAATATTTTCTCTTTTTTTTTGGCATCAAGAGAAAAAATTGTCCATCTTTTTTTTACAGTTAACTTATTAATTATCTTAATTAAATTTGAAGGAGAATATGTTGGTAAATAAACAATTATTTCATCACTAGTTGTTAATCTTAAGTTTCTTATTTTATCCCTAATTATTGGAAAAAAAATTCTATCTGTATATTTTTTATAATGATATCCGTATCCAAGTTTAGAAGGGATTATATATTTTATTGCCCATAAGATAAACTTATTGTAGCTTTTGGGTTTAGGAACGCTGCTTAGACTCATAGAATATTGGTTTGTTAACTCAAAACACTTTATATTATTAAATCTTGCAGACCATGCAGAAACTGGTTCAAAATCATTTATTATTAAATCATATTTTTTTACTGGACACGAAAGTACCTCTTTGAAAAACTTAAAATAATTGTTTAAAAAAATAGTTTTAAGCCAGTTAACAGATCCATTGTCTGTATAAAAGAAAGTAACACCTGTAAAATGTTTGATGGGTTTCTCTTCTAATAAAAAATCATTTTTAGGGCCACTTGTAATTATTTCGAGTTCAGCAACTTCTTTTATTTTGGGAATGATATTTTGAGCTCTCGCTAAGTGACCATTACCTGTAGTCTGTATAGCGTATAGAATTTTCATTTATCCTTCAGGATTTTAAATTCTTCTAAAAGATCCTTATACAGTTCTTTATTTGTCATTTCAATTCTAGATTCTTTATCATTATAATATTCTTTTTCAGTTCGAGTGTGATTATATATGGACCATTTGTTATCAACATATTCTAAAGATGATAAACTTTCTAGCCAATCACCTGAATTCATGTAAATAATTTCATCACCATTAACATCAAAAGATTCAATTTTAGGGCTATGAATATGTCCAAGGACTACATATTTATATCCATTTTTATGAGCTGTCTCTGCAGCTACTCTTTCAAAATTGCTAAAGTATTTTACAGCAGCTTTTACATTGGCTTTAATAGCCTTAGAGAAATTTAACCTTTTACCTCCAAGAGGTTTCACTACTTTTTTATTTAGCCAACTATTAAACATTATCATGTAGTCATAAACAAACCCTGCAAATTTTGTTATCCACTGAGTCTGAATTGAAAAATCAAAAACGTCACCATGAAAAATCCAAACTTTTCCTTCATCAGTATCTAAAACTAATTGGTTAACAATTTTAAAGTTCTGTATTTTATAATTTAAAAATTTTCTCAATAATTCATCATGATTACCAACTATGTAATGAATCTCTTTACCTTTTGAAATTAGATCAAGAAAGTACTTAATTACTTTCATATGAGAACTAGGCCAATATTTCTTATTAAATAATAAAATATCGATAAAGTCACCGTTAATTACAATTTTTTTTGCATCAATAGTTTCTAAATATGATATAACTTCATCTGCTTCAGATCCATAGGTTCCAAGGTGTAAATCGGAGATAACTAGTATGTCTAAATTACGTTTCACCAGCAAGCAAATTTACTGAAAGATTATAATTTGAGATAATTAATTTTAATGCTTATTGACATATTCTTTAAATGAAATACCTTGAACTCTTTTAAAACTTTGTTCAAACTCAAATTTTGATTTAAAGCCACACAAAGCCCAGATTTTATTCAAGGAGATTTCATCCTTTGAACTTAAGGATTTGACCAAAGTAACTGCATAGTTGACTTTGGACCTGTCTATTTTTTGCTTAATTTTTTCGATAACTGGTTTAATAGTCATCTAAATTTAAAAAAAAATCAATCAGTTTACAAAACTCTAAAAAAAAAGACTTTTACATGAAAGCCTGAAGCTTCATTGCAAGTCCTTGATCACCACTTATTTTGAGCTTCCCGCTCATTACAGCCATCATTGGATTTACTTTACCATTTTTTAGGTCTTCCATTAAAGAGCCTGCCATAGTAATAGTGCAATCAGCTTCCATATCTTCTAGTAGAATTTTGTTTTCAGATCCAGTTCCATCAATACAGATAGTGTTACCATCAATCTCAAACTTAATTGTACCTCCAATTGGAGCAGCATTTTTTGCTTTTGATTGAAAATTTGAAAGTATATTTTCTTTGTCCATAATTATATCTTAATCCTGTAAAGTTAGTAATTAAAATAATTTATTTAGATTAGCATATATTATAAAAAAAATGAATTTTAAAGTTAAAAAAGCTGCTGTTCTTGGTTCTGGTGTAATGGGTTCTGGAATTGCTTGTCATCTTGCAAATGTTGGAATCGATGTTTTAATGCTTGATATTCAGCCTAAAGAAAAATCTATTAAAAATAGAAATATAATTGCTGATGATGCATTAAATAATGCTATTAAGTCCAGACCTAACCCCCTTTATAAAAAAGAATACGCATCAAGGATTACTACCGGTAATTTTGATGATGATTTTGAGAAAATAAATGATGCTGATTGGATAATTGAAGTTGTTGTTGAGAATTTGGAAATTAAAAAAACAATTTTTGAAAAGGTGGAAAAATATAAGTCTGATAATGCTTTTGTAACTTCAAATACTTCAAGTATTCCTATATCTCTTCTGTGTGAAGGAAGATCAGATAGTTTTAAGTCTTTGTTTTGTGGAACACATTTTTTTAACCCACCAAGATATCTTAGACTATTTGAAGTCATTCCACAAACAGAAACTGACCCTGAGTTAGTATCATTTTTAATGGAATTTGGAGATATTATACTTGGAAAACAGACAGTGCTCTGTAAAGATACACCTGGATTCATTGGAAATAGAATTGGAGTAATGTGTGGTATTAAATCATCTCAATTAACAGATAAGTACAATTTAAAAATTGAAGAAGTTGATTTAATGACGGGAAGCGTTATCGGTCTTCCTAATTCTGGAACATTTAGATTGCAGGATTTAGTTGGATTAGATACAAGTGATAACGTAACTAACTTTTTGGTTAATAATGTAAAGGATGATACATTCTACAGCAAACTAAAAGACCAACCTGAAAACAAATCATTTAAATTTTTGATTGAAAATAAGTTTTTTGGTAATAAGTCTGGCAAAGGATATTATGAAAAAACTAAAGAAAAAGATGAAAATGGTAGATCAGTAATTAATGCACTTGACCTTGAAACTAATGAATATAGAAAATCAATTAAGCCCAATATACCTGAAATCAGAGAAGCAAAGTCTATCGAGTTATTTGATAGAAGATTAAAATTTCTAATCAATGGTGACTCAAACGTAAACAAATTTTATAAAGAATATTTCTCATGTATATTATCATATTCTGCTATGAGTATTCCAGAGATTGCAGATGACTTTTATCAAATTGATGATGCTATTCGAACAGGATATGCATGGAGTTATGGTCCATTTGAAATATGGGATAATCTTGGAATTGAGTCTGGAGTTGAAATGATAAAAAGTTGTGGTGAAGAAGTTCCAAATTGGATTAATGAAATGTCTGATTCAGGAATAAAATCATTTTACAAATTTGAAGATGGCAAAAAGAAATTCTATGATGTAAACTCTAAAACCTATATAAATGTGCCAAGTTCCGAGAATCATTATATACTTGACGCATTTAGAGAGAATAATCAGATTTTAAAAAATTCAGAGTGTACTGTTCATGATATTGGAGAAGGCGTTATGTGTATTGAATTCCAAACAAAAGGAAATTCAATAGGTGAGGGAATAGCTAAAGGAATAAATGAAGCTATTGATATAGCTGAAAGAGATGGCTGGAATGGAATAGTAATAGGTAATAACGAAAAACAGTTTTCTGTAGGGGCTAACCTTATGAATATGGGTATGATGGCAATGCAAAAAAACTTTGATGAAATTGAAAAGTTTCTTGTTGGCTTCCAAAAAATATTGATGAGAATGAGAACATGTAATGTTCCAGTCGTTTCTGCAACTCATGGATTTGTTATGGGTGGAGGACTTGAAGTTTCAATTCATTGTGATGCTGGTATCCATGCTTCAGAGTCATACATTGGTCTTGTTGAGGCTGGAGTTGGACTAATACCTGGAGGGGGTGGAACTAAAGAAATGGCTATGAGAGCTTCTGATTCATTTAATTCGGGAGATGTAAAAATGCCTTCATTAATAGATCATTTTAAATCGATTGCAATGGGATCAGTATCTATGTCAGCGCACGAGGCATATGATCTTCACTATCTTCTTCCCGAGAGGGATTTTATTTGTATGAACCGTATGAGAAATATAAGTATGGCTAAAGAAAAAGTTTTAAGTCTAAAAACTGGTTATATACCTCCCTCATCAAGACAAGACATTGAAGTATTGGGAAGATCTGGATTATCAACACTATACTCTGCAATAAATGAATTCAGATTAGGAAATTATATGTCGGATTACGATGTAGAAGTTTCTAGAAAAATAGCATATGTAATGTGTGGTGGAGACTTAACATACTCTCAGAATGTAAGCGAAGAGTACCTTCTAGATCTTGAGAGAGAAAATTTTATGAGTTTACTTGGAAATCAAAAAACATTAGATAGAATTCAGCATATGCTGATGACAAAAAAACCATTAAGAAATTAATTATGGAAGCATATATAGTGGCTGGTTACAGATCAGCAATTGGAAAAGCAAAAAGAGGTGGCTTTAAAAATTATAGAACCGATGATTTGGCTGTAGATGTTATTAGTCATCTCACATCACAAGTTCCTGAACTTGACACTACAAAAGTTGATGATGTTATTGTGGGATGTGCCAATCCTGAAGGTGAACAAGGTCTTCAGGTCGCTAGATTAATTTCTGCAAGAGCTCTTGGAAAAGAGGTTCCAGGAGTAACAATTAATAGATATTGTGCTTCGGGTCTTGAAGCTATTTCAATGGCTGTTAGTAAAGTTAGAGCAGGATTTGGACATATTTTTGTTGCAGGAGGGATTGAAAGTATGAGCCTAATTCCTATGACTGGGTATAAACTTTCTCCAAGTTATAAAGCTAATCAAGAAAATATGAATTATCACATTGGAATGGGACATACTGCTGAAGCAGTTGCAGAAAAATATAAAATATCCCGAGAGGCGTCAGATCAATTCTCTTATGAGTCTCACCAAAAGGCAGCTAATGCAATAGATAAAGGTCTATTCAAAGATGAAATTGTGCCTGTAACTGTTGAAGAAGTTTTTGTGAAGGATGGGAAGAAAGTATCTAAATCTCATACGGTTGATATGGATGAGGGAGTAAGAAGGGAAACAACAGTTGAAGCTTTAGCTAAATTAAGACCTGCTTTCAAACTTGGAGGTATTGTTACTGCTGGTAGCTCGTCTCAAATGTCTGACGGTGCAGCTTTTGTTTTAGTTATGTCTGAGGAGATGGTTAAACAGTTAGGAGTTAAACCAATTGCAAGGATGGTAACTTGTACTTCAGGAGGAGTAGATCCTCTATACATGGGAATAGGACCTGTTGAAGCAATCCCAAAAGCTTTAAGTCAGGCAGGATTAAGATTATCTGATATAGAACAGACAGAATTAAATGAAGCTTTTGCTTGCCAAGCTCTAGCTGTCATCCAGGAGAGTGGTTTAAATCCTGATACTGTAAATGTTAACGGTGGAGCAATTGCTCTTGGTCATCCTTTAGGATGTACTGGTGCAAAACTTTCAATACAATTGCTTAATGAAATGAAAAGAAGAAATCAAAAGTATGGAATGGTTACTGCTTGTGTTGGAGGAGGTCAAGGAATTGCAGGTATTTACGAGAGACTCTAAATTTTTTTAAAAACGTAAGTTACTATTCCCCATACTATAAATTCATTTTCGTTTGTAACCTTTATTGGTTCATATTTATCATTTTCTGGTACTAAGTATATGTGATCCTTCTTAATCTTTACTCTTTTTACCGTGAATTCTCCATTAAGATAACAGACAGCAATTTTATTATTTTTCAATTCTTCGCTTCTATCAATTACAAGAATATCTCCATCATTAAGCCCTGCATTTTTCATTGATTCACCTGAAACTTTGGCATAAAAAGTTGACTCTTTATTTTTTACTACAACTTTTTCAATGCTAATTCTTGACTCCTCGAAATCACTTGCAGGCGATGGAAATCCAGCTGAAATTCCATCTTCAATAAATATATTTTTAATGGACTCTTTATCATTAGGTTTAAATATTCTAATATTATTCTCTTTACTCATTCTACTTTACAATTAATATTTCGTCAATTTCAGTAGTATAGTTTCTAGAAAGCTTTTGCCTTTTCATTTTCCAAATTCTTTTTTGATCTTGACTTGCAAGTCTTACCTTATACAGTCCATATTTGTTATCAATTGTATCGATGCTTTTCATGAGCTTTTTCTGTTTTTCAATATCTCTATCAAATAAACTAAACTGATGATTTGATTCTGGAGATAACCCCATCAATATTATACCTGCTTTTTTATATGATTTGTTTTTAGAGTAAATCTTTTTTAGAAGTTTTACTGCAAATTTACTAATCTCGATACTTGAATTAGTAGAAAATGGCAGTGATCCTGTTAGGCTGTAATGATATCTTTCATTATTATTTTTAAACGGATTGCTCCTAATAAAAACACAAATCATATTACATTCACTCTTTTGATTTCTTAGTTTTTTAGAAGCAACAACTGAATATGTTGTGATTCTTTCAATTAAATCTTCAAGTGATGAAATATCAGACTCAAAGCTTCGAGTTGTTGCAATAGATTTTTTCTCAACTTTTGTTTCTTCAATATCAAGTGTAGGAGAACCTTCAAGCTCTTTTTTTAGTTTTAAGCCAATTATACTCATATTTTTTTTAACCCATTGATCAGGAAGATTTATAAAGTCAATTCCAGAATTCACATTTATGTTTGATAGCTTCTTTTCATTTTGTAATCCAATACCCCAAATATCACCAGTAGATATTTCTCCCAAAGCTTTTAGACGTTTTTTATTATTATTAATTGAATAAAACCCCTCAGTAATATCAGGGTTTTTTTTCGCAACTCTATTTGCAATTTTAGCAAGCGATTTAGTCGGAGCTAATCCGATTGAGACAGGAATACCAGTCCACTTCCATACAGTACTTATAATCTCCTTACATTTCTTATCAGCTTCATCCTCAGTAAAACCATTAAATCTTAAAAACGCCTCATCTATACTATATATTTCTAAATCTGGAACAAAACGTGATATTATAGACATCACCCTATTACTCATATCCCCATAAAGTGTAAAATTTGATGAGAATATTTCAACTTTATTTTTTTTAAAGATTTGTTTAA
The DNA here is from genome assembly GCA_902598525.1 of uncultured Bacteroidota bacterium. GTDB lineage: Bacteria > Bacteroidota > Bacteroidia > Flavobacteriales > Flavobacteriaceae > Marisimplicoccus. The sequence goes on from CACKBZ010000007.1 coordinate 23,271, forward strand.
ACTTAAATGCAGGTGCTCCCATAGGAATTCCAAGAGCTTTGGCCTCATTACTTCTAGCTATTACACATCCATCGTTATTTGAAAGAATAACGATTGGCTTCCCGTTTAAGTGTGGTTGAAAAACCCTTTCACATGAAGCATAAAAATTATTACAGTCTATTAGGGCAAACATGATACAAAAATCTAAAAATTATTAAGAAACATAAAAAACAAGTTGTAATTTTATTAACCATATAAAACTTAATGGACAAATTTTCATTCCTTAACTCAGCTCATACAAGTTTATTTGCAGAAATGTATGACCAATACTTGCAATCACCAGATTCTCTGGAGCCAAGTTGGAAAGCTTTCTTCCAAGGATTTGATTTCGGAATGGAGAGTGCAAATATTACAGTTGAGGAGAGAAAATTTGAGATTCCAGAAAATATTAAAAAGGAATTTCAAGTAATTAATCTAATAGATGCTTACAGAAAAAGAGGACATCTATTTACAGTTACAAATCCGGTTAGGGAGAGAAGAAAATACTTGCCAACTCTAGATATTGAAAATTTTGGTTTAGAAGCTGCAGATCTTGAATTAGTTTTTAGTGCAGGTGAGGTTGTTGGAATAGGACCTGATAAATTAAAAAATATAATTGATCATTTAAAGAGAATCTATTGTGACTCAATAGGTATTGAGTACATGTATATCAGAGATCCTGAAAAGGTTAAATGGATTCAAAATCATATCAATGTTAATGGTAATCATCCTAATTTTTCTAAAGATGAAAAATTAAAAATATTAGATAGCCTGAATAAAGCCTATACTTTTGAAAATTTTCTTCAAAAAAAATATGTTGGACAAAAAAGATTTTCGCTTGAAGGTGGAGAATCTTTAATTCCAGCGATAGACTTTCTAATTAATATAGCTGCAGATAAAGGAGTTGAGGATGTTGTTATGGGGATGTCTCATAGAGGAAGACTAAGTACATTGGTGAATATTTTCGGTAAATCTAGTAAAGATATCTTTGGAGAATTTGATGGTAAAGACTACGAAGAAGATATATTTGATGGAGATGTGAAATATCATTTAGGATGGACATCAGAAAGGTTTACCAAGTCAGGAAATAAAATTACAATGAATTTAGCCCCAAACCCATCTCACCTTGAGTCAGTTGATCCAGTTGTTCAAGGAATAGCAAGAGCTAAATTGGAAAATGACCTTAATAATAAGACAAATAAAATTTTACCCATTTTAGTTCACGGTGATGCAGCAATTGCTGGACAGGGTGTAGTTTATGAAGTAATTCAAATGTCAAGACTTAAAGGTTATAGTACAGGTGGGACTATTCATTTAATTGTAAATAATCAAGTTGGATTTACTACTAACTATTTAGATGCTAGATCTAGCACTTATTGTTCAGATGTTGGTAAAGTAACCCTTTCACCAGTTCTACATGTAAACTCTGATGATGTTGAGGCTGTTATTCATGCAGTTAGTTTTGCTTTTGAATATAGAAATCAGTTTAATAGAGATGTTTTTATTGACTTACTTGGTTACAGAAAATATGGGCACAATGAAGGAGATGAGCCAAGATTTACTCAACCAAAGCTCTATAAGTTTATTTCTTCACACCCAAATCCAAGAGATATATATGCAGACAAATTAATCAAACAGGGAGTAATTAATAAGGACTATATCTCTAAAATTGAATCAGATTATTTTGAATCTTTGGAAGAGGAGCTAGATGACTCAAAGAAAAAGGATAAAACAAAAATTACTCCTTTTATGCAACAAGTCTGGGAAGGTTTTAAACGTGTTGATGAAAATAAAATGCTAGAAGAATATGAAACTAATTCTAATGAAGAAGCTATTTTAACCGTAGGTAGATCTATCACTAAACTTCCCAATAAACAATTTTTAAGAAAAGTAATTAAGCTATTTGATTCTAGAAAAAAAATGCTTTTTGAATCAAAAAAAGTTGATTGGGCATTAGCTGAACAACTTGCTTATGGTACACTAATGCTTGAAGGATTCAATGTTAGGATATCTGGTCAAGATGTAGAAAGGGGTACATTTTCTCACCGTCATGCAGTTTTAAAGTCTGAAGATTTTGAAGAAGAATACTTGCCTCTTAATAGTATTGATTCAGGTGAAAAAGGAGTGCTAAAAATTTATAACTCTCCTCTTTCAGAATATGGTGTTCTCGGTTTTGACTATGGATATGCACTGGCTAGCCCAAATAGTTTAACAATCTGGGAAGCACAGTTTGGTGATTTTTCTAACGGAGCTCAAATCATAATTGACCAGTATATATCATCTGCTGAGGATAAATGGAAATTACAAAACGGTATTGTATTATACCTGCCTCATGGATATGAAGGACAAGGAGCAGAGCACTCTTCAGCTAGAATGGAAAGATATCTTCAATTGTGTGCAAAGGATAATATGTATGCTGCAAATTGTACAACCCCAGCAAATCTTTTTCATCTTCTAAGAAGGCAAATGATTACAAACTTCAGGAAACCTTTAATATTATTTACACCTAAAAGTCTCCTTAGACATCCTAAGGTAATCTCAGATATTGAGGAATTAACTTCATCTAGGTTTATGCCTGTAATTTCAGATTCTGAAATTGATCCAGATAAGGCTGAGTCATTAGTCTTTTGTTCTGGAAAATTCTATTTTGATTTAATTGATTATAGAAAAAAGAATAATATTAAAAATGTTGCAATTGTAAGAATAGAGCAGCTATTTCCACTACCTGTTAAATTGATTATTTCTGAAATTAAAAAATTCTCAAATGCAAAGGATGTAGTTTGGGCCCAAGAAGAACCAAGAAATATGGGAGCTTGGAACCATATCCAAACATATCATCCAATTGCTAAGAATATGAGGCCGGCTACAAGAAGGTTTTATGGATCAACTGCATCTGGAAGTTATGTTAGATTTGAGAGAAGACATAATCAAGTTATTGAGTATGTTTTTGATAAGACAAAAAATAATTTTAAGAAATAATTTCTATATTAAATCTTTAATTTGAGCTATGAAAGATATGTTAGTCAAGCTTTATAATCTGCCAAAAAATTGTAAAGAACTCGAGGAGCTTTCAAAAACGATCTCATTTAGACGTCCACTTGCTGCTGAAAAGTCTATAGTTAACAATTGGGTTAAGAATGAATTTGGTGATGGATGGGAAAGTGAAGTAGATGTTTCATTTTCTAGAAAACCTATAACAACTTTTATAGCAATTCAAAATGATCAGATACTTGGTTTTGCAACCTATGATGCAGCTTATTTAAATTTTCTTGGTCCTATGGGAGTCAAAAAAAGTAATAGAAAAAAGGGATTGGGAAAAGCATTGCTTTTTTTAGCTTTAAATTCCATGAAAGAAATGGGTTATGCCTATGCAATAATAGGTGGTGTTGGACCTGCTGAATTCTATGAAAAAACATTTGATGCAAAAATAATAGAAGGATCTGACCCAGGAATTTATAAAGGAATATTAAGTCATGTCCCAGTCTAAAGTTGATAAGGATTCTAAACTTCTGGCAAAATTTGGATATAAACAAGATCTAAATAGGTCGATGAAAGGCTTTTCATCTTTTGCAATATCATTTTCTTTAATATCTATTTTAACAGGAATCTTTGCAAACTTTCATTTTGGATATTCTGAAGTTGGTCCGTGGATATCATTATCATGGTTAATAGTTTTTGTAGGACAATTTTTTGTTGCCTTGATTATGGCTGAACTATCAGTTAGATTCCCAATTTCTGGTTATGGGTATCAATGGTCATCAAGACTTGTAAACTCTAAATTAGGATTTGCAACAGGTTGGTTATTATTAATGCAGTTTCTTACTGGATTTCCAGGAATCTGTAAAACTTTGGGTATAGTCTTAAGTGATTTTTTATCTCAAGTATTTTCTCTTGAGGTAAATGATATTTTAATTACAATAATTATAATTTGGATAATTACTCTTATCCATAAAAATGGAATTAAAATGGTCTCCTCTATCAACAACATAGGGGTTATAACAGAAATTATAGGAGTAATTCTTTTGATCTTGGCACTTGGTTTCTTTGTAACTAACGGGATTGAGGACTTTTCAATTTCAAAAATGACCAATGATTTTAAAATTTCAGATATAAGATTTGAATCTTTTGCCTTATCAATTTTATTAGGAGCATGGTGTCTTACTGGTTTTGAGGCAGCTGCAGATATGTCTGAAGAAACCAAAAATCCAACTAAGATTGTTCCAAAATCAATAATTAATTCTCTATTAACATCTGGTTTCTTCGGAATAGTTATTATAATATTTTCTATCATTTTATTACAAAAAGATATTTACATGAATGGTTCTGAAAATTTTTTGACAGATTTGCTAAGAAATGAATTTGGGGTGTTGCTATACTCAGTAATTCTTTTATTTGTAATCGCTGCAATTTTTGCATGTGGAGTTGCATGTATGGCTACTGCCTCTAGGCTAATTTTCTCAATGTCTAGAGATTCTGTTCTTCCAAATTCAACTTGGCTTAAGTCAGTTGATAAAAATAAATCTCCTGGGAATTCACTAATTCTTATCGGAGTATTAGCAACACTATTTATAATCATCTTTAATAAAATTGAGGTAATTACAAGCGTATCTGCTATTGCTGGCTACATTGGATATTGTGGGATTATTTTTTCATCATTTTATCTTAATTATGATAACAAAGATGTAATTAGAACCCCTAAATATGTTAAGTTTTTTACTCTACTTTGGTGTATGTTTGTTGTATTATGCTTAATTATACCAGGACAATCTATTGATGGCTTCAATACTGAATATGTTCCTGCAATTTCTACTGGAATATTCATAATCTTAGGATTAATAATCTTTATAATTAAAAATAAGAATTAAAATGCAATACTTTAGTTTAAATACAAATGTCAAACAATTAAGAATTGGGAGAGGAGTCTCCAAGGGAATAGGGAAAGAACTTGGAAAATATGTTGTTGCTACAATGGAAATCCCATGGAATATTATTAAAAATGAAATGGGCAAATCGCCTGAAAAAATTATTGATGTAACTTCTGTTGAGAAACAATGGATTGAGGATCAGATCACAGATCTGCCTGAATTTGATACAATTGTTGGGATTGGAGGAGGAATGGCTATTGATGTAGCTAAATACATTTCATGGAAACTAAACAAAGATTTAGTCTCAATTCCCACAATACTTAGTGTAGATGCTTTCACCACTCCTGCTGCTGGGGTGAGAGTAAATCATGATGTTGAATATCTTGGAATTGCATCTCCAGATCCGCTAATAATTGATTATAATCTATTAAGGTCTGCTCCAAAAGAACTTAATATTGCTGGTGTTGGAGATTTATTCTCAATTCACACTGCGTCATTTGATTGGCAATATGCACATTCAAAAGGAAAATCTGAGTACCCATTTAGTCAAGATGCTATTAATAACGGAAAAAAAATCCTTGATTTCATTTATAACAACATAGGAAACATAAAAGCAAATAATGATAATGGTTTGAGATCTATTGTAGAAGCATATATCTCATTGAACACAATCTGTCTTCCTATTGACCATTTTAGAATTGAAGAAGGATCAGAGCACTATCTTTTTTATGAACTTGAAGAAAGACTTAAACGTCCATTTATTCATGGCAATATAATTGGTTTGGGAATATACTTAATGAGTAGACTTCAAAAGAATAATCCAGAATTTATCACAGAAATGATGGATGAGTCAGGCTTAATATATCATCCAAACTCTATGGATATAAAAAGACAAGATCTCAAAGACTCTCTTTTAGCATTAAAGAAATATGTAAAGTCTAAGGATAAACTTTGGTATACAATAATTGACGAGAGTGAAATTAATGAAGAATGGGTGAACGAAAACTTATTAAATTTAAAATTTAATTAAAAAACATTAGACACCAGCTTTGTCAAAGCTTTCTCTAAGTGCTTGGTAAGTAGCTTTTGCTGCTTCCTCATTATTTAAATTATTTAACTCTTTATTAAATGGCTCTGCACTGACTGTTCCATCATAACCAATTTCATTTAGAAAATTCAAAAAAGGACTTGTATCAATTAAACCAGTTTTACCCGGCAATTCTCTTTCAAAATCTATTTGTTCATCTGATGATCTTCCTTCAACTGCATCGTTTATTTGACACATAATAATATCTTCTTTTTTGAGAAACCTTATATCATCAATATCATGATTTGCACAATATAGATGAAAGGTATCTAGTTGATATCCTACATTTTTTTCATTTATCGAATCTATAAGTTCTCTCATCTCATTGATTGTTCGAATGAATGAAAACTGATCACGAGACATTAAAGTCTTTGGCCCTACAAATTCTAGACCTAATTTCATTCCATTTTCGCCTATCATTTTTGCGCATTCTTTTAGTCTGTCTCTGTGAATTTTGAAATTATTTAAGTATGTAAAATCATTGCTTGTAGGCATAATCCATCTGCAGAAGCCTTTTGAATTAATTTTACTCATGATTTTACATTGCTCTTTTAAAATACTAAGCCCATTTTTATAAACATTTTGTGATCCAGAAAAATCTACAGGCAAAATTGCAATATCAAATGATATATTATTTTCACTCATTATATTTTGATATTCAGTAAGTTCTTGATCATTCATTTTATTTAAATCATTTAGGATTGGATAAATTGAATCAAAATTATTTTTTATAGCTAGATCAAGAAGCTCGTGTGCGTCTACATTAATTCCAACTGTGCCAGGAATTAGACTTATTTTGATTTTTCTTGATGTTAACCCTTTAAATGAGTATAAATTTTGACTCGACGAAAGTAATCCAATTGAAGCAATCGTTGCAGATTTTAAAAAACCTCTTCTTTTAATCATTATTTTTAATTTATAAGATAATGATTATTTAAATAGTTTCAATTTTATCATTAATTTTGATTGATAATCTAGCTATATATTTGAGATGGTTTTAGAAATGAAAGTTCCTTCCCCTGGTGAATCAATTACTGAAGTAGAGATTTCCCAATGGCTTGTAAAAGATGGAGATATTGTAAAAAAAGACCAGGCTATTGCCGAGCTGGATTCTGATAAAGCCACTCTTGATCTTCCTGCTGAAGCATCTGGGAAAATTACTCTAAAAGCAGAAGAGGGAGATTCGATTTCTGTTGGTGATATAGTCTGTCTAATTGATACCTCAGAGTCTCAGTTAGAAGAATTAACCCAGCCAGCTGTTACGAAAGTAGATCCAATAAAAGAGGAGAAAACTCAAACAACTCAAAAAGAAAATATAAGTGTTACTCCGCTTGCTAGAAGTATTGCGTCTGAAAAGGGGATAGATCTCAATGTAATAAAGACTAAGGGAGAAAAGATTACTAAAGATGATGTTTTAAAAGTAGTGCCTGCAATGGGTTCATCTATTGATGACACAAGAGTTGAATCAAGAGAAAAACTATCCATGTTAAGAAGAAAGGTGTCAGAGAGATTAGTATCTGTAAAAAATGAAACAGCCATGTTAACGACTTTCAACGAGGCAGATCTAACAAAAATTTTTGAAATTCGAAAAAAATATAAAGAAGCTTTTTCCCAAAAACATGGAGTAAGTTTAGGATTTATGAGCTTTTTTACTAAGTCTGTCACTAGAGCACTAGAGATGTTCCCAGACGTGAATTCAATGATTGACGGTGATGAAAAAATATCTTTCAATTATAGTGACATCAGTATTGCAGTTTCTGGACCAAAAGGACTTATGACTCCAGTTCTAAGAAATGCTCAAAAATTATCATTTTCATCTGTGGAACAGGAGATTAAAAGATTAGCTGATAGTGTTAGGAATAAGTCAATTACAGTAGACGACTTAACAGGCGGGACGTTTACTATCTCAAATGGAGGAGTATTTGGTTCAATGCTATCAACTCCAATTATTAATCCCCCTCAATCAGGGATTCTTGGTATGCATAATATAATTCAAAGACCAGTTGCTGTTGATGGTAAGGTTGAGATTCGACCAATGATGTATTTAGCGTTATCATATGACCATAGAATTATTGATGGTAATCAATCTGTTGGATTTTTAATTGCAGTCAAAGAGGGTGTTGAGGACCCTGAAAATCTTCTGATGGATGGAAAAATTCAAAAATCATTAGGACTTAGTTAATTTGATTGATACTCACACTCATTTATACTTAGAACATTTTAGTGAGGATATCACAGGTGTAGTTAATCGAGCATTAGATGCTGGAGTTGAGAGGTGCTACTTACCATCGATAAATTCAAAATATAACAGCAATATGTTAGAATTAGAAAAAAAATTCCCAGGATTTTTTTATTCGATGATTGGATTACATCCATGTTATGTCAATGATGATTTCGATTCTGAATTAGAATTTGTAAAAAATAAAATTATTGAGCATGATTATAAAGCAGTAGGAGAAATTGGTATTGATCTTTTTCATGAAAAAAAATTTTTAAATCAACAAATTTTTGTTTTTGAAGAACAGATAAAACTAGCATTAGAAAATGATCTTCCAATTGTAATCCATTCCAGAGAATCTTTTAATGAGATATACGAAATTTTAAAAAAATTTAAATCTGAAAACTTAAGAGGAATCTTTCATTGCTTTACCGGAGATTTGGAGCAGGCAAAAAAAATTCTTGACCTAAACTTTTACATAGGGATTGGTGGGGTAATAACTTTTAAAAATGGAAAAATTGCCGACTTCCTAAATTCTATTCCTATTGAAAAACTAGTATTAGAAACAGACTCTCCTTACCTAGCTCCTTCTCCTCATAGAGGTAAAAGAAATGAAAGCTCCTATTTAAAGATAATTGCTGAAAAAATTGCTGATCTATATGGTTTAAATTTGGATGAAGTTTCAAAGATTACAAAGAATAACTCATTAAACATTTTTGGAAATTAATTATTTAAATAATTTTATAAAATAGAGAGGTGGCCGAGCGGTTTAAGGCGCACGCCTGGAAAGTGTGTATTCTAGAAATGGAATCGAGGGTTCGAATCCCTTCCTCTCTGCAAAAAAATAGTTATATTAACAAAAACCAAATTATGTATAATTCAAAAATTTCGGGTTTAGGAATGTATGTTCCTGAAAATGTTGTTACAAATGATGATCTTTCAAAAATTATGGATACTTCCAATGAATGGATAATTGAGAGAACAGGAATACAAGAAAGAAGACATATAAAAAAAGGTGATGGTAACTCGACTGTTGTGATGGGGGTAAAAGCTGCTAAAGTTGCAATAGATAGAGCAGATATTAATAAAGACGAAATTGATTTAATTCTTTTTGCAACCTTAAGCCCTGATTTTTATTTCCCGGGAAGTGGTGTTCTAGCTCAAGACCAGTTAGAAATTCCAAATTGTCCTGCAATGGATATAAGAAATCAGTGTTCAGGTTTCATATATGCCATCTCAACTGCCGATCAATTTATTAAAACAGGTATGTATAAAAATATACTTGTGATTGGTTCAGAAAATCACTCCGGAGGATTAGATTTTACAACAAGAGGAAGAGGTGTAAGTGTTATATTTGGTGATGGTGCAGGTGCTGCTGTTGTTACTAGGGAAGATGACTTATCAAAAGGAATTCTTTCATCTCACTTGCATTCTGAAGGAAAGTACGCTGAAGAACTTTCACTGATTGGACCTAGTACTAATAGGTGGGTCCCAGAAATATTAGAGGCAAATGATCCTGATGATATATCTTATTATCCATATATGAATGGCCAGTTAGTTTTCAAAAACGCTGTAGTAAGATTTTCAGAGGTGATAATGGAAGGTCTAAATAAAAATAATCTTCAACCTGATCAAATAGATATGTTAATTCCACATCAGGCAAATCTCAGAATATCCCAGTTTGTTCAAAAAAAGTTTGGTCTATCCGATGATCAAGTTTATAATAATATTCATAAATATGGAAATACCACTGCTGGATCAATTCCAATTGCATTAACTGAAGCTTGGGAGGAAGGAAAAATAAACTCTGGAGATATTGTTGTTTTAGCAGCTTTTGGAAGTGGATTTACTTGGGGTAGTTCAATTATTAAATGGTAAAAATTAAATAAAATGTCATTAAAAAAAATATCTCTTATAATTGTTTTAATTTCACTATACTTTATTATCAATTATACTTTTCTATCTGATCAAAGTTCTTTGTCTAATTTCAGCTATACTTCAATGGAAGACTATGTTGAATCTACAAAAGATGAGTTTAGCTACAAAATTGAAGATATAATTTACGAAGATGATTGGACGGGTTATCATATAAAAATGATATCAGGTGAGTGGTTAAATTCAAAAAAAGTAGATCAAGTTGAATGGTGGCACTATGTAGATATCATTATTCCTAAAGAAGTTCAAACCACGTCCGGAATAATGTTTATTGACGGAGGTGTTAAAGAGGAAACCTTTTATAGATTAGATGCTGAATCAGCTGAATATGCAGTAGAGACTAAATCTGTTATTGTAAATGTTAGCAATATTCCTTTTCAGCCCATTAATTTCTTAGATTCTGAACAGGGGTCTTTTTATGAAGATGATCTTATTGGATATGCATGGAACGAATTTTTAAAATCAGGAGCCGATCAAAAATATTCTGAGTGGCTACCCAGATTTCCAATGACCCGTGCTGTAATTAGAGCCATGGATCTAGCTCAAGAAATTACTTTACAAAATAATCTAGATCTACAAGATTTTGTAGTTTCAGGTGCTTCAAAAAGAGGATGGACAGCATGGACAACTGCAGCAATTGATGATAGGGTTGTGGGAGTTGCCCCAATGGTAATTGATATGCTTAATTTAGTTCCTTCATTTGAAAATCATTACAGAAGTTATGGTGAATTCTCTCCAGCTGTTTCATCTTATGTTAAATATGATATTCAAGATTGGTTAGAGACAGATGAATTTAAAAAACTCATGAGCTATGTAGAGCCTTATTCTTTTTTGGATAAGTATTCTATGCCTAAATATATTATTAATGCAGGTTCAGATGAGTTTTTCTCAACAGACTCCTGGAGGTTTTATTATGATCAGTTACCTGATGATAAGATCCTAAGATATGTCCCAAATTCAAATCATTCCCTCAGTGGCGGTTACCTCAACAAAGATCTTATGGCTTATTTCTACAGAATTATAAATGATATTAATTTTCCATCTTTAAAATGGACATTAAATAAAAATATCATTGAGGTTGAGTTAGATTATCAAGATGATTATAATGTTTCAATATGGACTGCAATAAATGAAGAAGGAAGAGATTTTAGATTGTGGGAAAAAGGTGAATTATGGTCGGAAGTTAAAATCGATAAATCAGATGATAATAAATATTTAATTGATATAGATCAAGAATTCAACGGATACAAAGCTGTAATGATGGAGTTTACAATCGATCCAGATTCTAAGTTTCCTTTAATAATTTCAACTGGGCCATATGTTTTTCCAGATACTTATCCCTATGAAAAATATATATCTAAAATTAGTATTTATAAAGATTAAAAAGATAAATTATCAAACTAAAAAAAATTTGAATCAAATAATAATTTTTATATCTTTCGTAACTCAATTAATGAAAATATTATAAATATGAAAAAAATATTATTCGCATTGATCCTGTCTGTTTTTGCTTGTTCTTTGTTTACAACAAATGTTTTTGCTACTACAACAGTTAATAGTGTAATTACTATTCAGGATTCACAAGATGAACCAATGATGGAAGAAACTTCAGATGAAGCTCCTGCAGGGTTCACTCAAGAATTAAAAAAACGTTTCATTGAAGGTGGTCCAAGTTTTATGGGAATTGTACTCATATGTTTGATCCTTGGTCTTGCAATCTCAATAGAAAGAATTATTTATCTTAATTTATCGACAACTAATACAGATAAGTTAACAGGTGATGTAGAAGATGCATTAAAATCTGGCGGTGTTGAAGCTGCAAAAGAAGTATGTAGAAATACTAAAGGTCCAGTTGCATCAATTTTCTATCAAGGTTTAGATAGAGCAAAAGACGGAGTTGATTCAGCTGAGAAAGCAGTTATATCATATGGTGGTGTTCAAATGGGACAACTTGAAAAGAATGTCTCATGGATATCTTTATTTATAGCACTTGCACCGATGCTTGGATTTATGGGTACTGTAATTGGAATGATTACTGCTTTTGATAGAATTGAAGCCGCAGGTGACATGCAGCCATCCTTAGTTGCTGGGGGTATTAAAGTAGCACTCTTAACAACTGTATTTGGTCTTATTGTTGCTATTATACTGCAAGTATTTTATAACTACATTGTAGCAAAAATTGATTCAATTGTAAATGATATGGAGGATGCTTCAATTACTTTAATTGACATTCTTTCTGCTCAAAAAAAATAATTTTATATGAACTTGCTGAAAATAACTAAGATAGGTTGTATTGCGCTTGGAGTATTAGGGATTATATTCCTTTTCATTGTATTTGCAACTGGTGATGATACTATAAAAATGTCAGCTGCATCGGGAGAATTTGGTGTCATTACTCCCATAATACTTCTTAGTCAATTAATACTTTTAATAGCTGTTATTGTAACCCTTTTGTTCTCGTTAAGAGGTTTAGCAAAAGATAAGGCTAAAATGAAAAGTGCTTTAACTTCTGCTGGCTTATTTTTAGCAGTTGTAGTTGTAGCATTTTTTCTTTCAAGTGGTGTGGAAACACCAATGAGAGATGGTAAAGTTCTATCGGCTATTGGCTCACAACTTGTTGGAACCGGAATCAGAGTATTCTATATTTTAGCTATAATTGCAGTTGGATTGATGATTTTCTCGGGAGGTACAAGATTTCTAAAAAAATAGTATATGGCAAGAAGAAAGTCTCCAGAAGTTAATGCGGGATCAATGGCAGATATTGCATTTCTGCTACTAATATTCTTTTTAGTTACAACTACAATTGAGACTGATAGTGGAATAAATAGAAAATTGCCTCCAATGGAGGAACAGATTGACCCACCAATAATCAGGCAAAAAAATATCTTCACTGTTGTAGTAAATAAGAATAATCAATTGTTAGTTGAGGAAGAATTAACCGACATTAAACAATTAAGAAGTCTTGCTGTTGATTTTCTTGATAATGGTGGAGGATCTGGTGAAGAGTTTTGTGACTATTGTCAAGGTGATAGGGACCCAAGATCGTCTGATAATCCAGAGAAAGCAATTATTTCGTTAAAAAATGATAGAGAGACGGAATACAAAGTATACATTGCTGTTCAGAATGAATTAGTAGCAGCTTATAATGTCTTAAGAAACAGAGAATTTGCTAGACTTTACCCAAATGAAGGGCTGACATATGTCGAGGCAGATCTAAAATATTCTGATCCAAGAACTTCAATTGATGACAAATCTGACTTAAAAGATAAATTAGATGTTATAAAAGCATTGTATCCTCAGAAATTATCAGAGGCTGAACCAAGTAAAGTAAATTAATTATGGCGAAATTTAAAAAAAATAAAAGTGGAGATCTTCCCGCAATATCAACTGCATCACTTCCGGATATAGTTTTTATGTTATTGTTCTTTTTTATGGTGGCTACAGTTATGAGAGATAATACTCTTATGGTTCAAAATACTCTTCCTGCTGCTGATCAGGTCCAAAAGCTTGACAAAAAAGATAGGGTAATATATATATATGCAGGTAAACCATCCAGTAGATACATCGATACCTACGGAACCTCTGCGAAAATTCAACTTAATGATAAGTTCGGTACTGTTGAAGAGGTCGGAGCTTTTGTACTTGCAGAAAGAGCTGCAAAGAGACAAGAACTTCAAAATGTCCTCACAACTGCTTTAAAAGTTGATAGTGAAACCAAAATGGGTATTATAAGTGATATTAAGCAGGAGTTACGTAAAGTAAATGCTCTAAAGCTAAACTATACAACAAGAGTTGGAGATTACACTCAAAATTTCAACTAACAAAAAATTAGTAACCATAATTTACTTGTTGAGCCTTGGCTTATATTCTCAATATACCCCTGATTCTAAATTTTACAGAGAGGATCAATTTTTCATAGGTTCTACTTACTTTATTCAAACTGAAAAAATTGATGAATTTAAGCAAAACGGATTTTCAGGTAACTTCCAAGTAGGGTTTATAAGAGACTTACCACTAAATAAAAATTCAACAAAAGCATTGGGTATTGGATTTGGATATGAGCGTAATTATTTTACATCAAACATTCAACCAGCAGAGCAAAATGAGAGAATAGACTACAGAATTATTGTAAGTAGATTCCTAGAATCCAAAAATAAAATTACATTTTCATCTATTTCTCTTCCTATTGAATATAGGTGGAGGAAATCATCTATTGATAAATATAAATTTTGGAGAATTTATTCGGGATTCAAGATAAAAAAGAATTTTTCTTTAAAATCTAACCCATCATATGGAAGTGATACAGTAATTAAAGATTTCAATGATTGGACTTCATCAATCTATATAAATGCTGGATATAATACTTGGAATATTTCCTTAGAGTATGACTTAAACCCGATTATTGAAGATAAAAAGACTATTAATGGAGATAATCTAAATATAAGTTTTCTCAGATTAGGACTTATTTTTTATTTTTTATAACTCTTTTCTCAATCTAGCAACAGGAATATCTAATTGCTCCCTATATTTTGATACAGTTCTCCTTGCAACCTTATAGCCTTTTTTAGATAATCTATTTGATAGTTCTATATCTGATAATGGCTTAACTTTATCTTCAGATTCTATAATTTCCCTTAAAACTCTTTTTATCTCAATTGTTGATATATCATCTCCTTCATTATTTTTCATCCCCTCAGAGAAATAACTTTTAAGTAATTTAATTCCATATGGGGTATCAATGTATTTACTATTAGCAACCCTTGAAATAGTAGAAATATCCATGTCTATCATTTCAGCTATATCTTTTAAAATCATAGGTTTGAGATTACTCTCCTCTCCAGAAAGAAAATAACTCTTTTGAAAGTTAACAATTGCATTGACCGTTTGAAAAAGAGTTTGATACCTTTGCTCAATTGCTTCTATAAACCATTTTGCAGAGTCCAGTTTTTGCTTTAAAAACTGAATTGTTTGATTTTGTGATTTTGTTTTATTTGGATCATTTTTATATCCCTCAAGTATATTTTTATATGAATTAGAAAGTCTTAATTCTGGTGAGTTCCTTCTATTTAAATCTACAATTAAGTTTCCTTCTTCAATTGTTAAGATAAAATCAGGAGTAATTGCATTATTTGTATAGTCACTGGTTATTGAACCTCCAGGTTTAGGATTTAACTTTGAAATTTCTTCTATTGCTTCTTTTAATTTTTCTTCACTTAAGTTTAATTTCTCTGTTAATTTAGAGAACTTTTTTTTAGAAAATGAATCAAAATCATTTTCTAATATTCTTATAGAATTTTCGATTGACTCCTTAGAATTTTTTCTTTTTAGTTGGATTAGCAGGCATTCTTTTAGGGACCTAGCTCCAACTCCTGGAGGGTCTAGCTCTTGAATTTTTTCTAATACTGATAATATCTCATCTTTTGTAGTTGCTATATTTTGTGTAAAGGCTAAATCATCAATTATATCTTCTACATCTCTTCTTAGGTATCCACTTTCATCAATGCTTCCAATTAAAAAATCACAAATAGGTTTATGTCTATCAATAATAATTATATTTTTAGATTGATTATCCAGATATTGATGAAAGCTATATGAAGCCTTTGTCTGAAAGTTAAGATTTGCTTCATCATTTGAATGATAATTTTGACTCTTATCATAATCCTCAGTCATATCTGTCAGATAATCGTCTATATCAATATCGTCATTTGTATCATTCTCAAAGTCATCGTTTTCAACTTCTGTTTTCTCTTTACCCATCTCTAATGCTGGATTTTCCTCAATTTCATTTTTAATTTTTTGCTCTAATTCTGCTGTAGTTAGCTGAATCAGTTTCATAAGTTGAATCTGTTGTGGGGATAACTTTTGAGAAAGCTTTAATTGTAATTTTTGATTAAGCATATTTAATAATACTTAAACAAAATTAATAAAAGAATTAATTTCAATTAAAAGGATGCATTTTTTGGTGTTCTAGGATACGGGATAACATCTCTAATATTAGACATTCCTGTACAAAACATTACCATTCTTTCAAAACCAAGACCAAATCCGCTATGAGGTGCGGTTCCATATTTTCTTAAGTCTAAATACCACCATAACTCTTTTTCATCGATTCCGTTTTCTGCCATTCTCTGTTGAAGTATGTCTAGTCTCTCCTCCCTCTGAGAACCTCCAATTATTTCACCAATTCCAGGAAATAAAACATCCATTGCTCTAACTGTTTTATTATCATCATTTAATCTCATATAAAATGCTTTAATCTTTGACGGATAATCATAAATAATAACTGGAGCTTTAAAATGCTTCTCAACAAGGAATCTCTCATGCTCACTTTGAAGATCGGAACCCCATTTATCTATTGGATATTCAAACTTTTTCTTTTTGTTATGATTGGAGTTTTTCAATATATCAAATGCCTCTGAATATGATACTCGAGTAAATTTATTATTAATAGTAAAATTAATTTTCTCAATTAAGCTTAAATCATTTCTTTTGTTTTTTGGTTTTTGACTTTCTTCTTTAAAGAGTCTTTGATCAAGAAATTTTAAATCCTCATCACAATTTTTTAATACATAATTGAGTATATACTTTACAAATGATTCAGCTAAGTCCATATTATCATTAAGGTCATAGAATGCCATTTCAGGCTCTATCATCCAGAACTCTGAAGCATGTCTAGATGTATTTGAATTTTCTGCTCTAAATGTTGGACCAAATGTATAAACTTTTCCCAGGCCAAGAGCATAAGTCTCTGCCTCTAACTGACCTGACACAGTAAGACTAGTTTTTTTGCCAAAAAAATCATTTGAATGGTCTATACTTTTTTTTGCTAGATCTTTACTCTCTAATGTTGTTACTTTAAACATTTCTCCTGCTCCCTCGGCATCACTGGATGTAATAATTGGAGTATGTATATAATTAAAACCATTTTTATTAAAATACTCATGAATACTAAAAGCTAATTTTGATCTTATTCTCATTACAGAACTAAATGTTGAAGTTCTAATTCTCAGGTGGGCTTGCTCTCTTAAAAACTCAAAGCTGTGTTTCTTTGGTTGAATAGGATATTTTTCTGAGTCAGATTTACCAATTAGTTTAATATCAGATACTTTTATCTCAAAACTTTGACCTTTTCCAATACTCTTAATTAATATACCAGTAATTATTAATGAACAACCAACATTAATTTCATTAAGAATATCCTGATCTATTTTACCATCAACAATTACACACTGAATATTCTTAATTGTTGATCCATCATTTAATTCAATAAATTTCTTGGCTCTAAATGCTCTGACCCAACCACCTATATTAATTTCATTGTCAATTGGTGGAGAATCATAAATTTCTTTAATTTTAGACAGATTCATTATTATACAGTTAAAATATCTTTCTCTTTAGATAGGAACATTTCCTCTACTTTCTTAATATATTTATCTGTAAGATCTTGAGAATCAACCTCTAAATTAGATTTTAAATCATCAGAAATTTCAAGAGCTTTGATTTTATTATTTGCATCTTTTCTAGCGTTTCTAATACTAACTTTTGCAGATTCAGATTCAGATTTTGCAAATTTTGTCAGTTCCACTCTCCTCTCCTCAGTTAAAGGAGGAATATTAATTAATATAGATTCTCCATTGTTAACTGGATTAAATCCAAGATTTGAATCAATAATACTTTTTTCAATTTCATCAATTATAGACTTTTCCCATGGCTGAATACTAATTGTCTGCGCATTTGGTGTACTAACAGATGCAACCTGATTCAAAGGTGTTAAATTACCATAATATTCTACTGAAATCCCTTTTAACATAACAGGGTTTGCCTTACCTGCTCTAATTTTTGAAAGTTCAGTTTCTAGGTGATTAATTGCAGCCATCATATTGAGCTCTGCATTTTCAATTATTTCTTGATTTTCTTCCATGAATTATTAGTTAAGTAGAAACTTTTGTGCCTATTTTCTCTCCCATGACAACTTTAGTTAAGTTACCTTTTGTATTCATATCAAATACTACTATTGGAAGTTCATTCTCTTTGCTTAAGGTGAAAGCAGTAGTATCCATAATTTTTAATCCCTTCCGAATAGTCTCTTCAAAGGAAATATCATCGAATTTAATTGCTTTTTTATTTTTTTCTGGGTCTTCATTATAAATCCCATCAACTCTTGTTCCTTTTAATATAACATCAGCATTAATTTCTATTGCTCGAAGAACTGCTGCTGAGTCTGTTGTGAAATATGGATTACCTGTCCCGGAAGCAAAAATTACAACTCTACCTTTCTCTAAATGTCTTGTTGCTTTTCTTTTAATAAAAGGCTCTGCTATTGATTCCATTTTTATAGCAGATTGAAGTCTTGTAGGAATATCTATATTCTCAAGTGCATTCTGAAGAGCTAGTCCATTGATTACAGTTGCAAGCATACCCATATAATCTGCTTGAACTCTATCAATTCCATCTTTTGAACCACTTAATCCCCTAAAGATATTACCTCCACCAATAACAATAGCTATTTCAACTCCTTGCTTATGAATTTGTTTAATCTCACTCGCATAATTAACAAGCCTGTCATTATCTATGCCATAAGAATTTTTTCCTAACAGTGCTTCACCACTTAATTTTAGTAAAATTCTCTTGTATTTCATCACTAGTGATTATGTAAATATAATTATAAAGTTTCAAATTTGTTCAAACCTAATTGCTTCATCAACCAATAAATCTCCAATACTAATTCTTTTTAACTCATAAAGATATGAACCTGATTTTAGTTTTTTCCCATAATCATTTGCAATAGATCTAATGTAAGTTCCTTTAGAACAATTTATAAGAAACTCAACATAGGGTGAAGAAAAATTTTTGATTTCAAAATTAAAAATTTCAATTTCTCTTGGTTTAATTTCAATATTGATTTTTTCTCTTGCATAAGAGTATAACCTTTTACCGTCTTTTTTTAGAGCAGAAAATATTGGAGGTATTTGTTTTTGTTTTCCAATAAATGATTTTGCAATATTTAAAACTGCATTTTTATCAATATGATTATATTTAAAAGTCCTATTTACTTCTGTCTCTCTATCATATGAAGGTGTAGTTTCACCTAATTTAATTATGCCAGTGTATTTTTTTGGCAAATTTTGATATTTATAAATATTTTTTGTCTCATTTCCAATGCATATAATTAAAAGACCAGTAGCGAGTGGGTCCAATGTCCCTGCATGTCCTACTTTAATCTTTTTGTGCTTAAGTCTTATTTGTAAACTTTTACGAATATATTTAACAACATCAAATGAAGTCCATTTAATTGGTTTATCAATTAAAATTATTTTACCATTTGTGATATCATCTAATGAAATTGACTCTAGAAAGTCATCTAACATTGTCACTTAATTTTTAGATTTTTTTAGGATTGTTATTATACAAAGAGTAAAACCTAAAATTACTACTAAAGGTGCAAGCCTTATCCTCCTAAAATTATATATTTCATTACTGAAGATTTCAGGATTATTAGATTCGCCACCTGACATAAGAAGAAAACCAATCATTATAATAATGACTGATATAAATAGCAGTCTATATCTTCTTTTATTAAATAGGAAATCTTTTTTCATACTAACTATCTTGAAATTTTTAATTTTAAATATCGCTGGGTAACAAAATATGAGCTAATATATGATGTAAATATTGCAAATAAGATAATAAATGAAATTAAGGCAATAATTTCATTAATATCCGCAAAAAAATCAATTTCCTCAATTTGATAGCTAAACTGGTTAATAGAAATTAAGAGGAATATTACTGATACAATGGCTGAATACAATCCTACTCTAGTGTAACTATTTATAAATGGTTTTCTTATGAAACTTTTAGTAGCTCCAACTAACTGCATTGTTTTAATAATATTTCTTTTTGAGTAAATTGATATCCTTATAGAATTATTAATTAGGATAAAACTTATTATAAAAAAGAAGATACTAACAGAGATAATCCAAATTCCTATTCGATCAAAATTTTTTACTAGTGATTCAACTAGAGGCTTATCATATTCTATCTCTTCAATAAATTCAAAGTTTTTAAAGCTAGCAATTAGATCTTCAATACTGTAGACGTCAATTTTATTACCATACAACTTGACAGTAATTAAATCAAGTAATGGATTGTATCCTAAGAATCCAACAAACTCCTCGCCTATTTCATTTGTGAATAGCTCAGCTGCATCTTCCTTTGAAATAAACTCTATTTTCTTAACATCTTCATTTAGATTTAGAAATTTTGTAAGTTGTTTTATCTCTCCCTCTTTTGAGGAATTTTTAAGATATATGTTAACTAGAACATTTTCTTTAAAGTAATTTTCTATTGAAGATGATTTTAAATATATGAATCCGATAATGGATAATAAGAAAAGCACTAAAGTATTTATGACAAATAAAGAAACAAGGTTATTCCTTGTTCTTTTCATCTCGTAATTATTTTTTGGATTCATATCTATTATATAAAAGTACTAAACAATTAATAAATTAATTTTTATGTTATTTAAATAAGTTCTTCCTTTGTAAAAAATATTCTACGTGAAATATAATTTTCTAGAAATAGAAAAAAAATGGCAAAAATATTGGAGGGATAATAAAACTTTTAAAGTTGGTATATCAAAAAAGCCAAAGTTTTATGTATTAGATATGTTCCCATACCCCTCTGGTGCTGGTCTTCACGTTGGTCATCCTCTGGGATATATAGCGAGTGACATTGTTTCAAGGTATAAGAGACACAAAGGATTTAATGTATTACATCCACAAGGATATGATTCATTTGGATTACCAGCTGAACAGTATGCAATTAAAACTGGTCAACATCCAAAAAAGACAACCCAAGAAAATATTGAAATGTATAGGATACAGCTTGATAGAATTGGCTTTTCATTTGACTGGTCTAGAGAAATTAGAACTTCTGATCCTGAGTATTATAAATGGACGCAGTGGATATTTATAAAAATGTTCAATTCATATTATTGTCATATTGATAACAAGGCCAAAGAAATTAATGAATTGATTAAATCTTTTGAAAAAAATGGAGATAAGCAATACAAAGATTATTTAGATAATCTTGGGTATTCATTTTCTAGAAATGAATGGAAAAACTTTAATGAAAAAATTAAGTCAGATATACTTATGGACTTTAGACTTGCATATATAACAGAAGGTGAAGTTAATTGGTGTGAGGAGCTAGGGACAGTGCTAGCAAATGATGAAATAGTAAACGGAGTAAGTGAAAGAGGTGGATATCCTGTCTCCAAAAAAAGGGTAAAACATTGGTGTTTAAGAATAAGTAAATATTCAGATCGACTTTTAGAGGATTTAAATAAAATTGATTGGCCAGAGCCATTAAAAGAAATGCAAAGAAACTGGATTGGAAAATCAAAAGGGGTATCATTAACTTTTGAGGTTGAAAATTCTAAAAATAAAATTGAAGTTTTTACAACTAGACCAGACACAATATTTGGTGTTTCTTTTTTAACTGTTGCCCCTGAATATTCTGATCTAAATGAAATAATTAATGCTGATAATAGAGTATCCATAGAAAATTATATTAAAAAAGTATCTATTAAATCAGAAAGGGATAGGCTAGCAGATGTTAAAATAATGTCTGGTGTATTTTCTGGATCATATGCAATCCATCCTTTCTCAGGAAAAAAAATTCCTATTTGGATTTCTGATTATGTTCTTGGAAGTTATGGAACTGGTGCTGTAATGGGAGTTCCTGCTGGTGATCAAAGAGACTTTGAATTTGCAAAAAAATTTAATTTGGAGATCCCCAATATTTTTGAGAAAATAAATATTACTGAATCAGCTTTTTCAGATAAAACAGGTTTTAAATTAATTAACTCAGAATTTTTAGATGGATATGATTTTAATAGTGCACTAAATAAAATAATTACTAAAATTGAAGAAAATAAAATTGGTAAATCTAAAATTCAATATAAGCTTAGAGATGCAATTTTTAGTAGACAAAGATATTGGGGAGAACCAATACCTATTTATTATAAAAATGATTTACCAGTCCATATTGACGAAAAATATCTTCCATTAAGACTACCTAAAGTAGATAACTTTTTGCCTACAAAAAATGGTGACTCACCACTTGGGAATTCTGAAAAATGGGCTTGGGATGAAAAAAATAAAAAAGTAACTACAAATAATAAAATTGATAATCAATCTATTTTTCCAATTGAATTAAATACAATGCCTGGATGGGCAGGAAGCTCTTGGTATTTTTACAGGTATATGGATCCAAATAATCATAAAAATATTATATCAGAAAAGTCACAATCTTATTGGTCAGATGTTGATATGTATTTTGGAGGAAGTGAGCACGCAACTGGTCATTTACTTTATTCAAGATTTTATCAAAAGTTTTTATTTGATCTAGGTATACTTAATAGAGATGAGTATGCAAAAAAACTGATAAATCAAGGAATGATTCTTGGAAACTCTGCTTTTATTTATAGAAAAAAAGGAACCTCAGAATATTTATCAAAAAATCTAATAGATAAAGTTAAAGTTGAAAAAATTAGAATAGATATTAAATATCTAATTGGAGAAAATGAAGTTGATATTGACCTATTGAAATATGATGACAAAGATTTTAATAAATCAGTTTTCCACTTTGATAATGGAAAGTTTCAATGTATTAGAGAGTTAGAAAAAATGTCTAAATCTAAATTTAATGTAGTCAATCCTGATGAAATTTGTGATTATTATGGGGCTGATACATTGAGGATGTACGAAATGTTTTTAGGGCCTATTGAGCAGTCTAAGCCATGGGATACGAGAGGTATTTCAGGTGTTCACTCATTCTTAAAAAAGTTTTGGAATTTATTTTTTACAGAGGGTAAGCTAAATATAGTTGAAGATGAACCATCATCGGAATCATTGAAGTCTTTACATAAAACAATAAAAAAAGTAACCGAAGATATTGAAAAGTTAAGTTTAAACACCTGTATAAGTTCTTTCATGATATGTATTAATGAGCTTAGTTCATTAAAATGTAATAATATAAATATTCTATCTCCACTAATTATTTTAATTTCACCATTTGCACCACATTTTGCTGAAGAGCTATGGTTCCAAATTGGAAATAAAAAATCAATTATTGATGAAGCTTATCCAATGTATGATAATAAATATTTAATTGAATCTGATAAAAATTATCCAGTTTCGTTTAACGGAAAGACTAAGTTTACTATTAGTTTATCATTAGACTTAAATGTAGAAGATATTAAAAAAGCTGTTCTATCAAACGAAAAGACAATATTAATTTTGAATAATAAAAAACCTAAAAAAGTAATTGTTGTTCATGGCAAAATAATAAATATAGTTGTATGATAGATCCATTTCAGGAATCAATTGGATTATTAGCTGCAATTCTTACAACTTCAGCATTTGTCCCTCAAGTTTATAAGTTATATAAAGAAAAAAATGCTCAAGGTGTCTCCCTTACAATGTATTTGATAATGTTTATAGGAGTCTTGCTTTGGTTATTGTATGGTATATTAATCGGAAGCATAGCAATAATTGTTGCGAATAGTGTAACAGCATTTCTTCAATTACTAGTTATTATTTTTAAGTTAAAAAATTCTTAATTTTTTTTTCAATTAAATGGTTTGTATAATTTTATAAAAAAAATTTATGTATTATTACGACACTTCATACTTTTTAATTTTAATACCTGTCTTTGCATTAAGTGCATATGTTTCATATAAGCTTAAGTCAAAGTTTAAAAAATTCTCTCAACAAACACTATCAGCAAATTTATCTGGTAAAGAGATTGCTGAGAAAATGTTGCGTGATCATGGTATAAATGACGTCAGGGTTATCTCTGTTAATGGACAATTGACAGACCATTATAATCCTCAAAAAAAGACTGTGAATCTTAGTCAAAGTGTTTATAATCAAAGAAATGCAGCAGCAGCAGCAGTTGCTGCTCACGAGTGTGGTCACGCTGTTCAACACGCTAAGGGCTATGAATGGTTAAAAATGAGATCTATACTAGTTCCAATGGTTGGTGTTACATCAAATCTTGCAGTTTGGATATTATTCTTAGGGACTATTTTAATGACATCATCACCTGTTTTAGGTGAGACTGTAGTTAGTATTGGAATTTTAGGATTTGCAAGTGGTACGCTTTTTAGTCTCATAACTCTTCCAGTTGAGTTTGATGCAAGTAGAAGGGCAATATATTGGCTTGAAAGAAAAAGAATTGTTAATCAAAGAGAATTAATTCAATCTAAAGAGGCTTTAAATTGGGCTGCAGGTACATATGTTGTAGCCGCCCTAGCATCTATCGCA
>CACKBZ010000008.1 GCA_902598525.1 uncultured Bacteroidota bacterium
AGTTGACTTATGCAAAAAATTTGAACCAAGATAAAGTACATCTTGGTTATGTGATGATAATAAAATTGGTGTCTGCCAGTTGAATCTATATGGGGACTCGCCTAGCTCATGAATTGGTTTTATAGACTTTCTTTTACCAGAGTCTAAATCTAATCTAGAGTAAAAACCAAATTGGTATCCCGTAAAGACAATATTTGGGTTTCTATTATCAATTTGGATTTCCATTCCATCTCCACCTAGTATACCTTTCCATGGATATTGACCTGTCATATTCCATCTTTTATTGACTGCTGCATTATGTGGGCCCATCCAAACACCGTTGTCTTGAAGTCCACCATAAACATTGTATGGCTTTTGGTAATCTACATTTATTGCATAGAATTGTCCAACTTCAGTTGAATTGTTCTTGATCCAATTTTCTCCATCATCATATGTGATATTTACTCCTCCATCATTTCCATTGATTAAATGACCAGGCTTTTCGGGATTGATCCATAAATCATGGTGATCAGCATGAACATTTTCCTTACCTATTCTGTAAAAGGTTTTTCCTCCATCATCAGAAGATAAAATTGGAACCCCATAGGTATAAATTTTTTCACTATTGTTGGGATCAACATGAATTTTACCAAAGTAGTAGCCATAAGTATTGTATACTCCGTCTAGATAACTATCATGAGTTTTAACCCATTTGTTTCCTCCATCAATACTTTTATAAACTTCTGCTCCAATTATTGGAGTATCAAATAATTCAGAGTTTGCATTTACTAAATATCTGTAAAGGTCTTCAGGCTGAAGTTCTCCCTCATTAATTTCCTTCTTGATTGCTTCAGGTTTATACTTAGAAGGAAATCTATTTGATCTTAAAAAAGATTTAAGATCATCAACACTTATTTCGTTAAATCTCTCAATTGTCATGCCTATAAATGACTCTTTAGTTAATCCTTTATCTTCCTCCTTTTTTGTTGACTGTCTAAAGTTTTGATTGTCAACAACTGCATAAATTATGTTTTTATCAAAAACTGCTAATCCAATCCTTCCTACTCCTGCTCCTGTTGGGAAGCCAGATTTATTATTTGATATTAGGGTCCAATTATCCCCTGCATCAATACTTTTATATATACCCGAACCATTCCCATCCTCATCAAAAGTCCAAGCCTTTCTATCTTTTTCCCAAGAGGTTGCATACATTACTTTAAAGTCTCCTGGGGTATAAGACATATCAATAATTCCACTTATATCATCAACATATAATGTCCTGTTCCAGTTTTCCCCTCCGTCTTTTGTTACATATACACCTCTATTAATATTATTTGAGTATAAGTGCCCAGTAACTCCAATTACTACATGATCAGAATTTTCAGGATTTATTAAAATTTTTCCAATATGATGACTATCATGTAGGCCAACATTTTTCCAATTTGAACCATCAGCATTTGTCTTCAAAATTCCTATACCAGAATATGAGGATCTTGAAGAATTATTTTCTCCTGTCCCAACCCATAATGTACCATTACCCCAATCCATTGCAATTTCACCAATATTTTGAGTTGGCCAATTATCAGAGATAGACTCAAATGATGTTCCGTTATTATCTGTATACCATACTCCACCAGAAGCATAAGCAACATAGAATTTTGTCGGATCTTGGGGATTAACCTCAAGTGCTACAACTCTTCCACTCATAATTGTTGGCCCTATATTTCTAAACTCAATATTTTTTACTCTAGATGAATGAGTTAAAGTCTCTTTATTTTTATAGGCATTGATTATACTCTGTGCATCTGATGGACTTGGCTGAGAGAATACAAGAGTATAGCTAATTGTATAAAGAACAATGGATAAAAATTTTTTCATATTATTTAATTTTACCTTTAATTTAAAAACATTATATTAAATAACCAGTGATTGATAAAATTAAATGAGATACAAGCCACTTAGTAATTCAATATATAAAAGGAACAGAAGGAATTTCATGGATGAAATGAAGGGTAACTCTATGGCTGTTTTCAACTCTAATGATGTATATCCAGTAAGTGCCGATTCCGAGCTACCTTTTGAACAACATAGAGATATTTTTCATTTAACAGGTATTGATCAAGAAGAAACTATATTATTACTTTATCCTCCATCAAAAGATGACAAGACTAGAGAGATCCTTTTTATAAGAAAATCTGACAATCATACTAAAGTTTGGGAAGGTGAAAAATTAAGTAAAAATCAGGCAAATGAACTATCTGGTGTTGATAGTATATACTTTATTGATGATTTCAAAGATATCCTTAGTTCAATCGCATCTCAAGTTGATACTTTTTATATAAATAAAAATGAGCACTACAGAGCAAATTCTCCAGTTGAAACCAGAGAGGATAGATTTATTTCATGGCTCTTAAAAAAGTACCCTGCTCACAATGTTGCAAAAAGTAATCCTATTCTTCAAAGACAAAGATCTATAAAACACCCTGATGAAATTGATCAAATAAAAAAAGCGTGTGATATAACAAGGAAAGGATTCAACAGGGTCTTAGAGTTTATAAAACCTAATGTTTGGGAATATGAAATTGAGGCAGAATTTATTCATGAATTTATTAATAGTTCATCTAAAGGTTTTGCATATTCTCCAATTATAGCTAGTGGAAATGACAATAATGTCCTTCACTATGTAAAAAACAATAAACAATGTAAAAGTGGGGAACTAATATTAATGGATGTTGGAGCAGAATATGGAAATTATTCTAGTGATATGACTAGAACTGTTCCTGTATCAGGAAAATACTCAAAAAGACAGAAGGAAATATACAATGCTGTTTTAAGAGTTAAAAATGAAGCTACTAAATTGTTAACTGTCGGTAACAATTGGAAAATATTTCATGAGCAAGTAGGAGAAATTATGACAAAAGAGTTGCTTGAAGTTAGGCTCATTGATAAAAATGACATAAAAAATCAGAGTAAGAAAAGCCCTGCTTATAAAAAATATTTTATGCATGGCACATCTCATCATCTTGGATTAGATACTCATGACTACGGTTTACTAGACGATCCATTTCAAGAAAATATGGTTTTCACTGTTGAGCCTGGTATTTATATTCCAGATGAAGGATTTGGAATTAGGTTAGAGGACGATGTTGTTATTCAGGCAAGTGGAGGCCCTAAAAATTTAATGAGTAAAATTGCAATCGAAGCAGATGAAATTGAAGAAATTATGAACAGTTAACGATTAAGCTCTACAACTTATAATTTAAAACTCTTGCTTTAGCAAGTATATATCCTCGATAAGTTTATCAATTGAATCATCATTGGTTCCATCATAGAAACCTCTTATTCTTCTTAATGGGTCAATCAAGACAAAATTTTCAGTATGAATCATATCATACTTTAGTTCACTTTCAATATCTTCTGCAACTAAATATGATTTTCTTGCAAGATTATAAATCTGTTTCTTATCACCAGTCACTAAATTCCACTTTGAATCTAAAACTCCATTCTCAATTGAATAATCTTTTAATACACTTACAGAGTCAATTTCAGGTGTAACTGTGTGAGATAATAGCATAATTTGATCATCGTAAATAAATTCATTTTGAAGATCTATCATGTTTTCTTTCATTATTGGACAAATTCCTGGACATGTTGTAAAGAAAAAATCAGCTACATAAATTTTTCCATCATAAAAATCATTAGTTACAATATTATTATTTTGATTAACCAATTTGAAATCTGATATTTTATGAAATCTCTTTACATGCTGAATAGTACTATCTACAAGTTGAAATTTCACCATACTAGGTTGATAAATCGGCAGTTTTTTTTCTGGAGTTAAAACACTGTAAAAAGAAACTACTGCTACTAATGATATTGTTAGCATGGTTAAAATAAAAAACCTATATTTTTTTAACATAGTTTTTGAAATTTGAGCAATCAAAGATAATTCAAGGAATTAAAAAAATATTAAATTTGCTGTTCAAAATTATATATATGTCATCAGAGATACTTATAAAAGGAATACAACTACTTCTTTCGCTTTCAATTTTAATTATACTCCACGAACTAGGTCATTTTATTCCAGCAAAGTTATTTGGTACGAGAGTAGAAAAGTTTTATTTATTTTTTGATGTTAAGTATTCTCTATTTAAAAAGAAAATTGGTGAGACTGTCTATGGAATAGGATGGCTTCCGCTTGGAGGCTATGTGAAGATCTCTGGTATGATTGATGAGAGTTTTGATAAAGAACAAATGCAAAAACCACCTCAACCATGGGAATTTAGATCAAAACCTACGTGGCAAAGGTTAATAATAATGTTAGGAGGTGTAACAGTTAATTTAATCGTTGGTTTCTTAATTTATATGATGGTTCTTTTTGTTTGGGGTAAAGAAACTCTTCCTCAGGAAAATTTTCCATTAGGTATGCAGCCATCTCAAGTTGTGAAGGAAATTGGTTTTGAGAAAGGTGACAAAATAGTTAATGTTGATGGCAAAGTGCTTGATAATGTTCTAGAAATAAATACAATGTTACTTTTTAGACCAATAGAGTATGTTACAGTTCAAAAGTCTGATGGATCAATTACTGAAATTTCAATCCCTTCTAATTTAGGAAATGATATTTTTAAAAGTGGTCAGATTAGAAGCTTTGACCCAGTTATATTAGCTGAAATTGATAGTGTAATACCAGGATCTCCTGCTCTTAGTTCTGGCCTTCAGGCAGGTGATAAGATTTTAAGTGTTAATGACGACATAATTGATGATTGGTCTTCATTTTCTGATTGGATGGATAATAATTCAGACGATATTATTAATCTTGTTGTAGAAAGGAATAACTTAAATTATAACATTTCAATAGATAGAAATGATGATGGCACAATAGGTGTCTATCCTGCCTATAATTTTAAAACAACAAACCAAAAACTTGGACTTCTAGATAGCGTTATTCAGGGATTTGATTATGGATATTGGATACTATACGACTATGTATCTGGATTTCAATATATCGTAACAAAACAGGGCGCTCAACAACTTGGAGGATTTGGTACAATTGGAAATATTTTTCCTGCCCAATGGGATTGGCGAGGGTTTTGGATGAGCACTGCCCTTATCTCAATTATTCTTGCATTTATGAATGTTCTTCCAATTCCTGCCCTTGATGGTGGGCATGTAATGTTTTTAATCTATGAGATGGTAACAGGCAAAAAACTAAGTGATAAGTTTATGGAGACTGCGACAATGATTGGATTTTTCCTTTTAATTGCACTTGTTTTGTATGCTAACGGTAATGACCTATTCAGATTTTTAAATGGATAAAAAAAGGCTGAGAAAAACCCAGCCTTTTAAAATTTAAATACAATAAATTTAGAAGTTATATTTTAGTCCAACAGATATATTTCTGCCCATTTCATGAATACCAACATTTTTTAATCTAGATAGATGATCATAGTATTCTTTATCAAATACATTATCTATACTCCAGAAAATATTTAAATCATTATTTAAAAAAGATGTCATCCAATTACCTGACAAATTAAGAACAGAATAACCTGCAGTTTCTTCTTCAAACATAGATACTCTATTTTGCTTTGCTTTAGCTAAAAAGTCAACTTCTAAAGAGTAATTACTTGAAAACTCTAAATTAAAAACTTGATTAAATGTTAATGGAGAGATAAGTGGTAAAGCATCACCATCAGCTGTTTCCCCATGGATATATTCAAGACTTGTATTAAAACTAAGCCAGTCAATACCTGTCTGTTTTGAATAAATAATTTCTCCTCCATATAGAGTTGCATCTTGTTGTAGGAAATTGTAAACTTTATAGCCTTCCTGAGTCATGTTAGAAGGGGCAACATATATATAATCCGAAATGTCATTATAAAAGAGATCAAATACAATAGATGATGAATCTCTATTTATATCAAGAGAAATATCAGTCTGAAAACTTGTCTCTGCCACTAAATCTTTATTTCCTTTTTCATATCTATTTGTTGCATGATGTACTCCATCAGCAAAAAGTTCAATTAAGCTAGGTGCTCTGTAACCAGATCCAATATTAAATCTTAGTACCGAGTTTTCGTAATCTTTCCTTATACCAATAGAGCCATTGAAATTTGAAAAATCTGCAGCTCCCATTTCAGAATCAATTGATCTACTATCATATCTTAAACCAATTAAAGCTGAACCATTTTTCATTTCAATTTGACCTAAACCATATAATCCAAAGTCATTTAACTCAGCGTCAGGAATCAATTCCTCATGTCCAAAGTTTTTATTTTCCTGTGAGACAAGGTTTGTTCCAATTATTAAATTTAATTTTTCAGATTGAGGCATATTAAGATTTATATCAAGAGAGTTAGTTACTAATTCCATATCAAGTTCAGCATCACTTTCTCCATGGCCCTCATCATGATGTTCCTCCTCCTCATGATCATCATGCTCTTCTTCCTCATGATCATCATGCTCCTCCTCCTCAGAATGACCTCCAAATTCTTTTCTATCATTAATTTGTCTTCCTAATGTTACTTGAAGATTATGATCATTTCCAAGATCAAAGTTATTTGTCCAAGTTATTATTGTATGAGATAATTCCTGGTAATGATCTTCTTCACCTTCATGATCATCATGCTCTTCTTCACCTTCATGATCATCATGCTCCTCATGATCATCATGCTCTTCATGATCATCATGCTCCTCATCCATGTGAGGAATACCTAATTCTGAAGTATTCATCGATAGTCTAAAATCCGAAGAAAATTTTTCACTTTCGTACATTATACCAGCTTTAATATCATTTTCTTTAAACCAGGTATTTTCAACTTCACCATCTGGTGTTGAAAAATCTTGATTGTCTGTTATATTACCTCTTAGAATATATGAGAAATTTCCTGAACTTCCCTTTAAACCTAAATTGTTAGTAATACCATTATAGTTTGAATTATAGATACCCATATAATCAATTGATAAGTCATCAGAATATCTTTCAGGCTCAACATATATAACACCACCCATAGCATCACTTCCATAAATTACGTAAGATGGACCTTTAATTAATTCTATCGAGTTAATTCCTGATGTAGATATTCCAATACCATGTTCATCACCCCATTGTTGATTCTCTAATCTGACTCCTGAAGAGAAAACAGCTACTCTGTTAGCACTAAGTCCTCTTATTGAAGGTTTAGAAATTCCTGGACCTGTAGTTATAAAACTAATTCCAGGTAATTTAGATAAAGATTTAGATATGTATGATTTAAGAATTGGGTTAATATTGTCAAGATTAATTTTATTTACTTTAATTACAGACTTAGCTTCAACTTGACTGAATGGAAGAGACAAAATGACTTCATCAAGTTCAACAGTATTGTTGCCCATCTGAGAGTAAGAAGTCTGAAGGATCATTAGCATAGCAGCTAGAAATCCATATATTTTTATTTGATTCATTTTTTATTTTTTAAATTATTTAATTGTTTTTCTTTGCTTTATTCAAAGCTTATAGATTGCCTAAATACTTAATTTAGTTAGGTAATTTATATTATAATAATTCTTGAGATCAACTAATGATCCAGAAATTAAAATATTAACATGTACTAGGACCTATTTGGTGGACCTCTTTTAAAATAGGTACTCGAGATATTATTTAAATTTATCTCGGAAACTTTGAAGTATTTACTAGAAGAATTTTGATAAATTTTGAGCTGATATGAGTAATTTGAAAAGAAATTAACATCGTCATCTTGATAAGAGACCAAATTAATTTGGCAATCAAACACATGTTTGTTTAAATTTAAATTTTCTTCTAAGGTGATTTCGTGAGAGTCATGAATAGCATGAAAAACTTCAACTGCTGTTGGAGACAGTAAAGAAATTAAAAGAACATAACTAAAAAAATTTCTCACCGTGTCAAATATAACAATTAACATTAAATAAAAATGTTAAAAAATATTATATTTGCCGACTATTCCTCCTTAGCTCAGTTGGTTAGAGCATCTGACTGTTAATCAGAGGGTCCTTGGTTCGAGTCCAAGAGGGGGAGCAAGCTAACCGCTACATTACACAAATTATATAACCCTTCACCTACTGGAGGGTTTTTTCTTTACTCCGTGTTCGACTAAATTAATTTACAAAAAATAGCTCAAAAATGCTACTAATTGGCAGTGCTGTGACAGTATTTTTTACGTAAAATGGATGTTTAGGGGTTGTAGTTATCTGTTTAGAAAAATTCAAGCTATTTTCTTAACCTATTTAACTTTTCCTTTAAAAAATAACATACTAAATAAGCTTAAATTTGTTGTATTGAATTAGTTTAATTAGAGTCCCCATCTCTTATTTTCATTTATTGTTAAATTGGTTTTAGTTTATTTGATTTGTTTCTATTAAGAGGTGAGGACTCACTTTCAATACTGCAGTTTAGAAAATTACATTGATAAAGGTTCAAATGAATATCTTGTTGGAACAAAATTATGTTCTTTAAAGATTTGCTGAGTGGATGGTTTAGCTAACCATTCTTTGAGCTTAACAGGGTTTACATCAAAAAAAAGTTCTAAGACATTTTGATTATCAATTTTACAAAAAATACATTTTGAAGAATCACACCAGTCAGAAAACTCAGATTTTAAATTTTCATACCCATTTATTTTAAAATCATCTGCATCATTACAACTCGCTGTTAGCATTAGGTTCATATAATTATATTTAGGTTATTCAGAGTTAAATTTATATAAATATTGGTGAATTTAAGGAATAAATTAAAACTAAAAAGCTATTAGAATTCAATCTTTGTTTATATCGTGAATAATAAATTTCTCCTGATAGGTTTTATAGACTTTTTCTGCCCACTGAATCTCCATGGCAATTGTAACAGTATCTTCTACAAAGTATGGAGGAAAAGGACCTACTAATCTCCTGCTGAAAAGATAATCACCGATATCTTTGAAATATATTGAAGTATTCTGAACAACATTAACTTCAATTCCTTCAAACTGGGTTAAATAGACAGTACTTAATGTGTCAGGTAAGATTTGACCAGATGAAGTGGATAATCCCCCAAATTCTCTGTATAGAGGTACGTCATAAACTAATGTGTCCCCGATTATCCAGCTTTTATTGCTGCTAAATCTTGCAGATACAAATGGTTCATCATTGATAAGCCACCCTTTGTTAATTTTGTTGGCATAGACATCTATCATAAACCTTGGCCAATATCTTTGATTCCAATTTAGTTCTATATGAAAATAACCATTATTATCAGGTAGAATATAAGAACTATTTTCTGGAGAATTAGGATTAGAGCCATCTTCATTTTTGAATCCGAATATAATATCACAATTATTATCTACACAGACATAATCTGCTGTCAACTCATCAAGTTCTTTACCTTTTTCACAAGAAATAATTAAAAATAAAACTATAAACAGTCTCTTCATACCTACAATTTAGAAAAATTCAAGCTATTTAAATCTCTTGTCTGGGTCTATATGCTGTCCTGAAATCTCTTCACCATATAATTGAGTAGCAAGGAGAATATCGCTTAACCATTCTTTTATGTTTGATACTTTACCTTCAGAGTTTACAGTATATCTAAGTGCATAGTCATTTTCATATTTACCTCCAATACCCTCCATCTTTCCATTTAAAAAGACAACTGCAGCATTTTCACCAGAAATGATATCAGTAAATTCACCGCCTACTTCTCCTATTAGCAATGACCCAAAGTATTTACTGAATTCCATATAACTATCCCAATCATAAGTACCGGATATATCAAGCTTTCCAGTTAAAGTCATAGTAAAGTCATCACTAACTAAAGATTTAAGCGTTTCAACATCACCAGAGAGTTGAGCATCGTATACCTTTAACACAATTTCTTCTGTAGCGTTTATTTTCTTCTCTCTTTCGCTGATGTTAGAACAAGAAAGAAATGAAATGCTTATAAATAAGAGTAATATTAATTTTTTCATTTTAATTGATTTAAGATTATTGTTCAATATATAAAATCTTACTAATTGGCAGTACTGTGACAGTACTTTTTAAGTAAAATGGATGTTTAGGGGAGTGTGTTTTAAATTAAAATCTAGTTACAAGCTCCATTTGTGTATGATTTAACTCCACTATATGAGGTGGCATAACATAAGTTTGGGTATGTATTGCCATCACAACCACAAACGGGATCATATATTTCAATACAGGCAATTGTATTATCAATTAATGAGTCATCAATACATGATTCACATGACCGGTCTTCTTTTTCTTTTGAGCAAGAAAATAAAATAAGTAATGTTAGAATCGAGAACTTTTTCATACTTAAAACTAAGATGAATTAATGCTATCCTCCTCTACCAACTTTTCTAACACCTGAACTCCCGGAGTTAGCAAAACCTTTGTTCTGGACTTTAGTTTTTGCATTTGAATTTGAAGAAACCTTACTTTTTGATTTTGACTTTCCTCCTTTAAATAGTCTCTTTCCATTTGTCTCGCGGTTATCATTTTTATTTCCAAAAAATTTACTTCCCATATTTAAATCTTTAATACTTTACGAAGTTAGTTATTATTTCTTTTTAATTCGCTAAGAAAAATTGCAGTTGCTGAGGCTACATTTAGACTCTCTGGTTTAATTATATCACTACTAAATTGTGGTATTGATATTTGATCATTTAACTTATTTATTAGGTATTTTGAAATACCATGAGCTTCACTCCCAAAAACATAAGATGCTTTTTGAATTAGTTTAGATGAGTAGACTGATTCACCTTTCATTGTAGCTCCAATTATTGGTTTTTTTAATAACTGTAAAGATTCTGCCAAATCTTTAAAATAGTGACACCTTACCCTAACAATTGATCCAGCAGAGGCTTGAATTACTTTTGGATTGAAACAATCTACTGTATCATAACTGCAAAACAGTTCTGAGAGTCCAAACCAATCACAAAGTCTAATTATAGTCCCCAAGTTACCAGGATCTTTAACCCCATCAACAGCAATTGTAAGTGGTTCTGCTAATATTTTTTTTTCGACAGGTAATTCAAATACACCTAAAACAGGACTTGGTGTTTTGAAATGTGTAATTTTTTTCATCTCCTGTTCCTTTATTAGTTTTGCTTTTTTATGAAAGTTGCCATCAGTTGAAAATAACATTCTAAATGACCAGTCAGCACTTATGAGTTCACTAACAACCTTTTTTCCCTCAGCAACAAATAGCTTATTTGACTCACGAAACTTTTTTTTATTTAATTGTAGAATTAGTTTGCGTTGATTGTCTGAGTACATAATCTGTAAATTTAATCATAAAAAAAACCTATAAAAAATTAGGGGTATCTTAAATCAAAAGGTATTCACTTAACAAATAATTTTTTAATAGTTATGAAGAAAAAGTAGGTAATAGTAGTTTATTAGTTTACATTTACACAAATTTAATTAATGAGTCAAGGAACTGTAAAGTTCTTTAATGAAACTAAAGGATTTGGTTTTATTAAGGAGATTGATTCAGATGCCGAACATTTCGTTCATGTTTCTGGCCTAATAGACAGAATTTCAGAAGGAGATAAAGTAGAATTTGAATTAATAGAAGGTAAAAAGGGTTTAAATGCAGTAAATGTTAAAGTAATCTCTGAAACCTAAATGTTTAGCCCTTCATTTTATGGAGGGTTTTTTCATTTTTCTTAATTCTCCTAAAAGAAAATTAGCTCGCTGATTAAATGATAGTGGTGATCCTGGTTCATTGATTTTGTCATATAATTTCCAATGATCTTTTTGAGATTCAATAGATAGGTTCTGACTTGCAATATAATTTTCAAATTCTTTTCTAGTCATATGTGACCTTGATTATTTATTTATTGCAAAATTTGAGGCATCCCTGTTCCAGTCAGTTGTATTTTTTATAGTGATTAAAACTTCACTTGGATCATTAACAATTGACCACATCTCTAAGAACATCTTATCCATAAATTTATGAACTACAAGTTTCTCGAGCATTTGTATAAGTGGATCGTAAAACCCATTTGTATTTACTATTACAATTGGTTTTGTAAATATCCCTAGTCTTTTCCATGTAATAGCCTCAATCAATTCATCAAGAGTTCCACAACCCCCAGGTAAAGCAACTACGGCATCTATATTATCTAGGAACTTTGTTTTTCTCTCATGCATAGTTGTTACAATCTCTAAATCAGTAAGCCTCTTGTGAGTCCACTCAATATCTTGCATAAACTTTGGGCTAATACCTTTAATTTTTCCACCATTATCAATTATAATATCAGCTAAGTGACCCATGAGTCCATTTCCACCTCCACCATATATAACCTGAATGTTTTCTTCAACAAATTCTTTTGCTAATTTCTCTGTAGCTTCAAAATAAATTTTATCGATTTTTGAACTTGAAGAACAATAGACGCATACTTTCATCCAAACTAATTTATGAAATCTATCTTAATAAATATCATTATTATAAAATGTGTTATGGATGTCTAAACAATTAATAAAAATAAATATTTCCAAAGGAGATAAAGAAGATGCCCGAGAATTAATCCCCATGTTAATGCTTTTTGAACATTTTTATTTCCACCAAAAAGTTTAAACTTTCTAACTAAAATGTATGAAATAGCAATACTAATAACAATCCAAAGTGCAAATGCTGTATAATCAATTAAAGTAAAGTTCATAAATCACTTTAATATAAACTCGTAAAATAAAATAGTAAACAAAGCACCTTTTACAAATGCAATTCTAGCAGTAAGGATGGGATTTTTTTTCATCCAATTTTTTCGCATTTCCAAAAACTTTTTCATTGAGAACTAATTAAATTTTCAGCTTCTTTTTTGATTCTAGATTTATTTAGAATACTGTCTCTTATTTCCGATTTTCTATCAAACTCCTTATCAGTGACATTTATTTTCATTCGCTCTCTGTTTACAGTGTATATTTCAAAATTATACATAGCTTGATTTAAAAACTCTAATGCTTTTATTTCATTATCGACTCCACCTAAATTATTATCTAAGGCTAAAGATCTTGAATATGCTGATATTATTTCATTAGCTATGAATTCATATGCTTCAATTGAAGCTCCTTTTAATTCAAAGGATTCTAACTGTTTAGTTTCGTATGATGATTCTCCTGACTGATTATAGTTGTAACTATCTAAATAATAGATATCATTACCACAACTTGTAATGAATATTGCTAAAAAAAGTATTTTTCTCATATCTAAATTTAGCAAAATCTAGTAAAATAATTTAAAGTTTATTATTCTAAACGGATATTACTTATTCCAATGTCAACTCCAGGGTTTGCTTTGATAAGTATTGAAGATATAATATTAGACATATCAATACCAAGATTCTCAAAATCTTTCAGACTAATTAGATATTCAGTCCATTCACTATTGATTTCAATTTCTAGAGTCTTATTACAGTCTAATTTAATATCACATTGACCAATTTTAATAACTTCATCAGGACCGGAAAATGATTTTGCATTGAATGCAAGTTTCATTGCTCCATTAGATTGACGAGTCATATTATCTGGTTGTTCTGAAGAAATTCGAAAATAATCACCATCATCTGAAGGTGAATATCTTGTTTCCTCTCCCGTTGTCCAATTAATTCTTAATGCATCTTCCTGAGCCAAATGATCTGTTTTACTTATTATTAAACCTCCAACAGATGTTGGGAAACTTGCAATTTGCTTTTCAAGATCTCCGGAAATTAACCATAATTTCCATGGAGGAACAGCAGCTCCTTTTGAATAAAATTGACCAGTTGAAGCAAGACCAGAATTTTCAATTCCAGAGTCTTCAGGTAATAAGTCTACAGTTAGGTTATTATCATAACTCAACCCATAACCTAATTCAAATAATTTTTCATTACTTTCTGAAACTATTGCTTTGGAGGGCCAACTAAAAGATAGTCTTCCAGTAAAATCATAAGTTGGATCTACTCTAAATAACAAATCTGCAATACCTCCACCTTCACTTCCAGGCAGCCATGCTGCTATGAATGCATCAGAATTATTTATTTCTGGGTTTGTCCACATTGGACGTCCTGAAAGAAATACTGAAACAACTGGAATTCCTTGATTCCTATAATTTTTTAAAATGTTAGTATCAAATTCATTTGAGATAAAGTCTAGATTTTCTCTATCACCTTGAAACTCTGCATAAGGATCTTCACCATAAACTGCTACTACAATATCAACTTCATTGCTAAAATCACCACTTTCACTAAAAAACATCTTACCGCCTGCATTATTAACTATTTCTTCTATTCCATCTAAAATTGATGTTGCATTAGGGAATTCATCATTTGAATGGTTGTTACCTTGCCATGAAAGAGTCCAACCTCCAGTTGCTTTTGTAATTCTTTCAGCTCCATCTCCAATTACCAGAATATTTTTTGATGGATCTATTGGTAAAGTTTGGTTATTGTTTTTTAAAAGCACCAAAGATTCTCTAACAGCACTTCTTGCAATCTTTCTATTTTCAGGAAGAGCTAATTTAGATTCATCACCTGCATTTAATCTAGAACTTGGAAGACCCTT
This sequence comes from uncultured Bacteroidota bacterium, assembly GCA_902598525.1. GTDB lineage: Bacteria > Bacteroidota > Bacteroidia > Flavobacteriales > Flavobacteriaceae > Marisimplicoccus. Next base: position 14,512 of record CACKBZ010000008.1, read on the forward strand.
TTCAAAAATACCAGAAGCAATTTTTACTCTAAGAATTCTTCTAACTGCATCATCTAATCTTTCCATTGATATTGTACCATCTTTTACATGCTTTAGAGTACTCTCATACAATCCTTTCCAACTATCTGGGGCCATATACATATCCAAGCCTGCATTTAAGGACTGAGGACAATCTGTATTGATACATCCAGGTACTTGTCCATGACCATTCCAATCTCCAACTATAAATCCATTAAATCCCATTTTACCTTTTAAAATATCTGTTAAAAGCTCTTTATCTCCATGAAGCTTTCTACCCTTCCAACTCGAGAAAGATGCCATTACAGTTTGAACACCTGCTGGTATTGAACTATAATATCCAGCGGCATGAACCTCACTTAACTCTTTTTCACTAATAATTGCATCACCCTGGTCTACTCCATTTACAGTTGCTCCATCTGCTAAAAAATGTTTAGCACTCGAGATTACTTTTCCATCACCCATAAATTCTTCAGAGCCAAACTGACCTTGAAGACCTATTACAATCCTATCACCATATGATTTTACAATATTTGGATCTTCGGAAAAGCCTTCATAGCTTCTTCCCCACCTTATATCCTTGGGAATAGCAAGTGTTGGAGCAAATGTCCAATCATGTCCAGAAACAGTTAATTCATAAGCGGTAATTTCTGCTATTTTTTCAATAAGGTCTGGATTATTAGTAGCACCCAACCCAATATTATGTGGAAAGATTATAGCACCTTTTAAATTTGCATGACCATGTACGGCGTCAATTCCCCAAATAATTGGAATAGCTATTTCAACATCATCATCTTTTAATGATGCCATAAAATATTTATCAGCCATTTCAAGCCAGGATTTTGTTTCAGCATAAGGCAAGGGTCCTGGGGCTGAGTTACCACCGCTAAGAACAGATCCAAGTCTATATTTTTTAACATCTTCAGGAGTAACAGAATCACTATCACCCTGAATAACTTGACCTACTTTTTGCTCTAAAGTAAGCTTTGGAAGGATTTCATCAATTTGTTTTTCAATATCATTATTAAGGGGTAAAGGCTCAATGATAGGCCATAAGTTTTTTGAGCTTGAAGTTTGACATGATATAAATATCGTTGAAAATAAAAGCAGTAATAATTTTCTCATAATTTTGTTAATTGGAAATCAAAGATATTAAATGAAAAGAATATTCTGTATAATGATAGACGTTATAATTTTATATAATTATACACTTGTATTCTAATTGGATTAATCACTGTATGATACTAAGAAATACTTTAATTTATCTATTTATTGTTACTCTATTTTCTTGTGAAATAAATTCAAAACAAGATTATAATACTATTAAGATTTCTAGAGAAAAATATGCTAATCAATTATATGGATTCTGGCTTGGACAATCAATTGCAAATTGGACTGGTCTAATAACAGAGATGGATAAAGTTGGTAATATTGGGGAAATAAAAACTGGAAATTTTTATACAAGAAATGATTGGGGTAAAAAAGATCAAAGAAGTATTTGGGAAGATGAATCAATTGACAAGTCGAATATAAAAATTGATTTTGTATTTAAAGATATAGGTGAATTGTGGGGTGCAGATGATGATACTGACATAGAATACATGTATCAGTATCTTTTAAATTTTTATGAAACTTCAATTCTTTCTCCAAGTCAAATTAGAGCTGGTTGGTTGAAGCATATTAAGAAAGAAGAAGAAAATTTTCTTTGGGTTTCAAATCAAAGAGCATTTGACTTAATGATTGAAGGTATTTTTCCCCCTGAAACAAGTAATCCCTCTCTAAATGAACACTTTGAAATGATTGATGCCCAATTAACAACCGAAATTTTCGGATTATTCTCTCCTACCAGGCCTGAGTTAAGTATGAAGATGGCGGAGCTTCCCATCTCCACAACTGCTAGAAATGAAGCAAAAGAAATTGCAGAGTTTTACATTCGTATGCATTCTTTAGCATCTATACCAATTTATGAAAATGACACTAAGGAGAAAATTTTTTGGTTAGCTGAGAAGTCTAGAGCAGCACTTAATGATTTGCAATATCCAGCGAAAATGTATGATTATGTAAAAGAGCTGTATGACTCAAACATCAAATGGGAAAGTGCAAGAGATTCGATATATAATAGATATCAAGTTGAACAGCAAGATGGATATAACATGACTTCAAGGGAACTTTATTGTAATGGATGCTATGCAGCAGGTATAAACTTTGCTTCAAGTCTTATTAGCTTATTTTTTGGAGAAGGAGATATAAAAGAAACAATTAAAATTGGTACCCTTTCTGGTTGGGATTCAGATAATCCAACTTCAACATGGGGTGGGTTAATTGGTTTTATGATAGGAAAATCTGGAGTTGAGGAAGCTTTTGACAGAGACTTTTCAAATAAATTTAATATTCATAGAACAAGACAAAATTTTCCAAATAATGGGATTGACACTTTTGAAAATATGGCAAATGAAGGAATAAGAATTATAGATAGAGTAATTAAAAATGAATTAAATGGAACTTTTGATAGTGAAAACAATCTTTGGCTTGTTCCAGTAAATAATTTAACTTATTATAATAAATAATTTAAAATGATTTTACCTGTAAGCTGTTCAATTAATTTAGATTTTGATAATAAAAAAGTTTGGCGAATTATCTCAGAGCCAGGAAACTTAAACAAAACTCATCCATTCTGTAAATCAAATACTGTTATCAAATGGGATAAAGATAATCATGAAGATATATTAGAGTATTTAAATGGGATTGTACTTTATAGAAATTTCTATAAATGGGATAATGGCAAGGGTTATGAGTTGAACATTGGAAGAAAAAATGGAAGAAAATCTAAAGTTATATGGAAAATTACAGGTGATAAAAAGTCGAATCTAAAAATTACTGTTTATCCACATGTATTCAGCAATAGAAATAAATTCAGCTATTTTCTAATCCATACTTTCTTTATTAATCCAGGATTAAAAAAATATTTGAATTCTGTTTTAAAAGGATACAAATGGTATTTGGAAAACGAACAGTCTGTACCTAGGAATCAATTTGGCAAACACAAATGGTTTTCTTAAAATCTAATTATGATCAGAATGGTCCATATTGTGGTGCATATGCTTTTTTCCAATATTAAATATTGGCATCATTAAACCTAATGTTTTCATTGATTCTGACTGATTATAGAATAGCTTTAGTTTTTTGTTTTTAAATAACTTATATTCTATTCCAACGTATGGTTCATTATGATTTTCACTTGAGCTGTGCATTGGCATTGACCCCATGTTCATACCCATATGATCATCTGGCATTTCGTGGAACATGTAACCAGCTGCAATATTAAATCTTCCAAGATTATATTTAACATTTAACATTATTTCGTAATCATCATCAACATCAAACGGTGTTATCATTAGTCCACCTCCTATTGTTACTTTAGGGGTTAACATATAATTAATACCTACTCCTAGTTTAGAATATTCGTTTTCAAGATCGTAAGATCCACTCGCGCCAATGTGTGCTTGAGAGTAAAGACTTAGTGAAGTCAATAAAATAATTAAAGTAAAAAAGTTTTTCATAATAAGTTATTTAGGTAATGAACCATGACGATCATAGTAATCTTTATCATAATCCATCTTTTCTTTATTTGATAAAATTAATGATATCAAAACTAATAAAGTAACAACTACACCAAAGATAAATATAGAGGTTGTTAAATCACCTAGAAGAAGATCTCTAATTTGACCATATCTATTCATGTAGCAAAATTATTTATATGTAGCTAAATTAAACGAAATCAGGTATAATTAACAAAAATTTTGGTTTTTGATTTAAAACTTAAATATACATTTGTATCGTGTTTAAAGTCAAAAAAATCCCAAAGGAATATTATCCTGAAATACTTTTTGTAATTTTCTTAGTTGTTATGTTGGCAAAAGTTTATTTTATGGTCCAACTTGCTGAAGGAAATATTACAATTTAAAATCTTTACATAATTTAGGGGTATGACTACTTATAGTTTTTTTACAAAATTTATAGTACTATTTTTATTTGCTGCTGCTGGTATATTGTTTACAAATTATCTCAATACTGATAATAATTCTGAATGGACTTATCTATTTAATGGTAAAGATCTTGATGGTTGGGAAATGAAAATTGCAGGTTTTGAATTCAATAACAATTATCGCAACACATTTAGTGTAAAAAACGGATCTATTAAAGTATCATATGATAATTATACTTCATTTGATGAAAAGTTTGGACACTTATTTTATACGAATAAAAAGTTTAAAAATTATCATTTAAAACTTGACTATAGATTTTATGGTGAGCATGTCAATTTATTTAAAAATGAAAATGAAGCTTGGAATTACAAAAATAGTGGTGTTATGCTACACTCTGAACATCCAAGTCAAATGTTTCTAGATCAAGGATTCCCAGTAAGTATAGAAGGACAATTTCTTGGAGGATCTGGAAAAAATTCAAGACCAACTTTAAATATGTGTTCTCCTGGAACTGAGGTTGATATAAATGGTTTTCAAGCTACAGAGCACTGCGTAAACTCAACCTCGAAAACTATCCATACTGACGATTGGGTGAGCGTAGAGTTTGTTGTTTTTTCAGATTCAATCGTTCATCATATAATTGAAAAGGATACTGTTATGTCATATTCAAATATTCGATATGGTGGAACATACTTATCGGATAATTTCATTAATAAAATTGGAGAACCGCTAAAAGAAGGCTATATATCTCTTCAATCTGAAGGTCATCCAATTGAATTTAAAAATATTAGAATTAAAGCGCTTGATTAGTATTATAAAATCTTCCCCCAATCACCCCCAGTATATATCTCAATTAGTGACCATAAAGTGAACAAGCTTATTATTACTGTGAAAATTAATGTGTAGAAAATCCAAAATAAATTTTTTCTTAATAAATAGAAAAAACACGCAACTAAAAAAGAAGGTATATTAAGAATTAAGACTAATATAAAGGAGTCAAAAATAATATATGATTCAAAGTCAAAATTGTGAATTAAAAAGAAGATGAAACCAAAAATGTAGCTAACAATAAAATATGATTTTAACTTCCTCATAAGAATTTATAAATTTATTAAAACTAAATAAAAGACATATGTTTTTAAGACAATTCCCATTCCTATTGATTTTTTTTCAGTTAATTATTTCTTGCTCATCAGAAAGCAAAAATGATGTTATTGAGAGTAGCTTAGAGCAAAATAATGTAGCTGAAAACGTTACACAAGTTGTTTCTATTAATCCAGGCACAACTGGAGTTTTTACATTCAAACCAACTGGAGCTTTAAGTGATAAAAGTATAAATGTATATTACCATACACCCCAGGGTGATTTAACAAATTTTCCAATCTTATTCTCTTTTCATGGAGGATCTCGAAATGCTGATGACTACAGGAATGATTGGATAGAGATGGCTAACGATAATGGTTTTATGGTATTTGCGCCAGAGTTCAATTCTCTTGATTTCCCCTCTGGAGACATGTATAACCTAGCAAATATTTTTGAAGACGGTGATAATCCAAGCATAGATACATTGAATTCTCCGGATAGATGGACATTTTCAATAATAGATCAATTATTTGATTTTATAAAAAGTGAAACAAGTAGTAACGAGACATCTTATAATGCATGGGGACATTCTGCGGGAGCCCAATTTTTACATCGCTTTGTTTTATATATGCCTGAAAGCAAATTAAAAACCGCTGTATGCTCTAATGCTGGGTGGTATACGGTTCCAGAATCAGGTGTAGTATTCCCTTATGGACTATTGGAAAGTCAGTTAAGTAATTCTAAACTAATTTCAGCTTTTTCAAAAACATTATATGTTCATTTAGGAGAATTAGATACAAATCCTAACTCCTCCTCTCTTCGTCATAATATTATTGTTGACGAACAACAGGGACTTAATAGATTAGTCAGAGGTAGATATTTTTTTGAAACCTCAAAGAAAAAAGCAGAATTACTTAATGTAAATTTTAACTGGATAAAAACTCCTGAGGTTTTAGGTGTTGGACATGATCACTCAGAAATGGCTAAAGATGCACTTAAATATATTTTAGAATAAGAATGAGAAATCGTTGCATAATTATTAAAATTTATTTTTTAAAGGGTAACTATTCATTTAATTTTAATTAATAGAAGATGTCAATAGAAAACAGAGATTTTGATATTATAGTTTGGGGGGCTTCTGGATTTACAGGTAGACTTGTCGCAGAGTATCTATTCCAAAAATATAATTCTAGAGACTTAAAATGGGCAATAGCAGGAAGAGATAAATCCAAACTAACATCGATTAGAAATAGCTATCTGGATTCAAATATACCAATTCTTATAGCAGATAGTTTTGATTATGTATCATTAAATAAAATTACAAATAGAACAAAAGTTGTCTGTTCTACTGTAGGTCCATATTCAAAATACGGAACCTTAATTGTGAAGTCATGTATTGAATCAGGTACTGATTATTGTGATCTAGCAGGAGAATCTCAGTGGATTAGAAAAATGATAGATCTCTATCATAATAAAGCAAGGTCAAATAAAGTAAAAATTGTGAATAGCTGTGGGTTTGATTCAATACCATCAGATATGGGGGTATACTTTATTCATAAAAATATTTTAAAGAAAGACTTACAAATTAGTATGAGAGTTGCTGGGGCAAAAGGAGGATATAGTGGGGGTACGTATGCAAGTATAAATAATATAATTACTGAAGCCTCAAAAAATAAAGAAATTAGAAAGGATTTAATTAATCCGTATGGTCTAAATCCTGAAGGAGAAAAAAATGGGCCTGACAAAAGAGATTTAGGCTCTGTAATTTTTGATAATAGAATAAAGAAATGGATTGCTCCATTTTTGATGGCTGGAATTAATTCAAGGATTGTGAGGAGGTCTAATGCCCTATCAAATTATGCCTATGGAAGAAATTTTAGATACAACGAAGCTGTAATGACTGGAAATGGAGTCATAGGTAGAATGAGAGGAGTCTTGCTATCTATACCATTAATTTTTATAGCTGCAAAACCAGGATCAGTATTTAAAAGTATTTTTAATTTTCTTTCACCGAAACCTGGCCAAGGTCCAAACAAAAAAGAAAGAGAATCTGGATACTTTAATATTAGATTTTATGTATTTGATCAATCAGTTACTTCAATATTTAAAGTTACTGGAGACAAAGACCCTGGATACGGCTCAACTTCTAAAATGTTAGCCGAGAGTGCCGTTTGTCTTGCAAAAGATTCCCTAAATAATTCTTATGGAATATTGACTCCCTCAATAGCTATGGGTGATGAGATTCTTAAAAGACTTGAGTTGAATGCAGGATTAAGGTTTTCCATTATTAAGTAAATTTAAATGCTTAATTAATACTTGATTGAAAAAAAGTTGAAGCCACTTCATGTGCAATCTTTTGAAGTATTATTTTATCCTCCTCATTGATTAGTCCAAAGTAATCATATTCTAAGCCTATGGGAGATTTTTCAAACACAGAGGCAAAAACAGTACATGCTGCGAGGTATGTTCCCTTAAGGTTTGGATGTGTTCCATCGTCTTTGTGAAGTTTTATTCCTGGAATTTCTCGGTATGCATAATCAAAGGCTAAGCCAACAGGTATTACAAGGACGTTATTTTCTTTACCAACTTTTGTGTAAATATCATATATAAGTTTTATTTGATTAGGTTTAAAATCTTTGTGAGGCTTAACATAAGCATGAGTCATATATAATGCAGCTTTTGAATCATTTTTTCTAATTGATTCAATATGTTTTTTTGCATAAAATGTAAACTCTTGTCTATTCCTCTCAGTCAACGGTTCAGAACTTCCACCTTGAAGAATTATCAAATCAAATTTTTCAATTGAACTTATTGCTTTGGGTTTTATCAATCTTTCAACATCATGATGCTTTAATCTAGCTCCACCAATAGTTGCAGATTTCACAGATGCACTTCCATCATAATCCTCAAGATATTCTTCAGCCATTCGTTTAAAATGATTATGAAGACTATCTCCATAGTACAAATAACTGTTACCTATAAATAATATTTTTCTTGGTTCCTGGTATTTAACGTAATCCTTTACCTCTTGAGATATAGAAAAATTTGAGAAGATTAAAACTAATAGAAAAATTTTGCAAATATTTTTCATAGATTTTATTTTAAAAGGTAAATATTCTTTTAATTTTAACCAAGTTTCGTATCATTCTATAGTAACTTAAAATATGTCAAATAAGAATCATTGGGAAAAGATATATATTGAAAAAAAACCTAACGAAGTATCATGGACACAAGAAGTTCCAGATACTTCAATAAATTTTTTTAATAGTTTTAATTTAGATAAGTCATCTCCAATTATTGATATTGGTGGAGGTGAAAGTAGATTTGTTGACTATCTAATTGAGAACGGCTTCAATAATATTTCAATTCTGGATATATCAGAGAATGCAATAAATAGAGTGAAAGAAAGACTTGGTAAAAATTCTAAAAGGATAAATTGGATAATAACTGACATAAATGATTTTAATCCAAAAATTAAATACTCGTTTTGGCATGACAGGGCCTTATTTCATTTTCTTACCGAAAAAAAGCAAATCAAAAGATATACTGAAATTGTTAACTCCTATGCAAGAAACTTTCTTGTAGGAACTTTTTCAAAATTAGGGCCCTCAAAATGTAGTGGACTAGATATAAGACAATATGATAAAAATTCCCTTGAAAAGTTATTTTGCTTTGGAAATCTCATTATGAAGGAATGCGAATATATTAATCATGTAACTCCTTTTAAAACCATTCAAAATTTTATATTTTGTAGCTTCTCATCTAAATCAACTTTTGAACACTAATAATGGAATACAACAAGCTACCTGGTACAAACATTGATGTAAGTAAAATTTGTCTAGGAACAATGACATGGGGTAGACAAAATTCTGATTCAGAAGCGTATGAGCAAATGGATTATAGCTTAGATCATGGTGTAAACTTTTTTGATACTGCTGAATTATATCCAGTTCCTGCAACTCCAGACAGATACGCAGATACAGAACGCATAATTGGCAACTGGTTCTCCTCTAGGAATAATAGAGAAAAAATAATTTTAGCTACAAAAATTGCTGGCCCCGGAGATTACACAGCACATATTAGAAAGACAGGATTTAAAGGAAGTTCTATTGAAGATGCTGTTAATGGAAGTTTAGAGAGACTTAAAACTGATTATATAGATTTATATCAGCTTCATTGGCCAGAGAGAATGACAAATTTTTTTGGAAAAAGAGGTTTTAACTATGTTGATGATGGATGGGAAGATAATTTTCAAGAGATTTTAGAGAAGCTCAAAAAAATAGTTAATCAAGGAAAAATTAGACATATTGGATTATCAAACGAAAATCCTTGGGGTTTTATGAAGTTTATAGAATATTCAAAAATTGGACTCCCAAAAATGATAACAATTCAAAACCCTTATTCTCTTTTGAATAGACTTTTTGAAATTGGCAATGCAGAAGTTTGCAAAAGAGAAGAAACTGGTTTATTAGCATATTCTCCGCTTGGATTTGGAGTATTATCCGGTAAGTACAGAAATGGTAAAATACCAGACAACAGTAGACTTAAGTTATTCCCGAATCTATCAAGATTTAGTAATGATAATTGTATAAAAGCAGTTGATATGTATTATCAAATTTCACAAAAATATAATATGACATTAGCTGAGATGTCACTTGCTTTTGTAAATGATAGACCATTTGTAACTAGTAATATAATTGGAGCTACATCAATGGACCAGTTAAAGGAAAATATAAATAGTATAAATATTAAGTTATCAGATGATATTATTTCTGAGATTAATAAAGTAAATGAAGAGATTCCAAATCCAGCTCCTTAATTATTTTATTTAAAAATCTCTATTCTCAAAATTATCATTCTTAGGATTTGGACCGTATTTGTTATCACCTTGCTCGCCTTCAGTAACAAGAAGAATAATTAACCAAATTGGACCAATAATTGGAATTATGACAAGAAGATAATACCAACCTGATTTACCAATATCATGAAGTCTTCTTATTGCGACTGCTAAACCAGGAACAAAGACTGCTAGGCCATATCCAATATATATAGGGCCATACCCAATTGACCAAACTGTACCAAGCATATTGTCCAAAAGAATACAAAAAACTGAAATAATAGAGTTTATAAGTATAAACATCCAATACTCCATTCTTCTTGATCTGCCATTAAAATCAAAATAAGAATTGATTACTTTTAAATACCATTCCATTTGATTAATTTACGAAATATTTTTCTCTCGTATAATGAGCTTTGATAAAACTAAAATATCAATAAAAGAAGTAAAAAAAATTTTAAAGTCCACATATAATTTAGAAGGAGAAATTACATCACTTAATGGAGAGATTGATTTTAACTTTAAAATTATTTCTAATAAATCAAAAAAATATTTATTAAAAGTATCAAGGCCAAATTATGAGCAAGAATACATTGATTATCAAATTGATCTATTAGAGTACCTTAATAAAAGTTCCAAAATTGAGATACCTAAAATTATTTACACTATAAACAATAAAAAGTCATCAAACTTTCAAGATATAAATGGAGAAAATAGATCTGTAAGATTAATGAGTTGGATAGAGGGGAGATTATGGAGTTCAACAAATCCAATTAAAAAATCATTAAGATATGAATTAGGTTTTTTAAGTTCTCAATTAACAGAATCAATGAAAGACTTTGATCACCCCTATGCTCACAGAACTATTAAATGGGATATTTCAAAATCATTATGGGTAGAAAATCATCTGGATACATTTGACTCGAAAAAAGCTCAAGTCTTAAAGAAATTTATTCAAGATTTTAAAAACAATTTATTATTATATGAAAAGCTTGAAAAATCTGTTATCCATAATGATATAAATGATAACAATATTATTGTTACTCATGATTTTTTAAATCCTGAAGTTAAATCAATAATTGATTTTGGCGACTCTGTATATTCACAAACTATTAATGATTTAGCAATTACATGTTCGTATGGAATTATGAATCATAATGATCCACTATTAGGATGTATAGATATAGTAAAAGGCTACAACGAAAATAGAAAAATCAAAGATGAAGAACTAAAGCTTCTTTATAATTTAATTGCTATGAGACTAGTTATTTCAGTTACTATATCATCCATTAATAGAAATAAGGAGCCTAATAACAAGTATCTTTTTGTTAGTGAAAAATCAGCATGGAATCTAATCTATAAATGGAGCGAAGTCAACTCAGAGTTTGCTTATTATTCTTTCAGGAAAGCATGTTCAATTGATGCCCACCCAAATAAAAAAAAATTAATTAACTGGGCAAAAAAAACTAATTTTTCTATAAAAGATTTGTTACCTGAAATAAATAAATCAAAATTTTATAATCTTGACCTGAGTGTTGGTAGTAAATGGCTTGGCAATAAAAGTGAAATTGAAGACTTGGATGTTTTTCAGTTTAAGATTGATCAGCTGCAAAAAAAAGTTCCAGATTTTATTATCTCAGGAGGTTATCTTGAACCAAGATCAATTTATACTTCAAATTCATATGAAAAAAATGGTGAAAATGGAGAGGAGAACAGAACTATACATTTAGGATTAGATTTTTGGGTTCCTCCAGGAACAAAAGTATCTAGTATTTTCGATGGTGAAATTATAGCTGCATTCAATGATAAAGGAAATAAGGAATATGGTGGACTAGTTATTATTAAGCACAAGATTGAGGACTTTGAGTTTTTTTCTCTATATGGTCATAATACAGTTGACAGTGTATTGAAAAACAAAATTGGATCGAAAGTCAAAAGGGGCAAAGTAATTGCCGAAGTTGCAAATTACCCAGAAAATGGAAATTGGGCACCTCATCTTCATTTTCAAATTATGCATACTATGTTAGACTTTAAAGTTGATTTTCCTGGAGTCTGCTATTCAAATCAAGAAAATGTTTGGAAAGATATTTGTCCAAATCCTAATATACTTTTTAAGCAAAAAGTATTATCTGCAAGTAATAATCAAACTAATACTGAAATAATTAATTATCGAAAAAAACATATCGGTAAAAGTCTTAAACTTCACTATGATGAACCATTAAGGATAGTTCGCGGGGAGGGTGTTTATCTAATTGATCACAAAGGGAGAAAATATTTAGATACTGTAAATAATGTAGCTCATGTAGGACATGAAAATGAAGATGTAGTAAGTGAAGGTAAAAATCAAATGTCATTACTCAATACTAACTCTAGATATTTACATGAAAGTATAAATGCACTTACAAAAGAACTTCTAAGCACTGTTCCAAAAGAATTAAGTGTAGTACATTATGTTAACTCGGGGAGTGAGGCTAATGAATTAGCAATAAGAATGATGAAAGCTCACTCAGGTAGTAACAACATAATTGTATCTCAGCATGGTTATCATGGAAATACTAATGTTTGTGTTGATATTTCATCATATAAATTTGATGGAAAAGGAGGAAATGGAGCTCCTGAAAATACATATGTAATACCTATTCCAAATAATTTTAATGGGAAATATAAGGGGAATAAAACAGATGATCAATATGTAAGTGAAATCAAAAAACAGATTAAAAAAATAAAACAAGACAAAAGAGTCCTTGGTGGATTCATTATTGAACCGATAATAAGTTGTGGAGGACAAGTTGAATTACCAAAAGGTTTTTTAAAAAAGGCATATAATGAGATTAGACGCAACGGAGGTATATGTATATCTGATGAAGTTCAAGTTGGATGTGGAAGAGTTGGTAAATCATTTTGGGGCTTTCAAGCTCATAATGTTATACCTGATATTATAACTATAGGCAAACCCATTGGAAATGGACACCCAATTGGGGCAGTTATTTGTAAAAAAGAAATTGCAGAAAGTTTTGCCAATGGAATGGAATTCTTTAACACTTTTGGAGGAAACCCAGTTTCATGTTCAATTGCACTGCAAGTCATAAAAACAGTTAAGAGGAAGAAGCTTCAAAAAAATGCTAAACTTGTTGGCAATTATTTTAAAAATGAATTAATAAAATTATCTAGAGATAATAAAGTTATTGCTGATGTCAGAGGGGAAGGTTTATTTTTAGGAATAGAATTCCTTAATTCAGAAAAAAACCCATTAAGCAAGGAGACAAAATATATAGTAAATAGATTAAAGGACTTTGGGATACTTTCAAGTGTTGATGGACCATTTAATAATGTTATTAAAATTAAACCTCCAATGATATTTAACAAATCAAACTGTAAATTATTTATAAAGTATTTGAAAATTATTTTGAAAGAAGATTTTGTTGCAAATAGTTTTTGAGATGTTAATTATATCCTAAACAATATTTTTACATTCTAATTATATAGAAAGCCAAATATATTTGAAATATGAAAAATACACTTTTAAGTTTTACTTATTTAATTTGTATAACTCTTTTAAACTCATCTACAGTTATGTCACAAAAATATGAGACTCAGGAATATCAGGTAGTTGATCAAATTGGTAATGCTGAAATTAGATTTTATCCCAGTGCCGCCATGATAAAAGTCTCATCTGGAGTTAACAGAAACAATAATTTTGGAAAACTATTTAGATATATTTCAGGGAATAATTCAGGAAGTGAAAAGATTGCTATGACCACACCCGTATACATATATGATGATAATAAAACTATGGAGTTTGTACTTCCAAGTAAGTACTTATCCCAAGATATACCTGCACCAATTAATAGTGAACTTAATACTTACATATCTGATCCTAAGTACTTTGCTGCCATTAGATATTCAGGCTATTCCAACCAGGGTAAAGTTATGAAGCACAAAAATGAACTTGAGTCAATTCTAACCAAAAATGGTCTTGAAATAATTAGTGGCTTTTATATTTTGTCGTATGACGCCCCAACAAAATTTTACAATCGAAGGAATGAAATTCTATTTGAGATTAAATTCAATAAATAGTTTAAAATTTAAAATATCCTAAAAAAGTCGTGTTTAAATTTATTTATTTTAAAAAAATCTAGTTTTAAAATATCATATTGATAAAAATAAAATAATTCTTACACCCGATAATTTTTTTACTCCCTCAATAATATAACTTGATAGTTTAATCAAACAATTATATTATGAAACAAATAGAAATTAAATTATCTCGAACATTAAAGATTGGGGTCTTCTCATTGATGGCATTTTTATCTACGAATATTTCTTATTCACAAGATTTTGGTGCAGACCTAGTTAGTTCTTATGTTTGGAGAGGAACTCAATTTGGATCAGGAGCTCACATTCAACCTTATATGACTCTTGATTATGAAAATTTTGAAGCTGGGCTTTGGGGAAGTTTCCCAACAACAGCTAATGGTGGCGGAAATGAATTAGATGCATACTTAAGCTATGATTTTGGTCCGCTTGCATTAACTCTTACAAATTATACTTTTCCTGGTGATGGAGGAGTTTATTCTGATGGTGAATCATTCTTTGACGGTGATTATACCGAAATAAGTGGATCTACATCCATTTTGGGGATTGATTTGTTAGCAGGTTATTTTACTGATCTTGAAGCACTGTATATTGAACTTGGATTTGCTGCAGGACCTGTTGATGTTGCAATAGGTTATGGAGAAGATCAAGGTGAGGCATGGTATGCAAACGGAGGAAATGGTATTGTAAATATGTCCTTTAGTGGTTCTAGAGAAATACAAATATCAGATTCTTTTGCCTTACCAGTATTTGGGTCTTTTATAATAAATCCTGAGGCTGATACAGCATTTTTAGTTTTTGGAATTAGTTTTTAATTAAAACAAGATGAAAAAAATTGAAGCAATTATAAGAAAATCAAAATTTGACGAAGTAGTAAGTGCCTTACATGATGCTGAGGTATACTTCTTTAGCTATTGGGATGTCACTGGTGTTGGAAATGAAAAGATTGGTCAGGTCTATAGAGGTATTACCTATAGCACTCAAGACATTCAAAGAAGATACCTTTCGATAGTCGTGTCAGATTCTTTTGTTGATGCAACTGTAGATGCTATAATTAAATCAGGTGCTACAGGGAATGTAGGTGACGGTAAGATATTTATTTTACCATGTGAAGAAGCCTATAGAATTAGAACAGGAGAGAAAGGAAATAAATCATTTAATTAATAATTATGGAATTACTAACAACTAATAATGTTTGGATGATGCTATGTGCAGCATTAGTATTCTTTATGCACCTTGGATTTTCATTTTTGGAAATTGGTCTTACAAGACAGAAGAATACAATTAATATATTATTTAAAAACTTCTTTATAATAACAATGGGGCTAATAACCTATTGTTTAATTGGATTCAACTTGATGTATCCAGGAGATTTTAATATAATAGGTAATGGAATACTCGGTTTTGCTGGACCAGGACTTGATGCAGCTGTTGCTGCTGATCTAGCGTATAACGAAGGGTATACTTACTGGACTGACTTCCTTTTCCAAGGAATGTTTGCAGCTACAGCTGGAACAATTATTTCTGGTGCAGTAGCAGAAAGAATAAAGATAAATTCATTTATGCTAATTGTTTTACTTTACGTAACAATCGTATATCCAATTGTTGGATCTTGGCAGTGGGGAACAGGTTTTCTATCGACCCTCACAGATGATGTAGGGTTTTACGACTTTGCTGGATCAACGCTGGTTCATTCAGTTGGAGGATGGGGAGCTTTAGTTATAATTTATTTATTGGGTGCAAGGAAAGGTAAATTTGATACTAATGGAAAGCCATTAGCTATTCCGGGCTCTAATATTCCTTTATCAGCTGCAGGTGTTTTAATCCTTTGGCTGGGATGGTTTGGATTTAATGGAGGATCGGTTTTATCAGCTGACCCTGCTAATACTTCATTAGTTTTAGTTACAACTTGTTTAGCAGCAGCAGCAGGTGGACTTGGAGCTGCAATCTTCTCAGGATTACTTTATAAAAACCTTGACATAACAATGTTTATGAACGGTGTTTTAGGAGGTCTAGTAGGAATAACTGCCGGTGCTGACCAAATGGGTCCAACTGAAGCCATAGCTATAGGAGCAGTTGGTGGAATTGTTGTTGTACTTGGAGTTGCCTTGCTTGATAAATGTAAACTAGATGATCCTGTAGGAGCTATTCCTGTTCATTTATTTGCTGGAATTTGGGGTACAGTTGCTGTTGGTTTATTTGGTGCCTCTGCAGGTTTTGATCAGTTCATGGTTCAACTTGCAAGTACAGGAATAGTCGGTGCATTTTGTGTAATCTCAACACTTATTATTGCACTAATTGTAAAATCAATTATGGGCTTAAGAGTTTCAGAGGATGAAGAGATAAAAGGTTTAGATTTATCTGAACATGGTACTGGAGCATATGGAGACTTTTCAATGAGATAATATTTTCTATTATTTTCATTATAAAAAGGAGATCAATTGATCTCCTTTTTGATTTTATACAAATTAAATATTAATATCTTAGTTTATATATATGAAAGAAGTAATTATTGTTGGTTCAGGAATAAATGGGCTAGTAGCTGCTAACTATTTAGTTAAGCATGGGTTTAATGTTAGTGTTATAGAAAAAAAACCAACTACAGGGGGTGCATGTGTAAAGGATAGTACTATAATTGAGAATAAAAATATTGACTTCGCATACGGTGCTACTGTACTTGGAATGATGCCAGATTTTATTTTCCAAGAAACTGGATTAAGTGATAAGATTGAGGGATACTATCCAAAAACACCAAAGCTTGTTTATTTCAACGATGAAGAGACTTCTACTAAAATTTACCAAGATTATGTCAAACTTGAAAAGGAGCTATATGAAAAATGGGGTGAGAAAGGAAGGGTTAATGAATTCAGAAATGATGAAAACAAAGTTGTAAAATTTATACAAAAATTATATAGAAATGCAACTAGTCCCTCAGTTGATATTGCAAATGATCACTTAGGAAAAGACTTAACAAGTCTATGGATAACAGGTTCTGCTAAAAATCTTCTTGATCATTATTTTTCTTCTGAGAAAACCAAATTATATATGGGTATGACAGTAATTGAAAGTGGACCTGCATCAATTTATGATCCTGGTACAGCATTTACAATACCTTTGATGGATTCTGGATCAATATTTGACGGATACTGGGGGTTTGTTAAAACAGGTATTTGGAAAATAACTGAAAATTTGACTGAAATAAATAGAAGGCTTGGCGTTAAATTTTATTTAGATTCAGAGATTCAAGAAGTTGATAATAAGAGTAATTCTGTCTCTTTTTCTAAAATAAATAAAGACTACAAGTTAAATTATGATCATCTAATATTTGCGACTGATCCAGTTACTCCATCCAAACTTATAAATGATTTTAGTAATAATATTGATTTAGATTTGATAGGAACAAGTGGAAAAGTAACTGCTTTTTTTAAGAATCCTGTTCGATGGAAAGATTCAAATAATTATTCTGATTCATTTAGATTTATTTTCTCTGTCGATTCCTTAAATAGTTTTGAAGATGCAAGTCAAAATGCTCTCAAAGATTTAGATAATTATTTTCCAGGATTTATTCAAGTTTATCCAGAAGGGAGTGCTCAAAGAAAAATGAATAACAAAGAGGATTTTGATAAATTGATATTTTTCACAAAGAACTTTAGCTATAATAAAGAAGCTAAAAATTTAAATGATATCAAAGAAAAAATCATTTCAACTGTTATTCCTCACATTGAAAATCCTGAAGATTTAGTCTATTCAAAATTTCTTACTCCAAAGGATTTAAATGAAACTTTTTTATTCCCAAAGGGTAATATTGATCATAGTACCTTAACAGGAGATCAGAATTATCACAAAAGAACGTTTAGTGATAATAAAGATAATTTTTACTCCTATTATGATTATGAAAATATTTTTTACTGCGGCGCAGGTAGTTTTCCCTGCGGAAGTGTTGCTGGAACTCCAGGTTACATGTGCTCGAAACAAATAATTAGAAATTTATAAAACTTAAATAAAGAATCACAGTAAATAAAATTTACTAACTTGAAGAGATGCAAGCAAAATTTATACTATTTTTTTTAGTAACATCTATTGGATTCTCTCAAAATACAGAGTGGACCTATCTTTTTGATGGTAAGACTTTTGATGGATGGCATCAATATAATAAGGCTAAAATGAGTGATGCATGGTACATTGAAAATGGGGAGATGGTCCTAAGATCGAACAACGATAATGAGAGCCTAGGAAATGATATTGTTACTGATAAGTCCTTTACAAACTTTGAATTATCATTAGAGTGGAAAATTCCAAAAGGAGGTAATAGCGGGATTTTTTTTAAAGTTAACGAGATTCCGGAGGTTGATGCACCATGGAAAACAGGTCCTGAAATTCAAGTTTTAGATAATGAAAATTTTTGTTGTCCAAATACTGAGTATCACCTAGCACCTGCACTATATGACATGAAGCCTATTGAAAAAATTAAGTATAATCCTTATGGAGAATGGAATCATCTAATTCTAAAAGTTGATCACAATAATAATGAAGGCTCAATAACTTTTAATGGAGAATTTGTATACTCATTCCCCTTATACGGACCAGAATGGGATGAATTGGTTACAAGATCAAAATTTAGTGCTGATGAGTACTACAAGGGTTTAGTACCTGATCATCCATACTTCACTTATGCTCCTTTTTTTGGAAAATTTAAAACTGGAAAAATTGGGCTTCAAGATCATGGTTGGGATGTTAGGTATAGAAATATAAAAATTAGAGAACTTTAATTGTGAGAAAAATTTTATTTTTAGCTTGTTTGTTTTTAACTCTTAGTTGTAATAATATGGGTCCAAAAAAAACTAAAGTTATTTTTTTAGGTGATTCAATAACTCAACAAGGAGCAGACCTTGATATAGGCTTCATTAGTTTATTAAAAAATAATTTAAACCAATCAGACTTTGAATTAGTTGGAAAAGGTATAAGCGGGAATAAAATTTCAGATCTTCTAGTTAGGTATGAAACAGATGTCCTTGATTTAAATCCTGACTTAGTATTTATATATATAGGAATAAATGATGTATGGCATAAGTATGATTTTGGAACTGGATCTGATATAGATATTTATGAGAAAGGATTAAGGGAAATTATATCGGATATAAGTTCATCGGGATCTAGAATAGTTCTTTGTACACCAACAGTAATTGGTGAGAATACGGGAGATTTTGAACTTGGTAATAAATTTAAAGATGTTGAAACAATGGATAATATGAATAGAGATCTTGATTTATTTTCTGAAGTTGTAGAAAAGCTTTCAAATGAATATTCAACTGAATTTCTTGATCTTAGGAAGATTTTTATGGATTATATTTCTGTAAATAATCCAAATAATAATTCATCAGGAGTTTTAACTTATGATGGTGTACATCTCAATGAACAAGGCAATAAAATAATTGCAAATGAGATGATAAAATTTATTCAGAAGTAAATCTTTAATTCTAGTTTAACTTGATTATCTGTATGAAATTAGCTGGATATTTTTTGGCAGATAAAGGGGGTGCTTAGGTGAACCATTTAAATTTTTGCCAAAACATTTTGGGTTGGAGACTAAGTCTTTTAAAAATTCTGGTTCATATGCATTATTTCCCCATGCATATACTATTTCCTCAACTTGATTTATCAATTTTAAAAGTTCAACTAGATTTCTATCTGAAATTCCATCAGATTTATCAACTTCTTTTGGATTAGGTGAAATTGTAGAATAAATATTTCCTACTAAGAATCCTCCATAATTGAATTTTTTGGAAAAGTTAATTAGTCGCCTTATTGTTGGATCATCATTATTATCATCAGCTAAAGACGGATTAAGCATTATATAAAGAATTTTGTTTTTCGATTTATCCCACTCTCTTTTTAATGAATACCTTTCTTTTTTATCAATGCTAATTTTGGCTTCACGGATCATTATCTACAATCTCTTATTAAATCTCTTTCGACTACTCTAAGATATTTAAGTCTTTTCTTTTCTGATACGAATGGAACTGACCAAAATTGTTTAGTGTTACTCCAATTACCTCCCCATCCAAATACAAAAGTGAATACACCAAGTACTAGTCTAAGTTTAACTGAGTTTAAATATATTGTTTTTACTGGTAGGGAAGGAGCGCCATGAGTTAGATAACATCTTATTTTTTTCTTTTTTAAAAAAGATCTCGGATATGCATATGTTTTAGTTATATTAACAAACTCATATGCAAATCCAGGAGTAAATACTTCATCAAAAAATGTTTCCATTTTTGGTGTAAGTCTAAACCACCAAACTGGAGAGATGAAATAAATTCTATCAGACCATGTAACAAGTTTTTTATAATTATTAATTAAATCTTTTTTGTCCCTATGAAGCTTATCTTTGTAAAGATCAATTGTCTTTATTTCTTGATTAGGGTGATCGTTTAAAATTTTTTTTATTTTACCAAAGATTCCGTTATGACAAAATGAGTTTTGATCTGGGTGACCAATAATAACTAAATTTTTCAATGTTATAAGTTAAAATTAGTAAACAAAATTAAATAAATTTGACAATACTTTTATTATGAAAGACTTATTAATTATAGGAGCTGGACCAATTGGACTTGCATGTGGTATTGAGGCAAAAAAAAATGATTTAGATTATTTAATAATTGACAAGGGGATGCTGGTTAACTCAATATTTAACTATCCTGTTAATACAACCTTTTTTTCTACCTCAGACAAACTCGAAATTGGAGATATCCCATTTATCTCCCATAACGTTAAACCAACAAGAACTGAAGCATTAGAGTATTACAGGAGAGTTTGTGACTCCTGGAGCTTGAATCTTGATCTCTATAATGAAGTTTTGGATATAAAAAATAAAAAATCATATTTTGAGTTAAACACTCAAAATGGAATAATCAAATCGAAAAGAATTGTAATATGTACTGGATTTTATGATATACCATATTTATTAAATATCCCTGGAGAAGAACTTGATAAAGTCTTGCATTACTATAATGAATCCCATCCTTATTATAAAATGAATATTGCAATAGTTGGAGCAGGAAATTCAGCGGTTGATGTTGCTTTAGATACATATAGAAAAGGAGCTAAAAGTGTTACTATGATTATTCGAGAAAAAGAAATTGGAAAGAATATAAAATATTGGGTAAAGCCCGATATTATTAATAGAATTGAAAGTGGAGAGATTATAGCACACTATGAATCGGAATTAATTGAAATTAAAGAAAAGACTATAATTATTAAATCATCTAATGGTCAAAAGGAAATAGAGAATGACTTTGTTCTAGCTATGACCGGGTATCAACCAAACTATAATATCCTAAAAAAACTAGGAGTTAAAATAAATAATGATGAATTCAAAACACCAATATTTAATGAAAGAACAATGGAAACGAATGTTGGTGGAGTTTTTATAGCAGGAGTAATTTGTGGTGGGCTAAAAACAAATAAATGGTTCATTGAAAATTCTCGAGACCACTCTGAAAAAATTATATCTTCAATATTAAAGAATAACTCTTAGAATAACCTATTTACTGAGAGAGTCTGAAATTAACTTATGGAAATGATGAATAGTTACTTCTTTTGTTGGTGAAAATCTTCCAGTATTATAATATCTTGACTCCAATCCTTTACTAACTTGCTCTACAACATATTCATCTTCTCTCTCAACTTTATCAATTAACCCACCTGCACCTGAGTCATATTTAGTTTCATCTAACATAAATTGAATGAAGGATACCTTTGTTCTATTTATTTCCAAAGGAGTTACTACATTAATAGATAGTCCCCAGGGGTAAAAATTAAGCATGATATTAGGATATATCCAATAATAATAAGCACTTATTTTATTACCATAATCGGGATGATCCTCATTTATTTTAAAAAACTCCTCACCATCTGAAGCATATCCAATTTGAAGATTATAATTTTCATAAATTTCCATACTATATTTGTCTATATCCAGAACTTTTGTTAAATCTTTATGTACAAATGGAATGTGAAAAGGATCAAGATAATTTTCACAATAAATTGCCCAATTGGCATTTACTAGATGATCGACTGAAAGATCAGGTCTTTCAACTAATGAGTCAAATTTAAAAAAAGACATTCGATTTGAAATTTCATTGAAAATGGGTTGTATCTCAAATCCTGGTTCTAAACTTGTAAATAAAAAGGGGCCAATGTTGGATACTTTAAAAGATTTAAGATTTTCACAATCTCTAGGGAAATTTTTTGTTTCTTCAAAATCTGGCATAGACTTAAATACTCCTTCAAGATTAAATTTTCTACCATGATAACCACATCTAATACTTTTTGCCTCACATGGATTATCAATTATAATATTTGCTCTATGAGTACATACATTAGATAGGCATCTTAAATTTTCATTACCATCTCTAACTAATAGAAGAGGTTCGTTAATGTAGTTATCTAAAAAATTAAAAGGGTAAAGATTAATATTTACAGGCAGGATGTTTTTGTGACCAATAAACTGCCATGATTTAACAAAAATTTTTTCTTTTACCTCCTCATAGATGCCTTTATCTTTATAGAACCTTTTAGGTAGAGTTTCAGCCTCTCTTATATCATTATTTACATGAAACTTTTTGAAATCCATAATATGTTTATAGTTAAAAGAATATTAAAAATAATCATATTTCTATTTAAATTAAATAATCATATTAGTTTAGTCAAAATTTAATTATGGAAAGAAGAAAATTTTTACAAAATACATGTCCGACTGTCACTTTTGCCTTTTTTGGGCTTTCATACATTCAGGCATGCTCAAAGTCTGATGATGGGGGTTCTTATAGTTCTAATTCTAGTTCTAACACTTCAACTTCACAGACATACGGAAATAGTTCTCAAGGAGGAACCCCACAGACTGATAACGGTATAGTTGTTAGTGGTAATTCTGTTACATTAGATCTAACAAATTCAACTTTTAATTCTTTAATTAATCCAGGAGACTTTGTAAATTTAACATCAATTGGCATGTTGGTTTTAAAAATTTCTAATTCTGAATTCAGAGCATTTGATAATTGTTGTCCTCACAATGGGTCACGAGATGCTTGGTCCTACAGTAATGAGCAATTCAAATGTAACACCCACGGTAATAATTTTTCAATTGATGGCAATAATGTTAGAGAGTGTAATTCTGGTTCAACTTCTGGTGGTCTTAAAAGATATACTGCCTCTCTCTCTGGAGATACTTTAAATGTAACTACATCATAGGTGAAAAAGAAAAAGAAAAAATATTTATTTCTTGTATTTTTTCTTGTTATTAATGTATCTAATTCATTCACCCAAGATTTTTTTGATGAGTTTGAGAGTTTAATTGAAATAGAAAAACCTGTTTTACTTCCTGAAAAAATGATTTTTACTCAAAGAATTTTATGGGGTGAGAAGGGTTTATTCAGAAAAACTGGTATCTCTAATCTTACTATAGAGAATAGAGAAAAGGAACTTATAGTTAGAGAAAAAATGCTTAAAGCACATCAGATCATAGGTTACATAACTTTTGCTGGTATGATTTATCAAGGTATTCTCGGAGGTAAACTTTATAATGGTGATTATAGTGTATATGATCAACATAAAACCCTTGGCAAAATTGTAACTGCATCTTATTTTACTGGTGCTGGATTATCTCTGTTTACTCCTCCTCCGCTTGTAAGTAGAGAGAAGGAAGGATTAAATAATATTAGACTACATAAGATTTTAGCAAATGTTCATCTACCAGCGATGATAGTGACCAATATCTACTCAGAAAAACAAAATGAAGCAAAAAAGTATCGCGAAATTCATAAAGCCTCTGCATATACTGCAGTTGCAAGTTATACTCTTGCAATGATTACAATCATACTTGATTTTTAATGAAAAAATTTACTTTCATATTTATACTTTTTACAAATATTTTATCTTCTCAAGAAATTCTAAGAATTGATAATTCAACCTCATCCATTAGTTATTCCGGTAAACATTTTCTTCATAATTGGGATGCAAAAAATGAGAATATATCTGGTCTGATTGAGCTAAAAGAGAATCAAATTTCAAAAATTGGAATTCTAGCAAAAGTAGCTGATTTTAAAAGTGGTAATTCTAGTCTAGATAGTAATTCCTTTAGAGTTTTAGATGCACTAAAAATTCCAAATATAATTTTTAGGTCTACTGATATAGTTGAAACATTAGATATCATTTCAGTTTATGGAACTATTTCATTTCACGGTATTGAAAAAGCTATAAACGTTACTTTGAACAAATCGAATGATAATGATATTGTTTCGTTAAATGGGAAATTCATTATTAAACTTTCAGACTTCAATGTTAAAAGACCCTCTCTGTTACTTCAAAAAATAAATGACGAAATTGAGGTTCAAATCAATTTGATATTCAATTAATTGTTATATTTAGGTTTAACCTAA
Source organism: uncultured Bacteroidota bacterium (assembly GCA_902598525.1). Lineage (GTDB taxonomy): Bacteria > Bacteroidota > Bacteroidia > Flavobacteriales > Flavobacteriaceae > Marisimplicoccus. Next base: position 38,970 of record CACKBZ010000008.1, read on the forward strand.
TATCAATTTAAAAATGAAAAAAATATTTTTAACACTAATTATAATTTTTGCAATACTAAGTTGTGAGACTGCAACTGAGCAAGCTAATTCAGATCTTCCTACAGTAATTGATGAAACTGAATTAGTCGCAATTGCTGATGCTATGTATGAGGCAATGAACTCTGACGATGTTGAGTCAGTTTTAGATTTTTATGCAGATGAAGCTGCGTGGAGTTTTCCTAATGGAGTAAATATAGAGGGTAAAGAAGCTATTGGCGAAATGCTTAGCACTACCACTGCTATTTGGGATATCGCTAGAGCAGAAGGGACAAATTACATTGCACTTAAAGGTTCAGACACGAATGAAGAGGGTGAAGTTCAAGAGTTTAAAGTTCTTTTAAGTTGGGGTGGTCAAACTTTTTCAAATGAAGACACTTCAATATCAGTTCCATATCATAATGTTCTAGTCTTTTTTGGAGATGACAATAAAATAGGTTGGAATGCTGGTTTTTATGATAGAACTCAGTTTGTTGAAGCCTATGATGAGGATCCAATAAAATAATTTTAAATTATTTAAATCTTTTTAACCCCTGTTTTAACAGGGGTTTTTTTATTTTTGATTATAACAAAATTTTTTAAAATGAAAAAGATATCTATTTTACTTATGATTTTATTTATTTCATGTGAAGCTCCTTTAAATGGGATCAGCGAAGATGATATAAATACTTTTGAAACAAATGTAGCAACTCTTAAAAATGACTTTATTAAAGGTTATGAAGAGGGTGACTATGATAAAGTGGTTTCAATTTTTGCTGATTCAATTCAGTGGTACGGACCAGGTATTAATTCTGAAATGTTAAAGGGTATAGACATACTAAAAGAGAATGTGACCTTTTGGATGGAAAACTTTGAAGATATATCATTTACAGAAGGTGGTGGATTACCTGGAACAGACATAGGTTTTTGGGGAGGGAATGTTTATCCAACCGATCAGGCAATGTCTGGCCCTAATAATGTAAGAATGTATGGAACTTGGAATGTAACAAATTCTAATACAGGAAAAGCTGTAAGTTTCAAACATTATCTTGTATGGAACTTTAATGAAGATGGAAAGGTTCACACAGTCACTGAATATGCTGATGTAGGAGGTTTGCTAAGTACATTTGATCAATAATTGTTAATAATTATTAATAACCACAAATGCTTAATTTAAAAAAATCTTAATAGATTTACTTGTTTGCTTCGGCGAACTTAAATTGGTTTATGGTTAATTAAAAACCCTCAAGATCTCTCTTGAGGGTTTTTTTATTTTGTCAAATAATGACACGTCTAAGACTATTAACCAATTATTTAGACAACTTCAATGTATTAATTAATTAAAATCATTATCAATTCTTTACATAAAAATTATCTACATATTTTCAACAATTAATTCTGTTCAGCGTTTCTAATTGAAAATTGATTAAGAGTTATGATCTTTCCATCAGCAACAAAGTAACTTTCATGCTGGTAGTCAGTTCTTTCGTCGGAATCTTCAGTTGCTGGATAAGTAATAGTAAAGCCAGCCTGAACATGTTCTCCTCCGATTTCCGGATTGAGATCAACCGAAAACGCATAATCGAATGACCAAGAAACATTAGATCCATTATTTATAGATTCTACAAATGAATCAAACGTATCTGTATAAACTCCATTAGGTCTCCAAACTTTAACTGTATCTGCAAAATAAGGCCTCATAGATTCGTAATCCTGATTTGCCCATAATTCATCTACAGCAATAACAACATCTACAGCCTCCTGTGTGCCAAGGTGCCATTTAAGATCAGCGTTATCTCCAGTCACAAAACCTATTGTTTTATTTGACATATCTGTATTACAAGAACTCATGATGAGAGTTAATGTAAGTGTAATTAGTATTGAATTTTTCA
>CACKBZ010000009.1 GCA_902598525.1 uncultured Bacteroidota bacterium
ATTGTTAATAACTTTACTTAAAACATTGAATATCAGTGCTTTATGTTAAGAGTTAGCATTCACAACAAGTGCAATCACATGAATTTTGACAATTACACTTTACACAGTTACATTCCATAATAAATTTTAAATCATGTAGAAGATAATGAAAATTTAAACTAGATTACTGAATAATTTAATTATATACATATTTTTGCAATTAATGGGCAATTAGTTCAACTGAATAGAACAGAAGATTACGGCTCTTCAGATGGGGGTTTGAGTCCTCCATTGCCCTCTAATTTTAAATTTTGGATTTTTTAGGTATTTTATTTGGTGTTATACTTCTTTCTCATGGTGGGGATTTACTTACTAAATCCTCTGTTGATTTATCATATAAGTTTTCTATTCCTAAAATAATTATTGGGATGACAGTTGTCTCATTTGCTACATCTGCTCCTGAGCTTATTGTAAGCTTAAATGCTACTTTAAATGGATTTTCAAGTTTTGCTCTTGGAAATGTAATAGGCTCAAATATTGCAAATATTGGATTGGTTCTTGGTATAATTATAATTATTTACCCTATAACATTACAGAACAGGTTTTATAATTCGGATTTTCCAATTTTGATGATTTCAACGTTTTTATTTTATATTTTATTAACTACTGGTAGTAGAATTTCTAGAATTGAGGGAATAATACTCCTTGTATCAATTTGTGTAATTCTTATCTATCTATTTATATATCAAAAAAAAAATATATCTGAGTTTTCAGATATAAATGATATATCAAGCATTTCAGTTCCTAAATCAGTTTTCTATGTATTCTTTAGTGGTTTACTTCTATGGCTTGGCTCTGAAACCTTGATTAAGTCTTCTATATCTGTTGCAAATGAATATGGAATATCAGAGAGGGTAATAAGTATATCAATGGTTGCAATTGGGACAAGTATTCCTGAATTAGCTGCATCTGTTGTAGCATCAATAAAAAAGCAAAACGATCTTTCTATTGGAAATCTTATAGGATCTAACATTTTTAATCTTCTTGTAGTAATCGGAATAACATCTACTGTCATGCCAATTGAAAAAATTGATTCTAAAATTATATTTAACGATATGTTATGGGTAGTCTTTTTCTCAGCTTTAATTCTACCGTTAGCATATTTGAGTAGAAGGAATGTTTTAACAAGAAAAAAAGGGATTATTCTATTAATATTGTATTTAATTTTTATAATCCCTTTACTAGTAAATTAAGATTGTATACTTAAGATGCGCCTTTAACTGTTTTTACAATTATTGCTGCCACTTTGTAGGGGTCAGCATTTGAAGCTGGTCTTCTATCTTCCAACCATCCTTTCCAGCCACTTTCGACTGTCATTATAGGTATTCTAATAGATGCTCCTCTATCCGAAACCCCGTAGCTAAACTCTGTGATTGATTGTGTCTCATGATCACCTGTTAGTCTTTGATCATTGTAAGCACCATATACGGCAATACAGTCATCAACAACAGGTCTAAAAGATTCACAGATTTTTTCATAAGTTTCTTTTGATCCACATGTTCTTAAAGTTGTATTTGAAAAATTTGCATGCATTCCAGATCCATTCCAATCTGTTGCTCCAAGAGGTTTTGGGTGATATTCAATTTTGATAGCATAGTCCTCAGCTATTCTCTCCAATAAATATCTTGCAACCCACATTTCATCACCAGCTTGTTGAGCTCCTTTTGCAAATGTTTGAAATTCCCATTGACCTGCTGCAACTTCAGCATTTGTACCTTCAACGTTGATTCCTGCCTCTAGACATACATCCAGGTGACGGTCCATTATTTCTCGTCCAAAAGTGTTAGCTCCACCAACAGAACAATAAAATTGCCCCTGAGGAGTTTGATCTTTTGGAAATCCTAAAGGTAAATTTGTTTCTGTATCCCAAAGAAAGTATTCTTGTTCAAAACCAAACCAAAAGTCATTATCACTATCATCAATAGTAGCTCTCCCATTTGATTCATGTGCAGATCCATCTGCATTTAATACTTCAGTCATTACTAGAAATCCGTTTTTTCTTTCAGGATCAGGATAAATTGCAACTGGTTTTAGAAGACAATCAGATGAACCACCTGGTGCCTGTAAAGTTGAGGATCCATCAAAAGACCACATTGGACAGCTAGAAAGTTTGCCGTCAAAATCAGAGACGACTTTAGTTTTACTTCTAAGGCTTTGAGTTGGTTTATAACCGTCAAGCCATATATATTCTAATTTAGATTTGCTCATAATTATTTTATTTGTTGTTATACCAAATTAATTTTTTTAGATTTTTAGGGTTGTTGATAACCTCAATTTTAATGAACTTTTATTAATCTAATATTTTAATTAAAAAAAATTATTAAATACATATAAAATTGTATGAAAAATTGAGAAAAATACATTGTTATATAACATTGAGTTTTTCATTTAACAAATTCATTATCAGTATTAAAAACCTATTAACTAAATTATATTATTAAAAAATTTTAAGCTTAATAGTTAATGGTGAATTATTAAAAACTTATTAAGATTTTTTTTTGATAACTTTGCTGGGAATAATGACCAATAGATACAAATTAAGAGGTGTTTCTTCTGATAAAGAAGATGTCCATAATGCAATAAAAAAATATGATAAAGGTCTATATCCTAAAGCCTTTTGTAAAATCCTTCCTGATTTAATTTCAAATTCAGACGATCATGCTTTAATTATTCACTCAGATGGTGCTGGGACCAAATCATCTCTTGCATATATTTATTGGAAAGAAACTGGAGATAATTCAGTATGGAAAGATATTGCTCAAGATTCAATTGTGATGAATCTCGATGATGTAGCTTGTGTAGGGGCTATTGATAATATTGTAATTTCTTCTACGATAGGACGAAATAAAAATAAAATTCCAGGAGAGGTGATCTCTCATATAATATCAGGGACAGATGAAATCTTAAAGTATTACAGAGGATTAGGAATAAATATTCATAGTGGTGGAGGCGAGACAGCTGATGTAGGTGACCTAGTAAGAACAATAGTAGTAGATTCTTGTATGACTGTTAGAATAAAAAAAAATCAAATAATTAATAATTCGAATATAAAAGCTGGAGATGTTATTGTTGGCTTATGCTCTTCTGGAATTTCATCGTATGAAAAAGAATATAACTCAGGAATAGGGAGTAATGGACTTACATCCGCTAGACATGATGTGCTTTCGAAGTACATTAAAACAAAATATCCTGAATCATTTGATAACGAGCTCCCTGAAAATCTAGCTTATTGTGGTTCAAAAAGGTTAACTGATAAATTAGATGGGTTCGATATGGATATCGGAAAAATGCTTTTGTCTCCAACAAGGTCATATGCACCTCTTTTAAAATTAATTTTCGATAAAATTGGAAGAAATGAAATACATGGTATTATTCATTGTACAGGAGGTGGTCAAACAAAAATTCTTCATTTTATTGATAATTTACATATAATTAAGAATAATCTTTTTGAAATACCACCAATTTTTAGATTAATCATGGAGGAGTCGGATACTGATCCAAAAGAAATGTATAAGGTTTTTAATATGGGGCATAGGATGGAGATTTATTTAGAGCCAAAAAATGCGTCTAAAGTTATTGATTTATCAAAATCAGTTGGAATAGATGCTAAAATAATTGGAGAAGTAAATGAATCAGACGTTAAGAAACTAAGTATTCATTCAGAATTAGGTAATTTTGATTATTAAAATTCATAATGCTTACAGATAGAATCGATATAGTAAAAAAAAGATATGATGAGATATATCAAATGATTAGCAATCCAGAAATTATTGCTGACCAAAAAAAATATATTGAGTTAAATAAAGAGTTAAAAGAATTAAGTGTTCTTGTAAATAAAGGAAAGCTATACAAAGAAGCAATAAATCAAAAAGATGAAGCAGAGGATTATATAAAATCTTCTAATGACACAGATATGATTGAGATGGCAAAAGAACAATTAGAAATCTCAAAAAAATCAATAGAAAAACTTGAGGATGAGATTAAAATTCTTTTAATACCTAAAGATCCAGATGATGCAAAAAATGTTTTAGTAGAAATTAGAGCAGGAACTGGTGGAGATGAAGCAAGTATTTTTGCAGGTGACTTATTTAGAATGTATACAAAATTTGCTCAAGATAAAAAATGGAATTTGAGTGTAGTTGATACTAGCGAGGGAACAGCAGGAGGATTTAAAGAGGTTATATTTGAAATATCAGGCGAGGATGTATATGGGGAATTAAAATATGAATCCGGAGTTCATAGGGTTCAAAGAGTACCTCAAACTGAAACTCAAGGAAGAGTTCATACATCTGCTGCAACTGTAATGGTTCTTCCTGAAGCCGAAGAATTTGATGTTGAAATTAATATGAATGAGGTAAGAGTTGACTACTTCTGTTCATCTGGTCCGGGAGGTCAATCAGTTAATACTACATACTCAGCGGTCAGGTTAACTCATGAGCCTACAGGAGTTGTAGCCCAATGTCAAGATCAAAAATCTCAACATAAAAACAAAGAAAAGGCTATGAAAGTTCTAAGATCAAGACTATATGAGATTGAGCTTAACAAAAGGATGGAGTCTGATTCCAAAAAGAGAAATGAGCTAGTAAAGTCAGGAGACAGATCCGCTAAAATTAGAACATATAATTATCCTCAAGGAAGAGTTACAGATCATAGAATTGGTTTAACACTTTATGACCTTCCAAAAATTATAGACGGAGATGTCTCAAAACTTATTGATGAGATTAAATTATATATCAATACTGAGAGACTTAAAGAAGCTGGAGAAGTATGATTCGGAATAAATTACATGATCAAATAAATTATAAGAAATCATTTCTTTGTATTGGTCTTGATATTGATAAAGATAAAATCCCTAAATCACTTTTAAAATTTGATGATCCTATCTTTGAATTTGCTAAGAGAATTATTGACTCAACAAATCAGTATGCTATCGCCTATAAACCTAATATTGCTTTTTTTGAGGCTTATGGTGCAGATGGATTTAAATCTCTAAAAAAAATAGTAAACTATCTTAATCAAAGTTATCCTGAAATATTGACTATAGCCGATGCTAAAAGAGGTGATATTGGAAATACGTCAAAAATGTATGCTAACGCATTTTTAAAAGAACTCAACTTTGATTCAATAACTGTATCACCATACATGGGTTATGACTCTGTTGAACCTTTTTTAAGTATTGAAGATAAGTTAGTCTTTCTACTTACATTAACCTCAAATAATGGCTCAAATGATTTTCAGGAACTTGATATAGATGATAACAATAAGCTCTATCAAAAAGTAATAGAAATTTCAAAAACTTGGAAAAACAGTAATAGAATTATGTATGTAGTTGGTGCAAAAAATACTAAAGAGATTCTTAAAATTAGAAGAATGGTTCCTAACTCTTATCTTCTAATCCCGGGGGTTGGCGCTCAAGGAGGTAATATGACAGAAATTTGTAAATATGGTTTAGATAAAAATTTAAAATTGATTATAAACTCCACAAGATCAATTATTTATGCATCAGTTAATGATGATTTTGCCCAATCTGCTGCAAATGAAGCTAAAAAAATTCAAGTTGAGATGGAGAAGAATATAAATGCATTAAAATTATGATTCATTACACTAAATTTCTGTGTAAAAATAAAGATGCAGATTGGATTACTTTTGTTCATGGAGCAGGAGGTAGTTCAACAATATGGTTTAAACAAATAAAATATTTTTCAAAAAAATATAATTTATTACTACTTGATTTAAGAGGCCATGGTAAATCAAAATCAATTCCAATTAATCCATTTAAGAAAAAATATACATTCAATTCAATAACTAATGACATTCTTGAAGTAATAAATGCTGAAAAAATAAAAAAATCCCATTTTGTTGGTATTTCGTTAGGATCAATTTTGATTAGAAATTTTGCTGAAAGAAATCCTTCAAGAGTAAAAAGTCTCATAATGGGCGGAGCAATAATGAAGTTAAATTTTAGGTCGAAGGTTCTTATGTTTTTAGGTAATTCTACGAAATCAATTTTACCATATATGTGGATATATAAGCTCTTCGCATTTATTGTAATGCCGAATAATAACCATAGAGAATCTAGACTTTTATTTGTTGAGGATGCAAAAAAGCTTTATCAAAAAGAGTTTAAAAGATGGTTTCAATTAACTGCCGAATTAGTCCCCTTATTAAAATTCTTCAGACAAATAGATATAAAAATTCCAACCTATTACATTATGGGTGATCAGGACTATATGTTTTTACCATCAGTTAAGGAAATAGTAAAAAATCATAAAAATTCAAAGCTATTTGTCATACCTGATTGTGGACATGTAGTAAATGTTGAAAAGTCTAATATTTTTAATGTAAAGATGTTTGAGTTTATAAATAACAGTAGCTAATCTATAATTTCACCTTTCTTTGATGTCAGATTTATCTTCTGTCCAGGTTGGTATATTTCGTAGTTTAATTCATCTTTTCTTTTTTTGACCATTCTTTTTACATCTTCTAATAGAAGTTTTGAATTATATACAATACCATCCTTGATTGTATAGTTTATACCTCCAACTCTTTCTACTTCATTATCTTCATTAAGCTTTATTGCTCCTGTACCATATAAAACTTTAAGATTTTCAAGGGGATTTTCTTCAACAAGGATAAGATCAGCTTTTTTACCTATTTCTATTGAACCAATTTCATCATCCATATCCAATGCCTCTGCACCTTTTAATGTAGCTGACATTATAACTTCTAATGGATGGAATCCTGCTTCTCTTAATAACTCCAACTCTCTTATATAAGCAAATCCATATAGTTGAAAAATAAAACCAGAATCTGATCCAACAGTTACTCGTCCTCCTCTATTTTTATATTCATTAACAAAGCTCATCCATAAATTAAAATTCTTTTTCCAAGCAACTTCTTGCTCTGTACCCCAAAAATGCCAATATGATCCATGGGATATCCTGCTAGGTTGATAAAATTCCCATAAGCTTGGTAAAGTATATTCTTCATGCCACTCAGCTCTTCTTGCTCTTTGAAGATCTCTACTAGCTTCATATATATTAAAAGTTGGATCTAATGTAAAATCCAATTCAATTAATTCATTCATAACATTATTCCAATGATCTGATCCAGGTTTTGCAGCTTGTCTCCATAATTTTCCAGCTTCTTCAAATCTATGCTGTTCATTAGAGTAATTGTAATCATATGGGTAGTCCTGAACTAACTTATCATCAAAGAGTGCCTCTGGTAGACCATACCAATGTTCCATTGAGGTCAAGCCTGCTCTTGCAGAATTTAATACATTCCATCTTACTACATTTAATTGAGCATGATGCATTGCTGATCCAAGTCCTAATAAATTATTTTCATCTAAAGCTGCAATCATTATATCAGGCTCAGCTCCAAAAAACTTAATACCATCTGCACCTTTCTTAGCATTAAACCTGACCCATTCTCTAGCTTGATCGGGATTACTTATTTCATTAGTGTAACCTGACCCAAAACTTGAATAAATAACAAGTCTTGGCGCAATAATTTCATTTTTAATACTCTTATTCTTTAAATCTAGACTAAAGTCAATGCCTCTTCCTCCAGGCTCTCTTACTGTTGTGACACCATGTGCTAGCCAAAGTTTAAAAACATAGTCAGGTTCAGCTCCTTGAGCAACTCCTCCAATATGACCATGCATATCGATGAATCCAGGAAGAACATACATTCCATTAGCTTCAATTTCATGTCCACCTTTTATAAGTTTAGGTCTTCTACGCTCATTGATTTCAACTCCAGGATAACCCACACTTTTAATAGACTTAATAATATTTTTCTCTATTACAATATCAACTGGTCCTAATGGTGGACTTCCATTCCCGTTAATTAAGGTTACTCCTCTTATTATCAATTGCTCAAAAGGTCCTTCTGAAAGATCTTTTTCTTGAGAGCTTAGATTAAAAGAAAATAAAATACATAGTGTAAGTAACAGAATCCTTTTCATTTTAATTCAATATTTTATTCATTATTAGAAAACCTAAATAGGCCAACGCAATACATAAAGATACACTAATAAAAATGTATATAAATGAGTTAAATGTTTCATTAGACTTTATAAAATTGAAATTCTCAATTGAAAATGCAGAGAAAGTCGTGAGACCACCACATATTCCAACAACAAGGAAGTAGTAATAATCTGATTTTAACATATTGGAATTAATTAAATAACTTATAATTAGTCCAATTAAAAAACTACCAATCATATTAACTGTTAATGTTGAATATGGAAAGGATTCACTTGGAATTAATCTATTTATAATTAATCTTATTATAGATCCTAAACCTCCTCCTAAAAAAACAAGAAATAAATGTTTCATTTTATCTAAAAAGATTACTATATGCAGCAATTATTGAAATAAAAACAATAAATACAATTAAAATTACATAAGAGTTCTTGTAGTAAACAGTGTGAAGTCTTGAATCCTTAATATAAGAGTACCCCATTATTAGAGAAAATAATATTATGAATATTATAGCAAAAATTAGTTGTCCTTTAGTAAACATTAATTAAATTTATTTTAATCAAACTTTTCTAATATAAAATTAACAATTATGATAACTAATGCTATTGATGCAGTAAAAGAATTTAATGAAGCTTTTAAAATAAATTACTCAAAAAATCAAAAAGCAGATCTTGATGAATCCACAATTGAGTTAAGATATAGACTGATGCAAGAAGAAAATGATGAGTATTTAGAAGCAGCAAGAAAAAAGGATTTAGTTGAGATTGCTGACGCACTTGGTGATAAACTATATATTCTTTGTGGAACAATACTTGCCCACGGGTTACAAGATAAAATTGTAGAGGTTTTTAATGAAATTCAAAGAAGTAATATGAGTAAGCTTAGTGCTGAAGGAAAACCAGTAATTAGAGAAGATGGTAAAATTTTAAAAGGACCGAATTATTTTAAGCCAAATATAAAATCAATTTTAGAAAAGTAAACTACTAAGTAATTTTATACCTCCAATTGTGAGTATCATCAGAAATATTTTGTTGAATATTAATAACAGCAGTTTTAATTTTTGAGGCGAAATCGTTATCTAATTCTTTAAGTTGGAATCTCTCATCTTTATAACCAAATGAATTAATTGGAGCTATAACTGCGGCGGTTCCACATCCAAAAATTTCTTTTAAATTACCAGACTTAAACTCTGAAATCACTTCTGTTACAGTAATATCTCTCTCCTCTACTTTGATACCAATATCATTAGCCACCTGTATTACACTTTTTCTTGTTACTCCGTCTAGAATTGTGTCACTTGTAAGTGGAGTAATAAGTTTATCATTAATTCTGAATACTACACTCATAGTTCCAACTTCCTCAATCTTTTGATGAGTAGAAGAATCAGTCCATACTATTTGATCAAAGCCTTTTGATATTGCAAGAGATGTTGGATAAAATGCAGCACCATAATTTCCAGCAGCTTTAGCATATCCAGCACCACCAGGAGCAGCTCTGCTATACTTATCCTCGATGTAAACACTAATTGGCTTTGAATAATAAGCGGCACCAGGCGAGCATATAATTAAAAATTTATATGCTTTAGAGGGGCTTGCAGCTAGCATTGGTGAGGAGGAAAAAACAAAAGGTCTAATGTAGATTGAAGAGCCCGGCTTATCAGAAACCCATTCTTTTTCTATGCTAATCAATTTATTAAGACCCTCAAAAAAATAGTTTTCAGGTATTACTGGAATATGCATCCTTTCGCATGATTTTTTAAGTCTCTCATAATTATCTTTAGGTCTAAACAACCATAAATCCCCATTTTTATCCTTGTACCCTTTCATTCCTTCGAAAATAGCCTGGCCGTAATGGAAAACATGGGTTGCTGGATCAAGAGTTATTGAACTGAAGGGTTTAATTATTGGTTCTTCCCATTTGTCATTATCATAATTACATTCAAACATATGATCTGTAAATATTTCTCCAAATTTTATAGTAGAGAAGTTTACATCATTTATTTTTGTAGTCTTAGACTTAATGATTTTCATACAATTCGAAGATAATTAAAAAATAAATATGAAGCTATTAATTACAGGTGGTTCAGGGACTTTAGGTAAAGAAATTACAAACCTTGTATTTAAGAAAAAATACGAAGTAAATATACTAACTAGAGATAAAAACTTAAAATCTCATAATTCACGCTTAAAATACTTTCATTGGAATCCTAAAAAAGGGGTTATTGATTTAAATTGTTTCAAAGATGTTGATTCTGTAATAAACCTTGCAGGTTTTCCTGTATTTAATCTATGGACAAAAGCTAATAAAACTAAAATATTTGATAGTAGAGTAGGGTCAACAAATTTTATTTTAGATGTTATTTTAAAGAAAAAAATTAAAATTAAATCATTTGTAAATGCATCTGCAATAGCTGCATACAGAGACTCTTTAGATTTTACATCCTCAGAAAATGATTCAATCAATAATTCTAATTCATTTATAAATCAAGTTGTTGTAAAATGGGAAGATGAAGTTAAAAGATTTGAAAGCAAACTCCCTGATATTTCATTTTCCATAATGAGGATTGGACTCCTTTTATCAAAGTCTGGTGGACTTTATAAAATATGTAAAATACTATCAAAGTTATTTATGCTTTCTCCACTTGGAAGTGGTAATCAATGGCAATCATGGATTCACGAACAAGATGCTGCTAAAATTATATTATCAGGTTGTGAGAATTCATGGAATGGGACCTATAATTTAGTTGCTCCAAAACCAGTTAAACAGAATGAGTTAATCAATAAAATTGCAATGTTTAATAATTCAAGGGTGATATTTCCTAATATACCCTCTTTTATAGTTAAGTTAGTATTCGGAGAAATGTCTGAGGTTATTCTTTCTAGTCAAAAAGTAAAATCGGTTAAACTAAGTGAGTCTAACTTTTCATTTAAAAATATTAATGATGCTTTAAAAGACCTATCAAAAAGTACATGACATTCTGACATAAAATCAAAATGGCAAAAAAATTGATTATAATAACATAAAATAGTTCATGAATAAAAAGAAAACTGAAAGTAAAACTGCTAAATCAGGTGCTAATAAAAAGAAATCTCCTTCAGTTAAAGAGTTAAATGAAACAATAAATATTGAGAAGGATAAATATGTAAGATTATTTGCTGAATTTGAAAACTATAAAAGAAGAACTGCAAAAGAAAGAATTGATTTGTTCAAAACTGCTGGTAAAGAAGTTCTATCTAGTTTGATACCAGTTGTTGAAGATTTTAAAAGAGCCTTAAATCAGGAGGATGCAAATCAGGAGGATACTCAAGGTATCCAGTTAATCTACAATAAGCTTAAAGAAACTCTCAAAAACCAAGGTCTTGAAGAACTGGAAGTTAAGATTGGTGACTCATTTGATTCAGAAATTCATGAAGCAATTAGTCAAATTCCTGCTCAAAATGATGATCAAAAGGGAAAAATAATTGATATAATAGAAGGAGGTTATAAATTAGGAGATCAGGTTATAAAATTCCCAAAAGTTGTTGTCGCTCAATAAAAAGTTATGAAAGAAGATTATTACGAAATATTGGGTGTATCAAAAAGTGCTTCTACTGCTGAGATAAAAAAGGCGTATAGAAAAAAAGCTATTCAATATCACCCCGATAAAAATCCTGGAGATAAAACTGCAGAAACAAATTTTAAGAAAGCTGCAGAAGCATATGAGGTTCTTAGTGACCCAAATAAGAAAGCTAAATACGACCAATTTGGTCATAGTGCTTTTGATGGTGCAGGAGGTTTTGGTGCAGGAGGTATGAATATGGATGATATCTTCAGTCAATTTGGAGATATTTTTGGTAGTGCATTTGGTTCTTCTTTTGGTGGATTTGGTGGAGGAGGTCAAAGAGTTTCAAAGGGTTCAAATCTCAGAATAAGAGTAAAATTATCACTTGAAGAAATTGTAAATGGTGTTGAGAAGAAAATCAAGGTCAAAAGAAAGATTCTGTCACCTGATTCTAAATTTTCAACATGTACAACATGTAATGGTACAGGACAAGTGACTAGAGTTACAAATACTATTCTAGGTAGAATGCAGTCTTCATCAATCTGTCCTGCTTGTGGTGGATCAGGGCAAACGATTATTAGTAGAGGGTCAGGGGCAGACTCTAATGGAATGCTTAATTCAGAGGAGACAGTTTCAATTAAAATTCCCCCTGGAGTTGAAGAAGGTATGCAACTTAAAGTATCAGCAAAAGGAAATGATTCTAATAATCCTAATGGTATCCCTGGAGATTTATTGGTTCTCATTGAAGAGTCAAACAATGACCTTTTTACAAGAGATGGAAAACATCTTCACCATGATCTTTACATTAGTATCTCAGAAGCCGCACTTGGAGTATCAAAGGATATTAATTTGATTGATGGGAAGGTTCGAATAAAGCTTGAATCTGGAATTCAGTCTGGAAAGACACTTAGACTAAAAAATAAAGGAATACCTGACCTTAATGGGTATTCTAAAGGAGATTTGTTAGTTCATGTTAATATTTGGACACCAAAAACCTTAACAAAAAAACAAAAAGAATTCTTTAGAGAAATGTTAGATGATGATAATTTTAAGCCAAACCCAAAGAAATCTGAAAAGTCCTTTTTTGAGAAAGTTAGGGATATGTTTGCATAAATAATTTTATCTTAGATTATACAATAATTCTATCATGAGTAAAATCCTTATAATTGAAGATGAGGAACCAATCAGAAGAGTTCTAGTAAGAATTCTAAAAGAAGAAGACGATAATTTTGTCATTCATGAAGCATCTGATGGTAAGTTGGGGCTTGATCTATTGAAGAATGAATCTTTTGATTTGGTATTATGTGATATTAAGATGCCTAAAGTAGACGGTATTGAATTACTTCAAAGAACTAGAAAAAATAATTCTACCATTCCATTTATAATGTTAACAGGACATGGCAATATTGAGACTGCTGTTGAGTCAATGAAACTTGGTGCTTATGATTTTATATCAAAACCTCCCGACTTAAACAGACTAATTAACTCCGTAAGAAATGCTCTAGAAAAAAAAGAACTTGTTGTTGAAAATAAAATTTTAAGAAAAAAAGTTGCAAAAAAATATGAGATTATTGGTAACTCTAAGGCTATAGTGGAAATACATGCAATGATCGATAAAGTTTCTAAGACAGAAGCAAGGGTTTTAATTACAGGAGAGAGTGGAACTGGAAAGGAACTTGTTGCTCACAATATTCATGAAAAAAGTAGTAGAAGTAAATCCTCATTCATTGAGGTTAATTGCGCTGCTATCCCTTCTGAACTAATCGAAAGTGAACTATTTGGACATTTAAAGGGTTCTTTCACATCTGCTGTTAAAGATAGAGAAGGTAAGTTTGAAGCTGCAAATAATGGAACAATTTTTTTAGATGAGATTGGAGATATGAGTCTTGCTGCTCAAGCTAAAGTATTGAGGGCCCTTGAAGAAAATAAAATTCAAAGAGTTGGAAGTCAAAAAGATATTATTGTTGATGTTAGGGTTTTAGCTGCAACGAATAAGGACCTAAAAAAAGAAATAGAAAATGGTAATTTTAGAGAGGATTTATACCATCGATTAGCTGTTATAATGATTGAAGTCCCTGAATTGAGCAAAAGAAAATCTGATATCCCTATTCTTGTTGATCATTTTTCAAATTTGATTTCAAAGGAACAAGGAATTGAGCAAAAGAAATTTAGTAAAGATGCTCTTAAACTTCTTCAAGACTCTGACTGGTCCGGGAATGTTAGAGAACTAAGGAATGTAGTCGAAAGACTCATAATATTAGGTGGTGAGACTATTTCAAAAAATGATGTAAGCTTATTTGCTATAAAAAAATAAAAGTATGAGACTTAGAATAATTGTATTGACACTATTATCATACTTTACCCTAAATTCCCAAACTAATCAAAATAATATTGACTTTATTGACAAAATATATGATTTTGCTTTATCAAACGGTAAGTCTTATGAATGGCTTGATTATTTATCAAATCAAATTGGAGGTAGGCTATCTGGATCGATTAACTATGAAAGATCAGTTAAATGGAGTAAAGATGAACTTGAATTATTAGAAATTGATTCACTTTGGCTTCAACCAGTAATGGTGCCAAAATGGATTAGAGGTGCTCCTGAATATGCACATATTGAGACTAGTCCAGGAAATAACATTTCCGTACCAATTGCTGCATTGGGTGGTTCAATAGCAACTCCATCTATAGGTATTTCCGCAAATGTAATTGAAGTTAAGAGTTTTAAAGAGTTAGAAGAGATTGGCAAAGACTCAGTTAGTGGTAAAATTGTTTTTTTTAATCGTCCAATGGATGTGACCTTAATTAATACTTTTGAGGCTTATAGTGGAACTGTTAATCAAAGAACGCAAGGAGCAATTCAAGCATCAAATCTTGGAGCTATAGGTGTAATTGTTAGATCTTTAACTACAACACTAGATGATTATCCTCATACAGGGTCAACTTATTATAATGGACTTTCTTTAAATAAGAGAATACCAGCCGCAGCTATAAGTACCAATGGTGCAGAGCTTCTTAGCTCTATGTTATCATTGAATCCTGAAATTAAGTTCTTCTTTAGACAGAATTCTAAAAATTTACCAGATGTATTAAATTATTCAGTAATAGGTGAGATAAAGGGATCTAAAAAACCAGATGAAATCATTGTTGTTGGAGCACATCTTGATTCATGGGATGTTGGAGATGGAAGTCATGATGATGGTGCAGGAATTGTTCAATCAATGGAAGTTATTAGGATATTCAAATCCTTAAATTATACTCCAAATAGGACTATAAGAATAGTGCTTTTTGCTAATGAGGAAAATGGATTAAGAGGTGGAATTAAATATGCTGAAGTTGCCAAGTTTAATAATGAAAATCATTTTTTTGCAATTGAATCTGATGCAGGTGGATTTACTCCAAGAGGTTTTAGTTTTGATACATCAAAAAAAGAGTTTGAGTCTTTAAAACAACTTGAGAAATATTTTAAGAATTATGACATAAGTTTTTTTAGAGGTGGAAGTGGAGCTGATATTGGACCTCTAAAAGATGGTAAAATTATTTTAGCTGGTTTAAGACCAGATCCACAAAGATATTTTGATTATCATCATGCTGCATCAGATACTTTCGATAAAATTAATAAACGTGAATTAGAGCTTGGTGCTGCCGCAATTGCATCTCTTGTATACCTTATCGATAATTATAAGCTTTAAAATGGACCATATAATAAACAGGTTCAAAAATTACACCAAAGAATTTAGATATAACTTAAAATTGGCTTATCCTGTAATGATAGGTATGTTAGGTCATACATTTGTTCAGTTTATTGATAATGTTATGGTTGGTCAGTTAGGTACTGCTGAACTAGCAGCTATTTCTCTAGGGAATAGTTTTGTTTTCATTGCAATGTCACTAGGTATTGGTTTTTCACAAGCAATTACACCTTTAATAGCTGAAGCAGATGGAGCTAAAAAAAGTAATGATGTATCAAGGATATTTGAACATAGTTTTTTAATCTGCTTCCTTCTTGGAATTATTTTATTTTTAGTTGTATTCCTTAATAAAGATCTTCTGTATTTTATGAATCAACCAGTTGAAGTAGTTGAACTTGCTTCTCCTTATCTTTTTTGGGTATCAATATCTCTGATAGCTACTGTAAATTTTCAATCTTTTAGGCAATTCGCTGATGGTATGTCATTTACAAGAGCTGCTATGTACTCAACTATTGTTGGAAATATCATTAATGTGGCTTTAAACTTCTTTTTAATCTTTGGTTATTGGATTTTCCCCAAACTTGGAGTTGAGGGTGCAGCAATTGGTACATTAATCGCTAGGTTTTGTATGCTCTTATTTATTATTTTTTATTTAAAACTTCACAAAAAATTATCTGTTTATATAAAGAGATTTATTCCATCAAAAGTAGAGACTAAGAGATTAAAAAAAATCCTTTATTTAGGACTTCCATCAGCTCTTCATAGTTTTTTTGAAGTTGCATTCTTCATATCTGCTGTTTGGATGTCAGGATTTATAGGTAAAAACTCACAAGCAGCCAACCAAATAGCTTTGAATCTTGCTTCTATGACATATATGGTTGCCCTCGGGGTTGGTGTTGCAGCAATGATTAGAGTGGGTAATCAAATGGGCACGATGAATTTTAAAAAATTAAGAGAAGTAGCTCTATCAACCATTTTACTTATAATATTTATTGATATAGTTTTCTGTTTAATATTTCTATTATTTAATGATTATCTACCTCTTCTTTATTTGGATGCTAATAATCCTTTAAATTTAACAGACGTAAATCAAGTTTTAGATATTGCATCAAAGCTATTAATTATTGCAGGAGTTTTTCAGCTCTTTGATGGTATACAAGCAGTTGTTCTTGGAGCTTTGAGAGGAATGCAGGATGTTAATAAGCCTGCTGTAATTATTTTTCTGTCATACGGTGTTATTGGATTTCCAATATCATATTATCTTGGTTTTTATACAAATTTATCTATGGTTGGAATATGGCTAGGACTTTTATCTGGTTTATTCTCTTCTTCTTTATTTCTTTTTTTAAGATTTAATTATCTTTCAAAAAAAATAATAATACTTAATGATTGAGAAAATTTTAGATCTTGATTCATATTTATTTCTATACTTAAATAATCTTGGAAGCCAATATTATGACAATTTCTGGATATTTCTTTCGAGAACTGAAGCCAATGTAATGTTTTACCTGGTAGTTTTAATTGCATATATATACTCAATTAATAACAAAAAAAGGACTAAAATTTTATTTCATTTAATTATTACTATAGTAATACTTATAACCATTTCAGATCAAACTTCAAATTTATTTAAAGATTCCTTTCAAAGGCTTAGACCATGTTATAATGAACTAATTTCTGACTCATTAAGACTTGTTAAAGATTCATGTGGCGGAAGATATGGATTCTTTTCAGCTCATGCATCAAATTCTTTTTCATTGGCAATCTTTTTCGGTCTATTATTAAGATCATCGAATAAATTATTAATTCTGTTATTTGCTATATACGCATTTTTAATTTCCTATAGTAGAATTTACCTTGGAGTACATTACCCAATTGATATTTTAGTAGGTACAATTTTTGGGACTATAAACGCAATAGCTCTATATAAAATATACCTATATAGTTTTAATTTTCTTAACAAAAGTTGACCAGGTATAATAATTTTTTGCTTGTATAATATTTGAAACATATAGTTGATTTCTTTTTTCGTCAATACAATTTAGAATTGCTTTTGCTAAATTTTCAGGAGTTTTATCAAATACTTCCCCGCTCTGATCTTTATTTATAATTTCTTTTAATCCTCTAACTTTTGAAACTACTAAAGGTTTATTATAAAAGTAGGCAAGGGGAGTAATTCCACTTTGACTCGCATTAATATAAGGCTGAACTATTAATTCACTTGCACATATATAATCTCTTATCCTGTCAAGTTCAAGGAAGTTATTGTCAATCAATATTTTTTCGCTAAGATTAAGTTCATTAACCAACTGTTTATATTCATTTAATGAATCATAGAACTCCCCTGCAATTATGAATTTTATATTATCATCTTTTATATAATTAATAGACTTTATGAATGTTTGAACACCTTTATATTTTCTAATAAGCCCAACAAATGTGACATACTTATAGTCTTTCAAGTTTAGATCATTTTTTGCTTTTGCTTTTTCTTTAAATATGGGAAGATTTGTATTTATTGGATGATATAGGGATAAGACCTCTTTTTTCGTATTAAAACGAATCATTTCTGCAATATTTTCAGAAAAAGAAATAAATTTTGAACATGATTTTAGAAAAAGTTTTCTTAAGATATTTTCAAAAGGAATTTTTTCATGATTTTTCCAGTTATCTACAATCCCAATAACTCTTATTTTTTTACTTAAAAAAAAACTAATAAAATAATAGGGTAGACATAAAATTGGTGACCAATATCTTAAGATTACTACTTCTGGACTTAATTTGTTGATTTTTTTGGAAACTGTTAACCAATTAAAAGGATTAATTGTATTAATCTTTCTTTTAATTTGAAATTTTTGCTCATACCTCTCTCTACTGTATTGGGTATTTCCAGGAAAAAGAAAACTTGGATATAATAATGAGAAGGTCCAAACTTCTATAGATTCCCCTGAATCAACAAGTTCATTACAAAAAGAATGAGTAGAATCTGAAATACCTCCTCTATAGGGATAGGCACTTGAAATTACTAGGAATTTAATCCTCTCTGAATTCATAATACTAATTTATGGAAATATATCTAGAGGTCTCCTAAAGAGCTTTTTTGAGGTAAGTTAGAACTTCCCATTAAGTATTTGTCAATGTGGTGAGCAGCTTCTCTTCCTTCAGATATAGCCCAAACAATCAAAGACTGGCCACGTCTACAATCACCTGCAGTAAAAATATTATTTCTTTTAGTTTGATAGTTTGAATTTGAGCTAATATTACCTCGTTTGTTAATTTCAAGATTAAATTTATTTGGAAGATCAGTTTCAGGCCCTGTAAATCCTAAAGCTAAAATAACTAAATCACAATCCCATGTTTTAGTTGATCCAGGTATTTCAATGAACTCTTTTCTGTCAGAGTCAAACTTCACATTTACTGTCTTAAGACCAATAAGATTATTATCACAGTCACTAACAAATCCCTTAGTTAGAATACTCCATTCTCTTTCAGCTCCTTCCTCATGGGAAGATGATGTTTTAAGTGTGAAAGGCCAATAAGGCCATGGATTCTCTTCACTTCTATTAGTTGGAGGTTTTGAAGTAAGTTCAAAATTTATCACATTTTTTGCTCCATGCCTATTGGAAGTACCTATACAATCTGATCCTGTGTCTCCACCTCCAATAACAATAACGTTCTTTCCTTTTGCATTGTAGCATTCAAGATGATCACTAAATTGATTGTCAACAAAACGATTATTATGAGTTAAAAAATCCATAGCTTGGATAACACCAGATAATTCAATACCTGGGATATCAAGACTTCTTTTTATAGTAGACCCAGTACACAATAAAATACTGTCATATTTAGATTCAAGGTCAGTAATATCAATATCTTTTCCGATCTCTACATTACATTTGAAACTAACACCTTCCTTTTCTAATATTTCTATTCGCCTATCGATTACATTCTTTTCAAGCTTGAAGTCCGGAATACCGTATCTAAGTAAACCTCCGATTTTATCATCTCTTTCATATACAGTAATTTTGTGACCAACTGAATTTAGTTGCTGAGCAGCTGCTAAGCCAGCTGGACCAGAACCAACAATAGCAACTTTTTTACCAGTTCTTTTACTCGGAATTCTAGGTACTATCCAATTTTCACTAAAGCCTTTTTCTACTATATGCTTTTCTATCAATTCAATTGAAACGGGTGGATCGATAATTCCTAAAACACATGCAGCCTCACATGGAGCTGGACAAAGTCTTCCAGTAAATTCAGGAAAATTATTAGTTGAATGAAGAACATCAAGAGCTTCTTTCCATTTATTATTGTAAACTAAGTCATTAAAATCAGGAATCAAATTACCTAATGGACATCCACTATGACAGAAAGGTACGCCACAATCCATGCATCTTGCAGCCTGGGATTTTAATTCTTTATTTTTTGGAGATATTGTAAACTCCTTGTAGCTTTTTAATCTTTTTCTAACGGGAATATACTTCTCGTCAATTCTATCATATTCCTTAAAACCTTTAACTTTTCCCATTATTGAATTAACTGATCTATTTTTTCTTTTGCTATCCTTTCTAGAGCTATTTTGTATTCTTTAGGCATCACTTTTATAAAGTTTTTCTTTTTATTCTTCCAATTTGATAATATTTTTTCAGCTACTTCACTATTGGTGTTAGAAAAGTGATTTTCTAGCATTTCATAAATTATATCTTCATCTTGGATATTGGGTGTTTCAAGATCAATCATTTCCATATTAAAATTCTCGATCGATTTTTTATTTTCTTTGTAAATATATGCAATGCCACCACTCATACCAGCTCCAAAGTTTCTACCAATTTTGCCAAGAATTAGAACGGATCCCCCCGTCATATATTCACACCCATGATCACCAACACCCTCAACTACAGCTTTTGCACCAGAATTTCTTACACAAAAACGTTCACCTGCAATCCCGTTAATATATGCCTCACCACTTATAGCTCCATAAAGGGCGACATTACCAATTATAATGTTTTCATTTGAAATAATACTCGATTCTTTAGGAACTCTTACAGCTAATGTTGCACCTGATAAACTTTTACCAAAATAGTCATTTGTATTTCCATATACTGTCATATTTAATCCGTTTACAGAAAAAGCACCAAAGCTTTGACCAGCTGAACCATTGAAAGTTATGTTTAAAGTATTTTTTGGAAGACCTTTCTCACCATGAATCTTTGAAATTTCATTACTTAATAATGCTCCAACTGCTCTGTCTGTATTTTTAATATTAAATTCGAATGAAGATTTCACCTTTTTATTAACGGACAATTTTGCAGCTTTTAATATTTTAAAATCTAAAACATTATCTAAGTTGTGATTTTGTTTTGTAGTATTTCTTAGCTTTTCATCATCACCAGATAATGGCTTGTAAAGTAATTTTTCCAAATTAATTCCTTTGACTTTATAATCATCAATCCCAGTTTTAGCTTTGAGTTTTTGTGTCTGACCAATCATCTCGTCAATACTCCTAAAACCAAGTTCTGCCATAATTTCTCTTAATTCCTGAGCAACGAAATACATAAAATTAATAACATGCTCAGGTTTACCTTTAAAGTTTTTCCTAAGCTCAGGATCCTGAGTTGCTATTCCAACTGGACAAGTATTTAAATGACATGCTCTCATCATTATACAACCAGATGCTACAAGGGGTGCAGTTGAAAAACCAAATTCTTCAGCTCCTAATAAACATGCAATTGCAACATCACGACCCGTTTTTAATTGTCCATCACATTCTAGTACAACTCTGCTTCTTAAATTATTTAAAACTAAGGTTTGCTGAGCTTCTGCAACTCCAAGCTCCCATGGTAATCCTGCGTGTCTTAAAGAAGTTAAAGGTGAAGCTCCAGTTCCTCCATCATAACCAGAAATTAAAATTACATCAGCCTTAGCTTTTGCAACTCCGGCAGCAATTGTTCCAACTCCAACTTCAGAAACAAGTTTAACATTAATTCTGGCGTTTCTGTTAGCATTTTTCAAATCAAATATTAGTTGAGCTAGATCTTCAATTGAATAAATATCATGGTGTGGTGGAGGTGATATCAGTCCTACATATGGAGTAGAATTTCTTACTTTAGCAATTAAAGGATTTACCTTTGGTCCTGGAAGTTGTCCACCTTCTCCTGGTTTAGCACCTTGTGCCATCTTTATTTGTATTTCATCAGCATTAGATAAATAATATGAGCTAACTCCAAATCTACCCGAAGCAACTTGCTTAATTGAACTATTTCTGAAGTCACCATTTTTATCTTTATTAAATCTTTTAGAGTCTTCCCCTCCTTCACCAGAATTACTTTTACCTCCAATTCTATTCATTGCAATAGCAAGATTTTCATGGGCTTCTGAGCTTATAGATCCGTAAGACATAGCACCCGTTTTGAATCTTTTAACTATCTCAGTCCATGGCTCTACCTCTTCAATCGGAATTGGATTAAAATCTACAAACTTGAGAAGACCTCTTATAGTCATAAGTTGTTCTTCTTGTTTATTGACTATATCAGAGTATTCTTTGTAAGACGAATAACTTTCTGTTCTAACTGAATTCTGAAGTTTAGAAATAGTTGAAGGATTAAACATATGACTTTCTCCATCTCTTCTCCATCTGTAATCACCTCCAGTTTTAATTGATGAAAAGTCAGATTCTGATTTAAATGCATAATTTATCCTCTCACTGATTTCTTTTTCAATAACATAAAGTCCAACACCTTCTATTCTAGAAGGCGTATTTTGAAAATATTTATTTATAAAATTTGTTTTGAGTCCGAGTGCTTCAAAAATCTGCGAACCTCTGTATGAATTAAGTGTTGAGATTCCAATTTTATTCATAATCTTTAGGATACCTTTTGCAATAGCATCGTTAAAGTTAGAAATTGCGGAATCTATAGAAATGTTATTTAGATATCCTGAATCAAAGTGATATTTTATCACCTCATTAACTAAATAAGGGTTTATTGCACTAGCACCATATCCGAAAAGCATTGAGAAATGGTGAGGTTCTCTAGGCTCAGCAGATTCAATTATTATACCAAATTTTGATCTTTTTTTTCTCTTAATCATTGTTTGATGAATGAATGAACATGCAAGAAGAATAGGAATAGGGGCCATTTTTTTTGAAACAAGCCTATCACTTAATATTATAATGTTACTTCCCTTATCAATACACTTTTCAACCTCTAAAACAATTTTGTCTAAAGCCTCTTCAATTCCATTATGACCTTTCTTAAATTGATATAAACATTTAATTTCACTTGCCTTAAAATTTTTATGAGATATATATTTAATTTTGTCTAGATCCTCATTGGAAATAATAGGATTCTTAATAGTAAGATTAATTGAATGTTCTTCAGTTATTTCAAACAGATTATGATTCCGTCCTAAAGAAAGACTTGTGTCTGTTATAATCTCTTCTCTTATACCATCTAAAGGTGGATTTGTAACCTGAGCGAATAGCTGCTTAAAATAGTTATAAATAAGTTGAGGTTTTTTGGAGAGAACTGCAAGAGGAGTATCAGTTCCCATTGATCCAATAGACTCTTTACCAGTTTGACACATTGGTATAATTATTTTTCTAAAATCTTCCTTACTGTATCCAAATATTTTCAATCTTGTTTCTATACTTAACTTTTCTTCTGGAGTTCTATTTCCAGTATAAGGTACATCTGATAACTGAAGAATATTCCTATTTATCCAATCCTCGTAAGGTCTTTTGGAGACAATATTCTCTTTAATTTCATTATCATTTACAATTCTACCTTCTTCCATATCAACAAGAAAAATCTTTCCAGGTTCCAATCTTCCATGAGATAGAACATTATCCGGCTTTATGTCAACAACACCAGTCTCTGAAGACATAACTACATATCCATCTTTAGTCACAGTATATCTTGATGGTCTCAAACCATTTCTATCAAGAAGAGCACCAATGAATTTTCCATCTGTAAATGGAATAGAAGCTGGCCCATCCCATGGTTCCATGATACAACTATTATAATTGTAGAAAGCTTTTTTACTGTTATTCATAGAATTATGCTTCTCCCAGGCCTCAGGAACAAGCATCATCATTACCTCAGGAAGCGATCTGCCTGTCATTAATAATAATTCAACAACCATATCCATAGAAGCTGAGTCAGACTTTTTTGGAACAATTATTGGTAATATCTTTTTCATATCATCATCAGAGATTTCACTAGAATAAAAAAGCTCTTCTCTTGACGACATTCTACTTACATTACCTTTGAAAGTATTTATTTCACCATTGTGACACATATATCTAAATGGTTGTGCAAGATCCCATGTTGGGAATGTATTTGTTGAAAATCTTTGATGAACGAGTGCGAGTTTAGTAACTAAGTCTTTGTTTTTTAAATCTATATAAAATCTTTCAATATCCTCTGGGATAAGTAATCCCTTATAAATAATTGTTCTTATACTAAGGCTTGAGAAGTAGAAATAATCACTTTGAGATAGTTCAGAATTATATATAATATTTTCGCAAATTTTTCTGGCTACGAAAAGCTTTAAATTAAATTGTTTTTCATTCAATTTAGAATCTTTAGGTCTGATAAAAACTTGTTTGATTGTAGGCTGAGTTTTACCAGCAATAGATCCCACAACTTTCGAATTTACAGGTACATCTCTCCATCCAATAATTTCTAATTCTTGTTTTATGATTTCTTCTTCAAATATTTTAATACAATAATTTGATTGATTTATTTTATTAGGGAGAAATAGCATACCTACAGCATATTCATTTGCCTCTGGTAATTGAAAATCACATTGTTTTTTAAAAAAATCATGAGGTATTTCAATTAAAATCCCAGCACCATCACCAGTTCTGCCATCTGAACTAACAGCGCCTCTATGTTCTAAACAAGTTAAAATATTTAATGCTTTGCTGATGATTGTATTAGTCCTTTCACCATTTAAGCTACAGATAAAGCCTGCGCCACAGTTGTCATGTTCGAACTCAGATATATAGAGTCCTTGGTCTTTTAATTTCATAAGGAACTTACAAATGTATAGTTATGAAGCTAACAATGTAAGTTTATTAAAGTTATTAACTGTTATGAAAACATTTTTTAATAAATATTCAAAAAAAAATAGATTATTTTGAAAAATTGATATTTATCATGAAAAAAAATAAAAATCTAGTAATTGTTGGTTAGTATTAAAATACTAACTAAATATTTCATAATTAATTTTTCTTAATTTCCCAATCATTGTTTTGAAGAAGTCTCTCTGCTTGCTTAAACTTAAGTGTCCTCAATTCTCCAGTTAATGAATTTTGTATTTGAACTTTTTCATTTCTGCCAATCTTTGGTAATTCTCTAGTTACAGTTTCAACTTTTTGAGAGTTTTGGCTAGCACTTGCACCTATGCTTCTGGCCTTTTCAGCTAATTGATCACTATTTAAGCTTTCCTCTTTGGATGTTTTGTAATCACTATTAGTATTCATATTAGATCCAGCATCCCTTATATTTCCATGATTGTTTGGAAGATTTGATTTAAACAAGAAAGAGAGTAATTCTTTGTTGAGAATATGAATCATAGATTTAAAAAGTTCATATGCTTCGAATTTATATATCAAAAGAGGATCTTTTTGCTCATGAACTGCTAATTGAACGGATTGTTTAAGCTCATCCATTTTTCTTAAATGATTTTTCCACTTTTCATCAATTATTGCGAGTGAAATACTCTTTTCGAAGTCCTGTATTAAATTTTCTCCATTACTTTCATATGATTTCTCTAAATCAGTAACAATATTTATTACTTTTTTTCCATCGGTAAATGGTACAACAATCCTTTTAAAAGAATTACTTTTATTTTCAAAAACATTTTTTATGACTGGGAGTGCAATTACTCTGTTAAGCTCTTTCTTATTAGCGTAGAATGTTTTTAATTCATTAAATAACTTTGTAATAAGAGTTTCTTCATCTAAATCTAAAAATTCACTTTCACTAATTGGCGATGTCATTGAAAAAGTGCTAATTAGCTCAAATTCATAATTCTTAAAATTATTATTTGCCTTATTGCTTCTGATTATTTCCTCAATTGTATCAAACATTATATTAGAAATATCAATTTGAAGTTTATCTCCTCTTAAGGCATTCTTTCTAAGTGTGTAAATAATATTTCTTTGAGAGTTCATCACGTCATCGTATTCCAAAAGTCTTTTTCTTATACCAAAATTATTTTCTTCAACCTTTTTCTGCGCTCTCTCAATTGATTTTGTAACCATTGGATGTTGGATATTTTCTCCGTCCTTAAGGCCCATTCTATCCATTACATTCGCAATTCTATCTTGACCAAATAGTCTCATAAGATTGTCTTCAAAAGAAACATAAAATTGAGAGCTCCCTGGATCTCCTTGTCTTCCTGATCGTCCTCTCAGTTGCCTATCAACCCTTCTAGAATCATGTCTTTCAGTTCCAATAATTGCGAGACCACCTGAATTTATAACATCCTGACTCAACTTAATGTCAGTACCTCTACCAGCCATATTTGTTGCAATAGTTACAACACCTGGATTACCTGCCTCAGCTACTATATCTGCTTCTTTTTTATGAAGTTTTGCATTTAAAACATTATGACTAATATTTGATCTGCTTAACATTTTACTCAGTAATTCAGAGATTTCAACTGAAGTGGTACCTATTAATATAGGCCTCTTTTGATTTCTAAGATTAATTATTTCTTCAATTATAGCATTATATTTCTCTCTTTTAGACTTATAAATTAAATCGTCATGGTCTTTTCTTATGACAGGTTTATTTGTAGGAATCTCAGTTACGTCGAGCTTGTAAATTTCCCAAAATTCTCCTGCTTCAGTAATAGCTGTACCAGTCATACCTGATAATTTGGAATAAAGTCTAAAATAATTTTGTAAAGTAATAGTAGCAAAAGTCTGAGTTGCTGCCTCGATCTTAACATTCTCTTTTGCTTCTATGGCTTGATGAAGTCCATCTGAATATCTTCTTCCATCCATAATCCTACCCGTCTGTTCATCAACAATCATAACTTTATTCTCAACAACTACATACTCAATATCTTTTTCAAATAAAGTAAATGCCTTTAGAAGCTGATTTATACTATGAATCCTTTCACTCTTTACATTAAAATCATTGAATAGATCATTCTTTTCTTTTGCTTCTTCTTCTGGTGATAGTCCCTTATTTTCTATTTCTGAAATATCAGATGCTATATTTGGCATTACAAAGAAGTCTTTGTCATCAAGATCTTTTGATAAAGTTTCAATCCCCTTCTCAGTTAATTCAATTTGATTATTTTTCTCATCAATTGTAAAATAAAGTTCTTTGTCAATTTGATGCATCTCTCTGTTATTGTCTTGCATGTAAAAATTCTCAGTTTTCTGAAGAATCTGTTTCACTCCCTCCTCACTCAAAAATTTGATTAATGCTTTATTCTTTGGTAAACCTCTAAACACTCTATATAAAAGAAATCCGCCATTTTCATTATCGGAATTATTAATTAGAGATTTTGCCTCAGCTAATATGTTAGATAAATATGTCTTTTGAAGAGAAACAAGATTTTGGATCTTTGGCTTGAGGTTGTCAAACTCATGTCTATCTCCATCCTTAGTTGGACCTGAAATTATCAAAGGTGTTCTTGCATCATCAATCAAAACAGAATCTACCTCGTCAATAATAGCGTAATTATGCTTCCTTTGAACTATATCATCCAAAGAATGAGACATGTTGTCTCTTAGATAATCAAATCCAAATTCATTGTTTGTCCCGTAGGTAATATCTGCATTGTAAGCTCTTCTCCTTTCAGGTGAATTAGGCTTATGATGATCTATACAATCAACTCTTAATCCATGAAATTCAAATATAGTTCCCATCCATGCACTATCTCTTTTAGCTAAATAATCATTCACAGTTACAAGGTGGACTCCATCTCCTGTCAATGCATTTAGATAAATTGGTAAAGTTGAAACAAGTGTTTTACCTTCACCTGTCTGCATTTCTCCAATTTTACCTTGATGAAGAACTATACCACCAATTAATTGAACATCGTAATGAATCATATCCCATAGCACGTTCTTACCAGCGGCATCCCATGAATTTTTCCAGATAGCACTCTCACCATCAATACTGACGTATGTTTTTTTAGAACCAATTTCCACATCAAAATCTGTTGCAGAAACTTTAATAGAATCATTTTCATAAAACCTCCTTGCAGTCTCCTTAACTACTGCAAAAGCCTCTGGAAGAATTTCGTCAAGAATTTGAGATTTTGTTTCTGTAAGGTCATTCTCAATTTTTTCTACTTCACTAAATAGTTTTTCTTTTTCAATATTAGAAGACTCATTGGCTATTGTTTCATTTAATTGTTTTATTGAAGAAACTAATTCAGAAGTTTTATCAGAGATAATCTGCTTGAAATTATCTGTTTTACCTCTTAACTCATCATTTGATAAAGATGACATTCCGATGAAATGTTTATTTATTTCATCAACTAGTGGAGTAAGCTTTTTTAAATCTTTACCTGATTTATCACCAAGAAAAACCTTTAAAAGAGAGTTAACAATGGACATTCCAATTTTTTTTCAAATTTATCAAAAAAAAACCCAATAATGATTAAATCAGATTAATACTCATCCTCATTCCATAGGTAATCTTCTTCTGTTGGATAGTCTGGCCAAATTTCTTCTATGGATTCATAGACATCTCCCTCATCCTCAAGGGACTGAAGGTTCTCGACTACTTCTAACGGAGCACCAGTTCTAATTGAAAAATCAATAAGTTCATCTTTTGATGCAGGCCAAGGAGCATCACTTAAGTAAGAAGCTAATTCTAATGTCCAATACATGTGAATTTTTTTTCAAAAATATATTAAAACTTCAATATTCCAAGCAAAAACTATTTTTTTAGCTTAGAAAATGAAATAAGTAAAAGTAAAACTGAAATCAGAATACATATCCTTGCTATGTAATCTCCATTTTTACTGTAAAAAGTTCTCTTATCAATTGTATATGCTTTACCAGATAAAGTACCTTTATCATCAAAAGGTAATCTAGCCTTGTATTCTCCAACCTCATTTATAATTGTAGAAACTCCAGAATTTGCACTTCTTACAACATATCTTCTGTTTTCAATAGCCCTTAATCTTGCATAACTTACAAGGTGTCTATGACCAGGAGAATCAAACCACCAAGCATCATTAGTTATTACAGTTATAAAATTTGCACCCATATCAACATAGTCAGCGACATATTCACCATAGATTGTTTCATAGCAGACTATAGGTATGGTTTTTAAGTCTTTATTAATATGCTTAAATAATTTTCTATCAGATGGATGTTGAATACCTTTTGATACAGTAGCACCACCTAAATCAATCATAACATTTCCAATTAATGGCTCAAGAAAAGATTTAAGAGGCATATATTCACTACCAACAACTAATTTTGCCTTATGATTGTATTCAAATCCTTTATCTGCTGAAAAGTTTATTGACGAATTATAGTAATCTACCCATAAGTTATCTCTAACGAAATTTGCTGTTTTTGAAGGCTTATTCTCTTCATTCTGATACAATTGAAAAAATTGAATACCGGAGATAAGATTTGTATTTTTAAATTTATTAAGAAAATTATTCAGACTATCGTGGAGCTTGGTATACTCAAAATATTCTAAATTCTCCCCATAACCTTCAGAAAAGTATGTTTCGGGTGCTATAATAAAATCATATTGATCTGATTTTAATTTATCAAATGTTAGTTCTTTAAATATCTCAAAATAATCAAGATTTGTTTGTGAATTACCATTTTTTGTCGACCATGGGTCTATACGAGGTTGTGTAATTAAAACCTTAAACTCTTCTCCTAATTTAACAGTAGGTTTAACTAAATATGATATTAAAATGGGAATACATATAATAATAACTCTAGAAACTAGTCTAACATAAAATCTTCTTTTATCATTAAATTGGTGAAATCTTTTTATAAGACTAAAAAGAAAAACATTAGAGCATAAGACCCAAAGACTTCCTCCAAAACTTCCCGTGAATTCATACCATTGTATCCAATTAATTCTTTCAGAAAATACATTACCTAAATTTAGCCAAGGCCAAGAAAACTCCCAGTTTAAGTGAAATTTTTCAAAAGAAATCCAAAAAGTTATTAAGAATAAGACCCCTGCTTTATAGTCAATTTTCCTTTTTACTCTGCTATATAATATGAAGATAATAGAGTAAAAAGATGAGTTTACAACATTGGCAAAAATTGCGCCGGGTAAAGTAGTATATACAATCCACCATGTAGTTAGAAGATTCCATATTAAAAATGAAACATATGAGTAGAAAAATAATCTAAGATTTTTTTTATTATAGCTATCTTTACTTATTATTTCCTCAATGAAAAGTAGAGGGATTAAACCAACAAATATAAGAGGCGTAAAACCATTAATTGGCCATGCAGATGCTAATAAAATTCCAGAAAGTAATGAATAAATGAGAAGTCTACTCATTTTCATAAGTTTAAATGCTTTGTAAACTTAATATTACAATTTTTTTATAAATTGGAAACACAAATATCATGATAAAAGCCCTTATTCCAAATATTCTAACTGTATTAAATCTTTTATGTGGTTGTTTTTCAATTTCTTTCGCATTCCAATTTCAATTTGAAGCAGTACTTATACTTGTATTATTAGGTGTTTTTTTTGATTATTTGGA
The DNA here is from genome assembly GCA_902598525.1 of uncultured Bacteroidota bacterium. Lineage (GTDB taxonomy): Bacteria > Bacteroidota > Bacteroidia > Flavobacteriales > Flavobacteriaceae > Marisimplicoccus. The sequence continues at coordinate 29,997 of CACKBZ010000009.1, forward strand.
TGGTGTTGTAGCAAGGGCCTTAAACGCTGAATCTCAATTTGGGAAACAACTTGATTCGCTTTCAGATATTATAACTAGTGGTGTTGTTCCTGGAATTATTGTTTATCAGCTTTTTAAACTATCAGGAAATCGTGTTACTGATTATAATTTAGACCTAAATTTAGAGCCACTTATAGACATAGATTTAATCTTGTCATTATCGCCTATCGCATTTATAGCTTTTCTAATTACAGTGGGATCTGCATTAAGATTAGCTAAATTTAATACGATTGATTATACTGATGAGTTTGAGGGATTGCCAACTCCTGCAAATGCTCTATTTTTTGCCTCATTACCCATTTTACTTGATAACAATTATTTTATTGAATCAAAGGAATATTTCTTGAATAATTATACTTTAATATTACTAGTTCTGTCAAGCTTCACTCTCATGAATATACCTTTTAGGCTTTTTTCACTAAGAATTTCTACTAGAAAATATGACTATAACATATTCAAAATATTATTAATTGTTTTGAGTATTCCAATAATCTTGTTTTTTGGAATTGGAGGATTCTGCTTAATTATTATACTCTATCTCTTTCTCAATGTTATAAGAAATCTTTGGTACTTGCTTTAAACTAAAAATTAAATTTTTTTTCGTTTAAACTCAAAATTTTTTCCTAAATATACTTTTCTTACCATTTCATCTTTTGCAAGATCTTCGGGTATTCCCTCCTTTAGAATCTTTCCTTCAAACATCAGATATGTTCTATCAGTTATAGCAAGAGTTTCTTGTACATTATGATCAGTAATAAGAATTCCGATATTTTTTCTTTTTAAAACAGAGATAATCGATTGAATATCTTCGACTGCAATAGGATCAACACCTGCAAACGGTTCATCTAATAGTAAGAATTTTGGATTATTTGCTAAAGCTCTTGCTATTTCTGTCCTTCTTCTCTCCCCACCAGACAATAGATCGCCTCTATTTTTTCTAATATTAATTAATCCAAACTCTTCCATTAATTGTTCAGCTTTTTCTTTTTGCTGAATTTTAGTAAGCTCTGAGAACTCTAAAACACCAAGTATATTATCTTCAACAGAAAGTTTTCTAAATACAGATTCTTCCTGAGCAAGGTATCCAATTCCTTTTTGTGCTCTTTGATACATTGGATACGTAGAAATAACCTCTTGATCAAGAAATATATCTCCATTTTCTGGCTTAATAATTCCAACTATCATATAAAATGATGTAGTTTTACCAGCACCATTTGGACCCAAGAGACCAACAATTTCACCTTGTTTTACATCAACTGAAATACTATTTACTACTTTTCTGCCTCTGTAAGATTTTGATATATTTTTTGCAGTTAATATCATCTAACAAATATTATGTATTTAATTTTTTATATCCAATTTTTGATATAATAATACTTATCTCATATAAAATTAGAATCGGAATACTCACAATTATTTGACTAGCTATATCAGGTGGTGTTATTATTGCTGATAAACTTAAGACAATAACTAGAGCAAATTTTCTATTTCTTCTTAAAAAATCAGGTGTAACTAGGCCTACCTTTGTTAAATAGTGAATAATAATTGGGAGCTCAAAAATTAAACCAGATGCTAATACAGATGCTCTTAAAAGACCAATATAGCTACTTAAATCAAAATCATTGAACACCTCTGAACTAATAGTATAATTACCAAGGAAATTTATAGACAATGGTGTAACAATATAATATCCAAATAAAACACCAATAAAAAAGAGTATTGATGATATAAAAATAAAACCTCTTGCACCCTCTTTTTCATTTTTATATAAGCCAGGACTTATAAATTTCCAAAATTCATAAATCACGTATGGGAATGAAATAATAAAACCAGCTAAAATTGAAGTCCAAAGATGAGCAGAGAATTGCCCTGATACTGTTCTGCTTTGAACTCTAAATGGGAGTTCATCAAAACAGAAGGCATTACCTCCAAATGACTGAGAAATTGAACAAAATAACTCATAACTAATAAAATTCCCTCTTTTGGGTCCAAATATTATCTGATCAAAAATAATATCCTTAGCTAAAAATGCTAAAACGGCAACTATCAAAACTGCTATTGTAGACCGTATAATATGCCATCTTAACTCTTCTAGATGATCTAAAAAAGACATATCCTTAGAATTACTCATCGTTGATACCTTGTTTAATGATATCTAAAATATGAACAACTCCAATAAGACTATTATTCTTATCAGTAATTAAAACCTGACTAATATTATTTTTTCTCATGATTTTTAATGCTTCGTTGGCTAAAATATCCGATTTTAATATTTTCGGGTTACTACTCATAAATTCTGAGGCTATTATATCTTCTATATTCTTTCTTTTTTCTATTACCCTTCTTATATCTCCATCGGTAATTATACCAACAATTTCATTGTCTTTAGTTACTGCTGTAGCTCCATACATTTTTGATGATATTTCATCTATAACTTCAACAAAAGATGATGATGGATTTACTCTAGGGATTCTTTTTGAGTCAATAAGAGTATCCAATGAAAGATTAAGTTTCTTTCCGAGACTTCCAGATGGATGATACTCTCCAAATTGATTATGAGAAAAACCTTTTAATTTTTGAATTGCCATTGCAATTGCATCACCAACAGCTAGGTGACATGCTGAACTTGTTGTTGGAGCTAAGTTATTGTGACATGCTTCCCTTTCTATCTTAGTGTGAATGAACATATCAGATATTTTTTCCAGAGATGAACCATTTACACAAGAAATACCAATAAGTTTAATCTGAGCTTTATTCAAGTAATTTGAAAGAGATATTATTTCACTTGACTCGCCACTTTTGGATAGACAAATTACTATATCTTCTTTACTAATAACACCCATATCTCCATGAAGAGCATCTCCAAGATGTAAAAAAATAGATTTTGATCCAGTAGAATTCAAAGTAGCTGAAATTTTCATTCCAATAATAGCACTTTTACCAATTCCCGTTAAAATTATCTTTCCCTTACAATTCATCAATAATTCAACAATTTCACAAAAGTTAGAATCAATAATTTTTGAGAGATTTGAGATAGCTCTAGATTCAAGATTTAATGTATCTAGAGCAGTTTTTTAATTATTTCAGAATTAGTCAAAATGGGATATTTTTTTTAAATTATATATACTACAAATTTATAAAATTTGAAACAACCATAATTTGGATAGTTTAAAATTAAGTTTAAAGAAATACTTTGGTTTTAATGAATTTAAAAACCATCAAGAATCTATAATACAGAATCTTCTTGAAGGAAATGATTCCTTTGTTATTATGCCTACAGGGGGTGGTAAATCACTTTGTTATCAATTGCCAGCTCTAATGTTAAGTGGAACAGCCATTGTAATTTCACCACTTATTGCTCTTATGAAAAATCAAGTTGATTTAATTAGAGCAAATAGTACAGATTATTCTATTGCAAACGTTCTAAATTCAACTTTAACAAAGCAACAGGTTACAAGCGTAAAAGAAGATGTTACAAATAAAAAGACTAAACTTTTATATATAGCTCCTGAAACATTATCTAAAAATGAAACTATTGAATTTTTAAAATCTGTAAAAATCTCATTTTTAGCAATAGATGAAGCGCATTGTATTTCTGAGTGGGGGCATGATTTTAGGCCAGAGTATCGAAAAATAAGAGATATTATAGATCAAGTCGATCCTAAGATTAAAATAATAGCTCTAACTGCAACAGCAACTCCAAAAGTTCAAGATGACATAATTAAAAATTTAAAAATAAATAATTCAAAAGTATTTAAATCATCATTTAATAGGCCAAACTTATTTTACGAAGTTAGAGGTAAAAGTCAAACAACAGATTTAGATTTGATAAAATTTATAAAGTCAAAATCTAATCAATCTGGAATAATCTATTGTTTATCAAGGAAAAATACTGAGGATTTATCTGAATTACTTAATATAAACGGTATCAAAAGTTTACCTTATCATGCAGGGTTAGAAAAAAAATTAAGAGAAGAAAATCAAGACAAATTCCTTAAAGATGATTGTAATATAATAGTTGCAACAATTGCATTTGGAATGGGTATTGACAAACCTGATGTTAGATTTGTAATTCACTATGATGTTCCTAAAAGTATTGAAGGTTACTATCAGGAAACAGGTAGAGCTGGAAGAGATGGAGTTGTAAGTCATTGTATAATGTACTACTCAGATGAAGACGCAAATAAACTTGAAAAGTTACTATCAAAAAAGAAATCCTCTGAAAGAGAGATTGCTGTAATGCTTTTAAAAGAAGTTAAAAACTTTGCTAAATCTTCAATTTCTAGAAGAAAATATTTGTTGAGTTATTTTGGAGAAAAATATGATTCTACAAGATACAACGATCAAGAAATGGATGATAATTCAAAAAATCCAAAAGAAAAAATTAATGCTATTGAAAAACTTAATTTTATGGTTTCAAATTTTTTTAAGTTAGATAAAAAAATCTCATTTAAAGAATTAATTAACAGTTTGCCTTTAGAAGAAAATGTGATTAGTAGAAATTTCTGGAAAACTTTAATAACACATTGTATTGTTGATGGAATATTGATAAGAGATATTAACGATATAGGATCATTGAAAATTACTAATTATGGACGAGAATACTTAAATAAGTTTGACAAATATGATATCTCCGTTGATAATGATTTTAGTATTGAAGACCTAGGAAATCATACAAGTCTTAAAACAGGAGTAATAGACACTAATTTGATGAATAAATTAATCTTACTTAGAAAAGATATTGCTAAAAAAAGTTCCTTACCACCATATGCCATTCTTCAAGAATTCTCTTTAGAGGATATGACCTATAAGTATCCGACTTCATTAGAAGAGTTCAAAAATATCAACGGAGTAGGAGAGGGAAAGGTTAGTAAATTTGGGAATTATTTCATTAAACTTATAAAAGAATATATTGAGGAGAATCAAATTCAGAAACCAGAGGATCTTATCCTTAGAACATCAGGTGAAAAATCTTCAAAAAAGCTTTCACTTATTCAAAATATTGATAAAAAAATACCTTTAGATGAAATTAGTGAGTCAAGAGGAATTGAGTTTGCTGAAATATTATCTGAACTCGAAAGTATTGTTTTCTCTGGAACAAAATTAGACATCGACTACTATTTAGATGAAATACTTGATGAAGATCAACAAGAGGAACTAAAGGAATACTTCCTTGAATCTGAGAGTGAAGATATTTTAGATGCTCTAGAGGAGTTTGACGGAGATTACGATGAAGAAGAACTTAGACTGTACAGAATAAAATTTCTAAATGATGTGTCAAATTAACTACATAATATTAGAGTGAAACAACATATTAAGCAGAACCCTGTTTGAACCATACCAAAATGCTCTAAAGTTTGTATTGTCAGTCATCAACATAATCTTACCTTTTCCGCTTCTAATAACTTTAAATGGTACAGAATTCTTTAAAAGTGATAAATTTTCTTCGGAAATATAACCACTTAGTAAAGGGCTAGATGAGTATGATATTGGATTATTAAAGCTTTGTTCACTTTTACTCATGTAAATATTGGAATTTCTAAATAATGGTAGTGTATTAGATTCGATTCCATAATTTACAGGGTGACTTCTATCAATATTTGATTCAAATATGGCGCCACCTGTTTGTTGAGCACCATAAAATTTTTCTCGATCTGAAAAAGAAACTCCCGAAGCTTTTAGATCATTGGATAAAAATTCAATTTCACTTAAATTATTTGAAACCCATTTTACAGAGTTTCTGTAAGCAATAAGATTACCTCCTCCGTTAATATAATTCTTTAGCTGTTCAGCCTTTAGCTTGGTTCCACTGTAATCTGGTAGAATAATATGAGAGTATTTGCTAAGATCCATATATCTAATATCATCCACGTCAAGTTTAGATATAGGAATATTATACCTGGTGTCAAGTAAATGCCATATCTCGCCTGCATCATAACTTCTTACACCATCACCGACAACTAGTCCAATTTTAGGTTTATCTACGATAATGAAGTAATCTGATCCTAGATCAATTCCTGAAGTTATACCAGTTGATTGAGATTCAAAGTCTATGTTATACTCATTAGATACCTCTAGTAGTTTATTATAAATATCTTCAGAATTCATACTTTGATTTTGAACAGGAATAAGATAAGTTCCATAATCAAACTCTTTGCCGTTAATTGAAAATTTTCTTGTGGCAGTTTTGATTCTTATTCCTTCCTTAATTAGACTATATACTGCAGCCTGAGCATAATATTCATGCGGTTCAAATAAATATGCATAATTGGATTTAGAATTTACACTTCCTGCTGGCTTGATTATCTCTTTAACCTCCTCTGCGAATATATTAGCAACATTAGACTTTTTAAGATTATTTGTATATGAATAATTAACATTAAATGCTAAAGGGAATGTCCATGCTGATACATCATAAAATAAGCTATCCTGAAATTTAGTCTGGGTATAAAACATGGCATTTATCAGTGTCCTCTTAGGTTGATTCATTGGAACTATAAAACTATTATCTTTTGTAAATTTTTTCCCATTTAGAACAATATCTTCAGATAACCTATTAAACTTAATTTTATGGGTATTTAATATATCTGCAAGATGATAAACTGTAGATTCATCTTTCAGCTTTCCAAAAACAATATTATCACTTGACTTAGGGTTCAATTCAATTTGATCATCAAAAAACTCTTTCATGTAAGTTAAAAGCTTTACTCTCATATTTTTTGCAGCTTTAACTGTCGAGAATGCTGTTTTAAGTTGATTTCTAATAGTAAATGGAAATGTAAGGATTCCATTTACACTCTCTTGTATATGACCTCTTGAGCTACCTTGCTCAAATAAGATCCCAATACCTCCATTAGCATCTGGATATGTTGATCCCTTACCAAAAAAGAAATCATCATAGTCTTCTTCAGAATAATAAAGAGAACCTATTTCATTTAGAGCCTCTTCATGATATGTTCCAATCTCTCTGGTTAACTCTTGATTTAAATCGGAAATAAGAGGATTTTTTCTTTCAGGAACACCAGGTTGAAAGAAAAAAGTTGAGTTTGTACCCATTTCGTGATGATCTGTCATAATATTTGGTAACCACTCTGTGTAAGTTTGAATTTTATGGTTAGTCTCAACAAGTTGATTGGGAAGGTAATCTCTATTCAGATCAAACCAATAGTGGTTAGTCCTACCTCTAGGCCAATATTGATTGTATTCTCTATCGTTTGGATCAGGATTTAAGCTTTGATTCTTATTACTATTAGCCCATTGGGAAAAGCGTTGCAATCCATCAGGATTTAAGCTTGCATCTAGAAGTATGATTACATTATCTAACAACTCATTTGTTTCATCAGAATCACTAGCAAGAAGATGATACATATAGGGCAAGGCAGCATTCGATCCACTAGGTTCGTCTCCATGAACTGAAAACCCCTGATACACGACGATTGGCATATTAGATACATCAATATCTTTGTCTTTAGAATTTGAAAGCTCTAAATGTTGCTGTCTTATTTCCTCTAATCTTGAATGATTTGACTCGCTAGTAATTATCATTAACCATGAAGTTCTATTTTCATAAGATTTACCTCTATCTATTAGTTTAACTCTTTTAGATGATCTTGAAATCTCCTGTATATAATGACTTAATTTGTCATGACTTATATGGAATTCTCCAACCTCATGACCAATAATACTTAGAGGAGTTGGTATAGACTTATTGTATTCACTTAGATCTCCAAGATAATATTCAAGACCAACTTGAGCATTTAAAAAAAGTGAAGGAATTAAGAGTAATAAGAGTTTTTTCATAGTAGGTTTTTAATTTACTGATCGTCATTTTCAAAATCAACATCAGCAATGTCTTTTTCTTCATCAGTATTTTCAGAATCAGAAGATTTTTCTTCTTCTTTTTCTTTTTCTTTTTTTGAATCAAAATCCTTGTCATGTTTTTCACTTATCACCTCAGATCCTTTTTCATCAATTATAAAGTTGCATGTTTCATTTAATGAATTTTTAAATTCATCAAAGTCCTCCTTATATAAATAGATTTTATGTTTTTTATAATAAAATGTACCATCTTCATTAGTAAATTTTTTACTTTCAGTTATGGTTAGATAATAGTCTCCAGCCTTAGTCTCTCTTACATCAAAAAAATAAGTTCTTCTTCCAGCTCTTAATGCTTTTGAAAAAATTTCTTCAGCACTAAATTCGTTTTGATTTTCCATAATTTAATTTTAATCAAATATAATCAAATCTCTTGAGTAATCTCTGAGTTTTGTTTATTGTACAACTCTTTGTAATAACCATCCATATTAATTAGATTTTTATGAGTACCCTGTTGAATAATTTTACCATTTTCAAGAACAATTATTTTATCCGAATGTTTTATACAAGATACTCTATGGCTTACTATAACAACTGATTTATTTTTCAACCTGTTTTTTAAATTATTTATTAATCTTTCCTCAGTATCAGTGTCTAACGATGAGAAGCAATCATCAAAAAGATAAAGTGCAGAATCCTTAATAAGTGATCTAGCAATTGAAATTCTTTGAATCTGACCTCCTGATAAGGTGATTCCTCTTTCACCGAGAATTGTTCTATATCCTTTTTCAAATTTATCTATTTCGGAATCAATTTCAGATAGTTTTGCAGCTTTTTGAACTTGTTCATTTGTAGCGCCTGGATTTCCAAACTGAATATTTTTATATATACTATCTGAGAATAAAAAATTGTTTTGAGGAACATAGCTAAAAAGCCCCCTTAAATTATTTATTTTGAATGATCTAATGTCTTTATTATTATATAATATTGAGCCTTTTTCTGGATCGTATACTCTAGATAAAAGATCTAATAATGTTGTTTTTCCAGATCCAACCTTTCCTATAATCCCAAGTGTCTTACCTCCCTCGATTTCTAGGTTAAATGAATCAAAAACTTTAATGCCTGTTCTTTGATATGTGAATGTTACATTTTTAAAAATTATATTTTTTGAATTTCTATCCTTTATAGAAAGATGACCATCTTCAAGTGATGATTTTGAATCTAAAAATTCATTAATTCTTTTTTGAGAGGCTTCAGCTTGTTTAACTATGGATGTAACCCAGCCAACTAGAGTTACTGGCCATGTTAGCATGTTTACGTATATAATAAACTCTGCTATAACCCCTATCTCAATATTTCCATTAATAAACTCTCTACCACCAATGTAGATTACAATTAAGTTGCTAAGGCCAATTAAAAAGAGAATAATTGGAAAAAACCAGGCTTGAATTTTAGCAAGACTCAGATTATTCTTGTAACTCGTCAAAGCAAAATTATTAAACTTATCAAATATTTTTCTTTGCAGGTTAAAAGACTTTAGAATAGAAATTCCGCTAAAGCTTTCTTGTGAATATGAAGAAAGATCTGACAAACTCTCTTGGACTTTTGTACTTTTTAAATTTATAAGATTACTTATTTTATAAATAAAAATTGATAAGATTGGTAGAGGAATTAAACTGTAAACAGTAAGCTGAGGAGCTACACTATACATATAAGTAATAATTACTAAAAACAGTACAATTGCATTAGTTCCATACATTATTACAGGACCGTAATACATTCTTACCTTACTTACATCCTCACTTATTCTATTCATTAGATCACCTGTGCGATTTTTTTTATAAAATTTTTGATCTAGAGATTGGTAATGAGCAAAAATTTGATTTTTAACATCATATTCAATATATCTAGATACATTGATTATAGTTTGCCTCATCAAAAAAGTAAAAAACCCAGATATCAGTGAAGCAGCAATAATCAATAAAATATTAGTTAAAAGAACTTCTCTTAATTCTTCTGAGGATATTGTTTCAAGATTAAGATAATTCTCTATTGTTGTCATAGAGTCTCCAACAAGTCTGGGAGTAACTAGGGAAAATAGCCTTGCAACTATTGTTATAATTAGGCCAACAGCTAACCTGCCTTTATACTTTAATAAAAAACTGTTTAATCTTTTAAGTTCTTTCATAAAACCTAACAAATATAGAATTTATAAGCACTAATAATTTTAATATGAGTTAGAATTATATAATTTTGTATCAGTTCTTTACAAATGTTAAATAGAAGACATATCCGTACACTTGTTA
>CACKBZ010000010.1 GCA_902598525.1 uncultured Bacteroidota bacterium
AGAATCATTTATGGATGTAATGAGTTTTGCAAATTTAGTTTCTGACAAATCAGAAGAAATTGATCACCATCCTAAAATGATAATTGATTATAATAATATAACATTTATACTTACTACTCATAGTGAAGGGGGTGTAACAAAATTAGATTTTAATTTAGCATCATTTATTAACAATATTTATTATGAGTTATATGAGAGTATCTAAAAATCTTATTAAAACATTTTTTTTATTTTTATTGTTAGTCTCTTGTTCTGGTCCTGAAGAGCTAGATTTAACGAATATTGAAAATGGAGTAATTAATTTTTATGATGATATTGATGAAACCGACAATGCTTCTGATGTAAATACATTCCCAACTATGAAAATTTCCACAAATTTTCAAGATATTGTTGATGAACCAAAAATTAATGCTGAGCTTTTAGTAATAGAGAATAATACAGAAAAAAATTATAAAATTGGGATTGAAATAAGAGGTAGTTCATCAAAAATGTTTCCAAAAAAATCTTATGGTATTGAGACAAAAAGCTCAGATTGGTCAGAGGATATTGACGTTGACCTCGGCGGCTTCCCAGAAGAAGAAGATTGGATCTTATATGGCCCATATACTGACAAATCCTTAATTAGAAATAAACTTACGTTTGATCTGTCAAATTCTATTGGCTTTAAAGCTAGTAATACAAAGTTCTATAATCTATTTATAAATGAACAAAGTAAAGGATTGTATGTTTTAATGGAAAAAATTAAAAGAGATAAAAACCGAGTAGATCTTCCTGCGATTGAAGATAACTCTATTGAAGGAGGATATATAATTAAAATTGATAAGGCTACAGGAGACAGTTCATGTGAAAGTTGCTATAATAGATCATTCTCATTTAGATCTAACTATGATGGAAATGGATCTCTTTCTGAAAACTCTCCAGTTTATTTCATTTATCATTATCCAAAACCTGATGAAATTACTGAAGATCAAAAGAGTTATATTCAGTCTGTAATTGACACATTTGAGACAGTATTAGTCTCTGATGATAATTTTGATGATATTAACGAAATTATTGACATTGATTCATTTATTGACTTTTTTATAATTAATGAGTTAACAAAAAATATTGACGGATATAGACTCAGCACATTTCTAAATAAAGACTACAATGGAAAATTAAAGATGGGCCCTATTTGGGATTTTAACCTTGCTTTTGGAAATGCCGATTATTGTGACGCAGCTAATACTCAAGCTTGGCTTTATAATTTTAATCGTGTTTGTCCCGGTGACTTATGGCAAGTTCCATTTTGGTGGAGAGAACTTATGGAAAGTGTTTATTTTAAAGAAAGACTAAAGGAAAAATGGCAATTATATAGGTCAACAGAACTTAGTGATGGATCTATTGATAGCCTAATTGATTCCTACGTTGAATATCTTGATACTAATACTATGATCAGTCAAAATTTTTATGTTTGGCCTATTTTAGGACAGTATGTTTGGCCAAATTATTTCATAGGATCTTCTCATAATCAAGAAATTGATTTTCTAAAGGGGTGGATATCTCAAAGATTAAATTGGATGGATGGTCAAATAAATAATTTCTAGGGTACTCTTCTACCTGAGCTTGCCTCTAAAAGTTCAAACCAATCGATCAGATCCATATTGATTTTTTCTGCTTTTAAAGATCTTGCAATTCTCTCCTCTTTGGTCGTGCCAATTACAGGAAAAATTTCTGACTTATGTTTTAATATCCAACTTAACAGAACTTCATCTTCCTTACAAGAGTATTTTAAGCTGATATTTTTTACTTTATCTAATAATGCCTTATTTTTTGATGAAAAATAGTTTCCTAAAGGGCTATAAGCCATTGGTTTAATATCATTAATTTGCATAAAGTCAAGAGTTCCATCAAACATTGGTTTAAAATGAGTCAATGAAAACTCAATTTGATTAAATGATATTTTTAACTCCATCTGAATTAATTTCATCTGTGATGCTGTAAAATTTGATACTCCAAATTTTCTAATCATTTTTTTATCAATAAGTTCATTTATTGTATCAGATATTTCTTTAATATCCATTATTGGACTTGGTCTATGAAGTAAAAGGCAATCAATATAATCAGTGTTTAAGTTTTTAAGGGAATTTTCAACTGATTTTAAGATATGTTTTTTGGAATAATCATAATGCTTAACATTAATTGGAAGTTTGTCACATGGATACATAATTCCACATTTTGAAATATACACAACTTTATCTCTGTCTAAACCTGATATTTTAAAACCTTTTCCAAATAATTTCTCAGTGGTATAACCTCCATAAATATCAGCATGATCAAATGTGTTTATGCCACTTTCATATGCGCAATTTATTAACTTAGAAACCTCTTGAGGAGAATAATTAGCACCCCAAGACCCCCAATTCATTGTACCCGAGATGATTTTTGATAGTTTCATATTTGAAATGGAAGTGAAGAGTGATGAAGGATAATTTTAATTTTATCACCATATGTCTTGTAAACAAAAGAATATTCAACTTTTATAGAACTTTCATCATTACAAAATGTATAGTTTCCCATTGCAACTGCAATATCTTGAGTAATAATAATATTAGAGTTGTCAAAAATAACTTCTGACCATTTTGAGAGTGCAAAACCTGTATCCTCTTTACATTCTTTTTCATCTCCAGCAATAAAATATGAAAATGCAGAATTTTTGGTATTTCTGAATTGTTCTACTGCAGCCTTAGTGGGCTTGAACAATACATTATTTTCAAAATCATACATTTCATCTAAAAAATTACTTGTAAATATTTCCAAAGATGACCTATCATTAGAAAGCTTACCCATTTGTATTATTCCTTCTGCCCATTGATTTTGAACGCTGATTATTTTTTCTTTCGTCATTTGTATTATTGATTATTAAAAATAAAACATTTAGGTCATTGTTCAATTGAGATAGCCGAAAAGTTAGTAATTGTCTCTCCATCGGACTGGTATTTTACTTCTATTGGATTACAGCATACCTCACAATCCTCAATATATGAGTCTTCACTTAATGATTTATCAAAAATCATTGATATCTCCTCCCAACAATATGGGCATTGAAAGTAGAATTCTTCAGTCACTGAAATAGGCTTAAAAAGATGCTGAATAGAGCCATAACTATTAAAAGAATAAAAAAAGGCCTGAAAAATTGCATAATTAATGATAATGTTAAGTTATTTCAACAATAATGTTAAATTTTAATCATATTTACCATAATCTTAAATTAATATATCGATAACTTATTCAACTTGTATAAATTTAAAACATTAATTATAAACATTATTTTATGAAAAAATTATTTACGATTTTATTACTAACTATTGGGTTTTCCTTAAATGCCCAATACTACTCAATAACTTATGTTAATGTCCCTCCTGAAAATCAGGCTGAATTTGCAAGTATTGAGACAACATACTGGTCAAAAGTTGCTCAAGCTGCTATTGATGCTGGAAAACAATCTGCTTGGGGTCTTGTTGCTGCTGTTGGCGGTGTTCCAAATGGTTGGACTCATGCATTTGTAAATGTATATGAAACAGCAGAAGATCTTGCAAATGCTGCAACTAATTGGGATCCTGAGTCTGTTCTAGGAATTGAATCATCCCTGTTGAACACTGTTGAATTAACTGATGGTGGATTTAATTTTCAAAATTGGGCCGTTCAAACATCTATATCTACTGGTGAAAGACCAGAAGGAAGTGTTACGGTATGGAATTTTGCAAGACCAGATAATCTAGCTGGTTTTATTGATGAAAACAAAACTCTTTGGAAGAGACAATTTGAAAGTGATATGGGTGGAAGAATTAGTTGGGGAGTTGGTTTGAAACTAAATAACAGAAGTCAGAACTTATCTACAGTTATGACTTGGGATAGATATCCCTCTCTTGCTGATGCATTAGAAGCATTGAATAGTTATGGTGGTCAATTACCTAGACAATCTAAAATGCTCGAATATGACCCAGACGGCTGGACTGCACAAGTAATTGTAGCTGATGTAATGTGGGTAGATTAAATCTAAAATTCTACGTTTAATATAAAGCCCCATTTAATGGGGCTTTTTTATATCTGTTAAAATATTAAAGAAAATGCCATTATTATCATTAAAGCATTTTCAATAAAAGTTGCTTCAGTCATCGGAAGGTTTAATGTAGTTCCAAGACAAGCACATTTTATACTTCTCTTATTTATTAGTGTTTGAGTCACACCAATTGTTGTAATGCCTAAAACTATAACAGTTAGTATCAAGGCAATGTTTACTTCAAACCTGATTAAAAACATCATGCCTAATAATACTTCAATAAATGGGTATATATAACCATAAATTGGAGCCTGTTTTGCAAGAGGATCATACATCCTAAATGACAATGAAAATCCTTTAATATCAAGAATTTTAAAAAAACTAAAAATAATATAGAAAAGACCCATAAAATCTAGCATTGCATTACTTGAATTCCAGTTTTTATAGTTTAATAATATGCTAGCAATTAATATATATCCAAGAATTATAAATAAAGGCTTAAGTTGTTTAATCTTGCTTACTTTTGTAGTTACCTCATCATGAGTATCCAATTTGACGCCTTCCTCATTAATTAAACCATATTTTGGGGGTAAAGTTTCTTTGATTAGAGAAAAGCTCACAGGACTCTTGGAGTAAATTACTGCTAGTCCTCTAGCTAGGTCTACCTGAACATCATCAACTCCATCTAATGAGCTTAGCTTATCCTCTACTGATGACTTGCATCCTTCACATGTCATTCCAGATATTTGGAGAATACTTTTCATTGTGTAAAATTACCTAAATTTATACTTATATGTCAAGAATAAAACTAATACTTCTGTTAACTCTGTTTGTTCTAACTGTTTCTTGTAATGTGCATACTTTTACATTTGGTGAAGGTCCCTCAGAGGGTTATTCTAAAATTATTAAACAAAATAATTATGCCTTAGGATTAGTGTCTGATAGAGTTTCAATCACAGAATACATTAATAACGAAAAAAACTATAGTTTAACAGTAAAACAGACCTTTATTGATAGTGTCTTGTCATTGCTTTCATTTGGATTATATACACCTACATCAATAATTATTAAAAAATAATATATTACTGACTGTCAATATATTATTAATTATACTTCAAGTAATGAAGTAGAGTTTTTTATATTAAAATTTTTAAAATTAAAGTCAATTCTACCAACATATACTCCTCTCGTACCTACCTGATTTATAATAACGTTTTTTCCATCTTTGTTCTTTATAATATCAGGTTTATCAAGAAATGTATGTGTATGACCTCCAATAATTAGATCTATATCACTAGTTAGTTTAGCTAATTTTATATCACTTATTTTGTCATTATTGTAGAAATGTCCTAGATGAGAAATACAAACAATTAAATCACATTTATTCTCATTCTTTAAAACTTTAATCATATCTTCTGAAATCTCAATCGGATCTAGATACTTAGTTTCTTTATACAAATCAGGATTAACAAGTCCTTTAAGTTCAATCCCAAGACCAAAGACTCCTATTTTGACACCAGATCTTTCGTAAATAGAATAGTTCTCCGTTATTCCTTCTAGTTTTGTATTGTTGAAATCATAATTCGAGCAGATAAATTTAAAATTAGAGTTAACTATATTAGATCTAAGTCTCGATAATCCTGCATCAAACTCGTGGTTTCCTATTGTTGATGCATTATAACCCATCTTACTCATAAGTTCTAACTCAAGTGCACCATGAAAAAAGTTAAAATATGGTGTTCCCTGAAAGATATCTCCAGCATCAAAAATTAAGGTGTTAGGGTTATTCTCTTTAATACTTTTTATTAAAGCTGCTATTCTTGCAAAACCACCTTTTCCAGGAAATCTATTATGATTATTTGGGAAAGGGTCAATTTGACTATGCATATCATTGGTATGCAGAATTGTTATAGTGGTTTCTTCATTAAGTTGATTACATGAATGCAAACCTAAAACAGATAAAGATGCTATACTTGAGTTATAAATAAATTTTCTTCTATCCATTATTTTATAAATCTATCATCAATTTTTGAAGATAAGTTTTTGTTTTTAATAATATAATCTATGAATGCATCTCTTAGAGAATAACCAAGCCAATATGTTTTTGAATTTCCTTTTAGAAAAAACATATTATCCCCGCCAGATAATAAATAATCATTTGTTGCAATTAAATAGTTATCATTCTTTTTTGTGTACTCATTTAAAATCACCTTATCATTTACTATTTTAAAACCTTGAAATGGATGAGGTAAATCTTCATTTTTTAAAAAATCTATCATCTCATTAAATACCTCTTTGGATATCTCCAAAACAACTATTTCATTTTCAAAAGGTAGAATTTTATACGCATCAGTTAATTTTACATCACCTTTTAATAAACTTGATCTAATCCCCCCGTAGTTTTGAAGTACAAAATCAATATTCTTATTGTAATTATCAAAAAATATTGAGTCAGCTTGAACAAAAATAATATTAGCAACTAAGTTGCCTAGAGTTGAGTTAAAGTTTTTTACACCGTAATCAGTTATGGAATAAATATCGTCAGAGTAGCCAATTACTTTATCAAGATTATAAGTGATAGAATCTCTATATGGTTTAATAATGGAGTTAATCAATGAATCTTCAAGCTCATTTATGTCGATTATGTCGTAGTCTACGTTG
Organism: uncultured Bacteroidota bacterium; assembly: GCA_902598525.1. GTDB lineage: Bacteria > Bacteroidota > Bacteroidia > Flavobacteriales > Flavobacteriaceae > Marisimplicoccus. The sequence continues at coordinate 6,704 of CACKBZ010000010.1, forward strand.
TTGTAATTGTAGTTACCAGAACACGCTGCCAGTAAAATTAATATTAAAACTGATCCTATTTTGTTTAACTTAATCAAGAGGTTATTAATTGCAGTTGGTATATATTAAATTGTGCTTTTGTTCTAAAATATTTAATTCCTAAAAACTAAATACTTTCTTTCACTAAAATTGCTATTATCATTAGAACAAAAACAATGAATCCAATAAAGAAAATTAAAGATTCCATATTTTAAGTTAATCATATTTAACCAAATTTCATAGATTTAGTATTTAATATCACCATAGGATGAATGATACGGAGTTCCTTAGAATTATATTCACAATAGCTTTCTTAGTGTTGGCTTTTAGATTTCTCTTTAAAAAAAGAAGATAATTTTTATTTTCTTTTATATAATCCAAATCAATTGTTAAATTAGATTTTTAATCAATAAATCAATTATTATGAAAAATAAATTCTTATTACTTGTAATGATTCTTGTTACAAGTCTATCTTTTTCTCAACGAAATCCAAATCAAACTTATTTAACTTCCTTTGTTTATGAAGCAAAGCAGGGGATGACTGAAAAGTTTGAAAATGCAGCTGCTAAAAAAACGCAAATGTACAATAGTGAAGAAGGTAATTTTATTTGGACATACAGAGTTTTAACAGGTCCTGGACAGGGTCAGTATGTTCGATTTTTAATAAATCAATCTTCTGAGGATTATGGCCAAGATAAATCAAAAGAACTTAATTATTGGCAAAACAATGTCTCAAAATATGCTAACGCAGTCTCTGGAGCGCAGCACTGGTCTCTTCGTCAAGGTCTAAGTGTAGGGGAGGATTCACCTGCAGCCAAATATCTTGAAAGATCAATTGTTGTTATGCGACCTGGACAAGAGCAACATGTTTATAGATTTCTTTATAGACAAGGTGTAATAATGGATAAAGCATATGATGGAAATGCTTTAAGAAGAGTCTTTACACTTGTATCTGGTGGAAATACTCAAACCGTTGCTGTTTTTAGAGCATTTAATGAGTTTCCACATTGGAGTGACACATCGAACCAATCTTGGGAGGAAATGTACAATGAAGAGTTTGGATGGAATCAGTTACAAATTGATTCGGAAGCATTTGATAATTCTATCCGAGAGTGGGGTACTAGTACCATTTTGATGGAAAGAGTAGATAGCATGATGCCTAACTAGATCAATCAAACTTAAAAAAAAAAGGCTCCAATTTGGAGCCTTTTTTGATGTAGTAAAGAAAGAGCCCCAAGGAGCTCTTTCATCCAAACAAAATAATTACACTCAATTATTCTGGAAGTACTACATTATTAATTGCATGTATAACTCCATTTGAAGTTTCTACATCAGTAATTATTATTTGAGCTTTATTACCATTTGTATCTTTTACATATACGTTGCCTTCCCATAATTTTAGGGTTAATTCCCCACCTTGAAGAGTCTCAACAGTAAATTGTCCTCCATTATCATTTATTGCTTGCACGACATCTTCTGCCATAAATTGACCAGCAACAACATGATACGTAAGAATAGATTGAAGGGTCTCTTGATTTTCTGGCTGAAGTAGAGTACTCAAAGTCCCATCTGGTAAATTATTAAAAGCATCGTTAGTTGGAGCAAAAACTGTAAATGGTCCATCTGATGATAGTGCATCAACAAGATCTGCTGCTTGTACAGCAGCTACAAGTGTAGAAAAGCTATCGTTTGATACAGCTGTTTCAACAATGTTCATTTCTACTGGATTTGTAGATAAAACAATACTTAATAATGATATATTGAAAAAATTATTTAACATGATTTATTTTTTTAAAAATTGAAAACAAAAATTCTATTTTTTATTTCTATTAAAAAACATCAATACTCCTTTAACTTTTATTTAGTAATTCTTTTAACATTATTTTAAAATTTATAAATTGAGAAAGCATGAGATACTTTAAATTATCTTTTTTGTTTGTCCTTGTCTTACTCTCTTGTAGTAAGGATAAATCCAATTCTAAGTCAGATCAAAATGCAGATTTAGAGCAAGATATAATAAGAGAACCTGAATTCGATCCTCTTGGAAATGACGCTCCATATATTTACAGTCAAACATATCAAGGTCGAAATGGATATGTAACATATTACCCTGGTAATATTCCAATAATATTAAGTATTCCTCATGGAGGAGATATTACTCCTGAAGAAATTCCAAACAGGACCTATGGTATAACAGTTACTGATTCAAATACTATTGAGCTTGGTATTTCAATTAGTAATAGTTTTTTTTCTCAATATGATATTAGACCATATGTTGTTATAAATAATTTAAAAAGAACAAAGTTGGATGCTAATAGAGATAGGGTGGATGCTGCTCAAGGAAATATTTATGCAGAAAGAGCTTTTGATGAGTTCCATTTCTACATAGGTGTTGCAAGAGATGAAATTATTCAAAATTTCAATACTGGATTATTATTTGATATACATGGCCATGGAGCTAATCCAGATGGATATGTTGATCCAAGAACATGGCTTGGATATTTATTATCGGCCGATGAGTTAGATAATTCGGACGAATATTTAGACCAAAATCTTTCTATTAATGAAACAAGCCTTTATAGTTTATTATATAATTCTAACGAATCATTATCAAGTGTAATTAGAGGTCAGAACAGTCTTGGATCAATTTTTGAAAGATATGGTTACGAGGCTTTGCCTAGCGATATGAGTCCCAGTCCTGAAGGTATGAGATATTTTAGTGGGGGTTTTAATACCTATTTATATGGGGCTGACAACAACTATAATTTTAATGCTATTCAACTTGAGTTTCCTTATCCAGGTTTAAGAGATACTTCATCCTCAAGAAATGCCTTTTCTCTAGCCTTTGTTGATATAGTTCAAGAATATTTTCTTAACTACTTCAATATCGATCTTTTTTCCTTATGACTATATTTGCAAAAAAAACGAATGGATTTTAAAGAAATTTTAACAGCAAGTATGATATTGTTCGCAATTATTGACATAATTGGTGCAACACCAATTGTAATTTCCTTAAGAAAAAAGGTAGGTAAAATTGAATCTGAAAAAGCAACATTAGTATCAATGATAATTATGATTGGATTTCTTTTTTTGGGTGAAGAGATATTAAATCTGATAGGAATTGATATCAATTCATTTGCTGTAGCAGGTTCTATTGTTATTTTTTTTATAGCACTTGAAATGGTTCTCGGTGTTACAATTTTTCAAGGAGATGAACCTGAGACTGCATCAATTGTACCTATCGCATTTCCAATTATAGCTGGAGCTGGAACTCTTACCACTCTTTTGTCCTTAAGGGCCGAATATCAATTAATTAATGTGATAATAGCAATTATAATTAATTCAGTATTTGTTTATATAATCTTAAAATCTTCAAATCGAATTGAAAAGCTTTTGGGAAAAAATGGTATAGCAATAATAAGAAGAGTGTTTGGTATTATCTTACTTTCGATTTCAGTAAAACTATTTTCCACTAATATTAGTTTAATTGTTTAGCCTTGATGAAATACATTAAGCTCGTAACTGTATATATTATGTCATTTGCATACACTTATGTTGGGATTAGACATTTTATCGATCCTGATTTTTTCCTTGCAATTATGCCAGACTATTTACCTTTTCATCTTGAACTTGTTTATCTATCTGGATTAGCAGAAATTATTTTAGGTTTACTACTGTTAAATAAAAAAAAACGAACTGCAGCCGCTGTTGGGATTATTCTTCTTTTAATACTTGTTTTTCCAGCAAATATTCATTTAGTTCAGAGTGAATTGTCACAATCATTGCTAGGTGTAACTAGAGAACAAGCTGTAATTAGATTACCCTTTCAGGCCCTGTTTATTCTGATAGCTTATTGGCACTCAAAAAATGATTAAATTTAAATATGAATAGATTTTTTAAATGGCATGAAGAAATGATTGAAAAGATTTCTAAAGAATTCAACTTAACAAAATATCAAATGATGATTTTAACTTGGCTTGAGGGAATCTTGATAGGAGTTTTGATTTGTAAATTTGTTTTTTAGATTTCAATTACTCCTTCGAAAACAAATCTAGCTGGTCCCTTAATACTAATTTCAGAAAATTCATCATCATTATTAATAAACCTAACCTCCAAATCTCCTCCTTGACATCTCATTTTTATTTCATTTGAGTTTGTTCTACCAAGATAGTTCATACAAATAGCAGATGCAGTAGATCCGGTACCGCAGGCTTGAGTTTCATCTTCAACACCTCTTTCATAAGTTCTTATTTTAAAAACATCATCAGAAACCTTTTCTACAAAATTAACATTAACACCTTCTTCTCTGTAAAAGTTATTATATCTTATAGATCTTCCAGCACTTTTTACATCCATTTCATCAGTATTATTTGTCTCTACAATCAAGTGAGGTGATCCCGTATCAAGCCATATACCATAATCATTCTCAATTATTTTAGAGTTTAATTTCATTTGCATGATAATCAATTCATCATCTATTATTTCAGCCTCGTGAGATCCATCAAAAGCTTCAAACCTTGTTTTTCTACTAATTATTTTTTTTCTGTGAGCGAATGAAACAGCACATCTTGATCCATTACCACATAAGGATCCTAGAGTCCCATCAGATGTATAATGAAGAATTTCAAAATCTGTTTTATCTGAGCTCTCTAATGAAATAATACCGTCAGCTCCAATTCCCACGTTCCTATTACAGAGTTTCAGTATTTGAGATTTATTGAGTTTTACCTTTTTATTTCTGTTATCTACAACAATAAAGTCATTACCTGCACCATTATATTTACAGAAATTAATTTTCATCAGGGCGCAAAGTTAAAAAAATATATACTTTAAAAGCTACTTTCCGTTTTGAATCGGATCAGAATTAGGCATAATTTTATTAAGTATAAAATATACTGGGCAAAATTTGGTAAATGGGCTGATAATCTGTAGTGATCCAACACCAATTACTATCCATAAAAATCTGTAGTCTCCAGTTATATAACTTAACCCAACGCCAGAAAGATAGATTAACCCAACAATTGCATCGTGTGCTCTAATTTTTGAAATATTCTTGTCCATTTTTTATTTTAAGATATTAAATTAATTTCAGTTTGGATATATAATTTTTTGAATTTCACCCCATGTAACAAGCTTTATATTTTCTTTTTTTAATAGTTGCTTTATCTCCTTTGAATTAAATACATCATAGTCAAGTTGTCTCCAAAGCGAACCATATTCAGGATGGTCAATTGTTACTGCTTTAAGTTCCTCATTATCATAACCTAGGTGAAGTAGAAAAACATTTAAACCAGGAGCTAGTGATTTAATTTTTGAAGTGTATAAATTGAGCCAATCTTCATATTTATATATATCATTAACTATCAGAGTACTAGCGATATTTTCACCTGCTGCATTTTCTATAAATGATCGGTCAGCCTCAGGATAGAGCATGTATATATCATTTACAGGTACAATATAGTCAGGGACAGGGAAGTCTTTGCTAAATAAATCTTGAACTCTTGATTTCCAAGCCATGGATACTAATTTATTTTGGTGACCAACTTCTATGAAAACTCTCCATAAATCTTTATTTACTGCTACTGCTCCCATATGTGAATCAATATGCGTCGGATCTATTCCAAGAGACCTTGCATAGTCAATTTGAGCTTGGAGCTCTTTTCTAACCTCTTCGGGATTGGCATTTATATTGACATCACTTGTGTTATCATAAAACTCATTATATTCGTTCAACAAAGATGGGATTTCATTAGATGACGAAATACCTCTCCATTTGTAATTCTTCCACTCTGCAGTTAAAGTTAAATGTATTCCTAGATCATATTCGGGGTATTTTTTGTGAAATTCTGCTACTTCTTTTATCCATGGAGATGGTATCATTGCAGCTCCTGAGTTAATAGCATTGTTTTTATAGGCATCAAATGATGCAATATTAATAGAGTGTGCAATACCAATATCATCGGCATGAATAATAAGTAATTTTGCATTTTTATCATAACCAAGTCTTTCAGCTATATTGTTAATCTGAGAATTGACATTAATTAAATAAAAAGTCGATAAAAAAAGAATTAAATATTTCATTAGTAAATATTTTTAATATAATATAAGTATATTTTGAATAAATTCTATTATATGAAAAAACTATACATCTATCTATCTGCACTCTTCATATTTTCATGCTCAATCGAGTCTAATGAAAATAAAATAGGAATTGTAATTCATGGGGGAGCTGGAACTATTCTTAAAGAGAACATGACGCCCGAATTAGAGAATTCATATATGATTAAATTGGAAGAAGCTATCAGGACTGGATATGATATTTTAAAAAATGGTGGCCCAAGTAAAGATGCTGTAGAACAAGCAATAAGAGTAATGGAAGACTCACCTCTTTTTAATGCTGGGGTTGGTGCAGTTTTAACTAATGATGAAAGGGTAAGTCTTGATGCATCATTTATGGATGGTAAGAATTTAAATGCTGGAGCAATAGCAGGATCTAGTTATATCAAAAATCCAATATCTGCTGCTATTGCCGTGATGGAAGAGTCCCCTCATGTTTTATTGTCATCAAAAGGTGCTGATGACTTTGCAATAGAAAAAGGAATTGATACTGTGCCAAACTCATATTTTATTACTGAAAGAAGACTTAACTCTCTAAGAAGTCTTAAGAATATAAATAATATCTCATATGAAGATCCATTTTTAAAAGATTCGAAATATGGAACTGTTGGAAGTGTTGCTATTGACATTAATGGAAATATTTCTGCTGGAACCTCAACTGGAGGTACTACAAATAAAATTTGGGGTAGAATAGGGGATGTACCTATAATAGGAGCAGGAAACTATGCTAATAATGATTGTTGTGGAATTTCTGCAACAGGATGGGGGGAACATTTTATAAGAAACGTTGTTGCTTATGATATTGCTGCACAAATATTATATAAAAATGAGGATATAATAAATGCTTCAAAAAATTCTTTAGATAAAGTTAAGGCAACTGGAGGAGATGGAGGAGTCATTGGCTTAGACAAAAATGGAAAAGTTACGATGGAGTTTAACACAGCAGGAATGTATAGGGCACATATGGATAACGATGGTAATATTACTATAAAGATTTACAAAGATTAATTCGAAGGTTTAAATATTTCTCTTTGATCTAGATTTAATAGGATTTTATATTTTGAGTATAACAAAGGGAAATATATATCATTAGCCCAATCTTCATATAAGTTTTTATAAAATTTACTTTCTGGGTTTCCTGACTGTCCTGGAGAATTTGTTGCAAAACTATTATCCCAATCTCCAGTGTCTATCATAACCCTGAAACTTCCTCCGGAAGATTGATTCATGTCATTGGATGTCGAACCAGGTGTATATCCATCCCCTCCTCTAGGATAAGTTTTTAAGGCTATTATGTCTCTAATTGAGTCGTTTACAATATTTTCTAATGGATGATAAATCTTTACATGTTTGTATTTTTCTTGACCATATACCCATTTTTCGTGGTTATCTCCAAATTTATTTTTAAGTTTTTTTATTGTAGAATTAAATGTTCTATTTAAAAGTTCACTTCTCTCCTCTAACTCCATATTTGATATTTTTTCAATGACTCTGAAAAGTTGCATGTTAATATATTTTTGAACATCTTTTGGAATATGCGTATTATTTATTTCAGAGAATAATTGATTTTGCCATTCAATGTATATTCCAGCTTCAATTGAATTTTTAGTTAATTTTTTATCCCACTCTCTTAGTTTATCATAATATTCGAGGTTACTTTTAATTAAACCATCACTAATACTTAGTATCTCATCTGCTGGAATAGAAAAATAATCAACTTGCAACTCTAGCATCTCCTCCATATTAAATCTTTCTTTATCTTCTAAAAATTTATTTATTCTATCACCTCTGTATGGGTCTGCCCAGTCAAAACCAATTGCATCCCAATACTTGTATGTATCAGGTGTTACATTTTGATTAGCTGTAGATATATAGCCAATTTCTGGGTTGAAAAGATTAGGTTTTTTAATAATCGGAATATATCCATCCCAATCAAAATTTCCATCTCCATTAACGGGGACTAAACCATTGAAAGTTGACCTTATTGGTGCAATCCCAACTGCCTGCCAACCAATATCTCCATATTTATCTGCCCACACCATGTTTTCACCTGGAATATGAAAGTAAGTACACGCTTCTCTAAATTCATCCCAGTTTTTTGCTTGATCCATTCTAAGAGATGCAAGGTATGGAGAGCCTCCGATCTCTGACCATCCATTTCTCACTGCATATGCTTTTTTTCTATTTTTATCAATAAATGTAACCGGACCATGAACAGTGTAAAATAAATCAACAATTTCATCCTCATCATCCTTAACTTTAATTTTTTCATTTATTATTTTAAAGTCAACCCATTTACCTTTATAGTTGTATTGAGATGGATTTTCTGGATTTATATCATATATATATAAGTCTTCTGCATCAGTTCTAAATACAGTTAATCCCCAAGCACCAATCCCATTATGACCTATTGATATTCCTGGTATTTCTGGCTCGCCTCCTCCAATTACATTCCACCCTGGTGCAACCAGATGTGCCATGTACCTTAGTGATGGGTTTGATAGCGTTCTATGTGGATCATTTGCTAATATTGGGAAATTACTAATAGACTTTTTTCCAGATATTGCCCAATTATTACTGCCAATTGAATAATTGTCTTTTATCGTCTCATTTTTACTAATTTCAGCTAATTCATTATTACCTCTATACTCACTCAATAAATATTCTCTTTTAAATTCTATTGGATTCCTGTATGCATTATATAATCTTAAAATATCTTGTTTTAAGTCATCATATGAAATATTCTTAGGTAGCTTTAAAGAAGGTTCTTTTGGATGAAACCATAAAATTTCTTTAACCCTTTTCTCACCGATTAAGGATACAGCTCTTCCTATGTTTAACTCCTCCTCAATATTTCCCAGTAATCCCTGATGCCTGGATATTACGTCTTCGTTAGTCCATTCTTTTGGAACAATGCCAAGAATTTTAAATTCAATTGGTAGATTATCTGGATCATTATTTATTTCTGTTATATATCTATTTATGCCACTTACAAAAGAAGAAATTATTTCGTAACCATCTTCATGATAATAATTTAGTTCATCCTTAATGTTTCCTCTAAATTTAAATAATCTAGTTCCAATATCCCTCTCTAATTCTTTTTTACCAAAAATTTCAGAGACAGTCCCTGTTGCTTGCCTTCTCCACATTTCAAATTGAAATAATCTGTCTCTAGCAGCTAAATAACCTTGCATGAAAAACAAATCATTTTGATTATTCGCGTATATGTGATTTATTCCATATTTATCTCTTAAGACTTCAACTTTTTGATTTATACCATCTATCTCTGTTGAATTAGAGCATGAAAAAATTATAGTAGCTACTGATATGATTAATAATTTTCTATTCATATTATTTAATTTATTAAAAATATATTTCTTGGGCTAATCTAAAAGTATTAGAATGAGCCTCTATAATATCTTTAAGAATTGATGAATATCCACCTCCCATTGATATTTGAATAGGTATTGAGTTATTATAACAAGTTTCAATTATATATTTATCTCTTTCTTTACATCCTTCTATTGACATACTCAGTCTACCTAATTTATCATTTTTCAGCACATCAACTCCTGATAAGTAAAAAATAAAATCTGGTTCTGTTTTATCTAAAATTTCTGGAATAGTTTCCTTTAATAAGTTTAAATAAATCTCATCGTCAGTATTGTCATCAAGTTCAATATCCAAATCACTTTTTTCTTTTCTAAATGGATAATTATTTTTTCCATGAAATGATAATGTAAATACACTATCATTATTTTTAAATATTGATGCTGTACCATTGCCCTGGTGAACATCTAAATCAATAATTAAAATTTTTTTTCCTAGCCCATTGTCTAAAATATAATTTGCAGCTATTGCTTGATCATTTAACATACAAAATGCTTCTCCTCTGTCATAGAATGCATGATGTGTTCCTCCAGCTATATTCATTGATATGCCATTATCTATTGAAAAGTTAACACAGTCAATAGTACCCTTTGATATTGTCATTTCCCTCATATATAAGTCTTTACTATAAGGGAAACCTATCTCCCTAATCTCTTTACTGGATAATTTTTGTTTTTTCAATCTATCAAAATACTGAAGTTGATGAGTTTTAAGAACGATTTTCTCATCTATCATTTCAGGCTTAAAGAAATTTTTATCAGAGCATGTATTCTCTCTAATAAGTTGCTCTGGAATTAATTCATATTTAATCATAGGAAAACGATGGTTTTCCTCTAATGGATGTATGTAGTTATTATTGAAAGCTATCTTTAGCACTTGTAAAAATAAAAAAAGACCTCAAAAAGAGGTCTTTTTTAATAGGTTTTTAGTTATCTAGTCCCAAGATCCAGAGCTCATCTCAGGTACAAGCATTAGATGTCTTATCATTCTTCCATTTTCAGTTAGAGATTCATCAACGCTATTCCCATCCTGTTCGTAGGCATCTTCTCCATACATTTCATCATACTTTTGAATCATATTTTGAAGTGGCTCTCCATAGTCACTAGATTGACCAGCATAACCATCATGATGGAATCTAACTTGAACCCAGTTACCTGAGCATCCAGAAGAACACCACAAAACATTCATTGCTGACCCATATCCGCTAGCCTCAATGGCTTTTCTAACTCTTTGTCTAAACCTCCAGAAGTCTTGTTCTCCAGAATCTTTATAGTTGTAGTAAATAACTCTTCGGAGATTTCCCGTAGGATTTTCAGGGACATATGATAAATTATTGTTTCTAGTCCAAACCCTTGCAGTTCCTTCAGTATAATATGGCGATACATTTTTTTGCCAATATTTTTGTTCTCTTGAATCTGGATTATAGTTATCTAATTCTCCGATAGATTCCATCCATCTAACTCTAATAAAGTCGTTAGTATTTGGGCCAGTTAATATTCTAAAAGTAAAATATTTGTCAGATCCCTCGCTATCATTGAACATTTTAGTCTTTTTTGAGACACTGGATACAAAATTATCCATTTGACCATCTTTTACCTTCAGAATTCTAGCTTGTCCAACTTGAGCAGAAATTGTAGATGAGATAAAAATTGCTATAAGTAATATTATTTTTTTCATTTTTATATTTTTTAAGTTAATTGTTAATCAGAGCTTGCTTCAGGAATAAATCTCAAATGAATACGTCCTCTTCCATTTTCAGTCAAGGATTTATCAACTTTACTTCCGTCTTGCTCATAAGCATTATTACCATATAATTCATTATACTTCTCAATCATTTTTGGAAGCATTTCTTGATTATAATTTTGTTGATCTGCCCAGCTTTCATATTCAAACAGAATAGCTGCAACATTTCCATTACATCCAGAGGAGCAAACAACAGAGTGCATTGATCCTTTTGGAGCAGGTTCCATAGCTTTTCTAGCTGCAACAACTCTTTCTCTAAACCTCCAAAAATCTTCTTCTCCAGAATCTTTATATGTGTAGACTAACATCATAATGTGATTTTGATTCTCTGAATCAACATTATGAGAATATGGTCCAGCATAATTCCACATGTAATTTCCGTTTACAGATCCATTTGCGATATACGGAGAGACATTTTTTTGCCAATATTCTACCTCCTCAGAATTCATATCCCAATTATCTCGCATTTCAGGAGTCGCAGCTTGCATTCTCCATATTTTACCTGCATCAGATCCAGTCAAAATTTCATAAGTCCAAAATCTTGCAGTGCCATCCTCATTATTGAATTTCTTGGTTTTCTTACCAGCCATTTCAATAAATTTACTCATTTGACCATCCTTAACTTCAATTGTTCTTGTTGAGAGTTGAGAATAGGAAAAAGAGAATGTAAAAGTTAAAATAAATAATAAAAATTTTTTCATATAAATTGATTTTAAAGTTCCTCTAAATATAGTAACGAAATCAATACGAAATAATATTTATTATTAACATAATTAATAAAATGATTAAAATAATTGAGCTAAAGTATTTAATAGGGTCTTTCATTTTTTTTTCTTTTTTTCAATTAATAATTTCCATATAATTATAAATAAAACTGTAATGATTAAATACTTGATATCAAGTGAATCGCCATAATTTAAAAAGTCTCTCATAAAATAATACTAATCAGAAATTTCAAAAATCGCTGTATTTCTCTGACTGCTTAAGTTCCCTTGACTATTAATTTTTACTTTCATTATGGTAAAGGAACCTGATTTTTTTTCTTTATTTAAATTTAAAGCGAAAATACCTTTACTCTCGTCTCTTATCCTTCCGTAAATAAGTCCCATTTTTAAAAATTCAATATTTGAATTTAGGTCATAATCATAATTTCCAACAATTCTTGTTAGGATTGGCAAGTTTGATTCAAAAATTATATTTTTTTCGGTAATTATTAACTTACCATTGATATTTAGATTAATAAATTTAACTTCGTTATTACTTAAAATTTTGATTGAATACTCACCTAATAACCCGTTATCTTTTAGGTATCCTCCAATTAGTCTATCTCTATTAAGTCTTATAAACTCCTCTTCATCTACAAAATTGAAATAATCTTTAAAATATCCAGACATCAGAAGATCTGAAGCTATAACCTCATGTTTTTTACTTGAAACTTCATTCCTTACCAGTTTAATAATGTCTCTATAATCTCCCTTAATTATTAAATAAGATGCGTACTTATTTTTTTTGGAGCTTTGTTCCAATACCCAGTGAATACTATCACCTTTTATTACAGTAAACATCTTTCCGTAAAATGTCCTAATCTCCTCAATAGGACCATTTATCTTATAATCTAGAAATTTTAGATTTGCCATTTTATCTGTAAAATCTAGATAATATTTAAGATCATTACTGTCATAATACTTTTGACCTATTGAAAAGTTAGTATATAAAAGGCAAAGAGTTAAAAAAACTAATCTTATCATTTTTTAAATATTAAGCTCAATAGACCATATACAAGTAATAATGTACTAATGATAAAGAGAGTAATTGGATTTATAAAATCATTTATTAATTTGAATCCTATCATTAGTGATAATACATTTAAGGATATAGATCCTAATATCAAAATTGTCAGGTAAAGCTTTCTCAATTGGTTTAGATTAATGTCAATTTAAGAAAAAATATGAAATGAAAGTGTTATTAGTATTAAAGTATAAGACCTCTTAAAAAAGAGGCCTTACTTTAACTAACTTGACAAGGTCAAGATGTTCAAATTTAATAAGTTATTTGCGCGAATAGTCTTAAAGAAATTATAAAATTTTTTTTATTTGTTTAATAATATCTTGAAGTGCTTATTCTGCTGAGGGTTCTCCTCTTTGTTGCTGATAAACGTTAAAGTTTACTACTTTGCCATCACTTATCATAGCATCAATTACTTGGTAAAAAGTTGTATCCACTCCTTCAATGTTCAGGATAAGCTCATGACCAGCTGTAAGAAAATCAGATATCTCTCCATTTACATTTTCTCCAGTATTAGAAATCGCCCATTGTATTGTCCATCTTGGATTATTATTCTCAAACCATTCCGTTAAAAAGTCTATGTGTGCATCAGATCCTTCAACAACTTCACCTGCAGGGCCATAAGCTGAAAATTCTTCAGCATTTAATGCTCTAATCCCTTCAGTATCTCTTGAGTTGTGAGCATCAATATAAGCTTCCCATACTGCAGCAATATTATCTGGTCCAGCAACAACATCGGTTTTACCATCTTCACTTGTTGTATAACCGATTACTTGAGGGGAAGATTCAGGTGATGCACATGAAAATGAAATCATGCAGACTGTTATTAGTAATAAATATATTTTTTTCATTTTGTAAAGTTTAATTTAAAGACAAACTTAGGTATAATCTTTTAAATTTGACCATCTCCCGGCATTTGCTACATTATATCCTTTTGACTCAAAATACTTTTTTGCAGATTCAGCTCTTATCCCCACTGCGCAAACAGTAACAATGTTATCCTTTTTATCAAATTCACTAATCCTGTATGTCAGGTCCTTTAAAGGTACATTAATAGAGTTTTGTATATGACCTGCTTTATATTCATCCTCAGTCCTTACATCAACAATAATTGCTCCTTCTTTCATTAAATCCTTGTAGTCTTTCTTATTGCCTCTTGCAAATTTTATTAGAATTATTAAAATAAAAATGACTGATAAAATAATTAACCAGTTTGATAATATAATTTCTACCATGAGTTTATAAGTTTTTTGAATTTCAAACTTACATAAATTCCTAATATAGAAAATACACTAAGTATTAAATATACATATTGATGACCTTTTATACCAGGATATGTATCCAACAGATATCCATACAGTGGAGTAGCAAAAATATCAGGAGTATATCCTATTATTGATACAATGCCAATAGCTGTTCCAGACAATAAGATTGGTACTCTTGCGTCTTTAAGTATTGAAAAATAGAGGCCTCTAACTGCATATGTACCAGTTGCTACAATAATCAATGAGAATATAAATAGAGAATTTAGCGAAAATGTTATGAAGCCAGATGCAAAAAGAATTGATCCAATTAACATAATTAAAAAACCATTAATTATATTATTTATATTACCTGTTTTATCTGTAAAAAAAGCTATTATAATACATACAATTGGTCTTAAATATTGCTGATATGCACCAATTTTTGCTGACTGAATCTCATCGAACATCATAACTTCAGAGGCATAGAGTGAATATATATCAGTTATTTTATAACCCATGTAAGCACATAAAATAATTAATCCAATAAAAATTAAAGATTTTGATTTAATAAGTGTTTTCATTTCATCAAAGTTTCCAATTTCTTGGTCTTCAGATGAATCAATTTTTAAATTATAAAAAACAATTATTCCAATTACAAATACTATAGCTGATGAGACCCCAATAACATACTTAAATGCCTCTTTTTTATCAGATAGACTTGCACTTGAAATATCATTTACAACAACTAGTGAAAATATTATTACACCAATAATCCCTATTGAAGAGGCTACCAGCCCTCTTCCAGCATCAAGAAAACTAAATGTTTTTCCTTGTTTTTCCTCTCCTCCAATAATTTTTGTTGCTTTTATCATAGGAGCCCAGAAAAGAAAGACTGTTGTAAACCCCCAAAATGCATATAAAAATTGTAAAATAGTATATGAAGGGTATGTCATCATGACCATACCTCCAAAAGAGGTAAATATCAGTGAGAATGATAAGAGTTTCCTTGGAGAAAATTTATCAGCTAGAACTCCCCCAAAAATATATGATAAAAATGCGACTGTTCCGTAAGTAGAAAAAAGTGTTCCAAGTTCAAGGTTTGTAAGATCAAAGACATCTAGAAATGTTGGTCTAAAAACTCTTGCTAGTACATATGGAAGAATATATATTGACTCTGCAGCCAAAATAAGGGTTAGTAGATGTTTATAATATTTACTCCTGATAACTAATTAGCTTTTTATTAAGATATGCTAATTTAATTTATTAATAGTTTTGATTATGAATAAATTATTAACCCACAGATATACATTACTATTATTTATTTTACTTTTTTCTTGTTCTAAAGATGACACACCTCTTTTCTATGATCAAGTTCAAGGTAAACTTTTTGTGCGAGTTGATTTAATTGAATTAAATAATAAATCAATTGATCAAGTAAATCCATCAGAATATGCATTTGTAAAAAAATTTAATCCCGAAGTTGGCCATACTGTGATGTATTTTGTAGAAAATACAGAGACCTGTACTCAATTTGATGCATGGTTTTATATGGATATTACAAAACAATCATCTAATTCAGTTGAAGCTGACGTCAAACATGGTAAAATATATGATCTTGAAGATCATCGAGTTAAATATGAAATTATTCAAAGAGAGCCAATGAGGATAACTTATAATCTTGCTACTGGTACTCAAATTACAGTTGAAGAAATCAGTAAGGATATTTTTTATGAAGCTAAAGATGAGTGGCTAAATATGTCTAGAAATACCATAGATACTACTTTTTCAAGATGCTCTAACTTAAATCCGGACTAATTTACCTATCATTTAAAAGTTCAAATAATTCTCTAGAGCTAATTATTTCTGCAAACTCTCCACTAAGACTTGCAATTGATGCCTCATAAATAATTTCACAGTCTATTTCTATTCCATCTAATCCTTTTGTATTATAACATGCTGTAGAATCACTTATTAAAAAAGTTTCATATCCAAGATTTCCTGCCATTCTAACTGTAGTCGATATACAATGATTTGTTGTCATACCAACAATAACTAATGTATTTATATTTAAATTCTTGAGTATTTCATCCAAACCTGTACCAATGAATGCACTATTCACATTCTTAGTTAATACTATCTCATTATTTTTTGGTTTTACATAGTCATTAAATTCAAATCCGGGTTTTGATTTATGAAGCTTCGATTCAGGATTTGTTGAGCTGTGTCTAACATGTATCACATTTAAATCATTTTCTCTCCATTTATTTAAAATATTCCCACATACTAACTCAGCATTGATATTATTTCTTTTAATTCCTGGATAATCTTTCTCGAGAAATGCTTTTTGAACATCTATAATAATTAATGCGGGATTTTTAGATATAAATTCCAAGATTGAGGAAATTGTTTTTAAATTGACTTAAATATATTGAAATTGAATCAATTACTAAGAATACATGCAATATGGAATCCTCATGTTTACCACGGATGGGGTAGGAGTAAAAGATTTTTTGAAGGCTGGTATTATAAAGTTGTAAATAATTCTGAAACTACTGCTTTTGCTATTATACCTGGAATTGCAATGGATGAAAATGGAAATAAACATTCATTCATTCAAATTTTAGATGGTATTAATAACATTGCCAAGTATCATAAATTTGATGCTAATGAATTTAAACCATCTCCATGGATACACAGTCTAAAAATAGGGAACAACTATTTTAGTAGAGATGAAATTTCACTTGATCTTCCAAATTTAAAGGGAGACCTAAGATTTAAAAACCTATCTCCATGGTCAAACTCTTTTCTTTCACCAGGTATTATGGGTCCATATTCATTTATTCCATTTATGGAATGTTATCATGGTATTTTAAGTATGAATCATAAAATTCTTGGGTCATTAAAATATAATGATGAAAATATTTCATTTAACGAAGGAAAGGGTTACATGGAAAAGGACTGGGGCCATTCATTCCCGAAAGCATATATATGGATGCAAAGTAATCATTTTTCAAAGTCTAATATTTCTTTAAAATCATCAATTGCAATAATACCATGGATGAGAAGTTCTTTTATTGGACATATTGCTGGTGTATTAATTGATGATAAGTTAATTGAGTTCACAACATACAATGGAACTAAAGTAAATAAGTGTGAAATAACAATAGACAGGGTTAAAATTGAGATGGAGAACAGTAGATATTTACTAAGATTACTTGCCCATAGGGAAAAAGCAACTACGCTTGCTGCCCCAATATCAGGATTTATGGATGGTAGAATTGATGAAAGTATGAAAGCTAGTATTGAGGTTGAATTATTCGATAAAAAGAAAAAAATAGCTTTATTAAAAGATATTGGAAAATCTGCAGGAATTGAAGTTGCAGGAAAATATGAGTTGCTTATAAAGTGAATAACTTTTTAATATCTAATAATGAATTTTAATTAACTTGATGTAAATCAATTTATTATGAGTGAAATCGAAATATTAAACTACGCACAACTAAATTTTATACAAAACGCAATCTATATGCTTGGTTTTGTAGGTCTAATCTTTATAACATTTAGATTAATTAGATATCAAAGAGAGAATAATGCAAATATGCTAGGAAAGATATTTGTTACAATTTTCGGATTATGTTCAGTCTTTTATGGATATAATGTCTTCTCTTTTCTATACTCTAATCAATTAGCTCAATCTTACAGACTTTCCGAGCTTCAATCAAATGGAATGGAGATATCACCTCTTTCGGAAAATTGGATTGAATTTCTTGGATATACTGTTTCTGACGGACTTCCGATTCCATTCTCACCAGAACCAGCTGCACTATTATTCCTTGTAACCTTTGGATTAATGATTGTTGCAGGTGTTTGGGGTAATTTACAGAAAAATTAGTATTCAGAATTTATAATAAAAGCCCTCTGATGAGGGCTTTTATTATTATGCTAACTAAAAATTAGTTCTGACTCTCTGCGTATATAGCAGCTTCTTCAAAAATTGCAGCTGGGTCTACATAACATGTAGTACTAGCAATTTTATCTCCATCCCATACCCATCTACAGTGACACGGATAATTATATTCTTTACCTGTAATTATAGATGTTGCAGACCAGTTAAAATCATGAAAAGTTTCAACAGAACCATCTGTGAAGTATCCTGTATAAACCTCTCTATCGTTATGCTTGATGTCTTTGAAGATTAAAGAATGTGAGTTGTAACCCTCAATAATTCCATCTACATCAAATTCAAGATTATTAAATAGATGCTTACCATCTGGTGTAAAATATTCTCTTGCGATATCAAAATTACCTGCTAGGTATGAATCAGCAAGTTTAACCACAATATCTGATTTAGCATCATTATCCTGAACAAATCCAGAATAATTGTCACCTAAATCACAAGAGATAAAGGTTAAAGCTGTAATTAAAATATAAATGTTTCTCATTTTATTGATTTAAAGTTCGCTAAATATATGAATTATAATCCTATAGGTCCTTGTAATCTTAATTTTCTAACTTTGTAATATGAAAACTAAATCAGAAATTGTTGATAATTGGCTAGTAAGATATACTGGATTAGAGTTACAAAATTTTGGTGAATATATTTTACTCACAAATTTTGATAAGTATGTAGATATTTTTTCCGATTTTATGAATTGTCGTGTTCATGGTATAGATAAGAATATGCCATCTGCTACTTCTGATAATATAACTATTATAAACTTTGGAATGGGGAGCCCTAATGCTGCAACAATAATGGATTTGTTATCTGCCATAAAACCTAAAGCAGTTCTTTTTCTAGGTAAATGTGGAGGTTTAAAGAAGAGAATTGATATTGGTGATTTCATTCTTCCAATTGGAGCAATTAGAGGAGATGGTACATCAAATGATTATTTTCCTCCTGAAGTTCCTGCAATGCCATCTTTTGCTCTTCAAAAAGCAATTTCAACAACAATTAGGGAACATACAACTGATTATTGGACTGGAACTGTATATACAACTAATAGAAGAGTTTGGGAGTATGACAAGAAATTTAAGGATTATATAAAGAAAACAAGAGCATATGCAATAGATATGGAGACAGCAACTCTTTTTACTGTTGGATTTCACAATAAAATTCCAGTTGGTGCATTTTTGTTAGTGTCTGATTCACCAATGTTTCCTGAAGGAGTAAAAACTTTGGAAAAAGATGAAATCAATTCAAGACAATTTGATAGAAAACATATTGAAATTGGAGTTGATTCATTAAGAAAATTACAAAATAATGCAGAAACAGTAAGACATCTTAAGTTTTAAAAATGAGATTCTTGCTTATTTGTATTTTTCTGATTAGTTGCTCGAAAAGTGATGATTATTCATTCAAGAATTACTCTTCATATGAAAAATCATTAGATAAAGACTCAATATTTAAAGACAATACCAATAACTTTTCTTTTTATGATGGTTTGGCTTCATATAATATTCAACATAACGGTTTGACAAGGCAATATCTATTGTATATACCTCCAAATGTTCAATCAAGAACTAATCTTCCTGTAATATTTAATTTTCATGGATATTCAGGTCAAGCAGATCAGTTCTTTAGTTCAACTAATTTAATCGATGTAGCTGATTCGAATGGAGTTGTTTTGGTCTATCCACAAGGTGCATTGTTAAATGGAGAAGCTTCTCACTGGAATGCTGCTCCGATAAACTCAAACTCATTTTTAAATAAAAGTGATGTTGATGATATTGGATTTATAACGACTCTTTTAGAAGAAGTTAACCAAAACAATATTTTAGATCTTAAAAGAGTTTATGCTATAGGCTACTCTAATGGAGGAATGTTCTCACACTTTCTAGCTTGTAATACTGATAATGTCTTTGCAGCTATTGGTGATGTTGCAGGTACAATGCTTTTAGATACTTATAACACTTGTGATCCATCTTCTTCAGTTCCAGTTCTAAAAGTCCATGGTACAAACGATAATGTTGTTTCTTATAACGGCTATGAGGAGGATGGATATAAGACAGTAATTGATGTTGTAGATTTTTGGAAACAAAATAATGATGTAAATAATGAATATATTTTCAGCAGTATGTCGAGCAATTCTTGGGCAAATTATATGGGTCCTGTTGAATTTGAGAAGTATACATATGGAAAAGAAGAGGATAACACAAGTGTAGTTCTATATAAAATGCTCAGAGGAGGACATTGGTGGGATTATAGCATGGATGATGATCTAAAAACCAGTTCATTATTATGGGAGTTTTTTTCTAAACATTCTAAATAACAGAATATATTCATAAAACCCTTTAAATATGGAAATTCCTGAGAAATTAAAACTTGAATATCTCCTTGCATTAGATAATCATATTGAAACTGTTGGAAAAGATAACAAAGAGGTAACAATGAAAAAAATATTTGAAATTACAAAAGAAATTGCTGATTTAGGTTTTGGTGAAGAGGATATATTAGCAATTGCAAAAGATGAGGATTTATATTTAAAATATGAAAAATGGAGAGATGAAAAAAATTAGTCTAAAGATGGTATAGAGTTATTTAGCATATAGTCTAAAAAAACATCTTCTAGAAATTGTATCAAATCTCTGTCATTAACAATCTTATTCTCTTTAAAAACTCCAAATTCAATATTTTCCTCGTAATATGTTACTACCATTTCATATTCAGAAACTCGTGAATCCTCCTCGATTTTAGTTTTTTTATAAAGCATTGTATTCCCTTTATAAACCTTTTCTCGTTGTCCTTTTTCTGTTTCTAAAATTTTATATTTCATTTCTTCTTTTAATCTTGATATATATATAGTAAATAAGTATAAAAATATATCCAATAATGAAATAGTATCTCATACTTAAATTTAAAAAAAAATAAAATAATTTTACATCATTCAAATATGAATAAATTATTAAAACCTCAGATTAATCAAGGAGAATATGTTTTTGTTTTAATTGATGAGATAGATAAAATAAATCAAGATGATATTTTATGCTCATTTAAAGAAAATGGAAAATATAGTTTAATTGTTAAGAAAGAGTATGCAGATAAACACAATTTATCTTATGATTTTATTGCTGCATGGATATCTTTAGGACTTAACTCCTCTTTAGATTCAGTTGGATTAACCTACAAATTCTCTAGGGCACTTGCTGAACAAAAAATTAGCTGTAATGTTATAGCAGGTTATAATCATGATCATATCTTTGTAAAATATAATAATAAAGAGAAGGCCTTTAAAATTTTAAATGAACTTAAGCTTTAATTATGAACTTAAAATCTTTTCTTGACCTTGTTTTATTAGGGGTGTTCCTTTGTATATCTATTTCAATACCTTTTTTTTGGTTGAAATTTTCTTTAAGAAAGGAATTTAATAAGCTGCTATCAATAATAGCATTTCTTGTAATATCTCTTATTGTTGGATACCTCTTTATCAAATACTACACTTAATTTACTGATTAATTCCCTCCAGCATAAATAGAAATGCATACTCCATTGCAATTTCTTTTAAAGCCTCAAACCTACCAGATGATCCACTATGTCCAGCATCCATGTCTGTATGCAAAATGATTTTATTATCACCTTGGTGATAGTCTCGTAACTTTGCAACCCATTTAGCAGGCTCCCAATACTGAACTTGAGAATCATGAAGCCCTGTAGTGACAAGCGTATTTGGATACTCAACATTTTTAATATTATCGTAGGGTGAGTAAGAAAGCATATAATCATAGAATTCCTTAATATTAGGGTCGCCCCATTCATCATATTCTCCAGTTGTTAGAGGAATCGATTCGTCTAACATAGTTGTGACTACATCAACAAATGGCACTGCAGATATAACTCCGTTATATAATTCTGGAGACATATTCATTATTGCACCCATTAATAAACCTCCTGCTGATCCTCCCATTGCATATAAATGATCTGGAGAGGTATATTTTTTTTCAATCAAAAATTCAGAAGCACTTATAAAATCCATAAATGTATTTTTCTTATTGAAAACTCTTCCATCTTCATACCACTCTCTTCCAAGATATTGGCTACCTCGAATGTGAGCTATGGCATAAACAAATCCCCTGTCCAAAAGACTAAGTCTTACTGATGAAAAACGTGGATCTACAGTAATACCGTAAGAACCATAACCGTATTGTAATAGAGGTGTATCAGAATTGAGTTTTGTGTCTTTATGTCTTACAATCGAAATTGGAATTTTTTTGCCATCATGTGCAATCGCAAATAATCTTTCAGATGTATAATTATCTGAATTAAACTTATTTCCAAGTACTTCCTGTTGTTTTAATATCTTTTCTTGTTTATTATTTGTATTGAATTCTAGAATAGTAGATGGAACTGTTAAAGAGTTATATGAGAGTCTTACATTTTCTGTATTAAACTCTGGATTGTATCCCAATGAAAAAGAGTAAGTTTCATTTTGAAAATCAAGACTACTATTTTCATTAATAAAATAATCCATATCATTATCATATCCAATAACTCTCAAATAAACAAGACCATTTTCTCTCTGTTCAATAGCCATAAAACCAGAGAATAGCTCCAAGTCATCAATTAATATATCATCACTGTGTTGTATCACATCTTCCCAGTTTGATTTATTTGTGTTTGATATAGGTGTCTTAACAATTTTAAAATTAGTGCTATAATCAGCATTTGTAGTGATGTAAAACATATCACCTATGTGATATGGTCTATATTCAAGACCTCTTTCACGCTCCTGTAGTACTTTAAATTCTTGATTTGGAGTATCACTTGGTAGGTATCTATATTCACTAGATAGAGTGCTCTCAGATCCAATAAAAATATATTCCCTTGATTTTGACGGATAAACATAGGTTGAAAATGTTTCATCCTTTTCCTCATAAACTATTTCATCATCTCTCTGATCATCTCCAATATTATGTCTAAATATTCTATCAGATCTTAATGTCTCCTCATCTTTCCCTGTGTAAAAAAAATGTTTTACTATCAGATGACCAGGCTGTATATGAATTCACTCCCTTAATCTCATCTGAAAGCATTTTACCAGTTTCTAAATTTTTAACATTTATAGTATATATTCTTCTAGATAAAGTGTCAACACCAAAAGAAATCTTTTTATTATCTGGACTTACACTTAATCCAGAGACTTGATAATATTCATAATCTTTTGCCATCTCATTAACATCTAACATGATTTCTTCTTTAGAGTCTAGGCTCATAAATTTTCTTGTATAAATAGGATATTCCTTTCCCTTTTCATATCTAGTTATATACCAGTATCCATTTAGTAAGTATGGTACTGAAGAGTCATCCTCTTTAATCCTCCCTTTCATCTCATCAAATAATTCTTTTTGAAATTTTTTTGTAGACTTTAAGACTGACTGTGAATATTTATTCTCTTCTTCAAGATATGATATGACTTCAGGGTTTTCTCTATTATTTAACCAATAATAAGGGTCAACTCTTGTGTCCCCGTGAATTTTAAGAAGTTTATCCTCTTTTTTTGGAGTAGGTAGTGTAGTTTTCATATCAGTGCAACTTGAAAAAATAAATAAAAATGAGATTATAACTAAGTATTGTTTGTCCATAAGTTTTTATTAGAGGCCAAATCTAATTAAATTATATCAAAAATTTTAAATAAATCTATTTCTTAACTTATATACTTATTAGATTAGACTATAAACATGACTAAAGAAAATTCAATAGGGGAATTATTACTAAAACTTGATGAGGAGATTCAAAATCCAAAAGATTCTGTTCATCAAATTGTCTTAAGGATTACAATAGATAACATTAAAAAATTATTGAAATAGTTATTAAACTACTTTATTCTATTTAAATTTTTTTTATGTTTTAATGTATGCATATTTCACAAGTGTTTCCAAGGATGTGAAATCTAATGTTTTTTCATGAGTAGCTTCAAGAATGACTAGTGGAGCTTTACCAGCTTTTTCAGCTTCAACCCACCTTGAAGCACACAGACACCACTTGTCTCCGGCTTTTAATCCAGGGAAGTTATAATAAGGAATAGGTGTAATAAGATTATTACCCTTTGATAGAGAGAAATCTAAAAATTCATCTGTCATTATTGCACATACAGTGTGAGTACCAGTGTCCTCAGATATCGTTCGACAGTTACCATCTCTAAAGTAACCTGTCATTGGACTTGTACAACAAACTTTTAACTCTTCACCAAAAACATTCTTCTCCATTTATTAAAAATAAAAAACCCCTGATTACTGTTTACTATTAATAGCTTTTTGCTTCACCAGAGGTCTAATCAAATATAAGTAAACCTCTTTTAAGCTGCAAGAGTAATATTTTATGAAATCTTATTTGAATGAATCTACTTTCTTCTCAATCCTTTCAAGTCTACTTATAATATTTTCAAAATAATTTTTTGCCTCAACTGGACAGTTATTTAGAAAATGGTCCAATAAATCTTTATTCTTATCCATATTTTAAAAATAAAAAAACCCCTAGTAAAAACAAGGGGTTTTAGAAAAAGGTATTTTTTTACTTATACCCATTCAACTTTATCTTCTAAATTATCTCTCGACTTTGAAGATTCTTTATGATCATAACTACCCATAAAGAAGAACCCTAAACATCTCTGATTAATATCTAATTTTTCGAGTTTACCATATTCGTCTTTCAAAGGCGAAGAACTCCAATAGGACCCTATATTATTAACATAACATGATAACCATATATTTTGAACTGCCATAGATATTGCTGCAATCTCTTCCCATTCAGGTACTTTATTATCTTTATCTCTATTCATGCATATTGATATTATTGTATCTGAAAAATTGATTTTGTCGATGAACTTATCGATTTTAACTTTTGAGAATTTTTCCTGATCAATTTTTTTAATCAATGAAGATAGCTCTCCTTTAGATTCCCCTTTATAAACTTTAAAAAACCATGGTTGTGTCATTTTGTGGGTCGGGGCATGTATTGCATTCTCAAGTATTTCATTTATTAGATCCTTGGATAATTCTTCACCTGAAAATTGTTTTGGATAGATTGTCTTTCTATTTCGGATTATTTTATTTAAAATCTCTCTGCTCATTATTCAAATTCTCAAATCTAATTTAGAATAATTTTTTTATAATAGTTTTCAAGTGCTCTTTTGTAAGCTACTACGAATTGATAGAATCTGTAGAGTCCTAAATCACCAAACCTATCAAGCTCGTTGTATGTATTAGATTGATATTTTTTTAACCTTCTATCCAGAATATCTTGAATTTTTTTTACTTTACTGAAAATTAAAATTTTACTAATTTTTTTTTCAAAATTTAATTCATACTTCTTGACTATACCTTTGATCTCCTTGGGAGAAAGCTCATTATACCTATGAATCTCGTTGTAATTTTCTCTGTATTCTTTAAAAAGCCAATTATATTCTAAATAAATACCGTTAAATATAAGTTTAAAAAATAGTCTCATTTTTATAAATTAGATATTGTAACAAATATAAAATAGCCAAAGTGACAAAAATAATATTATTATACTTACTTATTTAAACTTAAATATGTTTTCATTTAAAAAGATTAATTTTCTAATTGGTAGAAACAAGGTACTTCAAAAACTAGCCTATTCTAAGACATATATGTTCTATTCAATGAAGATGATATATTATAAATTTGGCTGGCTTCTTAAACTAATAAAAAAATACTTAATAAGGTAAATTAATTCAAGCCTTCCTTTTCTAGTAATAATCTAAATTCAATATTTTTATAGTTAATATTCACAAAATGTATAGGATAGAATTTACCTATGAAGAAATGATTGAGTCGATTAAAAACATTTCAGATCAATTATCTAAATCAAAGTTCGATCCCGACATTATAGTTAGTGTCAATAGGGGAGGTTGTATTCCTGGTATATATCTATCTCATCACAAAGATAAGCCCCATGATGCCATAAGTATTCAGTTTAGAAATTCAGATAAAGATCCAAATACAAAAAGTATTGAAAAAAAAATAAAAAATTATAATTCAGTTTTAATAATTGACGATATTAATGATTCAGGTAGAACAATTAGTTTTATAAAAGAACTTTGTAAAAAAATAAATACTGAGGTTCATTATGCAGTTCTAATAAATAATTTAAAGAGCTCAGTAGATGTTGAATACTATGGTAAAACCATTGATTCAAAACCTGATGATTCATGGTATATATTTCCATGGGAAAATTGGTGGAAAATAAATGAAAAATAAAATATTATTAAAATACCTTGTATTACTTCATATTGTAATAATATCATTATCTAATTTTCTAGTATCGATTCCTATAGAAGTAATTGGAGTAAAACTGACATTAGCAGCTTTCAGTTTTCCATTAGTAGTTGTTGCAACCGATTTAACTGTCAGACTTGTAGGTAAGTCAATAGCACAAAAAACTATTTCATTCGCATTTCCATTTGCAATTGTTTCATCCTTTCTAATTCTTTATTATGAGCAGAACTTAATATCAATTGCAATTAGAATAAGTTTAGCGAGTTCAGTTGCGTATGCTTTGAGTATACTTATTGATATTAACGCTTTTCAGTATTTTAGAAATAGATATTCGTATTGGTGGGTTGCACCTTCTCTTTCAACCTTCGTATCAAATATTATTGATACTTATTCTTTTTTCTTTACTGCATTTTATAATTCTGAGGACATATTTATGTCAAAGAATTGGTTTGAAATTGCTACAAATCAACTTATAATTAAAATTATTATTGGGCTTATCTTGTTTCTACCCATTTATGGCGTGATTCTCAATTACCTAAAAAAAAGAATAATTAAAGAAGAAAAATAGATTAATTTACAATCAATTAAATGCAAGTAATTCCAAATAATACAATTAGTTTTTTAAAAGAACTTAAGTTAAATAACAATAGGGACTGGTTTAACGAAAATAAAGATCAGTTTAAGTCTATTCAAGCTGATATAAAAACATTTGCGAATGAGGTTAAAGACTCTCTAAACATCTCAGATGATATCGAAAAAGTAAAAATTTTCAGGATATATAGAGACATAAGGTTTTCAAAAGATAAAACCCCTTTTAAAAAAAATATTGGGATGGCTTTTCATAGAGCAAAACCTGAGCTTAGAGGAGGTTATTACCTTGAAATATCAGCAGATCAGAGCTTTGTGGCAGTTGGCTTTTGGAATCCAAACAAAGAAGATTTGCTAAGAATTAGAAAAGAAATAGAAATAGATGGTCAAGAGTTTAAAAGTATTATAAATCAAAAAAAAATTAAAGATATATGGGGAGAGATTAAAGGAGAGGAGGTAAAAACATCTCCAAAAGGTTTTGATCGAAATCATGAACATATAGACCTAATTAAAAAAAAGCAGTTCATATTTATAAAAAAGCTAAGAGAAGAGGATATTCTAAATAATAACTTTCAAAAAGAACTTATTAATTGTTTTGTTTCTATTAGACCTTTTTTTGATTATATGTCTGAAATTCTTACTACAAACCTAAATGGAGAGTCAATTATTTAGAGAATATCAAATATGATTTTACTGTAAAATTTTAATTTATTATTTAAATTAGATACATGAGAAAGTTTGCTTTATCTTTTTTTATTTTAATATTATCATGCTCTGATAACCCAATAATTCTATGGGAAAATTATGATGAAAGTCAAGAAATAGAGGAAAACTCAACTCATGAAATAAGTAGGATGAGATATAAAAGACTTCAGTCATTAACAAAAGATAGAAATGAAATCTTCAAGCCCTTTCATGACTTTTTAAAATCCTACGATGTATCATACCATAATTCAATAAAAGATTTGATTATAAATCAGGACATTAAATCGATTCAGTCTCATATATCAAAAGGTAAATTTAATTATGAAGATTTAGTGAAGTTTTACATATACAGAATTTACAAATTTGAGATGGATAAAGATCTGTATCTAAATTCAATCATATCATTAAATCCAAAAATAATTAACGAAGCTAAAGAACTTGATAGAAATAATAACGCAGATAATTTACTCTATGGTATTCCAATTTTAGTAAAAGATAATATCAATGTTGAAGGTATGGTTACATCAGCAGGCGCAAGTGTGTTTAAAGATAATCTGGTAGATATTAATGCAAGAGTTATAGAAAATTTAAAAAATAACAATGCTCTAATTCTCGGAAAATTAAACATGAGTGAATGGGCTTATTATTTCTGTAGACCTTGCCCTGTTGGATACAGCTCTATTGGAGGGCAAACTCTTAATCCATATGGCCGAAAAGTTTTTGAATCTGGAGGGTCAAGCTCTGGAAGTGGAGTCTCAATTGCAGCTAACTTTGCAGCTGCTTCAATTGGTTCAGAAACTTCAGGTTCGATATTATCGCCTTCATCTAAAAATTCATTAGTTGGATTAAAACCAACTATTGGAAGTATAAGTAGAACAGGTATTGTGCCAATATCAAGTTTCTTTGATACTTCAGGACCTATGACTACAAATGTTCATGATAATGCAATACTTTACAATTCTATGATAGGTTTCGATGATAAGGATGAATTAAGCTTTAAAGCTGACAAGATTGATTTAGAAGAAATGAAAAGTTTTGATCCTAAAAATATTGTTGTTGGTATATCATCAAATATTTTAAATGATTCATTAATTGCAATTGCTCTAAATGATTTAAAGATTACTGGTGTCTCAAACGTTATTTATAATCCCGAAAAGTATTCATTGCCATCGTTTAGATCTATTTTAACGTCAGATATGAAAAGAGATCTACCAAAGTATATTTCTGATTACGCTAATAAGGATATTCAAGTTTTCAATGTAACAGATATAGTAGAATTTAACAACAAAGATACATTGACACATGCACCCTATGGTCAGTATATATTTAACGAAATTAAAGAAGATAAAGTTTCTGACTCGGAATTAGAGCAAATGAAAATAAACACAAAATCCCAAGCAACTAATTATTTAAATAAGATTATGACTAGTAATGATTTTGATATCTTTATATCAGTTGATAACAGTATGGCTGGAATTGCTGCAGCTGCTCATTTCCCAGCTTTGACAATTCCAATGGGGTATAGAAGTGATGGTCAACCATCAAATATTACATTTATAGGTAAATCAAAAAATGAACAATTATTATATAATGTAGCGTATAAATATGAAAATCAATCTCAAAGAAGAGTTGCCCCAAAAAAATATAATTAAACACCAAAAATGATAAAAAGAATATGCTAAAATTATTGACACGATTAAGAAATTATCTTATTTCAGGACTACTTTTTTGGATACCTTTGATTCTGACCATTATCGTAATTAAGTTCTTTTTAGAATTTGTTGACGGTCTTATTCCGCAAGAATATCTTCCTGAAGCTGTATTTAATCTAGAAACCTCTATTCCTGGGTCTGGAATAATCCTACTATTTTTAATTATACTTATCACAGGCATTTTAGTTACTAATATACTTGGAAGAAGATTAGTAGCTATATGGGAAAGATTACTCAACAGAATTCCAGGCTTTCGAAACATATACAACATATTAAAAAAAGTTTCTGACACAGTATTAAACACATCATCTCAGAGTTTTAAAAAAGCATTTTTAATCCAATATCCAAGTAAAGGTATTTGGGTAATTGCATTTCAATCGGGAGATTATAGAGGTGAGGCAGAATCAATAATAGGTGATGAAACCATAAACCTCTTTGTACCAACTACCCCTAATCCCACCTCAGGCTTTTTTGTTTTGATTCCAAAAAAAGATGCATTTGAACTAGATATTAGTGTCGAAGACGCATTTAAGCTTGTTATTTCTGCTGGTGTTGTAACGCCTAATTCTGTTAAAATAAAGAATAAAAAATGACATATAGTAAGGGTATAAAATTTCTAAATTAGAGTTATGAAAAAAATATTAGCATTAGTTGCAAGTTTAATTATATCAAACCTCTCCTATTCGCAGAATGATGATGTAATTATCGATAAAATTTATTCTGAAAGTATTGAAAAGCTTAGTGCTAATTCAAAAGTTAAAAAAGCATTTAAATACATAATAGATATTGAAGAAAAAACAATGAAGAATCTAATTGAGCTGACTGAAATTGAGGCTCCTCCATTCAAGGAGGAAAAAAGAGCATATGAGTTTGCGGAAAGGTTAAAATTAGCAGGGATAGAAAATGTGTGGATTGATTCAATTGGTAATGTCATAGGGTTACTAAATGGTACAGTTGGAAATAAAAATATTGCAATTGATGCACACATAGATACAGTTTTTCCTGAGGGTACTGATGTTAAAGTCAAAATAAAAAATGATACTCTTTATGCTCCTGGGATTGCTGATGATACAAGAGGTCTTGCAATGATTCTTACTATAGCTGAAACAATTAAGAAAAATGATATTCAACCAATAAATAATATTTTATTTATTGGTACTGTAGGAGAAGAAGGGCTAGGGAATCTTAGAGGTGTTAGGTATTTATTTGAAAATAATAACCCAAAAATAGATTCATGGATTGCTATTGACGGTGGTTCTATAGGCAGAGTAAATAATCAAGCACTTGGTTCATATAGGTATGAAGTAGTTTTTGATGGTCCTGGTGGGCATTCATGGGGTGCTTTTGGACTTGTTAATCCACACCACGCTTTAGGCTATGGAATTAAGGACTTTATTGAGAAAGCAGATAAATATACCTCATCTGGACCAAGGACCTCTTATAATGTAGGAATTATTAGCGGAGGAACTTCTATCAATTCAATACCCTTTAAATCATCAATGCAAATTGATATAAGATCGGTTGAGCCCTATAGACTTGATGATATGGAGGAAATACTTTTTAATTCAATGCAATCTGCTTTAAAAGACCAAAATGAAATGAAAAGGAGTGGTCCTGACCTTAAGCTAACCATTAATAAAATTGGTGATAGGCCTTCAGGTAAAGTTGATGAATCAGTCCCACTGATTCAAAGAACAATTGCTGCTACTCAACATATGGGTGTTGAACCTCGTTTAACAATTGGTTCCACAAATTCAAATATACCTATTTCTTTAGGCATACCTGCTGTAACAATTGGTCGTGGTGGAGATGGAGCAGGTGCTCACTCCTTGGATGAATGGTGGCTTAATAAAGATGGATATAAATCTATACAACTAGCACTCTTAATATTATTATCTGAAACTGGAATTAACAGTCTTGATTTAAAAAACTTCTTAGATTAAGATCGAAAAGACTATTGTTACAAAATCAGAAATAGTCAATTAATTTTAATAAAAATTTATCGATAAATGAA
>CACKBZ010000011.1 GCA_902598525.1 uncultured Bacteroidota bacterium
ACTTTGGACTTATTAACCAAATATCTTTAGAGCTATAAGGACTAGGTAGTTTTATTGAATCAAAATTTAATTTAATTGAGGTGTTAAATATTGGTTGTCTTCTAAAACCTAATTCATTATAGAATGAAAATTTTTCTCCATTGAAAAAACTTCCATAGGAAATACTAGAGTCAATATTAAAAATATTTCTAGAAGATGATTTATATGAAAAAATATAGTCAACATAATCATAAAAATTATTCTTAGGTAGAGGTGTGCTATCTGAAGATCTTGTCGGATCAAAATCATTATATAAGTATGTTTTTGTTTGTCTTCTTTGTAGGCTTAAAAGGCTGGTATTTAAATATTTAAGTTGTATCTGAGAATAGTGGATATTTCCCTCATACTTATTATCAAGATTTGTTCTAAAAACCCATGCTGCATAATGAGAAAATTCTATTTCATGTATTTTTGGATTATTAGGATAAATACGAAATCTATAATTAGGTTCAAATTTATACATACCATACCTTCTATAGTAACCTAAGTCTGATCTAAAGTTATCCCCAACATATGCAGAATAAAACATAATTAGATTCTTCTTAGTATTTCTTGTAATCATTAATCCAGAAGAAATGCTTTTATTATTGTCAGTCTTTGCGGGTCTAAATGATTTATGAAGAAAAACTTTACCAAACCATTTTCCATCTCCTGAAGCTAAATTATATTCACCACCAATAACTCTATTATACTTCTCTTTATTACTCAAAAAAGAATATTCTTTTAATGACTCTCTATTTAAGAAAAAAAATGAAAAATTTGAACCTTTAGAAACTTTATTTCTAAAAGTTAATAGTGTATTATTATTTTGTGCGATTTCATTATTTATATCTTGATCAGTTAAAACATTTAGTAATCCAACCCTTGTATTTTCATTTATTTTTCCACTTAATCTAAGTCCAGATATTATTCTATTCTCTATTAACTCTCCATCTTTATTAGTAGAAATACCAATTCTTCTAGAGAAGAAGGGTTGAGCATCTCTACTTGTCCCAAAGTCAGAAAATAGGTCAGAATTTTGGGTAAAAAACTGCCTCTTCTCAGGAAGTTTAATTTCCCACTGTGATGTATTCACAATTCTATCATCAACTTCTACTTGAGAGAAATCAGGATTTAGTGTAAAATCTAGATTAAGTGAGTTTGCAATTGGAACTTTGATATCAATTCCAATTTGATTTCTATCAACTCTACTTTTTGGTGAGAACTCTTTTCCATTTAAAATATTTATATAAGGAATTAAAGCAATTGGTTTTTTTTGATTTTCGAGAGGTTTTTCAAATATTAAATTACCCATAAATGCAAGATTACCAATACTTTGGTTCTGTGGAACTTTAGACCAAACTGAGTGCTCTTGACCATAGGTATCACTTCTGTACATATTAAATCTCCATTTTTTGGAGTTATTACTAAAGTAAAGTTGATTAAAAGGAATTTTCAATTCAGTTAAAAAGAAATCATCATAAATTTTTGATTCTACATACCATATTGCATCCCAAGACTTATTTCTATCAACTCTTGGGTCCCTATTACCATTAGATACTAATAGATCTCCTTTAAGACCAAGCTGATTTGTTTGTAATTGAAATGCATTAGTTGCATCATTAAAAGTATCGAAAATTAATTGAACATAATCAGCGCTTGCGGTTTCGAAATCCCTCTTTAGAGAGTAAACAGTAAACTTATTAGCGCTTATATAAGATTTAATTAAAAAGTAGAGGTTTTTACTATCATATAGAGCTTTAAAATTCGTTTGATTTTTTGCCTTTAATGAGTCAGTAGGTCTCCATTGCCAATAATCGCTACTCTCAATTATATCAGTCCATATTTCATCTTCAATACCATCAATATTTATTTCATCTTCAGTATATTTTATAAAATATTCTTGTGAAAATGAAATGTTTATAAAGCAAGAAATAAGAATTAAAAGTAAAATTTTCTTATTCAAATGGTTTTTCTTTTTTAAAATTAATTTTTAAAAGTAAATAAAATATTACTCTTTAGAATATTATATTTGATTATAGATTTTACACAAGTTGATGAAACTCATTATCTTTTTTCTTTCTTGGACATTCTCATTTTCAAATTGGGGGTCTACTGGTCACAGAGCACTAGCTGAAGTAGCATCATACTATTTGACTGATAATACAAAAAAAGAAATTAAAAGAATATTGGATGGTGAGACTCTTGTTAACGCATCAACTTATGCAGATGATATAAAATCAGATAGTCAATATGATAAGTATTATAATTGGCACTTTGTAAATATGGCATTAGATGAAAATTATGAAGATATCATTCCATCTGAAAAAGGAGATGTTTTTATTGCAATTAATACATGTATAGATATGCTTGAAAATGAATCTACTTCAGATGCAGATAAATCATTTTATCTAAAATTACTTATTCACTTTGTTGGAGATATACACCAGCCAATGCATATTGGAAGATATGAGGATAGGGGTGGAAATAGAGTTAATGTTAAATGGTTTGGAAGAAATACTAATCTTCATAGACTATGGGATTCAGACATGATTAACAGCTATGGAATGAGTTACAGCGAATTTGCTAAAAATTTACCTGCTCCTGAAAAACTTGAGATAAAATTTGAAAGAGAAGATTTAATTGATTGGGTAAATGACATCCACTCTCATACAAGAGATATATATAGAGGTGTTTCTAATGATGACAGGTTAGGATATGAATATCAATACAAAAACTTACCAATTGTAAGAGAATTAATACTTAAAGGTGGTATGAGGCTAGCAGCTATTCTTAACTACTTATTTGATTAAATCTATACTTCTACTTATAAACTCAGTAAGATCCTTACCAGTTAAATTATTTTGAGAAAGTTTTGCCAAATCAATTGATTGTTTTATCAAACTGTTTCTCTTTTTTTCAGTTCTTGTATTCAAAATTTTACCAACTAATTCATGGTTTGTATTTACAATTAATGAGTACATTTCTGGCAAATTACCCATTGCTCCCCCACCTGTTTGTTGCATTTCCTTCATCCTCCTCATAAATTCTGGTTGAGCGAGCATAAAAGGCATGCTATTACTATCTAGGGCCTCTAACTGTACAGTATATTTTTCATTTTCAACTGCGGTCTCAATCATTGGCTTTAATTTCTCTTTTTCTTCATCAGTCAACTTTGAAATTACTTCCTCATCCTTCTTTATCAAGTTCTCTAAAGTATCAGAATCAACTCTAGAAAATTTAATTTTTTCTTTCTTTGATTCAAGTTTCTGCATTAAATGAGGAATTATAGGGGAATCTAAAAGAAGAACTTCATAGCCTTTTTCTTTTGCAGACTCAATGAAAGTATACTGCTCATCTTTATTTTGAGCGTAAAGGATAATTAAATTCCCATCTTTATCTGTTTGAAGCTTTTTAATTTTTTTTTCTAATTCTTCGTAAGTAAGATATTTATCATCTACTGTTGGATAGAGGTTAAATGATTCAGCTTTATCATAAAATTTATCTTCAGTAAGCATACCATATTCAATCACAACTTTGATATCATTCCATTTACTTTCTAAATTCTCTCTTTCATTTTTAAAGATTGAGTTTAATTTATCTGCAACTTTTCTAGTGATATAATTAGTAATCTTTTTTACAGATGCATCAGATTGAAGGTAACTCCTTGATACATTAAGTGGTATATCAGGAGAATCTATTACACCCTTGAGAAGCCCTAAAAATTCGGGCACAATACCTTCAACGTTATCGGTAACAAATACTTGGTTTTGGTAAAGTTGAATTCTGTCTTTTTGTAGATTAAGATCATTTGATATTTTAGGAAAATATAAAATACCTGTAAGGTTAAAAGGATAATCTACATTTAAATGAATATGAAATAAAGGTTCCTCAAATTGATAAGGGTAAAGCTCTCTGTAAAATTGCTTATAGTCTTCATCTTTGAGATCTGCAGGAGTCTTAGTCCATGCTGGATTAGGATTATTTATTATATTATCTATAGTTACTTTCTCTTCTTTTTCACCTTCTTTTCCTGGTATAGTCTCTTCCTTTGTGCCAAATTTAATTGGGTGAGGCATAAATTTATTATACTTATTAAGTAACTCCGAAATCCTACTTTCCTCAAGATAATCCTTAGAATCCTTAGATATATGTAAAATTATCTCTGTACCCCTTTCAATTTTCTCAGATTTCTTTAAGCTATATTCTGGTGACCCATCACATATCCAGTGAGCAGCAGGCTCATCCTTGTAGGATTTTGTGATAATTTCTACTTTATCTGAGACCATGAACGAGGAGTAAAAACCAAGTCCAAAATGTCCGATTATACCAGTGTCTTTTGAAGTTTCTTTATATTTTTCGAGAAATTCTTCAGCCCCTGAAAAAGCTACATCGTTTATGTATTTTTTAACTTCATCTGAAGTCATTCCTACACCGTTATCAATAATGTGAAGTTTTTTTGCCTTTTTATCAATTTTTAGTTCAACACCTAGATCACCAATCTCTCCTTTGACTTCTCCAATACTTGATAAATGTTGCATTTTGGTTAATGCATCCGTTGCATTTGAAATAAGCTCTCTTAAAAATATTTCCTGATCACTATATAGAAACTTCTTTATAAGTGGGAATATATTCTCAACTGAAACATTAATTTTTCCTTTTGCCATAATATTTTTATTTAATAATTATCAAAAAAAATACCAATGTTTTTTTATGACATTTTGGCATTATTTTCTAATTAGGTATAGTCCAGCAAAATTAAGGAGTCCATTGAAAGGTAGAAGCTCATATCCTATTGAATAACCTCCTAATATTTCCTCTGGAAGATTTCCAATTGTTACAATTAAGATTATATTGATAATTACAACAAGAAATACTTTTTTGTCATCTATTTTATATTTAGTAAAGATCCCAAAAGCAAAGAGACCTAGAAGAGGTCCATAGGTGTATTGAGCAACTGTTAATAGAGAATCAATCACATTCTTATCTAATACATATCTATAAATTATAACAACTAAAATCAAGAGTATGCTCATCAATACATGAATAATTTTTCTAGTTTTAATAGATGATTCTTTAGAGCTATCAATTTTTAATATATCAACACAGAAGGAGGTAGTTAGTGATGTTAAAGCACTATCTGCACTACTATATGCAGCAGCAATAAGCCCTAAAATAAATACAATACCTAAAAATTCACCTAATCCTGATCTTAAAGCAATTTCTGGAAATAATAAATCTGTCCTTGGTGAGTTGTCAACTAAGGGAATGTTAACTCCGTTTTTATTTGCATAAATAAATAATAGTGCACCTAAAACAATAAATAAAAATGTAACTGCGGTAAGAATAAAGCTAAATACTATCATATTCTTCTTTGCCTCATTAATGTTCTTACAAGTCAAATTCTTTTGCATCATGTCCTGGTCTAATCCAGTCATACATATAGTAATGAAAGCACCACCAATTATTGACTTTAGAAAATAGCTACGATCCATAAAGCTATCAGTAACAAAGATTTTACTGTATTCATTAAACTCTGGGGATGATAGAAAATCACTAAAGGTCCAGCCCAGATTATCATTTATATAATATATTGACAGAATTACAGCTAATATCATCAATGTAGTTTGAATTGTATCAGTCCATACTATTGTCTTTATACCACCTCTTCTTGTGTATAGCCAAATTAGTAGGATTGATATGATTACAGTAATTTCAAATGGAATTCCAAGATCATTAAAAACAAACTCTTGAAGAACAATTGCAACTAGAAATAATCTAAAAGAAGCACCTAATATTCTTGAAATTAAAAATGAAATAGATCCTACATAATGTGAATTTTTACCAAATCTTGATAATAAATATTCATATATAGATGTTAATCCAAGTCTGTAATATAACGGCAATAAAAGATTAGCGACAATTAGGTATCCAATTAAATATCCAATAACTACCTGGAAATAAGTAAATTGAGAATCACCAACCCAACCAGGGACTGATATGAATGTTACTCCAGAAAGAGATGCCCCTACCATTCCAAATGCAACTACTGCCCAATTAGAGCTTCTTTTTGCATTGAAAAAAACTTCATTATTATCTTCTTTTCCTGTAAAGTAAGAAATGGCAGTTAGTACCACAAAGTAGGATATAATAGCAATTAAAATTATTTGTGGAGATAACATTTTGTAAATATACAAAAGAACTTACATGAATATTTCTAAATTTGTTCAATGGAATTTCCTTCTAAACTTCTTGAGGATTTAGTATATAATATTTCCCAATTATCTGGAATTGGAAAAAGATCAGCATTAAGAATTGCTCTTGAAATTTTAAGAAAGCCAAAAGAATATTCAAGAGATCTTTCAGAGAGTATTTATGATTTTAAAACACAAATTAAATTTTGTTCACAGTGTCATAATATATCTGATAAAGATGTTTGTGATATCTGCCTAAATCCTTCAAGAGATCAGTCATTAGTTTGCATAGTTGAAGATATTAGAGACGTAATTGCAATAGAAAATACTAATCTTTACAAGGGAGTTTACCATGTACTTGGTGGTGTGATTTCTCCAATTGAGGGAATTGGCCCTGAGGATCTTAACATATCAACTCTCGAAAAAAAAATATGTGAAAAAAATGTAGTTGAGGTCATTTTTGCACTTAGTGCTACTATTGAGGCAGATACCACAAGCTTTTATATTTTTAAAACTTTGAAAAACCTTGATGTTAAAGTATCTGTTCTTGCCAGAGGAATCCCTGTTGGTGACCAACTTGAATATACTGACGAAGTTACATTGGCAAGAAGTATTCAGAATAGACGCCCTTATGAAAGCAATCTTTCAAATCATTAATCATTAATATTGTAAATTTGCAAATACTTAAGTAATGGGAAAATATCTATTAAAACTCCCAAAAATGGGAGAGAGTATTGCTGAGGCAACTATAACTAAATGGTTGAAAGAGGTTGGAGATATAGTTGAAGCTGACGAATCAATTGTTGAGATTGCCACAGATAAAGTAGATTCAGATGTCCCTTCTGAATTTAAAGGAAAGTTAATTAAGAAGAATTTTGAGGTTAATGATATTGTAAAAGTTGGTGATACAATAGCAGAGATAGAAACCGATTCAATTGACAACGATGATGAAGTGATAGATAATACTCCAAAAAAACAAGAAGATATTTTAGTTGAAAAAGAGAATGTAGAAGAGGGAGAATCTAATACTCCTGAAATGGAAATACCTTCAATTAAACTGCTTGACGATTCGAAAAAAATTGAATCTGAAGACGAAACAGGTAATAGTGATAGATTTTATTCACCATTAGTAAAAAGTATCGCTAAAAAGGAAAATATAAGTTTAAAGGAACTAGATCAGATATCTGGGTCAGGTAAAGATGGAAGAGTAACCAAACAGGACATATTAAATTATTTAAAAGGTGATGTTAAATCAACAATAATAAATGATGATTATAATCAAACTGAATCCTCAGTTGGTGACCAGATTATAGAACTAGACAGGATGGGTAAAATCATTTTCGATCATATGTCTAACTCGAAGAAAATTTCTGCTCATGTTCAGTCATTTGTCGAAGTTGACGTATCCAATGTTTGGGACTGGAGAGAAAAATATAAAATATCATTTCAAGAAAACGAAGGGCAAAAATTAACATTTACTCCTATATTTATTAGCGCAATTGTGAAATCCTTAAAGGAGTTTCCAATTTTAAATAGTTCAGTTGTTAATGGTAAAATTGTTATTAAAAGAGCAATAAATATAGGAATGGCAACAGCTGTGGAGAATGGAAACTTAATTGTACCGGTTATCAAAAATGCTGACCATCTGAACTTAAAAGGACTTGCATTCGCTGTCAATGACCTTTCTAAAAGAGCAAGATCAAATTCATTAAAGCCTGAAGAAATTTCGGATGGTACATATACCGTCACAAATGTTGGTAATTTTGGATCAATTATGGGAACTCCTATTATTAACCAACCACAAGTTGGAATAATTGCAATAGGGGTTATAAGAAAGCTGCCATCAGTTATAGAGACTGATAAAGGGGATTTTGTCGGAATTAGGAAAAAACTAATACTATCACATACATATGATCATCGAATTATTAATGGATCAATAGGAGGTAACTTTGTTAAAAGAGTTGCAGAGTATCTAGAGGCATGGGATATGAACCAAACAATCTAAAATGAAAATAAACCTTGATAGACCAATTTGTTTTTTTGATCTTGAAACAACTGGTGCTAAAGTTGGTAAGGATAGAATTGTTGAAATAGCAATTCTTAAAGTAGATGTTGATAAATCTGAGTCACAAAAGGTTTGGAGAATAAATCCTGAAATGGAGATTTCATTTCAGGCTACTGGTGTTCACGGTATAACAAATGAAATGGTTAAGGATGAGCCAAACTTTAAGCATTATGCAAAAGAAATTTACGAGTTTATCAAGGGATGTGATTTAGCTGGATTTAATTCAATTAAATTTGATGTACCAATACTTGTAGAGGAGCTAATTAGGGCAGAAATAGAATTTGATTTTACAAAAATTAAATTAATTGATAGTCAAGTAATATATCACAAGAAGGAGCCAAGAAATCTTACAGCAGCTTTAAAATTTTATTGCGATAAAGATTTAGAAAATGCTCATTCAGCAATGGATGATACAATAGCAACTTATGAAGTTTTTAAAGCTCAATTAGAAAAATATGATGATCTTAAACCTAATATTGATTTTCTGAGTGAGTTCACAAAGAGAAATAATAATTTAGATTTTGCTGGAAAAATAAGGATAGATTCTGATAATGATGCAGTTTTTGCTTTTGGAAAATATACTGGTCAAAAAGTTGTTGAGGTATTTAAAACTGATAAAGGTTATTATTCATGGATAATGAATGGTGATTTCCCTGAGTATACAAAGAAAATTTTTACACAGTTAAAACTTAGTTTATTAAATTCAGAATAAAGTGAAAATAATTTGCATAGGAAGAAATTATTCCGATCATATAAAAGAATTATCTAATGAAAGACCGAAAGAGCCTGTTGTATTTATTAAACCAGATTCCTCAATAATAGCAAAAAATCAAAACTTTATAATACCTGCTTTTTCAGATGAAATACATCATGAAGTTGAATTAGTTGTAAAGATTAATAAAGTTGGTAAATATATAGATAAGTCATTTTCAAATACCTACTATAATCAAATTGGCCTAGGAATAGATTTTACTGCTAGAGATATACAGAATAAATTAAAAGAAAAAGGTCATCCTTGGGAAAAATCTAAGGCTTTTGACAATTCATGTATGGTAGGAGATTTTATTAATATTGAAGAAATTGAAGATATTTCAAATATAAATTTTGAGCTCAAAAAAAATAGCAGCATTGTTCAATCAGGTAATTCCTCAAATATGCTGTGGAAAATAGATGAGATTATTTCATATGTCTCTCAATATTTTACATTAAAGATTGGTGATTTGATCTTTACTGGAACGCCATCTGGAGTCTCCAAAGTGATAAGTGGGGATTTTCTAGAAGGGTTTATTAATTCCAAAAAAATGTTTTCACTAAAAATTAAGTAACAATGGTTAATGAGATTTTCAATTTTTTAGATAAAACAAAAAAAACAATTTCATTTGCAGAAAGTTGTACTGGTGGGGCCTTATCCTCCTCTTTAACAATGATACCAGGTGCTTCTAAAGTTTTTCTTGGTTCAATAGTTAGTTACAGTACCTATTCCAAACAAAAATTATTAAGTATTGACAAATCTGATTTAGATGAATACTCAGCTGTTAGTGAGAGAGTTGCAATAATTATGGCCGAGAATGTAAAAAAACAATTTAAATCTGACTACTCTATTTCTATTACTGGTAATGCTGGACCCTTAACTGATGGTGAAAAATCAAAAGTTGGTGATTGCTTTATAGCTATTTCATCTGAAAATGAAATTTTCTGTGAAAAATTTAGTATAAATCAACCAAGAAAGGATTTTATTGAGTCAGTAAAAAACAGATCATTTCAACTGTTCTACGATAAAATTATTATACAATAATTATTTTTTTATTAAAGTTAAATACATTAGTTTTGCACGTCATAAAATTTAGTTCGTCATGTCTAAAACTTGCGAAATTACTGGAAAAAAAGTCATGTTTGGCAACAATGTTTCAAAGTCTCTAAACAGAACTAAAAGAAGGTTTGATGTTAACCTTATTAAGAAACGTTTTTTTATTCCAGATGAGAATAAGTGGATAACTCTTAAAATCTCTGCTTCTACTCTAAAGACTATTAATAAGAAGGGTATTTCTGAAGTTTTGAAAGAGGCAAGAAAACAAGGAAAAATTAAGTAATCATGGCAAAAAAGGGTAATAGAGTTCAGGTAATTTTAGAATGCACAGAACACAAAGATTCTGGTATGCCTGGTACTTCTAGATATATTACTACAAAAAACAAAAAGAATTCTCCTGATAGACTTGAAATTAAAAAATTCAATCCTATTTTGAAGAAGATGACTGTTCACAAAGAAATTAAATAAGATGGCAAAAAAAGCTGTTGCTAGTTTACAAACTGGCTCGAAAAAACTTACGAAAGCAATTAGAATGATCAAAAAAGATGGTTCTGATTCTTATTCCTTTGATGAAAAAATATTACCTCAAGATCTTGTTAATGATTGGCTTGCTGGAAAGCCAATTGTAAAAGAACAACCTAAACCTGAAAAACCAGCTGCAGAAGAAGCGAAGGCTGAAGAGCCATCTGCAGAAGAAGCGAAGGCTGAAGAGCCATCTGCAGAAGATAAGGCTGAATAA
Organism: uncultured Bacteroidota bacterium; assembly: GCA_902598525.1. Taxonomy (GTDB): domain Bacteria; phylum Bacteroidota; class Bacteroidia; order Flavobacteriales; family Flavobacteriaceae; genus Marisimplicoccus. The sequence goes on from CACKBZ010000011.1 coordinate 10,824, forward strand.
TAATTTATCTCTTTGTTAATCTGATTCTATTGTTTCCAAAGACCTTTGGTTGATTATAAACTCTTTATTTAGGTTTAGTTTAGTGACTAAAGAATGATTTTGATCAATAATTCTCCAGTAAGGAAAGTTTTCAATATTATCCTCAATTACCATTCTCAAAAAAATTCCTGTAGTAACAGGGCATGTATTGTCTGCACCTTTAGTATTTGCTAAATCAAGCCTCATTTCCTTAAGTGATTTTGACGTACCTCTAGGAATATTAATAATAAAGCTTTTAATCTCCTCTGGTGAAGAGATATACATCCTATCTCCTGCCTTCATGTCAGCAAATTTTTTCTCTAAAACTTTAACAATGTTTCTGCCCATTAATTCAACGCACCAATACCAATACTCCAAAGTTCCTTATTATATTCAGGAATATTGACTTGATTTATTTCATCTATTTCTTTTTTTAGTTCAACCCACTTTTCATCATGAGACTTAAGTGACTTAAGAATTCCTTCACTTACATTTGGTATATCTCCTTTGATTTCATCAAGAATAAAAAGATAATCTGCTAAAAATTTATTAGGAAAATTCTCTACATCATCATATGCTTTAGACATTCTCTGCATCATTTTTTTGTCCCAGTTATCCATCAACTCAAGTAATTTTTTACCATTTTCCTTAACTTCTGGATTTTCATCTAATTCTTTAACAAGAACACCTAGCTTATCTATAAGTTCTTTATTGCTATTTATATATTTAGCCATCTCGTTAAAATTATTCTCCATATGAGTAGCATATTTATCAAGATCTAAATAGTCCTCATCTGAAACACTAAAATTGGGATTCTTTAAAATTTCAAACTCAGAATTATATGATGTTTCCCCAACTTCTAATGTTAACGTATATTTTCCTGGAATAGCCTTATGTCCTCTAAAGCTACCTTCAATATATGCATAAGGGACTCCATTTAAAGAAGAATGTCTAGAATCCCAGACAAATCTATTCAATCCAGATTTATTTGATAATACAGGTTCTCTTGAAGGTCCTCCGTTATATGAAATAAAACTATTGTCAGGTTCACTAGTAATTTCCCTTACAAGTTTATTATTCTGATCATAAATCTTCATTGAAACTTTTTTGCCAGTGTCTTCTTTTCCAATGTTATAATATATAACAACACCATTAGCTGGATTAACTCCAGTAAATGAAGAAGTACCATCTGAATAATTTGAATTTAGTTGACTATACCAGTTTCCGATTGTTGAATTCTCAGGATCATATAATTTTGTATTAATATCACCATCCAGCTGCCTTATAAGTCCCATATCATCAAGTATCCAAAAAGACCTTCCATGTGTTGCTACGATTAAATCATCATGCTTAATCATTAGATCAGTAACACCAAGTACTGGCATGTTAAGATTAAATAATTCCCATTTTTTACCATCATTAAATGATATATAAACCCCTAACTCAGTTCCTGCAACAAGAAGTCCCTTTCTTTTATCATCCTCTCTAACAACTCTAGTATAGGCACCATAAGGAATATCACCTGTAATATCCTTCCAAGATTTACCATAGTTTGTAGACTTATAAAGTCCAGGTGTCTTATCATTAAACTTATACCTTGTCGTTGCAATATATACCGTTGCTTTGTCATGAGGTGAAACATCAATAGCATTAATTATTGTTTCAGGAAGACCTTTAGGTGTAATATCAATCCATGATTCACCACCATCTTGAGTAATATGAACTAATCCATCATCAGATCCAACATAAATTGTGTTTGGTTCATGAGGAGATTCAACTACATAACTGATGGTTCCATAATTCTCAGCACCAACAGCTTCGTTTGTATATGGACCACCACCATTTCCTTGTTTTTTATCTTCATCTCTTGTCAAATCTGGAGAAACTACTTTCCAAGATTTACCTTGATCATTTGTCTTAAATAGATGTTGAGCTGCATGATAAAAAGTATTTGGTTCATGTTGAGACCAAATAATAGGTGCATTCCAATTGAACCTGTATTTCATGTCTCTTGAAGCTCTTCCAATATAATTTATTGGTTCAATCATAACTTTTTTTCTAGCATTAGCTTTTGTATCATATATGTTAACACTCCCAAGATAACTACCACCCATTACAATAGTTGGATTATCCGGGTCGAAAGCAAGAAATGCACTTTCTCCTCCAGCAGATGCTGACCAATCTCTTTCAGAAATACCTCCTCTAGATCCTATGCTTGAAATTTTAACAGTGGAATTATCTTGTTGACCACCATAAAGGTTATATGGAAATAAATTATCAACATTGACTCTATAAAATTGAGCAGTCGGCATATTATAGATACTAGACCAAGTACTTCCATTATCAAATGTTATTTCACCACCTCCATCATCAGAAATTATCATATTTTTAGAATTATCCGGATTTATCCAAAGGTCATGATAATCCCCATGACCGCTATATATTCTTTTCCATGTTTTACCTCCATCTATTGATCTAAACGCTCTAGCACTTAACACATAAACTGTATCCTCATCATTAGGATCGGCAAAAACTTCAATATAGTACCATGCCCTTGAAGTTAGTTCTGCATAAGAGCTAACTTTTACCCAGCTTTCACCAGCATTATTGGACACAAATAAACCTCCAGACCTTTTGTTTGAATTACCTTCAGCTAGAAGGAATACCTTATCAGAGTTAGCTCTAGAGACTGATATAGCCATTTTACCTAACTCAGACGGTAAACCATTTTCAATTTTAAACCAGCTCTCTCCTCCATCAATGGATTTGTATACCCCGTCCCCTTTTCCACCACTTATTACCTTCCAAGGAAGCCTCTGATGTTTCCACATGGTAGCATATAAAACTTTTGGATTATTATAATCTATTGAAAGTTCAGAGGCACCAGTTAATTCATTTACATAAAGAACATTACTCCAGGTTTTACCACCATCAATTGATTTATATATACCTCTTTCTTTGGTTGGTCCATTAACAGCTCCTTGAGCAGCAACAAAAACTATATTAGGATTATCTGGATGAATTATTATTCTTGAAATTTGTTGAGTCTCTTTTAAACCCATATGCTCCCATGTTTCACCTGCATCTGATGATTTATATACCCCATCTCCATATGAAGTCATTACTCCTCTTGGAGCATGCTCTCCCATACCAACATAAATTATTCTACTATCACTATCAGCCACTGCAATTGCTCCAACTGAAGATGTCTTAAAGTAATCATCTGAAATGTTAAACCAATTACCACCAGCATTAGTTGTTTTCCATAAACCTCCTCCTACGGTTCCCATGTAGTATGTAAGTGGATCCCCTAAGACCCCAACTGAAGATACTGATCTACCTCCTCGAAAAGGTCCTATATTTCTATATTTAACCTCATCTAGTTTTTCTTCTAAGCTCTGAGAGTAGGATAGCGGTGAAATTACTAATAGTGTAAAAAGTAATCTTAAATTCTTCATCAATGTGATAGTTTAAAGTTAGATCTACTAAGTTACATCCAATTTTGAAAAATTCAGATATATTTACAAAAATTAAGGCATGAGAAGTCAAATTATCCAAAGAGATTCTAAACTCGTTGGAGATGAACTTATTGAAAAATTTATTTCAGGAGATAAAAAAGTTTTGAAGTATATAAATTCTTTTTACAACAAAGAAAATATTATAAAACACTCAGAAAATAGAAGTAAAGACTTCTCTAAAGAACATAGACAAATTTTGGTTAAATCCCTGCAAAAACAATATTCCAAAATTGAAATTTCAAAGAAAACCTTAAAAAATATAAGTTCCCTTCTGGAACCTAATACTTTTTGTATTACTACTGGTCACCAAATTAATCTATTTTCTGGTCCCTTAATGGTAATCTATAAAATTGCTCAAGTAATTAGTATAAGCAATCAGTTAAACTCAGATTCAGATAACTTTAAATATGTACCAGTCCTTTGGATAGCTACTGAGGATCATGATTTTGAGGAAATTTCAGAGGTTAACCTAAATCAAAAAAAAATTAAATGGGAAATAAATTCAAATAATTTACCTGTTGGTGAAATTGAGATTAATAATTTCAAGAATGTGTTGAGAGATTATAAGGACTCAATAATTGATTATAATTTTAAAGAAAACATTGAAGAGATTATTGATAATTCCTATAAGGAAGGAGATACTCTATCTATCTCAACTTTAAAATTTATAAATTCCTTGTTCTCAGAGCATGGATTAATAATAATTGATGCCAATAAAAAGGACTTAAAGTCATTATTTACAGATCAACTAAAAAATGAAATAGACAATTTTTCATGTAAAGAAAAAACCTCTTCTCAAATATCTCAACTTAAAAAAGACTTTGAATCATTTAGGGCTCAGGTTAACCCATCTGATATTAATTTTTTTAAACTTACAGATAAAGGAAGAAAAAGAATTAGATATGATAAAAAGTTATATAATGTAGATGATGAGAATTCGTACAATAAAGATGAGATACTGAATTTAATTGATAAAAGTCCAGAGTTATTCTCTCCAAATGCGATTATGAGGCCTTTATATCAAGAGATTGTATTGCCAAACGTCTGCTATGTTGGAGGTCCAAATGAATTGAGATATTGGATGCAATTAAAAACTTATTTTGACGATAACAAAGTTCAATTTCCAATTCTTAAATTAAGGAATAGTGCATATATAATTGATTCTAAGATTTCAAAAAAAATTAAAAACTCTGGAATTGAAATCAACTATTTTATTGGAGAACTAAATGAACTAATAAAATACAAAATAGATAATATCTCGAGTATGAAAGTAAACTTTGATTCTTTAAGATCAAATTTATCATCACAATTTGATGAGTTAAGAAAAGTTTCATATAAAACAGACAAGTCATTTGAAGGGGCTCTTAATGCTCAAGAAAAAAAACAAAAAAAGGGAATTGACGATCTTGAGAAAAAACTAAATAGAGCTGAAAAGAAAAATCATGAAGCTGAAATCGAATCAATAAGGTCTATTCACAGTTATCTTCACCCTACTAATATTAATCAAGAGAGGTACTTAAATTTTGGAAATTTCTACTCAAGTAAAGGACCTTCATTCATTAATTACATAGTTGAGAAAATCTCAATAATGGATGATAAAATATTAATAATAGATCTTGAAGATTAATTTATAGTTGTATTTTTGTCCATGCAAAATAAAGTCTTAATAGTTGATTTTGGCTCTCAGTACACTCAATTAATTGCGAGGAGAATTAGAGAGCTTTTTATTTACTGTGAGATTTCACCATTTAACAATATTCCTGAAGATTTAAATCAATATAAAGCCATTGTGCTTTCTGGTTCTCCTTTTTCTGTTAATCAAGAAAATTCTCCTGAAATTAATCTTAAAAGTATTTTAGGGAACATTCCTGTAATCGCAATTTGTTATGGAGCACAACTAATTGCAAAGTCCCTTAATGGAAAAGTTGAGAACTCAAACTCTAGAGAATATGGAAGAGCCAATCTGTCATTCATTGAAAAGGATTGTAAGCTTTTTCATAACATAAGAATCAATAATCAAGTATGGATGAGCCATGGAGATACGATTACAACTTTACCTGATGGTGCAAGAGTTATTGCAAGTACAGACTCTGTAACAAATGCTGCTTACTCAATAGATTCTTTTAATTTATATGCTTTACAATTTCATCCTGAGGTTTTTCATACAGATAATGGTCTAAAAATATTTGAAAACTTTTTCATAGAGGAATTAAAATTTATTAAAGAGTGGAATCCTGAATCTTTTATTGACAGGACAGTTAAAGAATTGAAATCTGAAATATTAGATGAAAAAGTAATTTTAGGTCTCTCAGGTGGAGTAGACTCTAGTGTAGCTGCTGTTCTTCTTGATAGAGCTATTGGTAAGAATCTACATTGCATTTTTGTAAATAATGGTCTTTTAAGAAAAAATGAATATGATGAAGTATTAGATCAATACATTGGAATGGGTTTAAATGTCAAAGGTGTTGACGCATCGAATCAATTTATAAGTGGTCTTAAAGGTGTGACTGATCCTGAACTGAAAAGAAAGATAATAGGCAATAAATTCATTGATGTTTTTGATGCAGAATCAAATAAAATATCAAATGCAAAATGGCTAGCTCAAGGAACTATTTATCCAGATGTAATCGAATCAATCTCTGTAAAAGGACCATCTGCAACTATAAAGTCTCACCATAATGTTGGAGGACTTCCCGAAAAAATGAATCTTAAGGTTATTGAGCCTCTTAAGATGTTGTTTAAAGATGAAGTAAGAAAAATTGGTACCTCTCTAAAAATGCCTCAAGAAATACTATCTAGACATCCCTTTCCAGGTCCCGGTCTTGGAATAAGAATTCTTGGGGAAGTTGACCATGAAAGTATAGGGCTTATTCAGGAAGCTGATAAAATTTATATTGATGCTCTAAAAAAATGGAATCTCTACAATAAAATTTGGCAAGCTGGCTCTATACTCCTTCCAGTTAAAAGTGTTGGTGTAATGGGAGACGAAAGAACTTATGAAAGATGTGTTGCATTAAGGGCGGTAGTTTCAACTGATGGAATGACTGCAGATTGGTATGAATTTCCAAACGATTTCTTGAAAGAGGTTTCCAATAATATTATTAATAAAGTTAAAGGAATAAATAGAGTTGTTTATGATATAAGTTCTAAACCCCCTGCTACAATTGAGTGGGAATGAAATTAATATGGAAGAACTACATAATTCATTTAAACCAATGTTAACTCCAAAACAAATGCTGCATAAGGGTATTTTTGGAGGTACATACTTCAGTCAACTTGTGGACTATAGAGCTTTCCCAAAAGATTGGTTCAATAATCTCGATGAATCTTATTATTTATCACAAAAATATTTAGTCAAAATTAATTTATTCAAAATTAAATCTGGGCAGTCTCAACAAGAATGGGAAGCGAAAGGGTGGATTCATAAAGATGATCCAAGAGGTTGGTTTGAATGGTATTGTAAGTACTTCATTGGCAGACGTCATGAAGATGATACAAGGCAAATAAAAAGATGGCTAGCTTTTTGTGGTCCAAGTGGTAGATTTAGAAATACTATCTATAATAAAATTTATAAATCAGGTTTAAAAATTGAAAATTCAAAAGATATTTCACCAAGAATTCAACAGTCTTTATTACATTGGTCATATATAGTTAATAATGAGGACTATGAAAGATGGAAACTTGAAAAACAAAAATAAATGAGAGCTTCTTTAATAATATTACTTTTTTCAACCTACTCAATTTTTTCTCAGAATATTTTGACAGATACAGTATTTCATAAAGTTGAAAGAAAAGAAACTTTATTTTCAATTTCAGAGAAATACAAAATCAAAATTAATGATCTCTTAAATTTAAACCCACAGCTAAGAGAATCTAAGCTTAGAAGAAATTCTACCATTCTTATACCTGTGTATAAAACCCAAGAACTAGAAGATATAGTTAATGAGGATATTAAAAATACTGAACAAGATGAAATGGTTGAATTAGTAATCACCTCTTTAGATTCAATATATATGCAAAAGAAAAAAAGGAACAATAAATTGAATATATCTGTTCTTTTACCATTTAGATCCTCCAATTTAAACTTTAATTCAATTAAAGAAGTTGAATCTCTGCTTGTTGACAGAAATTTATATACAATTGCTCTAGATTTATATTCTGGAATTCTACATGCAATCAATGACTTAAAGAAAATGGGTATTTCCATAAATCTAAATGTTTTTGATACTGATAACTCTTTAAATAAAATTCTTGAAATATCTAATAGTGAAAAAATTAGAAATTCAGATTTAATTATTGGGCCTCTTTTACCAAGAAATTTTGAAACTTTCTCTGCTATTGATTTTCTTGAGGGTATACCTAAAGTCTTCCCTCTTTCTAATCTTCCAATAAAAATATTAAAAGGAGTTATTCAAACAGTAACTCCAAGAAATCTTTTAAGGGAGAAAATGATAGAGTATTTAGATATTAACATTGATAGAGATGAAAATATAGTAATTATAGCAGACTCACTTAATCTAGATATAAAAAATAAACTAACAAGTATTTTTCCTAACTCAATCAAAATTAAACCTGAGTTTGAAGGTTATGTGCTGCCTGAACTCCTTGACTCCCTTTTAGTTGATTCTCTTCCTAACAAAGTAATTGTCGAATCTGAAATATTTACTCTCGTTTCTAGTATTGTATCACAACTAAACTCCCAAATTACCCCTGAAAGAGATGTTAGGCTATACACTACTTATAAAGGTAATCAGTATGATGATCCAAGCATAGATATTAAGAATCTTGGAGATTTAAGATTTACATATCCTTCAATCTCTAAAAAAATTAGAAGTGACTCAATAACAGATTTTAAAGAAAATTATAAAGATTTATTTGGGAGTCTGCCAAATTCTGACGTTGTTAGGGGTTATGATATAACTAAGGATATTGTATTGAGAATTCTATTAGATAATAATATTAATAAGACTGTTAAATACGGTGAGCAGACCTATAACGAGTCTAAATTTCTTTATAAAAAAGATACTTTAGGGGGCTTATTTAACTCATCTATTTATATTTTAGAGCATTTTGATTACGACATTGAGGAGATTAATCAATAATTAGTTAATTAATACCTTAATATTTTGTAAATTTGAGTCCGGAAATGTTATTCTATCCGGATGAATAAGCCAAAGTATATTTTTGTCACAGGTGGTGTTACATCATCCTTAGGAAAGGGTATAATATCTGCTTCTCTGGCTAGACTTTTACAAGCTCAAGGCCTCAATGTTGCAATTCAAAAATTAGATCCTTACATAAATGTTGATCCTGGAACTCTAAATCCATATGAACATGGAGAATGTTATGTAACCGATGATGGAGCTGAAACTGATCTTGACCTTGGCCATTATGAAAGATTTCTTAGTACAAATACTTCACAAAGAAATAATGTTACTACAGGAAAAATCTATCAAGATGTAATTGAGAAAGAGAGAAAAGGTGAGTTTCTGGGTAAAACAGTACAAGTTATACCTCATATAACCAACGAAATAAAAGAAAATATAAGAAATCTTGACCATAAGAATAATTTAGAAATAATTATTACAGAAATAGGGGGTACTGTTGGAGACATTGAATCTTTACCTTTTATAGAAGCAGTTAGACAAGTTATTTATGAAGAAGGTCCTGATAACTCTATGGTTATCCATCTTACACTTATACCATTTTTATCTGCAACTGGAGAATTAAAAACTAAACCTACACAACATTCAGTAAAAACTTTAATGGAACTTGGTTTAAAAGCTGATGTTCTAGTGTGTAGATCCGAAAGAGATCTCTCTGATGAGGTTAAGAAAAAACTTGCACTTTTTTGCAATGTTAAATTAGATTGTGTAATCCAGTCAATTGATGTAGAAACAATTTATGATGTTCCCATGAAAATGAGAGATGAAGGACTTGACAAAGTAACTCTTGAAAAATTAAAAATCGATGAATCAGAACCAAATCTTGATAAATGGAAAAATTTTTTACACAGACTAAAAAATCCTACTCATCAAATTAATATTGGTTTAGTAGGGAAATATGTTGAGCTTAACGATTCTTATAAATCAATTCTTGAATCTCTGATTCACGGTGGAACTGAAAATGAAGTAAAAGTCAACGTTAAATCTATTCACTCTGAGTATTTAAATAAGGAAAATATTAATAAGGAATTGGTTGACCTTGATGGAATAATTGTTGCACCAGGTTTTGGTCAAAGAGGTTTGGATGGTAAAATACTAGCTGTCGAATATTCAAGAATAAATAAAATTCCTTTTTTAGGTATTTGTCTAGGAATGCAAATGGCAGTAATCGAGTATGCAAGAAATGTAAAAAAGATTAGGTATGCTAATTCAACAGAAATTTCAGAGAAATGTAAAGATCCTGTGATTGATTTAATGACATCTCAAAAAGAAATAATCAATAAAGGGGGGACAATGAGGTTAGGAGCATGGGATTGTGAGATTTTAAAGGATACAGTTTCTCGAAAGATATATAGTAAAAAAATGATATCTGAGAGACATAGACACAGGTATGAATTTAATAATGAATATTCAAAAGAAATTTTTGATGAAAATTTTATTGTCGCTGGTCGTAATCCTGATACTAACTTAGTTGAAATAGTTGAAAATAAAGATCACCCATGGTTTGTTGGTGTTCAATTTCATCCAGAATATAAAAGTAGTGTATACAATCCTCATCCAATTTTTGTAAACTTTGTAAAAGCTAGTTTAAAAAACTACTTAAAAAAATAACTATGGAAGAAAATAAGTTTGACCCACTTCAGTTTATTGGATTTTTATTAATCTCAGGTATTCTTATGTTTTGGTTCTATGACAATCAATCAAACTTAATTGAAAGTCAAGAAGCAATAGTTGATGATACCAATGTTCAAGCAGTTGAACAACCCTCAAACAATATTGATTCAAACTATAATGATTATCAGGAAAACGATGAATTTAATGAAGAAATTATTGTTCTTGAAAACTCAAATATACTACTAGAAATAAGCACAAAAGGAGCTGATATAAAAAAGCTTTTATTAAAAAATTATGGTAACTACAATGATGATCCTTTATTTTTAATTGATAATAATAAATCTATATTTAGTTATAATATACCTGTTGGAAGAAATTCAACAATTAATTCTCAAGATCTAAATTACACTGCAGAAATTGTTGATGAAAATTCATCTGTAAAGCTCAAAGCACAGATTGATCCCAGAAGAGAAATTGAGATATCATTCCTTTTAAAGGAAAACTCTGATATAGTTGATTTTAAACTAAACATTATTGATAATACAGATTCAAATTATGAAAATGTAGAATTGATATGGGGAAGAGATTCATTTAGAAATTCTAAGAGTATTGATTATGAAAATAGATATACAGCTCTATCTTATGGTTTTGAAGATAATAAAGATTCCTATCTATCTGTGGCAGGTTCTACCAATAAGGTAATAGATAATGTTAACTGGATATCTTTTAGAGAACATTTTTTTAGTTCTATTTTAATTTTAAGCGATGAATCCAATCAGGTTGAAATCAGTTCTGAGGATCTTTCTAGTAATGAGACTCTTGATAAAAAATTTACCAAACGATTTCTTGCCAATATACCTTTAAAGCTCGACTCATATAATCAAATTAGTTTCAGCATGTATTTCGGTCCAACAGACTACGAAACTCTAAAGGATTATAATTTAAATCTTGAGAACTCAGTTCCAATAGGCTGGGGAATTTTTGGTTGGTTAAATAGGTTTATCTTTTTTCCATTATTTTCATTTTTAACAAATTATTTTTCTTACGGAATTTCAATAATACTAATGACAATAATTGTTAAAGTTGCTATATCCCCACTTACATACAAATCATATTTATCCCAGATAAAAATGAAAATTTTAAAACCTGAGCTTGAAGTAATTAATGAAAAGTATAAAGATGATCCAATGAAAAAACAACAGGAAACTATGAATCTTTATACTAAATCTGGAGCAAATCCAATGTCGGGTTGCTTACCAGCATTTCTTCAGATGCCAATTTTCTTTGCATTATTTACATTTTTTCCTGTTGCTTTTTCGCTTAGACAAAAAAGTTTTTTGTGGGCTGATGATTTATCATCTTATGATTCAATTTTAGACCTTGGGTTTTATATACCCTTATATGGAGATCATATTAGTTTATTCCCAATTTTAGCATCAGTAGCAATTTTCTTTTATACTAAAATGACAACTGGTCAACAGATGATGTCTCCTTCTCAAACAGGAGGTGTTAATATGAAAGTAATTATGTATATGATGCCTTTGATGATGCTGTTTTTCTTTAATAACTACGCAAGTGGTTTAAGTCTTTATTATTTCATATCAAATTTACTAACTATTGTATTGATGTTGATTATCAAAAACTTCATTATCGATGATCAAAAAGTATTATCAGAAATTGAAGAGAATAAAAAGAAACCCTTAAAAGTTGGTGGATTTAGAGCTAGACTTCAAAAAGCTCTTGAAGAGGCAGAAAAACAAAAGAAAAGTAGAGGTCAGTAACTTCAATGAAAAAAAAGAAAGTAGTAGTAGCCTTATCTGGAGGAGTAGATTCAAGTGTAGCAGCATTTTTATTGAAAAATAAAGGGTATGAATTAATAGGCTTATTTATGAAAAACTGGCATGATGAAAATGTAACTATTTCAGATGAGTGTCCATGGTTAGATGATAGTAATGATGCTATGCTTGTAGCAGAAAAATTAAATATACCTTTCCAAACAATTGACTTGAGCAAAGAGTATAAAGAAAGAATTATTGATTATATGTTCGAGGAATATTCAAAAGGGAATACACCAAATCCAGATATTTTGTGTAATAGAGAAATTAAGTTTGATGTTTTCATGGATATAGCTATCTCTCTCGGAGCAGATTATGTAGCAACAGGTCACTACTCTAGTATAATTGAGGATAAAAGCAATGAAAATACAATATACCAACTACATGCTGCCTCTGATCATTTAAAAGATCAATCATATTTTCTTTGTCAACTTAATCAAGATCAACTTAAAAGAATAATTTTTCCACTTGGTAATATTAGTAAATCAGAAGTAAGAGATATCGCTAGAAAGAATAATTTAATTACTGCAGAAAAAAAAGACTCACAGGGATTATGTTTTGTTGGAAAAGTTAGTCTACCTGACTTTTTACAACAGAAGTTAAAGAAAAAAATAGGAGATGTGATTGAAGTTCCCTCAGACTCATATTTATATTCAAATGACAAGGATCAATTAAATAAATATGAAAAACTAGAATCTCTTTCTTCAAGAATCTCATATAAAAAAAATGATGGAAAATTAATTGGCAAGCATGATGGTGCTCATTTTTTTACAATAGGTCAAAGAAAGGGTCTATCAATTGGTGGTTATAAAGATCCATTATTTATAATTTCAACAAATACATCTTCAAATGAAATTTATGTAGGAGAAGGAAAAAATCACCCTGGACTTCTTAAAAAAGTACTAAAAATAAAGTTTTCTGAAATTAATTGGGTAAATAATACATATAACTATCTAATAATAAAGGACTTAACACTTAAAGCTAGAATAAGACACAGACAAAAACTTCAAGAAATTAAAGTTGAAAAAGTTAATGACTTTTTATATGTGGAATTTAAAGAATTTCAATCTGCTGTAACTCCTGGTCAATTTATCGCTATTTACCAGAAAAATCAGTTAATTGCCTCTGGTGTAATTCTTTAAGTTTTTATATTGTTTTTTTTTAAAAAACATGCAATTATTCATACAATTAACCAAAAAAAATTTTAAATTTGCACGCTTTTGAAGCGGAATTTAACAGTAATTGTATGCCAACTATATCACAATTAGTAAGAAAAGGTAGGTCTTCGCAGACCAAAAAGAGTAAGTCAGCTGCACTTGACAAGTCTCCTCAAAAAAGAGGAGTTTGTACTAGGGTTTATACTACTACACCAAAAAAACCCAATTCAGCTATGAGAAAAGTAGCTAGAGTAAGACTTACAAATGGGAAAGAAGTAAATGCATACATTCCTGGTGAAGGTCATAATCTTCAAGAACACTCTATTGTTCTAGTGCGAGGAGGTAGAGTCAAAGATTTACCTGGAGTAAGGTACCATATTGTTAGAGGGGCGTTAGATACTGCTGGCGTAGAAGGGAGATTGCAACGAAGGTCCAAGTATGGTGGGAAAAAACCAAAAAAATAAACCATAGATGAGAAAGAAACAATCCAAGAAAAGAGACCTTATACCTGATCCAAAGTTTAATGACCAATTGGTCACAAGATTTGTTAATAATTTGATGTTTCAGGGTAAGAAATCTACTGCATACAAAATTTTCTACGATGCAATAGATATTATCGAGACTAAAAAGGAAGACAAAGAAAAGACCTCTCTTGAGCTATGGAAAGATGCTCTATCAAATGTTATGCCTCAAGTTGAGGTAAGAAGTAGAAGAGTTGGAGGTGCTACTTTCCAAATTCCAACACCAATTAGACCTGATAGAAAAATATCTTTAGCTATGAAATGGTTAATAGCATCTTCAAGAAAAAGAAATGAAAAATCAATGGCTGTTAAACTTGCTCAAGAAATCTTGGCAGCTGCCAAAGAGGAGGGAGCTGCTGTAAAAAAACGAGTTGATACTCATAAAATGGCAGAAGCAAATAAAGCTTTCTCACATTTTAGATTTTAAAATACTACTATGGCTAGAGACTTAAAATTTACAAGAAATATTGGTATTGCAGCTCACATTGATGCTGGAAAGACTACAACAACAGAAAGGATTTTATTCTATACAGGAGTTAGTCATAAAATTGGTGAAGTACATGATGGTGCAGCAACCATGGATTGGATGGAGCAAGAACAGGAGAGAGGTATTACAATTACATCTGCAGCTACAACATGTAACTGGAATTTTCCAACTGACCAGGGTAAAGCTACAGATTCAACAAAATCATATCATTTTAATATTATTGATACTCCTGGTCACGTTGATTTCACAGTAGAGGTTAACAGATCACTAAGAGTACTTGATGGTCTTGTTTTTTTATTTTCAGCTGTTGATGGTGTTGAACCTCAATCTGAGACGAACTGGAGGTTAGCTGATAATTATAAAGTTCCTAGAATAGGTTTTGTTAACAAAATGGATAGACAGGGTTCAAATTTTCTAGGCGTTTGTAATCAAGTAATCGAAAAGCTAGGTTCTAAAGCTGTACCAATTGTATTGAATATTGGTGATGAAGAGGATTTTAAGGGTATTGTTGACCTTGTAAAGAATGTTGCCATGGTTTGGCATGAGGATAACTTTGGTTCAACATTTGATGTTATCGATATACCTGATGATTTGAAGGATGAAGCAAAGAGGCTCAGAGGTGAACTTATTGAAGCTGTTGCTGAATATGATGAAAATTTACTCGAAAAATATTTTGATGATCCTAATTCAATTACGGAAGACGAAGTTCATAATGCATTAAGAGCTGCTACACAAGATATTAGTATAATTCCAATGATTTGTGGCTCCGCATTTAAAAATAAAGGAGTTCAATTCCTTTTGGATGCTGTATGTAGATACTTACCTTCACCTGAAGATAAAGATGCAATTGTTGGAACCAAACCTGATTCTGAGGAAGAAATCTCAAGATTGCCAAATGTCTCAGAACCATTCTCTGCTCTTGCATTCAAAATTGCTACTGATCCATTTGTTGGTAGACTTGCCTTTTTTAGAGTTTACTCAGGAAGACTTGATGCCGGTTCATATGTTCTAAATAACAGATCTGGTGATAGGGAGAGGATATCAAGAATTTATCAGATGCACTCAAACAAGCAAAATGCTATTGACTTTATTGAAGCAGGTGATATTGGTGCTGCTGTTGGTTTTAAAGATATTAAAACAGGTGATACTCTATCATCTGAAAAAGCACCTATTATACTTGAAAGTATGGTATTCCCTGATCCTGTAATAGGTGTAGCTGTTGAACCAAAAACTAAAGCAGATGTTGATAAGCTTGGACTAGCATTATCAAAACTTGCAGAGGAAGATCCAACATTTCAGGTAAAAACAGATGAAGCTTCTGGTCAGACTGTAATTTCAGGAATGGGAGAACTTCACTTAGATATTATTGTTGACCGATTAAGAAGGGAATTCAAAGTAGAAGTTAATCAAGGTCAGCCACAAGTAGAGTATAAGGAAGCATTGACTCAGTCTGCAAGCCATAGAGAAGTTTACAAGAAACAAACTGGAGGACGTGGTAAATTTGCCGATATTGTATTCACAATCGAGCCAGGAGAACAAGGAAAATCTGGTCTTGAATTTGTAAATCTAATTAAAGGAGGAAACATCCCAAGAGAGTATATTCCATCTGTTGAAAAAGGTTTTAAGGATTCTATGAAGAATGGACCTCTTGCCGGATTTGAAGTTGATTCTATGAAGGTAACTCTTGAAGACGGCTCTTTCCACCCTGTAGATTCTGATTCACTTTCTTTTGAACTTGCTGCAAAACTTGCTTTTAAAGTAGCCGCGAAAGCTGCAAAAGCCGTTGTGATGGAGCCTATAATGAAGTTAGAAGTTATTACCCCTGAAGAAAATATGGGAGATATAGTGGGTGATTTAAACAGGAGAAGAGGTCAAGTTAACTCTATGGATGATAGGGCTGGAGCAAAAGTTGTGAAGGGTGAAGTTCCATTATCTGAAATGTTTGGTTATGTTACATCATTAAGAACATTATCATCTGGTAGAGCAACTTCAACAATGGAATTTTCTCATTATGCTGAAACTCCATCTAACATTTCAGAAACTGTTATTTCAGAAATTAGAGGTAATACAACAGAATAAAATAAATTATGAGTCAGAAAATTAGAATAAAATTAAAATCTTACGACTATAACCTAGTTGACAAGTCTGCTGATAAAATAGTTAAGACCGTAAAAAATACTGGCGCTATTGTTACTGGTCCTATACCTCTTCCAACTCATAAAAAGATTTTTACTGTTCTTAGATCTCCTCATGTAAATAAAAAATCAAGAGAGCAATTTAAACTTTGCTCCTACAAAAGATTATTGGATATATATAGCTCCTCATCAAAAACTGTTGATGCGCTAATGAAATTAGAGCTTCCTAGTGGAGTTGAAGTTGAAATTAAAGTATAATAATTATGTCAGGTATAATTGGAAAAAAAATAGGAATGACTAGTATATATGACGAAAGTGGTAAAAATATTCCTTGTACTATACTTGAGGTAGGTCCTTGTACTATTACTCAAATTAAAACTGATGATAAAGATGGGTATTCTTCATTTCAGCTTGGATTTGATGAAAAAATTAAAAATACTACTAAGTCTTATGAAGGTCACTTTAAGAAAAGTAAATCTAAAACAATGAACAAGCTTGTCGAGTTTAAGGGATTCAATGGAGATTACAAACTCGGAGATAAGATAACAGTTGATCATTTTGTTGAAGGAGAATTTGTTGATGTATCTGGCATAACAAAAGGTAAAGGTTTTCAAGGTGTTGTTAAAAGACATGGTTTTGCTGGTGTTGGCGATTCAACACATGGTCAGCACAACAGGATGAGAGCGCCTGGTTCTATTGGTGCTGGTTCTGATCCCTCAAGAGTATTTAAAGGAATGAGAATGGCGGGTCAAACTGGTAATTCAAAAGTTAAAGTATTGAACTTAAAAGTTGTTAAGGTAATGTCGGAGGATAATATTTTAATTGTTAAGGGAAGTGTCCCTGGTCACAATAATTCATATATAACAGTTAGAAAATAATGGAGCTTAAAGTACATAACATAAAGGGTAAAGAAACTGATAAAAAAATTAAGCTTAACAAAGCTATATTTGGTATTGAACCAAACGATCATGCAATCTATCTTGATGTCAAACAATATCTCGCAAACAATAGAAAAGGTCTTCATAAGTCGAAGGAAAGAGCTGAGATTGCAGGAAGTACAAGAAAAATAAAAAAGCAAAAAGGTACAGGTACTGCAAGGGCTGGAAGTATTAAAAACCCCTTATTTCGTGGGGGAGGTAGAATCTTTGGTCCGAGACCTAGATCTTATGATCAAAAAATAAATAAAAAGGTAAAAAAGCTTGCAAGGAAATCTGCATTAGCCTACAAGGCTAAAAATAATGAAATACTCATTTTAGAGGACTTTAAGCTATCAAATCCAAAAACTTCTGATTATTTGAAAATAATCAAGGCATTTGGATTAGAATCAAAAAAGACATTACTAGTTATAAATGAAATAAATAATAATATCTATTTATCATCTAGAAATATAAAGAATTCTAAAGTTACAATTAACTCAGAATTAAACACTTATGAAATCACTGATGCAAATAACATTTTGATTTTAGAAAGTGCGGTTGAGGGAATAGAATCAACCTTGAAATAAATTATATTATGGACATACTTATAAAACCAATATTGACTGAAAAAGCAACCAATGAAAGTGAAGTAAGAAACACTTATACTTTTATTGTATCTAAGGATGCTAATAAAGTTGAAATTAAAAAAGCAGTTGAATCCTCTTACGGGGTATCTGTTAAGAAAGTTAGAACCATGATATATGGAGCAGAGTCTAGAACTAGATATACCAAAAGAGGTATTCAAACTAGTAAAAAAGGTTCATACAAGAAAGCTGTGGTAAAAATATCTGAAGGAGATAGAATTGACTTCTTCGCTAATTTATAATTATGCCTGTAAGAAAATTAAAACCAGTAACACCCTCGCAGAGATTTAGAATTGTAAATGGATTTGATGCTATCACAACTGATAAGCCAGAGAAGTCATTACTAATTACCAAAAAGAGAACTGGAGGTAGAAATAATCATGGTAAAATGACAAGTAAGTATCGTGGTGGTGGACATAAAAGACGATACAGAATTATTGATTTTAAAAGAGATAAGTTTGATGTAACTGCTGAAGTTAAATCTATTGAATATGATCCTAATAGATCTGCTTTTATTTCTCTTGTAGAGTATAAAGATGGTGAGAAAAGATATATTATTGCTCAAAACGGATTAAAAGTTGGACAAAGCATTATTTCTGGTGATAAAGCAACACCTGAAATTGGTAATGCCATGCCTGTAAGTAAAATCCCTCTTGGTACAATAATTTCATGTATAGAGCTAAATCCAGGTAAAGGTGCTAATATTTCTAGAAGTGCGGGATCTTTTGCCCAGTTAATGGCTAAAGATGGTAAGTATGCAACAATCAAATTACCCTCTGGGGAGACAAGGATGATACTGAATACGTGCTATGCTACTATAGGTGCTGTCTCTAATTCAGATAATCAGCTAATATCGTCAGGCAAGGCTGGTAGAAAGAGATGGCTTGGTAGAAGACCTAGAACTAGACCAGTTGCAATGAATCCAGTCGATCATCCAATGGGTGGTGGAGAAGGAAAAGCATCTGGTGGTCATCCTAGATCAAAAAAAGGTATTCCTGCAAAAGGTTATAGAACAAGGTCGAAGAAGAAAGCATCTTCAAAATTTATAATTGAAAGAAGAAAAAAATAAAAAATATGTCTAGATCACTAAAAAAAGGACCATATGTTCATCTTAGCCTTCTTAAGAAGGTTAACAAGAACTTAGAGGATAATAAAAAAACTGTCATTAAAACATGGTCAAGATCTTCTATGATAATTCCTGACTTTGTTGGACAGACTATTGCTGTTCATAATGGAAGACAATTTATCCCTGTTTATATAACAGAAAACATGGTTGGTCATAAATTAGGAGAATTTTCTCCAACAAGATTGTTTAAAGGACATTCTGGAAATAAAAGATAATGGGTTCAAGAAAAAGAAATAGTGCAGAGAAAATAAAAGAGGCAAAGAAAGATTTAGCATTTGCTAAGCTTAACAATTGCCCGACTTCTCCTAGAAAGATGAGACTAGTAGCTGATCAAATAAGAGGTGAAGGTATTTCGAGTGCACTTTCTATTTTAAAATTTAGCCCAAAGGAGGCTTCAAGAAGATTAGAAAAACTTCTTGTCTCAGCAATTTCTAATTGGCAATCTAAAAATGAAAATGCTGATATTGACTCTGCTGGGTTATTTATAAAAGAGATAAGAGTTGACAGTGCGGGTATGCTTAAAAGAATTAGAACAGCTCCTCAAGGTAGAGCTCATAGAATTAGAAAAAGATCTAATCATGTAACGTTAATACTTTCATCAAAAACAATAAATTAAATGGGACAAAAAACAAATCCAATAGGAAATAGATTAGGTATTATCAGAGGCTGGGATTCAAACTGGTACGGTGGAAGAGATTATGGTGATAAGCTTGCTGAAGATGATAAGATTAGAAAGTATATATATGCAAGACTTTCGCGTGCTAGTGTATCAAGTATTATAATTGAGAGAACACTTAAGTTAATCATAATAACAATCACAACAGCAAGACCCGGTATTATTATTGGTAAAGCAGGTCAGGAAGTTGACAAATTAAAAGAAGAGTTAAAAAAGATTACTTCAAAAGATGTTCAACTCAATATTCATGAGATTAAAAGGCCTGAGCTAGACTCTTTTCTTGTTGGAAACAGTATTGCTAGACAGATTGAGAATAGAATTTCATACAGAAGAGCAATCAAAATGGCTATTGCTGCTGCAATGAGAATGAATGCTGAGGGCATTAAGATTCAAATATCAGGAAGATTGAATGGTGCAGAAATGGCCAGATCAGAATCTTACAAAGAGGGTAGAATTCCACTTTCTACATTTAGAGCAGATATAGACTATGCAATTGTAGAAGCTCACACTACATATGGTAGACTAGGGATAAAAGTATGGATTATGAAAGGAGAAGTATATGGTAAAAGAGAGTTATCTCCCTTAGTTGGAATGAAGAAGTCTTCAAATAATTCTAAGAAGAACAACAGACAAAGACAAGGAAAAAGCTAATTAGATATGTTAACACCTAAAAGAACAAAATACAGAAAAACACAGAAAGGTCGAATGAAGGGTATTTCTCAAAGAGGACACAGGCTATCTAATGGTATGTTTGGAATTAAATCTCTAGAATCTAAGTTTATAACTTCAAGACAGATAGAGGCTGCGAGAATTGCCGCTACTAGATATATGAAGAGGGAAGGTATGCTATGGATAAAAATTTTTCCAGATAAACCAATTACAAA
>CACKBZ010000012.1 GCA_902598525.1 uncultured Bacteroidota bacterium
GTCAATCAGAAAACATTAACTAAAAGATATCTTGATGAATCATTAAAGTTTATTGAGGATAACCGCGATAATAATTTCTTTTTATATCTAGCGCATAGCATGCCTCATGTACCTTTATTTTCATCTGAAATGTTTGAGGGTAAATCAATTTCTGGTCCCTATGGGGACGTAATTGAAGAAATAGACTTCGGTGTTGGTGAAATTATTAATAAAATCAAACAGTTAGGCTTATCGGATAAAACAATTGTTGTATTTACATCCGAGAATGGTCCATGGCTAGAAATGGGTGAAGAGGGAGGAACAGCTGGTTTGTTAAGAGGAGGAAAAGGTTCAACATGGGAGGGAGGTATCAGAGTTCCAACCGTAATATGGGGTCCAGGTTACATAAAGCCAGGTATAGTTGATGATATCGGAACATCTATGGACTTATTTACTACCTTTAGTCACATGGCTGATGTTGCAATTCCTAATGATAGAATAATTGATGGTAATAACCTAATCAGTGTCTTCAAATCATTATCTAAAAGTCCAACAGAAAATTTTTTTTATTATTGGGGGGCAGAACTTATGGCTGTGAGATATAAGTCTTATAAGTTACATTTTAAACTTCATGAGGCATATGATGGAAAACCAATGGAAACTCTCCAAACTCCACTTTTATATAATCTAGATAATGATCCTTCCGAAAAGAATAATATCTATGAAGATTATCTTGATGTTTTAGGTCAAATTGATGAGATTATTAAAAAACACAAAAGTGATTTGATAATTGCAAAAGATTTATTAATAGATTTGAAATAATTATGATAAGAAAACTATTTTCAGTCCATATTTTAACCTTATTATTTATATCCAGCTGTAATAAAGGAGATAATATTAAACCTAATATCTTGTTTATAATGTCTGATGATCATGCTTATCAAGCTATAAGTGCTTATGATGATAAATTAATAAATACTCCCAACATCGATAGAATTGCAGACGAAGGTATGCTATTTTCTAATGCCTCAGTAACCAACTCAATTTGTGCTCCATCAAGAGCTGTTATTCTTACCGGTAAGCATAGTCATATTAATGGTAAAATTGATAATATTTCAATATTTGATGATTCTCAAATGACCTTTCCACAGCTTTTTCAAAAGGCTGGATATCAAACTTCGATGTTTGGTAAACTTCATTTCGGAAATAATCCAAAAGGTATTGATGACTTTTTGATATTACCAGGTCAAGGAGACTATATTAATCCAAGATTTTTAGGTAGAGATAAAGATACTATAATAACTGGTTATGTAACTGATGTAATAACTGACCTAACTCTTGATTGGTTTATGAATAAAAGAGATGAAAATAAACCATTCTTGACATTTTATTTACATAAGGCTCCCCACAGAGCTTGGTGGCCTAGCCCCGAAAAATTTGCCGAATTTTATGATAAGAGGTTTCAGGAGCCGGAAACTCTTTATGATGATTACACAAATAGAGGGACAGCAGCAAAAACTGCAGAAATGAATCTTTTAACACATATGCAATATATGCAAGATAGTAAAGTACGCCCTTCGGTTTTTGAAAAAATGAAAAATGTAGAACCAAAAATTTTATATGCTAGGGGAGATGGTACATTCTTTGAGCCTAGTTCGAAATCTTTTACTGAAAGATACAATAGAGCTAATGAAGAACAAAAGAAAAAGTATGATCTAACTTTAGATAAGATAAGTAATGACTTTGAGAGTAACTGGCCCAGTATGTCAAACAAAGAAAAAATGCAGTGGAAATACCAGAGGTATATGCAAGATTACCTCGCAACTATTTCATCAGTAGATGATAATGTGGGAAGAGTATTGGATTATTTAGAGGAAACAGGACTAGATAAAAATACGATAGTTGTATATACTTCTGATCAAGGATTTTATCTTGGTGAGCATGGTTGGTTTGATAAAAGATTTATTTACGATCAGTCATTTAAAACACCACTTTTAATAAAATGGCCAAATGAAATTAAACCTGGTACAACTAGTGATGAAATGGTTCAAAATCTAGATTTTGCTCAAACCTTTCTGGAAGCTGCCATGATAAATGCTCCAAGTGATATGCAGGGTGAAAGTTTGATTCCTTTATTAAAAGGTAATAATTCAAATTGGACAAGAGATGCAGTTTATTATCATTATTATGAATATCCTTCTGTTCATATGGCTAAAAGACACTACGGTATTGTTAATAAGGAATTTAAATTAGTTCATTTTTATTTTGATATAGATGAATGGGAACTATATGATAGATTGAATGATCCAAATGAAATGAAGAATGTATACAACGATCCTCAATATAAAGAGATTGTTGAAAGTTTAACAAATGAATTATATGAGCTAAGAAAAAAATATAAGGATTCTGATGAACTTAGTAAAACTTTTATTTACGAGTAATTACTATAAATTTTTTAACTAGTAAAAAATGAAAAGATTTCCACTTTTACTTTTTCTAATTTTTAACTCTTGTCTAGGCGAGGATCAATTAAACCTTAAGCCAGTAACTGTTGCTGAGTTTAGAGAGTTTATAGATGATTCAAATTACATGACTGATGCTGAAAAATATGGTTGGTCAATTGTACAAACAGATGCTTTTAACTTTAAAATTGTAGAGGGAGCAAATTGGAAAAAACCTGATGGAATAAATAATTCAATAGATAGTCTCCCGGTTACACAAGTGAGTTACAATGATGCCGTTGCGTATTCTGAATGGGTTGGATTAAGCCTACCAACGTATGAACAATATTGGGATATTGCAGATGACGATGATAGGTTAATCGTTTCAGATAATTTATATCCAATTTTACCTGTTAATGATGTTAATGTAGTTGGAAATGTGTGGGATATTACCAAACCAATTAATTCAAACAAGGTTAGACTTGCCGGAGGATCTCTTTTCTGCTCAATTGATACTTGCCATGGTACTCAAAAAGATAGAGAACTATTTATTGATAAAGAAACCGGTAATATTCACGTTGGATTTAGTATTTTAACAGAATAAATGAAAATTACTGCTGGAAAAATAAATAGATGGTTGATATACAAACTTCCTGCTGCATGGCTAACGGGAGTTAGAGTAAGTATGATTAATGGATCGAAATGTGAAGTAAAAGTTAGATTCAAGTGGATTAATCAAAACCCATATAGATCCATGTTCTGGGCTGTTCAAGGTATGGCAGCTGAGCTTACTACCGGGATGTTATTAACAAACTCTATTAAAGACTCAAATGCGAATATTTCAATGTTACTTGTTAGAAATAAATCAAGCTTTCATAAAAAGGCTGTTGGTAGATTAACTTTCATTTGTGAAGAAGGCGAAAACGCAAAAGAACTTATTAATTCGACCATTAAGAATCTTACCTCAAAGGCTTGGTTCAAAGCTAAAGGTTATGATGAAACTGGAGATTTGGTTTCAGAATTTGATTTCGAATGGTCATGTAAAAAAAGAGAAAATGGATAAAAATTTTTATAAAGACCTAAATCTACCTCTAATTGCTGCACCACTTTTTTTAATTTCTGGACCAAAACTTGTAATTGAGTGTTGTAAAAATGGTGTAGTTGGTACATTTCCAGCACTTAATCAAAGAACATCTGAAGGTTTTGAGGAATGGGTTATTCAAATAAAAGATGAATTGGCTGATTATGAAAAAAAGACTGGTATTAAACCTGCACCATTTGGTGTAAATCTAATTGTTCACCCCTCCAATATTAGAGTCAAAGCTGATCTAGATATTTGTGTTAAACATAAAGTACCATTAATTATAACATCCTTAGGTGCAGTTCCTGATATTGTTAATGCAATTCATAGTTATGGTGGTCTAGTTTATCATGATATTATAAAAAAGAGACATGCTGAAAAAGCTGCTGAGGCAAATGTAGACGGATTAGTTTTAGTCACTGCTGGTGCTGGGGGACATGCTGGATTAAAAAACCCAATGGCAATGATCTCATTAATTAGGGATTTTTTTAAAAAAACAATTATTCTCTCGGGATCCCTATCAAGTGGAAGAGATGTTGCATCAGCTCTTCAAATGGGAGCTGATATTGCATATATGGGAACAAGATTTATTAATACCAAGGAAAGTCTTGCAGAGGATGCTTATAAAGAGATGATTATTAATTCCTCTGCTGAGGATATTGTATACACGGCTGCTGTTTCAGGTGTTCATGCCAACTTTCTAAGACCTAGTCTTGAAGCAATGGGTGTTACTGAAGAAGTATGGAATGACTCAAAAAAAATTGACTTTGGAAAAGATATGGCTGAGGCTGAGGCTAAAGCATGGAAAACAATTTGGTCAGCAGGTCACGGTGTTAGCTCAATACATGATAATCCAAAAGTTAAAGACCTGATAGATAAATTAAAAATTGATTTTATTGATTCTATAAAGTCTAACCACAGCAATCTAGAGTATCAAAATAATAAGTTTTAGATATATAATTGAATAAAAAAGGCTGATACTTTTTTATATAAAATTAACTAATTATAGACTTTATAAGAGATAATCCATATATAGCAGCAGTTTCTGATCTAAGTCTATTCTCTCCTAATGAAATCTCAGTAACTTTATTATCTCTTGCCTCTTGAATCTCATCGTCAGAGAATCCCCCTTCAGGACCAATGATAAGACAAAGAGTATTTGAAACAATTGAATCTTTTTTTAAAAACTTTTTTGTTTTAAGGTTTGCCATTATCTTTTGTTCTTTATTATTTATTATAAATTCAGAAAAGTTTTCAATTTCATTTATTTGAGGTTTAAAAAACTGACTTGATTGCTTTAAAGAACTAATTGAGATACGTTCAAGTCTTTCATGATTTACCTTCTTCTTTTCAGAATATTTTGTTACAATTGGGGTTATTTGATTAACTCCAATTTCTGTTGCCTTCTCCACAAACCATTCAAATCTAGATGGATTTTTTAAGGGAGATATTGCAATATGTATAGAGATTTTTTCTCTTTTTTTCTTTAAAATATTCAATATTTTTACCTTTATCTTCTTCCCTTTGTATATAATTTTAGCTTCAGCTAAGAGCCCATCTCCATTTGTAAATTTTATAATATCACCTATATTTTTTCTGTAAGACTTAATTATGTGTTTGCTGTCGTTTTCATTTACTACGATTTCATCCTGAGTTTCACTAAAATTTGAATAAAATAGATTCATTAAAAGTTATATCTTGGTAATGGAGTGGATTTAAGGTCTGATATATCAGAGTTTATATACTTTAAATAGCCAACAATTCCAATCATTGCAGCGTTATCTGTTGTATATTGTATGTCTGGAATAAAAACTTCCCATCCATTTTCTTTTGATTCTTCGTATAATCTTTTTTTTAAATAACTATTTGCAGATACACCACCACCAAATACTATTTTTTTAATATTTTTTTCTTTGATAAAAAATTCTACTTTATTTAATAAATTATCAATTAAGTTTTTTTGAATTGATGCACATATATCATGTAAATTTTCATCGATAAAATTTTTATTTTTTTTCAAGTTTTTTTCAAGAAAATTTATAAATGCTGTCTTTGTTCCACTATAACTTATATTACCTTCTTTCACCTTTGGGATTGGAAAATTAAATTTAAGTTCATTTCCCATCTTAGATACTTTATCTATTTCTGGACCAGCTGGATATTCTAGTCCAATTTTTTTACCACATTTATCAAATGCCTCACCTATTGCATCATCTAATGTTTCACCAAGAATTTTCATTTTAAAATAATCTTCAACTAATATAAACTGAGTATGACCACCGGAAATTGTTATTCCGATAAATGGAAATTCTGGATTCCTATCACTATTATTAATAAAATTTGCTAAAATATGGGCTTGCATGTGGTTTACTTCAATTACAGGAATATTTAGAGAAACTCCTAAAGATTTTGCAAATTCAGCGCCAACAATTAGTGATCCCATTAGACCTGGTCCCCTGGTATATGCTATTGCAGATATTTTATTTAAAGAAATTCCAGATTCATTAATTGCCAATTCAGTAACAGGTATGATGTTTGAAAGATGAGCTCTAGATGCTAATTCTGGTACTACTCCCCCATATTTTTTATGTATCGACTGGTTAGCAATTTTATTGGACAGAACTTGATCATTCTTTAGAACTGCAACCGAAGTATCATCG
The DNA here is from genome assembly GCA_902598525.1 of uncultured Bacteroidota bacterium. GTDB lineage: Bacteria > Bacteroidota > Bacteroidia > Flavobacteriales > Flavobacteriaceae > Marisimplicoccus. The sequence continues at coordinate 6,162 of CACKBZ010000012.1, forward strand.
CAAGAAGATTCAATTCCAAGTATATATATATCTTTATTTGACATTACTATCTTTGTATAACAAATTTAATCAAGAATCACCATTAAGACTTTAAAAAAAATATTTTTAATTATATCAGCTGTCAGTATTTTGTTACTTACTACATTATTTATAAGTGTAAATACTCCAAAAGTTCAAGATTTTATCAAACAAAGTTTTATTGATTATTTAAATATTGGGATTAATAACAATTTAATAATAGAAAACTCGTCATTCAATATAAACGGTGAAGTTGTTTTTAATGATATTTATTTATCAAGTAAAGATTCGGACACCTTATTATATCTTGAAACATTAAAAACTAATTTTCTACCCTTAATTACAAATTCAAATTTAGATAATTCCTTATCAATTGATGGGCTAGACCTGATAATCGATGTTACAGGAAATGAAGTTAAAATGCAAAATGAGGATCTTGAACAAATAATTGATGAAATTTTCTTTGATAGACTTAAAGTAATCAATTCATCTATTATTATAAAAAATGATTCGATTCAAAATTTTATTAAAATCGATAATCTTGTAGCTCAGGAAATTAAAACTAATAATGAGTTGTTTTTTGAAATAAGCAACCTCTCAGGTGAATTTAACGAAACAAAAGTTGATAATTTTAAATCTGAAATAACTTATAATAATCTTAGTTTTAATCTTATAGATACAAATTTAAAATTTGAAGATCAATTTATTAATGGGGATATATCATTTGAATTAGATACAAAATATCAGCTTAATAGATTTAAAGAATCTTTTTTTGAATTTTATTTAGAATCAGACAATTTTCAATTTTTAGAACAATTTTTTAATGAAAAGACAGCTATTCGTGGAGATATATTTTTTAAGGGTTTAAAAGACGATATTACATTTGAGAAATTTGATTTAAAAACAGAATTATTTGAGTTCAAATCCAAAGGCTCTTTAAAGGGTGATATATCAAATGACTTTGATATGAATATTGATTTAGTTGATATAATCATTAATGATAAAAAGCTTTTTGAAAATACTGACTTTAAAGGAGAATTAAATATTCCATCTCTTGATGGAAATATCTATATCAATAATGAATCAATTAAATATAGTTTTAGTCAACAAAATAATTATAATTCTAAAATTAATATTAATGGAAATGCAATTAGAAAAGATGAAATTATGTTTGACTTTAATGTAGTTCTTGATCTTCAAAAAGATGAAAAATTAATTAGTCCTTATAGTATAGATAATTTGAAATTTGATTCACGATTTCAAATCAAATCAAATGATCAGATAAATATTGATGCAGATTTTCAAATTTTTAAAAATAATAACTATTTTGATTTCGATGTTACTGCAAATACTTTAAATAATTACTTATCATCAAGTCTTGAAATTAGATCTAATGACTTGATTGTTGAGTCAAAAATTTATGGAAACTTAAAAGAGAAGAAAATAGAATCTCTAAGTAGTTTGTCAATTGAAAATTTTTCGTCTCCTGATATCAATAATATAAGATTTAGTATGGATCTTCAATTAGATTATTCATTTATGGATAACATTGAATCAATATTAAATCTAAATGAGATTAATATTGAGACTTCTGATAATAGCTTTTACTTATCAGATCTTAATGAAATAAATGAAATTTTAGGTTATGATTTTATAAATGAAAAAAGAAAATATGATATTTCTTTAAATGTAAATGATAATAAGCTTAGTTTAAAATCTGCTCTTGGATCCAATATTTTAATTGATGGTTTCTATAAAAATGATAATGATTTAGACATGAATATTAAAGTCTCCGACTTATTTATTGAGAGCCTATATGAAATAAATAAAAATTCTATCTCAGGAAATATCCAATCGAAAATTAATATAAATAGAAGTCAATCGAATAGAACCTTAACTGTAAATTCAGCTTTAGAAGATCTAAAAATTAAAGAGTATAATATTGGTGATCTAGAAATTAATGCTTTTGGTAATACTGACTATAATTCATATTCTATTGATTTTAAACTTTTAAATCAAGATAAGACTTCTATAGAATCTGAGGGAACCCTTATTGCAATAAATGAAAAACCTAATTTGGATTTAGATGTAAAATTTAATGATTTTGATATTTCATTTATCGAAAAGGTAGGATCAAACACTTTAAATAAATTGTCAAGCTCAATATCAGGCCAGGTTAATCTATGGGGTGGATTTGAAAATATTCAGCATAACGGAACATTAATTTTAAATAATTCAAAATTTTCAGTTCCATATCTAAATATTGAATATATAATTAACGACAATTCAGAGATAACTCTTTTTAATCAAAATTTTGAATTTAAAAATATCTTAATAAATGATTCGGACACAAATTCAAGTTCTTTATTGAATGGAAAAATTACTCATTCTGACTATAAGGATTGGAATCTTGATTTAGTTTTTAGTTCTGATAGACTATTTATTATAAATAAAGAGTTCACTGAATCAGAAAAATTTTATGGAAAAGCTTTTATCGATGGTGAGGTTTCAATATTTGGACCTACTAATCAAATTTCTTTGAATATTAATGCTGAAACAGAGTCTGGAACCTATATAACTATTCCTAGGAATCAATCCTATTCAATTGAAAATTTTTCATTTATTGAATTCAATGATATAAATAGAATTAAAAATAACAATGGTCAATCTTCTCAAACAAATAATAAAATCCCTAACCCTAAATCTTTTGATTTAGAAATTGATCTTACTTTAAACAATAAAGCAGTAGTTGATATTACTATTGATCAAGAGACAGGAAGTTACATAAGTGGTTCAGGAAATGGTAATCTATTTATGGAGATTGATTCTGAAGGAGAATTTAATATTTTTGGAGACTTTATTACCACCGAAGGTGTATATAATTTCAAGGATCTTGCACTAATTGATAAAAAATTTAAATTAAATGATGGAGGAACAATAATTTGGGATGGAGATCCCCTTAATGCTCAGATGAACATTTCAGCAATATATGAAGTTCCCGGTGGTGCTAATCCTGCTTTGCTTTTAGACAATCCTAACTTTAATAAAAAGATTCCCACTGATCTTGAAATAAAACTAACGGGTGACTTGACAAAGCCAAATAGTCCAGACTTTGAGATATATTTCCCAAATACTAGTAGCACAGTAACATCTGAAATCAATTATAAATTAAATGATCCTGAGGTTAGGCAGCTCCAAGCAATATCTCTTTTAACTCAGGGAATATTCATAAATGAAGTAAGTGTTTCAATAGAAGGTATTACAAATAATATTTATGAAAAGGTATCTGATGTATTTAGTGAATTATTAGGTGGCTCACAGGGACCACTTAAAGTTGGTTTAAATTATTTACAAGGTGACAAAAGTGAGATACTTGATATTAAAACTGAGGATAGGTTTGGAGTTACTCTATCAACTGAGATTAGTGATAAAATACTTTTTAATGGTAAGATTGGAGTACCCATAGGTGGTATAGAGGAAACTCTAATAATTGGTGATGTTCAAATTGACTTTATTTTAAACGAGGATAATTCATTAAAAGCAAAGGTTTTTAATAGGGAGAATGAGTTTCGATATATTGGTGATAAGCTTGGTTATACTCAGGGACTTGGAATAACATATCAAGTTGATTTTCAAACATTTAGAGATTTAATATCGAAACTAATTGAAAAAAAAGAATAAGTTCGCATTTTAAAAATTAATATTCATTTAAAAGAATAGAATTTTATAAGTAAATTTGTGCAACTTTAGCTAAAATTGACTAGTAAATTAAATAAAATTGGTGTTTTAACATCAGGTGGTGATTCACCTGGTATGAATGCTGCTGTAAGAGCAGTAGTAAGATCTGCTGAATTTCACAATATTCATTGTTATGGAATCTATAAAGGATTTGAAGGGCTTATTTCAGATGAAATTAAAAAGCTTAATGCACGTTCAGTAAAAAATATTGTAAATAAAGGTGGGACAATTCTAAAATCTGCCAGATGTTTAGAATTTAGAACAAAAGAAGGCAGGCTTAAAGCTAAAAATAATTTAGACAAGTATGGCATCAATTCACTTGTAGTTATCGGTGGTAACGGTTCTCTACTAGGAGGTAAAATTTTTGAGGAAGAACATGGAGTTAAAGTAGTTGGTATACCAGGTACAATAGATAACGATCTTGCTGGAACAAGAAGTACGCTAGGATATGATACTGCTCTAAACACCGCAGTTGATGCCATAGACAAAATTAGAGATACTGCAATTTCTCACAATAGACTTTTCTTTATTGAAGTTATGGGTAAAGGTTCTGGGCATATTGCTCTAAATGCTGGTATAGGAGCAGGTGCTGAGGAAGTGTTGATTCCAGAAAAAAATATGGGAATTGATAGATTATTAAAATCTCTTAAACACAGCGAACAGTCTGGTAAGTCTTCGAGTATAATTGTAGTTTCTGAGGGAGATAAAATTGGTGATAATGTATTTGAGTTTTCTTCTTATATAGAAAAAAACTTTCCTCACTATGAAACAAGAGTTTCTATATTAGGTCATATACAAAGAGGAGGGTCTCCATCTTGTTTTGATAGAGTTCTTGCATCCAGGATGGGTGTATTTGCTGTCGACTGTTTATTAGAAAATAAAAGTAAGGTAATGGTTGGTATTATCGGTGATCAAATAATCACTGTCCCCATCGATGATGCTTTAAAAGGTGGTCAAGAGATTGATAAAGACCTTGTTAGGGTATGTGATATAATTTCAATTTAAAATTTTTTATAAATGGCTATAAATATTGGTATTAATGGTTTTGGTAGAATTGGTAGACTAGTTTTTAGATCTGCTATAAATAATGATGATTTTAATGTGGTATGTGTTAATGACCTTCTTGAAATAAATCACTTAGCATATCTTTTAAAGTATGATTCAGTTCATGGTCCTTTCGAAGGATCAGTAGAGGTTAGTGAAGATAAATTAATTGTTAATGGTAAATCAATAAAAATTACTGCTGAAAGAGATCCTAGTAAAATTGATTGGTTAGGAATGAAAACAGATGTTGTAGCTGAGTGTACAGGAATTTTTACTTCAATAGAGTCATCTTCCATGCACATAAAAGCTGGTGCTAAAAAAGTTGTTATATCTGCTCCTAGTGGAGATGCCCCAATGTTTGTTATGGGAGTTAACCATAAGGAGGTAAAGTCCTCTGATCTTGTTGTATCAAATGCTTCATGTACTACAAATTGTTTAGCTCCAATTGCTAAAGTATTGAATGATAACTTTATTATTGAAGAAGGTTTGATGACTACTGTGCATGCAGCTACTGCAACTCAATTTACTGTGGATGGCCCATCAAGAAAAGACTTTAGAGGGGGAAGAAGCTCCCTTTTAAATATAATACCAAGCTCAACTGGAGCTGCGAAAGCTGTAACAAAAGTTATTCCATCACTAGAAGGTAAATTAACTGGTATGGCTTTTAGAATTCCTACTGCAAATGTTTCAGTTGTCGACCTCACAGTTAGGTTGAAGAAAGATACTACCTATGAAAAGATAAAGAAAACAATGTTAGATGCATCAAAAGGAGATCTTGATGGAATTTTAGGTTATTGTGATGACCCTGTTGTTTCTCAAGACTTTATTGGTGACAAAAGAACATCAATTTTTGATGCAAATGCAGGGATGGAATTAAACTCTAATTTCTTCAAAATAATTTCATGGTATGATAATGAATGTGGATACTCCAATAAATTACTTGATCTATCAAAATATATTATTTCAATCTAGGTAAATATGATTTTAATAGTTGACAGTGGCTCTACTAAAACAGATTGGATAGCTTTAGATAACAATGGTAATGAGCTATTTTCTACACAAACGTTAGGATTAAATCCTCAAATGTTGTCAAATGAAATTCTTAACGAACGTATTAAAAATAATTTTGATATATATAAGAATAGAAAGGTTGTAGAGAAACTGTTTTTTTACGGAGCTGGATGTGGTGTTGAATCAACACAAAATAGGATTCTTAAGGTGTTTAGGTCTATCTTCTCAAAAAGTGAATTTGATATTAAAGAGGATACATATGCTGCTGTTTTTTCAGCAGTTGATGAAGGCAAGCCATCTATTGTTAATATTATAGGTACTGGTTCAAATTGCTCCTATTATGACGGTAAAAATGTAATACAAAAAGTTCAATCTCTTGGATATGTATTAATGGATTACGCCAGTGGAAATTATTACGGTAAATATTTAATTAGAGCATTTTATTTTAATAAAATGCCTCAATACCTCAGAGATGAATTTTCAAAAAATTATGATTTATCTCCAAATACAATTAAAAATAAACTTTACAGGGAGGAAAATCCAAATACCTATTTAGCAAGTTTTGCACGTTTTCTAATTGAAAATAAGTCAAATGAGTATTTTAAAGAGATTATTTTTAAGGGTCTTGAAAGGTTTATTGAGTATCAAGTCCTCCAATATGATGATTTTAGTAAAGTTGATATACATTATGTAGGTTCGATAGCTTATTATTTAAAAGAAGAAATAATAAGGGTAGGGAAGAAATATAACCTAAACACTGGTAGGTTTATTAAGAGACCTATTGAAGGTTTAGTTGAATATCATAAGAGAAATATTTTGAAATAACTATTTCATTGCAATCATTGAAATTTCAACATTCACATTCATGGGTAATGTTTTAACTGCAATAGTTTCTCTTGCAGGCTCTTCTCCTGAGTTAAGATAACTACCATAGACATTATTTACATCATTGAAGTTATCCATATTTGATAAGAAAATTGAAGTTTTTACAACATCACTAAAGTTCATTCTCGCTTCTGACAAAATATTTTTTAGATTTTCCATTACTTGAATAGTCTCTTCCTTTATTGAGTCATTTATCAATTTCATTGTCTTTGGATCAAGGGCAATTTGACCAGAGATAAAAAGTGTATTGTTTTTTAGTATAGCCTGATTATATGGTCCAATAGGTTGTGGTGAATTAGGAGTATTAATAATTTTTTTCATATCTATAAATTTCTATCAGGTTCTGATCTTTTCTCATATTTTAGGTCCGATAATAATCCAGATTTAATACCAATGAAAAAATTCCAAGAAGCTCTGTCACTGAAAGGTACCCAAGAAAAGTCTAATCTCCAACTATCAAGATCTCTATCAAATCTAAACTGAGTATATGTGAATCCCTTTTGTTTAAAATCATATCCAGTAGAAACACCAACTTTCCACTTGGGAGTTAATGATATATTCGATGAAATCATTAGTGAATTAGTTGAAAAATCGTTTTGACCAAATGAATTATTATACGTTAGAGAATAAGCTAAATTTAATGACCATGGCATTTTATATATATAATCTGTTAAATTAACCTCCTCATCTTCCTCCTCTTCATCTTCATCTAAGTCATATTGACTTAAATCTGAAAAGTCTTGGGATACTCCAAATAGATCATCTGGTCTTCCACCACCGGATGTAGATTCATCGATTTGCTCTTGTGTCTGTCCTCTTTTGAATGTATCATTATTTATTGAATATTGAGTAGAAACATTTGCACTAGTTAATCTTAATAATCCTCCTCCATTTTTTATATTGAATTCACTTATTCTTCTATTATTTTCATCAAGAGCATAGGGGTCAAATGTTGCGCCAGTATTAAGAGAAAGCCCATCAGCCAAATCAATACTTCCTGTAATCCTTACAGGTGACCATTTAAATTCCTCTGCAGCTAAATTATATGAAGTCGAGATATTTAAATTTTTAAATATGTTAATTTTCTTTAATTCAGTTTGAGTAGAATCCTTCGGTTTAATTTTTGCCTCTAATGTATTTTGTATGTTAATCCCAATACTACTTGAATAATTTTTTCCAGGTATACCGAATAATCCACCTTGAAATCTTGTATATTCTGCTGTATTTCCATCAGCATCAATTATATATGTATCGTAATACTCTTCAAAACTTGGAGTATTAGAATAGGAAATACTTGGGGTAATAGTATGTCTAATGGATTGAACTTTATTTTTGGGTTTAAAATTTACTATACCATATATTTTCGTTGTAACACTTGCATTATAATTATATACACCAAATCGATCAAAACCTGAAATTGTATCTTTTACAACACCCGAATCTTCAGTATAATCCTTATAACTTATTGTCTTACCACTCCAAGTATCTGTATAACTTCCACCCACACTTACGCTAAAGTGCTTTAAAACTTTAAAATTTGTTGTAAAAGGAATAATATGCTGAGCTGCAGTTTTAGCGTTATCAAACATGCCCTTTTTTAAAAGTAAATCATCAGCAAATGTTGCTCTGTTTTCATATTTTGAGGAGTATTGGATATTTATATTTTGAAAAAACCCTTTTTTTGATTGTCCTTTCTTTTCAAACGGATAAAATCTATTTGTACTCACTGTCATTGTTGGAAGTGTAAGATTAACTTGTTTTGACTGAGTATTTTGGGACATACTTGTTGTAAGAGCTAGTCTCAATCCTGCAGTGCCAGGAAAGCTTCTAGAATAAGATATTGATGAACTTAAATTATTATTCAAAAAATTAGCAGTATTTAACTGATTTACAGACTGTCTAAAATAATCACTACTACCAAAATTTACAGAGGCACTAAATGAAGAATTTGGAGATGATTTTGAATCTTTTGAGTGACTCCACCTTACGTTGTAAACAGTAGATTTTCCATAACCTGGTAATCCCCTCTCACCATTTATAAGATTTTCATATCTGACAGTAAAGTTTCCAGTGTATTTATACCTTTTCTTGTAGACTGATCTTATATTGAAGCCATAGCTTCCGTTAGTATAATAATCACCTAATAAGGTAAGATCAAAAAAATCAGATATTGGAAGATAGTATCCACCATTTTGAATTGAATATCCTCTTAGATTACTATCACTAATATTTGGTATTATAAATCCAGAATCTTTAGTTTGTTGAGAGGGAAAATATGCAAAAGGAAGACCTATTGGTGTTGGAACATTTTTTATAAATAAATTAGTAAAACCCGTAATAATATTTCCCCCTGGCACTAATTTTCCTCTCCTTATCTTAAAAAAGTAGTCAGCTTCTTCTGTATCATCTCCCATTAAATTCCCACCTGTTGTAACTTTTCCATCCTTCAAATAGTATACAGAATCATTTTGTTTTTTCGTCAAAGATGAAAGAATATTCATCCCATTTTCCTCAGATTTAGAATTCCAAATTAGAGCCTTCTGATTATCAAAATTATATTTAATAGAGTCGGGGTTTACAACATTTCCACCTTGCTTAAATGTAGGATATTGACTTAAATTTCCTTCAATATCACTTATTCGTCCTGCAGTAACAATATTTTCTTTATAATCTAATATGATAAGACCAGCTGTCAGTTCAATGTCATCATAAAGAATTTTTGCATTATTATAAAGTGTAATCTTATTATTTAACTGATCAATGGTTATAGAATCAGAAGCGTCATACTTAATATTATCTAGAAGAAGAGGTTTATTTTCAACTTGGTTTGAAGATATAGAATCATTTTCTTCTAAGTTTTCTTGAGAATACAAATTATTAAAATTGAAAAAAAGTAATATTGGTAATAATGTTATTAAGTTTTTTTTCAAGATTTAAAATTGAGTTATTAACAAGTCGCTTTAGTTAACCAAAATTAATCATAATTTTAATTATAATAATTTCTTAGATGTATTCAGTAAGGTTAATTTTTCTAATTTTTCTATCATTCTCACTTAACATATTATATTCTCAAACAAATATTAATTCAAATTTTACTGTTGTAATCGATCCTGGTCACGGTGGAAAAGATCCTGGAGCAGTTAGTAATGGTTACTATGAAAAAATAATTGCGTTAAGTACCTCTCTCAAACTTGGAAGAATACTTGAAGAGAATAATATTGATGTTGTCTACACTCGAAATAATGATGTCTTTGTTAATCTTATTGAAAGAGCAAACATTGCAAACAGGTCTGGTGGTCAACTTTTTTTATCAATACATTGTAATGCTCACTCATCGCAAGCATATGGAGCTGAAACATTCGTGCTAGGTCTTCATGCTAATCAAAGGAATTTTGAAGTTGCTAAAAAGGAAAATTCAGTAATTTTTCTTGAAGATTACTATATAAATCAATATGACGGTTTTGATCCAAGTGATCCCGAGTCAGTTATAAGTTTAATGGTTATGCAAGAGGATTATTTAGATAAAAGTATACTTGCCGCTGAATATATACAGAACGGATTCGTCAATAAATTAAAAAGAAAAGATAGAGATGTTAAACAAGCAGGATTCATTGTTTTAAAGTATACTACTATGCCAAGCGTATTAATTGAGCTAGGTTTTTTAACTAATAAAACTGAGGGTGCATACTTGAACTCATTAAATGGACAAAAAGAAATGGCTGACGCGATTGCTACAGCTGTTATTAAGTATAAAAATGATTTTTTTCAAAATTTAGCACCAACTACAGGTTTAACAGATTCTATTGAAAATAATATTACTTACAGAGTTCAGATTGCTGCTAGCAAGAGACTTCTACCGTTAAAACCCTATAACTTCAAGGGCTTAGAGTCAATTAATGTAGTAAAAGAAGGAAATCTGTATAAGTATTTATATGGTGAACATCCAACAATTGAAGATGCAAAATCATCTCTAGAAGAAGCAAAAAAAAATGGATATGAATCTTCTTTTATTGTAGGATATGAAAACAATAAAATCAAAATTTTAAACTGACATAACGGTTCTTTTATCTGCTAAACAAATAATTCTTATTTTTACAACAGTAAACCTAAACTGCCTTGAAACTATCAAAAGAAATTAAAGCCGCAATTTTTGTGCTAACTTCTATATTGTTATTCATATTTGGATTTAATTATCTTAAAGGAACATCCCTAATTGATAGGCAAAAAACTTTATATGCTGTATATGACGAAGTAGATGGATTATTGGTAGGTGCAAATGTTATGATCAATGGTTTGTCAATAGGCAATGTAACAGAGTTAGAATTCCTAAAGAATTCTACAAAAATATTAGTCACACTTAAGGTAAAGGATGAGTTAAATTTTTCCTCTAAAAGTACGGCTTCAATATATGAAACTGGAGTACTTGGTGGTCTTGCAATATCAATCGAGCCTTTGTTTGATAGAGAGTCAATTGTGCAAACTGGTGATACTCTAAGGTCAAGTGTTAGACCTGGATTAACTGAGCTAATTAACAGACAGATTGAACCCCTCTCTAGACAACTTCAAAGTACAATTACTAGTGTTGACTCTATATTTTCTGGTGCATCTAGTGTTTTGAATAAACAAACTCAGTTAAATATAAAAGAGTCAATAGAGGTCTTGACTTCTGCAATAAATTCAATTAATAATTCGGCTTATATTATCGAAGGTACATTGACAGAAAAAAATGATAAGATTTCTAAAACGATAGATAACATTGAATCAATTAGTGAAAATTTATCAAAAGTCACAAAAGAATTAAATGAATTTGGATTGTCTAATGTCCTTGTTGACCTAAAAGAATCTACCGAAGGAATTAATTCTGTGATTCAAAATTTAAATTCAGACTCATCAAGTTTAGGTAAATTAATTAATAAGGATGAATTATATGAAAATTTAAATTCCTCAATACTTAGTTTAAATAATCTAATTGATGATATTAATGAAAATCCAAAAAAATACGTTCATTTTTCAATTTTTGGTAGAAAATAGATGATCAGCATATTACCCAACATAATCTTTTCAATAATATTAATTTTTGCTATTGGTTTTTTTGCAAGAAATATTCAAAGGCTTATTAAAGTCATTAAATTAGGTAAGCCAGTAGAAAGAACAGATAACCCACGACAAAGGATTTCAAATCTAGTTCGAATAGCTCTAGGTCAGTCAAAGATGGTAACCAAACCAATATCAGGAATATTACATGTAATTGTATATGTGGGCTTTATAATTATAAATATTGAATTACTCGAGATACTAATTGATGGTATAACAGGATCGCATCGATTCTTCTCAAAGTATTTCAATCCAAATTTTTATAATTTCTTAATTGCATCATTTGAAATCTTTGCACTACTAGTATTAATTTCGGTTATCATTTTCTGGACAAGAAGAAATATTATGAAAATTAAAAGATTTTTAAGTTCTGAAATGAATGGTTGGCCAAAATTTGATGCAGATAATATCCTTTATTTCGAGGTAGTATTAATGCTTTTATTTCTTTCCATGAATGCAACTGACTTGATCCTTCAAGATAGAAATTTCGATGGATACTACAAAGCTGGAGCTTTTCCAGTATCTTCATTTTTAGTTCCATTATTTGATTCTTTTTCTACTTCAACTGTATATGTTCTTGAAAGAGTTTTTTGGTGGTCACATATATTAGGTATACTCTTTTTCCTTAATTATTTATATTATTCTAAGCATTTACACATTTTACTTGCATTCCCCAACACTTATTATTCCAATTTAGAAGAAAAAGGAAAGTTCAATGTTTTAGAATCAGTTAAAAATGAAGTAATGCTGATGTTATATCCTGAGAGGGCTTCTGATGAAAATAGCCAAGTTGAAAAATTTGGTGCATCTGATGTCTTGGATTTAAATTGGGTTCAACTAATGAATGCATACTCATGCACAGAATGTGGAAGGTGTACAAGTGAATGTCCTGCAAATCAGACTGGGAAAAAATTATCACCAAGAAAAATAATGATGGATACAAGAGATAGGTTAGAGAAAGTCTCCCTAAATATTTCAAATAATAAAGGCAAGTTCGTTGATGATGGTGATAGATTACTTGATAATTATATTTCAAAAGAAGAACTTTGGGCTTGTACTTCGTGTAATGCATGTGTTGAAGCCTGTCCTATAAATATTGACCCCTTATCTATCATAATGGATATGAGGCAATACTTGATAATGGAAGAATCATCTGCACATCCAGATTTAAACAATATGATGAACAATATAGAAAATAATGGAGCGCCATGGCCTTACAATCAGTTAGATAGGGAGCTATGGGTTCAAGAAACTAAATAAATATGAAAAAAGAAGAAGTAGAAAATTATTTACATCAGAAAATAGAAAAAGGAGAGACTGTTAGTCCAATTCTTCCCGAGGGTATAAAAAATTATTTAATTGATATTGATGGAACCATCTGTGATGATATACCTAATGAAGAACCAGAAAGAATGGCCACAGCAAAACTTTATCCTGATGCTTTAGAAACAATAAATAACTGGTATGAAAAAGGTCATATTATATGTTTTTTTACAGCAAGGATTGAATCTCATAGAGAGGTTACGGAAAAATGGTTGGATGATAACGGTTTTAAATATCATAGTCTCTTAATGGGAAAACCAAGAGGGGGGAACTACCATTGGATAGATAACCATTTAGTTAAGGCAACTAGATATAATGGAAAATTTACTGATTTAGTTGAAAAGAAAGTTACAATCGAGGTCTTTGATGATGGTAAAACAAAATAAAAATTTACATGAAGGTACCTATTTTATCAGAGCTTAAATCAAAAGGTGAAAGTCCTGAATATTTATTCTGGGTTGGATGTGCCGGCAGTTTTGATGATAGATCAAAAAAAGTGACCAAGGCTTTTGTTAAAATTCTCAATAAAGCAAACATCTCGTATGCTATTCTAGGGAAAGAGGAGTCGTGTACAGGTGATCCGGCTAAGAGAGCAGGAAATGAATTTCTTTTTCAAATGAAAGCAATTGCTAATATTGAAATACTTAACTCTTACAGTATAAAAAATATTATAACTACTTGTCCACATTGCTTTAATACAATAAAAAATGAATATCCTGAACTAGGCGGTAATTACAATGTAATTCATCATACAACATTTATTAATAATCTCATTAAAGAAAATAGAATTTCAATTGGTGGAGGATTCTATAAAGGAAAGAGAATAACCTATCATGATCCCTGTTATTTGGGAAGAGCGAATGGAATTTATGAGGCTCCCAGAGAGGTAATTGAAAAATTAGATGCAGAATTAGTTGAGATGAAAAGTTGTAAATCAAAATCTTTGTGTTGTGGAGCCGGTGGTGCACAGATGTTTAAAGAACCTGAAAAAGGGAATCAAGATATAAATATTAAAAGATCAGAAGAGGCAATTAATACTGATTCTAAAATAGTTGCTGTTAGCTGCCCTTTTTGTAATACAATGATGAGTGATGGGATGACATCTAAAGAGAAAAATATCAATGTGCTTGATATTGCTCAAATGATTGAAAAAGCTGAAGATTTATGATAGTAGAATTTGATATAATACCCAAGGAATCTCGAATATGGATCTACCAGTCTAAATCTGACTTTACACAATCTGATATTGAAATAATTAAAAAAAAGTCTGAATTTTTTCTAGATAAATGGATGGCCCATAACAAAGAACTTCAGTCTTCCTTTCAAATATTAAATAATCGTTTTTTAGTTATTGCTGTGAATGAGAAATATAATCCAATTGGAGGTTGTTCTATTGATTATTCACTTCAATTAGTAAAGGATATTTCAAAAACTATCGATAACAATTTATTAGATAGACTGATTGTAAATTATAAGGAGGATTCAAACATTAAATCAATTACTTTAAATGAATTAAAAAACAATTTAAAAACTGGAGCTTTTTCATCAGAAACAATTATATTCAACATGACAGTTAGCACAAAGGAAGAACTATTAAATAATTTTGAAATTAAACTAAGTTCTTCTTGGTTGTCAAAATTTATTTAGAATGAAAAGAATATTTCTAGCCATATTAATATTAAACACTACATTAATATTCTCTCAAGATATTTATTCTGAATTAAATCTTAAAAAGAGGCAGTGGGTTGATAGTGTTTACAATTCTCTTTCACTTGAAGAAAAAATCGCACAATTATTCATTAATTGGGTCTCCCCAGAACAATCAGATTTTGAAGAGATTAAAAAACTAGTTGAGGTAAACAAAATCGGTGGATTGATATTTTCAATTGGAACTACAAAGACTCATATAGACTGGTTAAATAAATTTCAGTCTATTTCTAAAACACCTTTACTAGTTACCATGGATGCTGAATGGGGACCTTCTCAAAGATTGTCTGATGTATTTGCTCATCCATGGAATATGACACTTGGAGCAATTCAAGATAATGAACTGGTTAAAAGCATATCTAAAAGAATGGCAGAACAAAACAAAGCTTTAGGGATTAATTATAACTTTTCTCCCTCAGTTGATGTTAACAACAATTCAAAAAATCCAATTATTGGAAATAGATCATTTGGTGAAGATCCTGATAATGTATACAGAAAAGCCAAAGCATATATTATGGGGCATAAAGAAGCAGGTGTTTTTACATCAGTTAAACATTTCCCTGGACATGGAGATACTGACAAGGATTCTCATAAAACACTCCCTGTAATTAGCGGTAACATTGAGAGACTTAATAAAGTTGAGTTATATCCATTCAAAAAATTAATTGAGGATGGTGTTGTTGAATCAGTTATGACTGCTCATTTAAGTGTTCCCTCACTTGATAAAAGATTTCCATCATCATTATCTAAAAAAACAATAAATGATTTACTTATAAACGAATATAATTTTACTGGTATTACTGTCACTGACGCTCTTGACATGAAAGGTGTGTTTCAAGATCCAAAAATTAATGTAGATCTAAGAGCTTTTGAAGTTGGAAATGATATCATACTTATGTCTACTGACGTTAGTAATGGAATTAAGCTTATAGCAGAAAGATTAAAAAAAGGTAAGATCTCAATGGGTAGGCTATCTAATTCAGTTAAAAAAATCTTATCCTTAAAGGCTAGATCCAACTTAGATAATTTACAAGAGATCTCCTCAAAAACAATCTTAAATAAGGTTAATACTTCAAAAGACACTTTACTTTACTCAAGGGCAATGGAATCTGCAATAACATTACTAAAAAATAAATCTTATTCTCTTCCTCTTACTGACAATAAAAAATATTTACATGTATCATTCGGGAATGATTCAGATTACCTTTTAAATAAATTAAATAAATATGTAGATGTTGATTCTTATAATTCAAAAGATTATAATCAATTATTTCAAAAAACTAAATATGACGCCATTATAATATCATACCATGGTTCTTCTAAAAGCCCGTATGCCTCAAATATTATACCTAGTGCCACATCTCAGGTTATTGAAAAAATTGCTGAGAATAATAGTATAGTATTGAGTCTTTTCCTAAATCCTTATGGTCTAAATTCTTTCAAAAAAATTGATGGATTTGACTCAATTGTAATTGGCTATCAAAATAATATGATCTCACAAGAAATTATGGCTGATTTATTAACGGGTAATAGGTCTTTTAAAGGAAAGTTGCCTGTCTCAAATAATTTTTTTGAGGTTAACTTTGGAATATCAACAAATAAAAAAAATATTTTAGGATTTTCTAGACCAGCTTATGAGGGCTTTGATAATAGAAAACTTTCAGAACTTGATTCAATTGCTAACTCAGCTATAGACTCAATGATGGCTCCTGGAATGCAAATTTTAGTTTCAAGAAAAGGTAAAATTGTTTATAATAAAAGTTTTGGATATCACACTTACGATAAAGTAAATAAACTTGAAAACAATCATATTTTTGACTTATCATCTATTACAAAAATTTTAGCTACTATGCCATTAGTAATTCAAGAATATGAAATGGGAAATATTTCCCTTGATACAAAACTTAAAGATCTTTTTCCGAAAAAAAAGCTTGCTGATAAAGGCGAAATAACTATAAAAGAAATGTTATCTCATTATGCTAGATTAACACCTTGGATTCCTTTTTATGAAGAAACATTAAATAACAAAGAAAAACCTAGGTCAAGATTTTATAAGTCTAATTTAAGATCATCATTTAATACCCCTGTTACAGAAAATTTATTTTTAAAAAATAACTATAGAGAAAAAATTTTCAAATCAATCATAGATAGTGATCTCATAGAGAAGCTTGAATTTAAATATTCCGATTTACCTTTTTATTTTTTAAAATTTTGGTTTGAAGATATATATAATAAACCACTTGATTTGATAGCTAAGGAAAGAATTTTTAATAAGCTTAATTTAGAGAGAACTATGTTTAATCCATATAAATATTTGAGTCTAGATGAAATTGTTCCCTCTGAAAAGGATGATTTTTTTAGATATTCTAAACTTCATGGTTATGTTCATGATGAGGGTGCTGCGATGCTTGGAGGGGTATCCGGTCATGCTGGATTATTCTCTAACTCATATGAGGTAGCAGTTATACTTCAGACAATGATTCAAGGAGGATCCTATGATAATAAAAAAATTTTTGAATCAGAAACATTTGATATTTTTAATACATGTTACTATTGTGAGTTTGAAAATCGAAGTGGGGTAGGTTTTGATAAACCTCAAATTGAGGGAAAGCACGGTTCAACTTTTGGTGGGGTTTCAAAAAATAGTTTCGGTCATTATGGATATACAGGATCAATGGCTTGGGCTGATCCCGATGAAGAAATAATATTTGTATTCCTTTCGAACAGAACTTTTCCAACAAGAGAAAATACTCTACTTCAAACAAGTAATATTCGAACAAGATCACAAGAGATTATATATAAATCAATTATTGACTCAGAATGAAAATTGGTATAGTATGCTATCCAACATTTGGCGGTTCAGGAGTTGTTGCGACTGAGCTAGGTATTGAATTGTCAAAAAAGGGTTATGAAATTCATTTTATAACTTACAGCCAACCTGTAAGATTAGATGCTTTATCTAAAAACCTTCATTATCATGAGGTTAATGTACCTGATTACCCTCTTTTTAAATATGAACCATATGAGCTTGCTCTTTCAAGTAAACTATACGATGTAATTTACAAACATAAAATTGATGTTCTTCATGTACACTATGCAATTCCTCATGCTTACGCTGCATATATGGCAAAAAAAATACTTGATGAAAACGGATATAAGATTCCAATTGTTACCACTCTTCATGGAACTGATATAACTTTGGTTGGTAATCATCCTTTTTATAAGCCTGCAGTAACTTTCAGCATTAATAAATCGGATTTTGTTACATGTGTGTCTAATAGCTTAAGAGATGATACAAGAGAATTTTTTGGAATAAAAAGAGAAATTGAAGTAATTCCAAACTTTGTAGACATTGAAAAATATGGAAAGAAACATCTTCTTTGTGAAAGAAACATGATTGCACAGGGTGATGAAAAAATAATAGTGCATATAAGTAATTTTAGACCATTGAAAAGAATTATCGATGTTCTAAAGATTTTTAGTAGAATTTCAAAAAAAATAAACTCTAAACTAATAATGGTTGGTGATGGACCTGATAAAAAAAAGGCTAAAGATTTTTTAAGAAAGAATGATTTAAAAAATAAAGTTATTTTTCTTGGGAAGACAAATGAAGTTGATGAAATTTTATGTTCTTCAGATCTGTTTTTACTTCCTTCTGAAAAAGAGAGCTTCGGACTTGCAGCTCTAGAAGCTATGGCTTTAAAAGTTCCTGTAATATCTTCGAATGTTGGAGGATTGAAAGAGTTAAATATAAATGGAAACTCAGGATATACAAGTGAGGTTGGTGACATTGAGTCTATGGCAAATAATGCTATTGAAATTCTTTCAAATGAAAAATTAGAAAATAAGTTTAAGACTCAAGCTTTACAAAATGCAAAAAAATATGATATTAACAAAGTAATTCCACTCTATGAGGCGATATATAAAAGAGCTATTAAAAAGTCTTAATTAGGATTATAAATACGAATCGCTTCTTTATAAATTTCCTCTTTATTAAATGTCATTTTCTTAGTCTTGAACTTAGAGTAAAGATCCATTTGATCAGTATAGTGAGCAGAATCAGGATCATCAGAATTTCCAAAAGAAATGATGCTTTCCAAATGGGGTCCTTCTTCATTAAATCTAACAAGTCCAATGTAAGATTCTCCTTGTGTTACCTTATATCTACCATCTCTATATGGTCTTGATGACATTGCAGTTATAACATCAGGAAGCCCCCAAATAGGTATCTCCTTATTTCCTCTGACTAATTTTTGGAAATCTCCGAGATTAATATTAATAGATCCAAAATTATCCAATAGATATTCTTCTGTATCTGCTAAAGCAGACATAAGTATCTCCTGACTAACCGTATTATTATTTTCTTGAATTTGATTTCTATAATTCCATACAAGTTGGTAATAAAGAATTCCATAGATTCCGGCACCTTGAGAATCAATATCAGTTTTTCTATCCCATTTCTGAATTATATCTAATATTTCAAATAATTCATCTTGACTATCTAGGTTTAATGTCTCAATTATACTAATATCCATAAAGTTGTAGCTAAACTTTGATGGAAATGAATTGTCGTATTTAATATCTTTAAAATCCTCATATGAAACTTTATCATAACTCTCAATTAATTCAATTAACCTAGTAGATCTATTGTTGTCATATGTCTCGTATCCCATTGTTTCACTAAAATCTTCCTCTTTTGGATTTTCCTCAGCAGAGGTTGACTTAAATGGTGAGTGGTTTGCATCATATATAAATCCAGCTTTCGGCTGTATAACCTGAGGCAGATCTTCAATTTCATAATACTCATCCCATAGAGTATTTTTTGTATCTCCTGGAACAATCCCTTTCCAATTATATCCCTCAGCTCTTTTTGGAATTATCCCGTTAGAAATATAGAATATTGTATCGTATTTATCTGCATAGCCAATATTAAAACCAGGGATTTGTTTCATTTTTAATGTACTGTAAAATTCAGTGAAATTTTTTGACTTCCCCATTCTCCACCATTGCTCCAGTGCTCTGATATTAAAAAGTGTTGGAGTTCTAATTGAGTAGTAGCCTAGTTTATTCTTAAGCGTAGGACCAAAAATACTTCTATAGTATTTTCGATTAATACTAATTGGGATACCAAGAACTTTTATATTTATTTT
>CACKBZ010000013.1 GCA_902598525.1 uncultured Bacteroidota bacterium
AAAATATTAATCAAAAATCAATCTTAGTTTTAAGCTTTAATAATACTGTAGATAAAAGAAAGAAGATCTACAAAAGTATTTTTAAAAGTGGTATTATTTTTGAGTCAAAAAAAATCTACGAAAATCAAGTATACCAGTGGATTGAGGGAGAATCAAAAGAAAAAAATCTTAATCTCCATCCAAATTCTATAAAAATTATTGCAGATTTTGTAGGGAATGATTTATCTCAAATTGATAATGAACTTGAAAAATTAAAGTTAAATTTTGATGAACAAATGATTATAAGACCAGAGGAAATTGAAAATATTATTGGATTTAGCAAAGAGTTTAATTTTTTTGAGTTAACTAAAGAAATAGGAAAGAAAAACTATGAAAAATCACTTGATCTAGTTTCCCATATGGCAAAAAATAACAAGAAATACCCTTTACCAGTTATTATCGGTTCTATCTATACTTTCTTTAATAAGTTATTTATTTACCACTCAATAGAAAATAAAAAAGATGCATCTAAAATCTTAGGTATTAACCCATATTTCATTGATGAATATAGAAATGCCTCAAGAATTTATACAATGAAAAAAATATCGAAAATATTTAACTATTTATTGGAAGCAGATAAAAGATCCAAAGGTATCGACTTTGATGCAACTAATGTTCAGGGAATACTAAATGATTTAGTTTATAAAATTCATAAAGACTAATCTATATTTGATTGTTCTCCATTTTTCGTTGTTATTAGAATCACGCCATTTCTTCCTCTCTCTCCATAGATCATAGTCTGACTTAGCCCTTTCAATACCTGAATTTTATGAATAGTATTAGGATCTATATCAAGTAGTCTACTCGTTGATGAAATTCCATCCCAATAATTACCTGATGAATTTGATGTACTTGAGTTGAATTCAACTCCATCAACAATTATTAATGGTTGGTTTGATAGCATTAGAGAAGACATGCCTCTGACATTAATATTTGATGCAGTACCTGATGTATGAGTTGTATGAGTGATTGATACTCCAGATATTTTACCTCTTAAAGAATTTAATTGTTGACCTGATTTATTTAAATTATTTTGCGCCAAAAGAGTGAAAGAAGATAAACTGAAAAGAATTGATAGTAGGTATGTCTTCATAACAGTAAATTTATGAATAAAAAATTATAAATTGCCTATATGAAATCTCTGATATATAGTTTTTTATTCCTATCTCCACTTTTCCTATCAAGTCAAAATTTTCAGTCTGATCAAAGAGTTTGGAATGAATCGACTCAGAGAGCTTTTCGAGATTTTGGTAGACTTAAAGTTACTAAACCCACAGTTGGAGATATTGAAGGCTCACAATACTATGAACCAAAATTTAAAGACGGAAGAATTGTCCATTTAGATAAAAAAATAGACATCAAGACTAAGTTTAGATACAATGCATTTAATGATGAAATAGAGTTAGTAGATAATACTAGTAAAGTAAAATCTATAAAAGTCGCTATAAAAGATCCCAATATAGTTACTTTCTTTGATGACAAAGAATTTCTATTTCTTTCCTACACTGATGCAAATGAATCTCTTGTAAGTGGGTATTTAAATCCGATATATAAAGGTTCAGATATAAATATTTATCAAAAGAAAGGCAAAAAATTTCTTAAAGGAAAAGAATCTGTAAACTCACTCGATATTGCTTTCCCACCAAGATACTCTGACGATATAAAATATTTTATTTCTTTTAGCGATTCACCTCCAACTTATGTTAAACTTTCAAAAAAGTCAATATTAAAGATTTTTAATAAGTCAAAAGATGTTAAAAATTTCATTGACAAGAATAAACTCAATCTGAACGAAATTTCCTCTCTAATCGAAATTGTTAAATATCTTGAAGATAATTATTAAAAAAGTTTTTTAAATCTCTCGGGATTAGATTCCCTCATGATGTTGTATATTTTATCAAAAATATCTTCAAAAGATGGTTTGCTTGTGTAATCTCCATCTGATCCATAAGGTGGTCTATGCTCCTTTGCTGTTAAAAGACCTGGCTCACTATCTAGAAATTGATAACAATTCTGACTATTTAATAGTTCTTGAAGTACATAACTAGATGCTCCACCTGGCACATCTTCATCAATAATTAAAAGTCGGCTTGTTTTTTTGACACTTTTAATTATATTTTTTGAGATATCAAAAGGTATTAGGCTTTGTACATCAATTAATTCACATTCAATACCTAATTTTTTAATTTCTTTTACTACTTCATGAACAATATTCAAAGTTGATCCATATGAAACCAGAGTTATGTCATTTCCTTCCTCAATAACTTCGACCTCTCCTATGGGGGTTTTAAACTCTCCATAATTAAGGGGAACCTCTTCCTTCACTCTATATGCATTGAGGGGTTCAATGACAATTGCAGGTTGATCAATTTCTAGTAAGCTATTGTAAAACCCAGCTGCTTTTGTCATATTTCGTGGTGTAAGGATAAAAACACCTCTTAAAAAGCTAATCATTCCACCCAGCGGGGAACCCGAATGCCATATTCCCTCAAGTCTGTGTCCCCTTGTTCTAACAATTAATGGTGCCTTTTGCTTGCCTAGGGTTCTATAGCTAAATGTAGAAAGATCATCGCTTAATATTTGAATTGCATATAAAATATAATCAAGGTATTGAATCTCTGCAATTGGTCTTAGTCCCCTCAAAGCCATACCAATTCCCTGTCCTATAATACTTGATTCCCTGATACTGGTATCAAAGACCCTTTCCTCTCCATATTTTTTTTGAAGACCCTCAAGACCCTGATTTACATCACCAATTTTACCTACATCCTCACCGAAAATGAAGACATTATCATTTTGTTCCAGAATTTTATCAAAATTATCTCTCAAGACAATCCTACCGTCAACTTTGTTAGATTCATTTGGATATTGAATAATATTATTGGATTTATTTAAATCTGAAAAATTAACAGAATACAAATCTGAGGAATATTTCTCCTCAAGTAAATTTAAATATTTATCTCTCCAACCAATAAGTTTGTCTCTATCATCAGATTCACTAATGGGTATTTGATATAGAAGTCTTCTACAAATTTTTATAATATCAGAGTAATTAGAATCGTCTAAACCACTAACTAATTCATTCTTATCAATTTTGGAATTTAATGTGTTTAATGTTTCAATAAAGTCAACTTTAGCATCTTTTATAGGTCGTTGGTATAGCTCCCAAGCTAATCTTCTCTCATCTGCTACATAGTTTTTAATTTCAGATTTGATGCTTTCAATCTTTTTTCTTGTTGATATTTTATTTTTGATTATCCATTCCTCAAATGTTTTGTTACAATCAAATTTTTCCTCCCAATCTAATCTATCTTTGTCCTTATACCTTTCGTGAGATCCTGAAGTTGAGTGTCCTAGGGGTTGAGTTAGTTCAGTAACATGAACAATTACAGGAATATGGTATTCTCGTGCAATTTTCTCTGCATGAGAGTATGTTTTCATCAAGGACTGATAATCCCATCCTTTAACTTCTAATATTTCAATTCCTGCAGAATCTTTACTGACTTGGAATCCCGAAAGTACTTTAGATATGCTTTCTTTAGTCGTATGATCTTTATTTTGAACAGAGATTCCATAATCATCGTCCCAAATATTTATAACTGCCGGTATTTGAAGAACTCCACATGCATTAACAGCTTCAAAAAATATTCCTTGACTAGTACTAGCATTTCCAATTGTCCCCCAAACAATTTCGTTTCCATTATTTGAATATTTGTCAGATCCCTTAATATTATTATTTCTATAAATTTTTGATGCTAATCCCAGACCTACAAGTCTTGACATTTGACTGGCTGTAGGAGAAACGTCTGAAATATGGTTTTTTTGAGATAGTTGATTAATCCACTCATTTTTTTCATTTATTGAATTAGTCAAAAAGTGACCTACCATTTGTCTACCACCAGACATTCTTTCATAAACTTGGTCGGGATGTCCATAAATAGCTGAGAAAAATTCTCTTGCTGTTAGTAATCCCTGAGAAAGCAATAATGTCATGTCTCGGTAATACCCAGATCGAAAGTCACCATTCTTAAAGAAATGACTCATGACAATCTGAGGTAATTCCTTACCATCTCCAAAAATTCCAAATTTACCTTTGCCAAGTAAGACCTCTCTTCTTCCTAATACACTAATTTCTCTACTTAAGACAATAGTTCTAAAGTCATTTAAGACTTTCTCCTTGAATTTTTTTAAACTTATTTCTTCTTTTAGGGAGCTTGATGTACTCATATGGACTGCAAATTTACAAATATTAAGATAACTTAATTAGAGCCATCTTCTTGAGAAAAGATTCCCAATGGATTCAAGGTTGTAGGATATTATAAATCTAATTTTTTCATGATAACTGTTGTCTGAAACTTCAATACCGTTAGTTGAGGTTAGAGGGAAATAAAGTTCAAAAAAATCAGGTAGTAAATTTAGTCTCAGACCAGTTCCATAGAAGTATCTTGTTTCTTGATCTTTATTTTTTAATATTCCTAAATCTAAATATCCCTCTAACCATTTCCATAATCCAATGTTTAGATTGGAGGTTAACATAAAATTATTGGATGTTGGATCCTCAAAAAAGGATTTAAAACCACCACCTGCCATAATAAACTGTTGACTTAATAAGCCCGTTTTTTCTGATCTTCCTAGATAATTATCAAGAAAAAGATATCCTCCAGATCTACCAAGATTGTAATTGAAGTTGTTAAATTTCCTATCATTCCACATAAATTTACCAAGATATATTCTAGCCTGAAACTGCCTGTTATTATTCAATAGTTTTCGGTAATCAAATACTAAATTAATCTTACCGAAATTATTTGAAAACTCAGTAGTAGCTGAAGATTTTAAATATCTAATGATACCAATATCAGAGTAGTAATAACCTAAGTTAAAGATACTATAGTTATTTAATCTCCCTTCAATTACTTCATTTGAATCCTTATTTACAGTAAACATTGACATAGATAAAGATCTTCTAATGTTTGATCTTAAATTGTTGTTATCTCTAAAATTAAATGTTATTGATGGTGAAAATACTTGATATCTTAAGTTTTCACTAAAATGATTTGTAGTATAGAATAGGTTATAAATAGTTGAAAAATTATCTTTAATCTCATTATCAGACTTATACCTAAAGTTTAAAGAGCCAACTAATGTTTCCTCTTTTGAAGCATATTGTGTAAATATTTCATATGTAAAAGGTTTGCTTTTAAATCCTCTATTTAAAAAATTAATTCCAGGTGATATTCCATCATATAAATTGTAAGTAACCTCAGGTCTTAAATATATATTCGTTTTTTTTGGATCATCAAGGTCACCTATGAGCCTAATTCTTAATGGTTTAACTCTTGACTTATAGATATAGTTGTTATTTCTGTTTAACTCTGGTAATTTAATTGAGGGATTTATTACAACGTAATCATATTTAATTTTAGGAATATTAAACTTATTAAAGGATTTAAATTTTTCAGTGTAAACAAGTGAATCATCTAGAACAAGTCCAATGGAGTAGGGGATCTTTGTATTATTCTTCTCAGAGACTTTAAATAAATCATTATCAATTTTTTGAATACTAAGATCAATTGATTGTCTAGTTCCAATATAATCTCTAATAAACCATTCTGATTCAAAATCTGAATCGTTAAATACTTTAAGTAATTCTTCATTAGAAGTAACTTTTAATATTTTTTGAGTCAGTAATTTAAATTTCTTATCACCTATTAAATTTTCGAGATAGATTAGCCCTTGGCCAACATGATACGGTGAAGCTATTTCTTCATTTATTCTTGTTAAACTATCGCTAGATTCAATATCCGACTGATGAATATTTAGTCTTTGAAAATATTCAGAATAATTTAAAAAAAGATCAGTAAAATTAATTTTAGATATTTCATAATCGCTTAGAAAAGTATTGCCAGATAGATATCCTATAAATTTTACTTTAGGGTAATACTCCTTAAGATATTTATCTATAAGGAAAATTTCGAGTCCCTTAAATATCCAATGAGAGTCTCGTCTATTCAAATGAATTTTCTCATTTAAATAATTTAGAGTAAATGATTTTAAAAAAATTATTTCTTCTAAAAAATCATCAGGAAAAGGTCTAATAAACCTTGGTAATTGATTTAATCCATAAAATGGGCTTAATTCATAATCACTTTTAGATATTAAAAAACTCATATTACTTTCATCGCTATAAAAATTACTTATAAATTCTGTTATTCGGTTATAGCTAAATTGTGTATTTGTAATTGAAGAAAGTTTAAATATGTCAGTTTCAGCAACAATTCCATTATGTTCTAATCTTAAAAATTTACTTTCTTTTAAAATATTAATATCAACCTCTCTTTTATTATTTCCTTTTAATAAAATTAAATTATGATCCTCATTTTGTTTGGTTGATAACCTATTTAGGTTGGAAAATAATTTGTAGTCCTTGTGAATCTTAAATTGTATATAAAAATCTGAGTAGTTAATTGATTGATCATCAAGATTAAGATTACTTTGTTTTGACCAATTTGAACTACTTAAATTAGAGTAAACAATTATCCAGTTTTTTAAATAAAAATTTTGATCATCATAACCATAGCCAGTAAATTTTGAATCAGGTAGTTTAATTGTATAGCTTATATTTATCTCAATAGATTCAGAGATTTCTAATGGTTTAGATAATTCAATCTCGATTATATCATTCTCATCTAATCTTTTCCAAGTTTTTATCTTATCAGATTCTAAATTATTTATTGTTGTAAAACCTCTTTGTTTATTATTTGCGAATGTAAATGTTCTGGAATATTCATCAGAAATTCTTTTTGCAAGTTTAGAATTATTGTCCCTGTAAGAATTTGACCAGTCTTCAAGAAAAACTTTTTCAATAATATTATTTGAATCATTATTCAATATCATTTTTTGATTAATTATTAATAGTTTTTCTTCTTGAATTAATTCTACATTTATGTCATATGAGTTGTTTGATTGTCCCAAAAGAATTGAGCCAAATAAAAAAAGAAAAAAAAGAGATAAGAGTTTTTTCATAAGTCTATCTCATTAGATAAGTATTTTGCAGTATAACCCTTATTGTTTTTTATTATTTCTTTAGGACTACCTGAGTCTATGAGTTTTCCACCATTTTTACCACCTTCCGGACCTATATCAATAATATGATCAACCTGTTTAATTACATCTAGATTATGTTCTATTATAATTATCGTATTTCCCTTGTCAACTAATTGATTTAATACATTTAACAAAATTCTTATATCTTCGAAATGAAGTCCAGTTGTCGGTTCGTCTAGAATATAAAGTGTTTTTCCTGTATCTTTTTTTGCAAGCTCAGTTGCTAGTTTAATTCTTTGAGATTCTCCTCCGGATAGGGTTGTAGACGATTGTCCTAAAGTAATATATCCTAGTCCAACACTATCTATAGCCTTCAATATATTGTAGATTTTTGGGATTGAGGAAAAAAACTCTAATGATTTTGAGATACTCATATTAAGTACATCCGCTATAGATTTTCCTTTATATCTTACCTCAAGTGTCTCTCTATTAAATCTTTTCCCGTTACAACCCTCACATTCTACATACACATCAGGTAAAAAGTTCATTTCTATCAATTTCATTCCTCCTCCTTTGCATACCTCACATCTCCCCCCAACCACATTAAAGCTAAATCTTCCTGGTTTATATCCTCTAATTTTTGATTCTATAGTTTCTGAAAAAAGTTTTCTTATTTCACTATATACTCCAGTATATGTTGCAGGATTACTTCTTGGAGTTCTACCAATTTGTTGCTGATTTACCTCAACTACTTTATCAATAAAATCCAAACCTTCGATTTTACTATATGCCAATGGAGTTTTAACAGAGTTATATATTGTCGAATTTATAATTGGGTATAAAGTCTCATTTATCAATGATGATTTACCACTTCCAGAAACTCCTGTAATGGCTATCATTTTTCCTAGCGGAAATTCAATATCAAGATTTTTTAAGTTATTTCCGTTACATCCATAAAGTCTTATTGAATTACCTGACCCTTTTCTTATTTTTTTTGGTATGTCAATTCTTTTTATATCATTCAAATAATCTGCAGTTATGGTTTTAATTTTTTTAATCTGATTTGGAGATCCCTCATAAATTATCTCTCCTCCGTTAATACCTGCATTTGGACCTAAATCAATTATATGATCAGAGCTTAAAATCATTTCCTTATCATGCTCGACAACAATAACTGAATTTCCCGAATCTCTTAATTTTTTTAATGATTCGATTAATTTAATATTATCCTTTTGATGAAGACCTATACTTGGTTCATCAAGAATATATAGTACACCCACAAGTTGAGATCCAACTTGAGTTGCTAATCTGACTCTTTGAGCCTCTCCACCTGAAAGTGACTTTGTAGATCTTGATAATGTTAAGTACTCTAAACCAACATCAACTAGAAATTGAATTCTTACAAGTATTTCTTTAGTTATTTCCTCAGATATTTTTAGTTCTTTTTTTGTGAGTTTACTATTTAGATCTTTGAACCAAATTTTAAGTTCAGATAAATCCATCTCTGCTAAATCAAAAATGTTCCTATTGTTAATTTTGAATGATCTAGACTCAGTTTTTAATCTACTTCCTTCACAAGATTTACATTTATTGATGTCTACAAACTGTAGGGCCCATCTTCTTAAGCTTTTAGACTCAGTGTTAGTTAGTTGTTCTTTGATAAAAGAGTCAATACCCATATAATCAATAGAATATTCTCTCTTCACACCTAATTCTTTTGAATTGATAGTAAATGATTCTTTTCCACCATTCAAAATAAAATCAATTCCTTCCTTAGGTATCTTTTTAATAGGATCAGTTAATGAAAAATTAAAATATTTAGAGATAAGCTCTATCTGTTTATGGATCCATGAATTATCTTTCTTACCAATAGGAAGTATACCCCCATTTTCAATTGACAATGAGTCATCTGGAATTAGTTTTTTATAGTTTATATTATATTCAGTTCCGAGTCCATTACAATCCTCACACATACCCTTGGGAGAGTTGAATGAAAAAGTATTAGGCTCAGGTTTAGGATATGATATACCTGTTTCAGGACACATTAAGTTTCTGCTAAAATATTCAGGTTTACCTGATTCTGAATCTAATATGAAGATTGTATCATTACCATATTTCATCGCAATTTTTATAGATTCTGAGAGAACGCTCTTTGACTCAAAATCATCATCAACTGAAAGATTATCAATTACTAGACTAATATCATGCGTTTTATACCTATCAAGCTTCATGCCTCTTTTAATATCTAGTATGTCACCATCAACAATAACTTTAGAAAATCCTTGTTTTGTAAAATTTTCAAAAAGATCTCTGTAGTGACCTTTTCTAGATCTGATGATTGGTGCAAGTATTATAATCCTCTGATTTAAATACTTTTGACAAATCATTTTAATTATTTCCTCATCAGTATTTTTAATCATTTTTAAATTTGACAAATGACTGTATGCAACTCCTATCCTTGCATATAATAATCTTAAAAAATCATATATGTCTGTTACTGTTCCTACTGTAGATCTGGGATTTTTACTAGTTGTCTTTTGTTCTATTGCAATTACTGGTGAAAGTCCCTCAATTTTTTCAACATCAGGTCTTTCATAATTTCCCACAAATTGCCGAATATAGGCAGAAAAAGTTTCCATGTATCTTCTCTGACCTTCTGCATGAATTGTATCAAAAGCAAGAGATGATTTTCCACTTCCGGATAAACCAGTTATAACAACAAGCTTCTCTCTTGGAATCTCTAAGTTTAGATTTTTAAGATTATGGACTTTTGCTCCTTCAATTTGGATTGAATTATTCAATGTAAAAGTTATTTATTCAACACTTGATGTGTAATGCTCTCTTCTTGAGTCTGCTCCACCAGATACATTCTTAAAATCATCTATTAATATTGCATCTACTGCTCCTATATTAGATCTTTTGTATACTCCCAATGTATCCTCCTCAATTGGTAATTTGACTAATAAATAATTTTTAGATTTTAAGACTGAGTCAACTTCGTATGAAGAAACATTTTCTTCCATAACTATTAGGTCTGGGTACCATTGATGATGAAATCTAGGAGCTGATACAGCCTCATTAACATCCATTTCATATTCAATAACATTTAAAATTGTCTGAAAAACTGATGTAATAATACTTGGCCCTCCAGGTGATCCTAAAATAAGTTTTGGTTTATTATTTTTTAAAACTATTGTAGGAGTCATAGCGCTTAACATTCTTTTACCCGGCTGAATTGAGTTTGCTTCACTTCCTAATACTCCAAAAAAGTTTGGAAAACCAGGCTTAGAACTAAAATCATCCATTTCATTATTTAGAAAAAAACCTGAATTCTCTACATAAACTTTAGATCCAAAACTATTATTTAATGTTGTCGTTACAGACACTGCATTTCCATTTTTATCAATTATCGAAAAGTGAGTTGTCTCATCACTTTCATTGAAAATAACTTCACCTGGTTTAATTTCAGATGATGGAGTAGCTTCTTCCCACGAAAAACTTTTCATTCTATCTTCAATATATTCTTCATCCATAAACTCATATACCGGTAGATTCATAAAATCAGGATCGCCCATCAAGTCACTTCTATCTGCAAATGCTCTTCTTTCAATTTCAGTTAGTAATTGGATGTATTCTGCAGAATTATGAGGAATCTCTGATAGATCAAACTTTTCAATTGCTTTCATCATTTGACCAAGAAGTATTCCACCACTTGATGGAAATGACATTGATATAATATCATAATCTTTGTATTTAAACTTCACTGGTTCTCTCCAAATTGACTCATAATCAAGTAAATCACTTAACGTCATAATTCCTCCTTTTTTAGAGATTGTCTCGATCATGTCTTCCGCAACTTCTCCAGAATAAAAACCATCTTTTCCCTCGTTCATAATTTTAATTAAAGTTTGAGCATAATTATTATTTTTAATAGTATCCCCTTCTCTATAATTTTTTGAGTAAAGAGATTCTTCTCCATTCATCATTATAAAAACATTTCTTTTTTCATTTAATTCGTCCTCAAGATATTTAGTGACTAGAAAACCATTTTCTGCTAGTTCAATTGAGGGTTTAAACAAATCTTCAATAGGAAGTAATCCAAATTTTTCATGAATGTCAAAAATGGCTGATATTGTTCCAGGGACACCAACAGCTAGACCTCCTAATGAGCTTAATCCACTAATAACATTACCATCTTCATCTAAATACATGTCAGCTGAAGAAGAATTAGGTGCTTTCTCCCTAAAATCTAATGAACCTTCACTTCCATCACTAAGTTTATATACCATAAACCCCCCTCCTGAAATATTCCCTGCGGTAGGGTGACTTACCGATAATGCAAGTTGGACTGCTATCATTGCATCAAATGCATTGCCTCCATCCTCCATTATTTTTAAACCTATTTCTGAAGCATCTTTTCTTGCAGATACCACTGTAGGATTATAGTTATTAGTACATGAAATAATGAATATTGATACAAAAAAAAGAATGAAAAATCTCATAAGAAAAAATATCGACAAATTTACAATTTATATATTTACATTTTATATGACACTCATAAAAAATATTTCTGGATTTAGAGGTACAATTGGTGGCGAAAACTCTGAAAATTTAACTCCTTTAGACATTGTTTGTTCAGTTTCTGCTTTTTCAAAATTAATTTATGAAAATAATCCTGGTCTTACTAATCTTAAAGTTATGACTGGTAGAGATGGTAGGAAATCAGGAGAAATTATTCATTACATTGTTAATTCAGTTTTTGCATCAATGGGTATTGATGTAATTGATTGTGGTATTTCAACCACTCCTTCTCTCTGTTGGGGAGTATTAAATAATGATTGTGTTGCGGGGTTAATGATTACCGCAAGTCATAATCCAGAGCAATATAATGGGCTTAAGTTCTTTAATTCTGATGGTGAGTTTCTATCTAAAATTGACGTAAGTAAACTAATTGAATACTCAGAACAAAAATCTATTAGCTTTTCAACAAACAAAGATTTAGGTAAAGTTTCAAAATATGATAATCTGATAGATGATCACATAGATGCAATAATTAACTTAGATATTTTACCATTAAAAGAAATACAATTACTAAATCTATATGTCATAGCTGATGCCATTAATTCTGGTGGCTCAATTGCAATTCCTAAACTATTAGATAGGCTTTCAATTAAATATAAAATAATTAATGAAGAGATAAGCGGAAGTTTTTCTCATAATCCAGAACCTCTTGCGGAAAATTTAAAAGACCTATCTAAAATGATTAAAAAAAATAAAGCTGATCTAGGTATCGCTGTTGATCCTGACGTAGATAGGTTAGTCTTCTTTGATGAAAATGGTGAAATATTGGGTGAAGAGAATACACAAGTCTATTGCTCAGACTTTGTATTATCAGTTAAGAAAGGCTCAACAGTTTCGACTTTATCTTCTTCAAACTCATTAAAAGACCTTACAATATCGTACGATTGTGATTATTATTCTACACCTGTTGGCGAAATGAATGTTGTTAAAAAAATGAAAGAAGTTAATGCTGTTGTTGGAGGAGAAGGAGGTGGAGGAATTATATACCCAGATCTTCATTACGGAAGAGATGCATTAGTTGGTATCGCTCTTTTTCTCTCTTTATTAGTAAGAAAGGGAACTTCTGTATCAAATCTAAAAGAAAATTACCCTAGGTATTATATGAAGAAACTCAAAATGTCTTTAGATAACTCAAGGCTAATTGATCAAGTATTTGAAAAAATTATAGATAAATATTCATATTTATCTCCTAATACAGAAGATGGTGTTAGAATTGATTTCGATAATGGATGGGTGCATATGAGAAAATCAAATACCGAACCTATAGTTAGAATTTTTTCTGAATCAGACTCTCAGAGTAAAGCAGATAAGATTGCACTTGAAATTAAAAATGAAATTAACAGTTTGATCTAGTCAACTATATACTTAAACCTATTGTGTGACCAAAAGTATTGACTAGGATCCCTGTAAATTTGTTTTTCAAGAAGTTTAATAAATTGATCGGTTATACTATAATCAGAGTCTTTTTTATCATTAATAACTTTAAATTTAGTTTGATAATGTCCTCTTTTAATTCTATTAATGTCTGCAAAAACTACTTTAAGATTATAATCTTTAGCAAATCTTTCTGCACCTGTAAAAATCGGCACTTTTTTACCTAAGAAATAATTTACGTATGATTTTCCAATTTTACGCGGTGATTGATCTGAAGCAAAACCAAATAAATAATACTTATTAGTGTCAAGTGATGACATAAAATCTTTTATTTTATATCTAGAAACAAGATAGGCTTTATGTTTTTTTCTTATTTTTTTAAAAAGTCTCTCAAAGTATTTATTTGTCATAGGAGTATATATTCCATAACCGTTTCCTTTGGTACTATATCCAATAGATAATAACCACTCAAAATTTGAGTAATGCCCACACAACAATATTATGTTCTTAGTATTTTTTTGAATTTCCCTAAGGACATTAATGTTTTCATATGTATATCTTCTTTTCATTTCTGATTCACTCATACCATAAGCTTTTATACTTTCGATTGTTATATCTGAAAAATGCTTATAAAACTTGCTTTCAATATCACTAATTTCCTCCTTTGACTTCTCAGGGAAAGCAATATTTAGATTTTTTCTAACAACTTTAAGTCTGTATTTAAAAACTCTGTGAAGTAAAAATTTAATTAGATCAGAAACCCTATAAATAATAGAAAAGGGGAGTAAGGATATTAACTTGATTAAAGGAAAAGAAACTAAATAAATTATTAATTGCAATTATCAGTCATTTAATGATAATGCAAATTTAATTCTTTCTTCGAGATCGTTACCTCTCAAGTTTTTACCAATTACAGTTCCAGATTGATCAATAAGGTATGATTGTGGTATTGCTCTTATGCTATATCTTCTTGCAATAGGATCGTTCCAAAAACTTAAATTCGAAACTTGTGTCCAAAGTAAATTATCATCTTCAACAGCCTTTTCCCACTGCTCTTTTGTTCTATCAAGTGAAACTCCTAAAATATCAAATCCATCTTTATTGTATTTTTTGTATAGTCTAACTAAATTGGGATTTTCGATTCTACATGGTCTACACCAAGCTGCCCAAAAGTCTAACAGGGTTACTTTGTTGCCCTCCAATAAACTGCTGAGTGTAACATTAGAACCTGACAGATCAGGTGCGGTAAAATCAGGCGCAACCTCACCAACTTCAATTGGATCCTCAAATTGGCTTAGTAAATCAGCAATATTTTTACCTACGTTGCTAACTTTAATTCTATTAGAAAAACTTTCGTAAACATCTATTATACTATCTTTATTTACCTTATTTTCAACCATAAATACTTCAAGAAGTAGCGCAGACATATATGAGTCTAAATTATCTACAATAAAGTCCCATTCATATAACAAAACTTCTCTCTCCTTTTTGCTATAGTCTTTTTCTAACTTCATTGCAGTTTCCACATCTCCATTCATTATTGCATCTTGAGCTGTTGAAGTTATATCATTCATGCTATCAACTAGAAGCTTTGTCTCAGACTTATATTTAATAAAATCATCATTTGATGTAGTACCAGAAACCTCAGACTCAGAAATTCTCTCTTTATCAATATTAGCTATAATAGAACCTGATTCAAGTATAGCTAGGACATAACCATTTATTCCCTCAACTTGGATATAACTAATTTCAGGTGTTGCAGAGATTCCCTTAAATGAGAACTGCCCTGATTTAACTGATGTTGAATCCTGTATGAAAGGCTGATTATTCTGATCTGCTTGAAGGATATATATTTTTCTGTCATCTTCAACATCAATAGTTCCATTTATTACATAAGAATTGTCATTAGAGCAGGAGGCTATTAGGACCAGGGAAGTAACATATAAAAGTTTTTTCATAAAAAAAATTTGAACAAATTTAATCTTTTAAAATTAATATCTTTAGTTAACTTTTTGTTAAGGTAAATGTCTGATTTAAACATTATTAAACTTTTTGAAGCAATTCTTGATAAATCCTCAATAATAGTAGGAGATGATTTAAAATCTAGATTCTATCATATCTGGAAAACTGATATCCCTCTTGAATCAATGTGTTTATTGCTGCCAAAAAATACTAAACAAGTATCTTCAATTTTAAAAATATGTAATGATAATCAACAAGAAGTAATTATTCATGGAGGATTGACAAATCTTGTAGGCTCTACTAAATCAAATAAAAATCAAGTTGTTTTATCTCTTGAGAAAATGAATTCAATTATAGAGATTGATAAAAATGGTAAAACCCTTACATGTGAATCAGGAGCTATAATTGAGGATATAATAAATACTGCAAAAGATAATAATCTTCTTCTTCCCTTAAATTTCGGTGCTAGAGGATCGGCACAAATTGGAGGAGCTGTATCAACAAATGCAGGAGGATTAAGAGTCTTTAAATATGGTATGACAAGAAACTTAGTACTTGGATTAGAGGTTGTTCTTCCCGATGGAACTATAATTTCATCATTAAAAAAACTGATGAAAGATAACTCTGGATATGATTTAAAGCAGTTTTTCATTGGATCTGAGGGAACCCTTGGTATAGTCACAAAAGTTGTTCTTAGATTATATCAAAATCCAAAAACAAGATATACTGCTCTTGCTGTTACAAATGATTATCAAAATGTACTAAGCTTATTAAAGTTCATGGAAGAGAAAATTTCAAAAAACCTTACTGCTTTTGAGCTTCTTTGGAATGATACTTACAAACAAATGGTCAGCGACAAAACAATTTACAATAAGTATCTACCAGATAACTATAAATATTATGTTTTTATTGAATATATGGGGGGAGATTTTACCAATGATTATAATACTTTTGAGAAGGTAGTTATCGAGTCAATAGATAAGGGGATCGCTGAAGATGCAGTTGTTGGAAGAGATGAAAAAGAACAGCTAAATCTGTGGGGTATAAGAGAAGATGTTGCAGTATTGGCTGAAGAAAAGAAATTTGATCAGCAATTTGATATTAGCATACCTGTAGCGCTAATTGGAGAGGTAATTGACAAGACAATAGAACAGCTTGAAAATTGTGATGGTGTTAAAACAATTTTTCCTTTTGGTCACGTAGCTGATGGAAATATTCACTTTATAATAGGAAAAGATTCGGATGACGATAATTTAAAATCCAAAATTAATGATATAATCTATACTAATACTGAGGCAGTTGAGGGATCAATATCTGCTGAACATGGAATAGGTATTGACAAAAAGCAATACTTAATCAAAAGTAGGAGCAAAGATGAGATTGAATTAATGAAAATTATCAAAAAGTCTATTGATCCGAAAAATATATTAAATCCCGGTAGAGTATTTTAATTTAAGGTATTATCTTTATAAATCAAGGTATGGCAGGAAATTCATTTGGTAATATTTTTAAAATTTCATCCTTTGGAGAGTCACATGGAAAAGCTCTTGGAGGGGTAATAGATGGATGCCCAGCAGGTTTAGAAATTGATTTAGAATTTATTAACTCAGAGTTAAATAGAAGAAGACCAGGACAGTCTGAAATTGTTACCCAAAGGAAAGAAGATGACTCTGTTGAATTTTTGTCTGGAATTTTTGAAGGTAAATCAACTGGAACTCCAATAGGGTTTATAATTGTAAATAAAGATCAAAAATCAAAAGATTATTCTCACATAAAGGAAAGTTACAGGCCTTCACATGCAGATTTTGTTTACGATAAGAAATATGGTTTTAGAGACTATAGAGGTGGTGGTAGAAGTTCTGCCAGAGAGACTGTAGTTAGAGTTGTTGCTGGGGCTATTGCTAAACTTATTTTGAAAGAAGTCAAGATAAATGCTTTTGTTTCATCAGTAGGGAAAATCAAATATCAATATGAAAATTCAAATATTGATTTTGAAAATATTGAAAAATCAATAGTAAGATGTCCTGATCTTGATAAGTCTAAAGAAATGGAAGATTTAATTAAAAAAACAAGAAAAAACGGAGATACAGTTGGTGGAGTTATTTCTTGTATTGTTTCTGGCGTTCCAGTTGGTCTTGGAGAGCCGGTTTTCGATAAACTTCATGCTGAGCTTGGAAAAGCAATGCTTTCAATTAATGCTGTAAAGGGATTCGAATTTGGAAGTGGTTTTAAAGGTTCTGAAATGAATGGATCTGAACATAATGATTCTTTTAATGAAGATGGATCTACTAAAACAAACTATTCAGGTGGTGTACAAGGTGGTATATCAAATGGAATGGATATAAACTTTAATGTTGCTTTTAAACCAGTATCTACAATAATGAGAGATCAAGACTCTATAGATAGTAAGGGAAATAAAGTTAAGGTTCAGGGTAAAGGTAGGCACGACCCCTGTGTTGTACCAAGAGCAGTTCCCATAGTTGAAGCAATGGCTGCATTAGTTCTTGCTGACTACTTATTGTTAAGTAAACTCTCAAAAATATAATTATGAAGTTACATTGGAAGATAATTATTGGAATGGCTTTAGGTGTAGTTTTTGGACTTATAATGTCTCAAACTTCATTTGGATCTGATTTAATAAAAGATTGGGTCAAACCATTTGGTACAATATTTATCAATTTACTTAAACTAATAGCTATGCCTTTAATTTTAGCTTCTTTGGTTAAGGGTATTTCTGATTTAAAAGATATTTCTAAATTATCTACTATTGGGACTAGAACACTTGGAATTTATATATGTACAACTGTAACAGCTGTTATTATTGGATTAATTCTTGTAAATATTGTTGAACCTGGAAGTACTATTACAGAAGAAACAAGAATTGATCTTGTTCAAGAGTATGAGCAAGGAGTAATTGAAAAACAACAACAAGCTCAACAGCAAGCAGAAAGTGGGCCACTACAACCTTTAATTGATATTGTTCCAGCAAATATATTTGATGCTGCTACAAACAACAGGAATATGCTTCAGGTTATTTTCTTCGCAATATTTTTTGGGATAGGAATAATTTTAGTTGATCCAAAACTTGCTAAACCTGTAAAAGATTTTTTTGATGGTCTTAATTCTATAATACTTAAGTTAATTGATTTAATAATGGAATCTGCTCCATATGGGGTATTTGCTCTTCTAGCAACATTAGTTGTAGAATCCCCTAGCTTAGACCTATTTATTGCACTAGGAATGTATTCTGTTACTCTTATAATTGGTTTAATCTTGATGATTATAGTTTATAATATTATTGTTAAACTCATAACTAACACAAACCCTTCAACATTTATGAAGGGTATCTCAGCTGCCCAATTACTTGGTTTCTCAACAAGCTCAAGTGCTGCTACACTACCTGTAACAATGGATTGCGCTGAAAAGAATTTAGGTGTTGATAAAGAAATATCAAGTTTTGTACTACCAATAGGAGCAACAGTTAACATGGATGGAACTAGTGTTTACCAAGCAGTTGCTGCAGTATTTATAGCTCAAGCATTTGGTTTAGATCTTAGTCTTGGTGCTCAGTTAGGAATCATAGTTACTGCTACTCTTGCTTCAATTGGTGCTGCTGCAGTTCCTAGTGCAGGAATTGTTATGCTTGTCATTGTCCTTGGTCAAGCAGGTATTCCAGAGGCTGGATTAGCTTTAATAATTGCAGTTGATAGACCTTTAGATATGTGTAGAACTATTGTTAATGTAACAGGAGATGCGGCAGTTTCAATGATTGTTGCAAAATCTGTTGGAAAATTAAAGGATCCAAAAGATGTCAATAAAAATTGAAGATTCTTGGAAACAGCTTCTTAATTCAGAATTCAAAAAAAACTATTTTAAAGATCTTATTTCATTTGTAAGAAATGAATATTCATCCTCAATATGTTACCCAAAAGGATCTCAAATATTTTCAGCTTTTGATAATTGTCCTATTAACAAATTGAAAGTTGTAATAATTGGTCAAGACCCTTATCACGGCCCAAATCAGGCAAATGGTTTGTGTTTTTCTGTTAATAATGGAGTTATTCATCCTCCATCATTAATAAATATTTTTAAAGAGATAGAATCTGACTTAGGTATAAAGTTTAATGATAGGAAAGGGGATCTTAGTAAGTGGTCTAAACAGGGGGTAATGCTTTTAAATGCAACACTTACAGTAAAGCAAGGACTAGCCGGAAGTCATCAAAACAAAGGATGGGAATCCTTTACAGACAGAGTAATTGATTTAATATCTGAGGAAACAAATAATACTGTATTTTTATTATGGGGTTCATTTGCAAAGCAAAAAAAGAAACTAATAAATGATGAGAAGCATAAAATTCTTGAATCAGGTCATCCTTCTCCACTAAGTGCAAATAGAGGTTTGTGGTTCGGAAATAAGCACTTCAGTTTATGTAATCAACATCTTAAAAAAATTGGGAAAAAAGAAATTGATTGGTCTTTATGAAATTCGATACAAAAAATATTGATAAAAAAGTTTTACTGAATCTTTTCAAAAACATGCTCAAATCAAGAATGATTGAAGAGAAAATGATAGTTCTTCTAAGACAAGGTAAAGTGTCAAAATGGTTTAGCGGAATTGGTCAAGAAGCTATTTCTACTGGTGTAACTCTTGCTTTAGAAAATGATGAATATATACTCCCTATGCATAGAAACTTATCTGTTTTTACGTCTAGGGATATACCTTTAGATAGATTATTTGCTCAATGGCAGGGCAAACTGGAGGGCTTTACAAAAGGTAGGGACAGAAGCTTTCATTTTGGATCTAATGAACATCATATAGTGGGGATGATATCACATCTAGGACCACAAATGGGAGTTGCTTGTGGAATAGCACTATCAAATAAGTTAAAGGGTAAAAAAAAATTATGTGCAGTATTTACTGGTGATGGAGGAACAAGTCAAGGGGATTTCCATGAATCATTAAATATTGCATCTACTTGGAACCTTCCAGTAATATTTTGTATTGAAAATAATGGTTACGGACTATCTACACCAGTTAATGAGCAGTACGCAATTGATAATCTTGCAGACAGAGGAGCTGGTTATAATATTGATTCATACGTAGTTGACGGAAATAATGTTGTTGACGTTTACAATTGTATTAAGAATGTTTCAAAAAAGATAAGATCTAATAATAAACCTGTTCTTATTGAGTTTAAAACATTCAGAATGAAAGGCCATGAAGAGGCTAGTGGTCAAGCATACATAGACCCTGAAATATTAGAAGAATGGGCTAACAGGGATCCAATAAAGCATTTTGAGGAGTTCTTGTTAAAATCTAAGTATTTAAATAGAAAGTCTCTTAAATCGATTAAGAATGATCTAGAGAATGAAATAGATTCCAACTGGGATAAAGCTAAATCTTATAATGAAACCCAATTTAATGAAAAAGTAGAGCTAAAGGATGTTTATAAAGATTTTACTCCTGCTATGACTCATTTGGATAATACAACCAATAGTGAAGTTAGATTTGTAGATGCAATTAAGAAAGGAATTGATGAATCTATGTCAAAATATGATAATTTGGTAATTATGGGGCAAGATATAGCTGAATATGGAGGTGTATTTAAGGTTACTGAGGGTTTAATTGATAAATATGGTAAAGAAAGGGTTTTTAATACACCACTTTGTGAGTCAGCAATTCTATCCGCCGCATATGGCTTATCTGTAGGAGGTTATAAATCAATTGTGGAGATGCAGTTTGCAGATTTTATAAGCTCTGGATTTACAGCTATTGTTAATTTAATAGCCAAATCAAATTATAGATGGTCTCAAAACTCAGATATAGTAGTAAGAATGCCGTGTGGCGGTGGAGTAGGGGCTGGTCCTTTTCATTCACAGTCAAATGAAGTCTGGTTTACAAAAGTGCCTGGCCTAAAGGTTGTATATCCTTCTCATCCATATGAGGCTAAGGGTCTATTGAATGCTGCAATTGAAGATCCTAACCCGGTAATGTATTTTGAACATAAATATATATATAGAACTATTTCTGAGGAGATTCCTGAGACTTACTACACTCAAGAACTAGGAAAAGCAAAGATTAGATCAATCGGTTCTGATGTAACAATTATTACATATGGATTGGGTGTTCATTGGGCTTTAGATTCAATAAAATCATTTAAAAAAGATTCAATTGAAATCATTGATTTAAACACTCTGATACCTTGGGATAAAGAACTGATTTTCAATTCAATAAAAAAAACAGGTAAAGTATTACTTTTAAGCGAAGATACTCTTATTAATGGGTTTATAGGGGAGATTTCAGCTACTATTTCCGAAGAGATCTTTGAATACTTAGATGCTCCAATTGTAAGAGTAGGATCTTTAGATACTCCTGTTCCATTTTCAAGTAATCTTGAGAGAGGATTCTTATCTAGTAGTAAATTAAAAGAGAAATTAGATAAATTGGTAAATTACTAATGAAGATAATTTCTAAGATTCCCCTTTTTTATACAATAATATTGATCTCAATTTTTATTTATTCTTGTAAAAAAGATGATTTATCTGAGAATATTATATATGATCAAAATACCGAATCCCTTGAAGAGTATGTTTATAATGTTAATGACTTGTCAGATTATATTTACGATCAATCAAAACTTCATCGATTTGATATTTTAATTAGTCAAGAAAATTTAAATCTAATTGACAATAACCCTACTGCTGAACAGTATGTTGATGCATCTTTTATTTTTGAAGATAAGATTGTTA
The DNA here is from genome assembly GCA_902598525.1 of uncultured Bacteroidota bacterium. GTDB lineage: Bacteria > Bacteroidota > Bacteroidia > Flavobacteriales > Flavobacteriaceae > Marisimplicoccus. Next base: position 21,751 of record CACKBZ010000013.1, read on the forward strand.
AAGATGTAGGAGTAAGGTATAAAGGTTCAATAGGTGCATTTGTAGGATGCCTTTCAGGCCCCAATTGGTCAAATCCTAGTGGTTATAAAACATGTCCAAAACTTTCAATGAAAATTAAAATTAATTATAAGAATGATAAAAAATTTTATGATCTAAAAAAACTTCAATTTCATTCTCAAAATCTTGATCGTACAAAAATGAGAGAGAGATTGGGTTATTATATGTTTAGAAACTTTGGAATTCCTGCACCAAGATCAAATCATGCTGTAATCTTTATAAATGGAGAGTTTAGTGGTCTTTATGCAAATACAGAGCAAATTGATGGACCATTTACAAACAAGAACTTCATAAATAAAAATGGAAACCTTTATAAAGAAGTATGGCCAGTGAATGATCAAGGTCAGAGCAATAGTATTGATTATTTTATAAGTGGGTTAAGAACAAATGAAGAGATTTCAGATGTTTCAAGAATTAAAAAATTTTCAGACGAATTAGCAGATAAAGACTATTCAAATTCGTGGAATGTTGTCCAGAACTATATTGATAAAGATATTTTTCTGAAAACTTTAGTGGTAGATAGAAGAATTGCAAATGATGATGGTTTTTTACATTTCTATCTTTCTGAAAATGGACAATATGAAAATCACAATTTCTATTGGTATGAAGATCCAATTACTAATAATTTTCAAATTATACCATGGGATCTAGATAATGCTTTTGAAAATCTAGTCATTGATTCGAATCCTGTTACACCTATTAAAGACAAATGGTATGAGATCTCGAATAATTGTTCAGGATTTAGCTATGGTATTTTTAATTTAATGCAAAAATCTGCTGCATGTGATAAGATTATAGGATCTTTTAAGGATTTTACGGAATCTTATTATCAAATTGACTCAATTTTTACGGAAACTCTTTATAATACTCAAAAAATTAATATGCTTATTGATTCATGGTCAAATCAAATCAGAAGCTCAGTAATTGATGCTCATAAAAAATATGAAAATAATGAACCAAGTGAACAAGTTTGGTTGTCAAGTTTAAATAATTTTAAAAATTTAATAGATTTATCTTTAAAGACTAATTAATGGAATTAGATAAATTAATAAAATCAATAAATAATCTTAGCGAAGACGCTAAACCTAGATGGGGAGTAATGAGCTCTTCTCAAATGCTTTGGCACTGCAATAAATTTATAGTATTCTATCTTAATGAAAAAAGGTTTAAACCAAATGTTTTGACATATGTTTTTGGGTCTTTACACTTATTTTATCTCAGATATATTTTAAGGTGGAACTATGAAATATATCCAAAAAATTCACGAACATTAAAATTTTTTGATGCAAAGAGATCAGATAATTTAATTTTTGAAGAGGAAAAGAAGAAACTTATTGAAAGTTTGAAAAAAGTAAATGATTACGAACATAAATATTTGGTAAACACCTTTCATGGTAAAGTAGATAATTGGACTTTTAAAGAAGTGGTTAGAGGTCATACTGCATTTCATTTAGACCAATTTGGAGTTTATAATAAGAATATTGATTAATTATTCAAATGAAAAAGTATATATACTTAATATTACTTTTAATGGTTATATCCTGTAATAAGGAAAAAACATCTGATTCTAATCTAATAAACTTTGAGGATACTGTTTTAGAAAATACATCTGATTGTTTTATTGAAAAGAAAGAAATTCCTGATTGGCAAAACACTTCATATGAACTTTTTGACATCTATTATCCAGAGAATTATCAAGATTTAGGTGCACTGTTAAATAATCAGTGGGGTGGGGAATCAGGAGAATATGGTCTTAATGTAATTAGTGTTGATTATAATAACGATGGTTATTTGGATATTATAGGTTCCTATAATGATTATTCAAATTTTATTGATTATCCAAGTGATTATTATGGATATGAAAGAAAGCAATTAATAAGATTTTATAAGGGTAGCTGTGGAGGAAGTTTTGAGGTAGATAACATAAATGATAGTGCATTTCTTGGATTAGTACATGGAAGAAAAATTCTTCTTGGTGACTATAATAATGATGGCTTTGTAGATCTTTTTCTTCTTGGCCATGGATATGACAAACAACCATTTAATGGAGAGTTTAATAAGGTACTAATGAGTGATGGAAATGGAAGTTTTAACGGTATTGATTATCAATCTTTTGAATCTTTTTATCATGGTGGTGCATCAGGAGATATAGATAATGATGGAGACCTTGATATTGTGGCTGTTGACGGTGGTCGTGGAAAGTCTTTAATATTTCAAAATAATAACGGTCAGTTACAGCCAAACGAAACTCTTATAGATCAAAATCTTATGAACCAAATGTATAATGCAGAACTTTTTGATATTAATGATGATGGATTTATTGATTTAATTGTTGGTGGTCATGACTGGTCATGGGGACAAAACCCTGATTGTCAATGGTGGGAATGTAACACTTATGACAATGCACCAATTATTATATACGGTGATGGAGTTGATTTTATAGATAATGAATTTCTGAGATTACCTGCCTCAGGTATTGATAAACAAGGTATCGTTACTAATTTTGAATTCTTTGATTTAAATAATGATGGGCAAGTTGAGATTATTATTACTAGAACTGGTGATAACATGAATGAGGAGCCTACATCAAATTGGGATCAAACTAATTTTTATAAGAATTGGTCTATTCAAATTCTGGAGCTTGTTGGAAAAAATTATTTGGATGCGACTTCAAATTTTATCGATATATACTCTGGTAGTGAACTATGGATCAGATTTACCAAAATAAAAGATATAGATAATGACGGAGTTCTAGAGATGTATAACACATCTAATCCTTATAATGACCAAAACAACTATTTAGAATGGAAGATTATTGGAGGTAGACTTATTAAACAATAATTAATTGTTAATTAATGGTCTTAAATTCATTTTTAACATCCTCTTTTTGCTTCTCTGTTAATTTTCTCCCACTTTTTATATTAAATGTAAATCCAACTGATGCAGTCTTATAATTGTATAAAGAATTACTAGAAACTATACTATATCTGAAGTATACAGATGATCTTTGACTCCTTGAACTTTTATTATTGAAATACCATTCAAATCCGGGAGAAATGGATGTAAAGCTTAATTCTTCTCCAAAAGATGATATAAAGTTATCTAAGTAGCGTCCTGCATGAAGAGAAACTGCAAAAGCACTATAATCTTGGTCTAAATAATAATCTGGATTTGTAACATTTGAGAATAGATACAATTGAATCATCACTCCAGCTTCAAAAAAATTATCTAAAAATGGATATTCATAGTCTGAATTGTCTGCTTCAAAAGTTTGAGTACTTGCTACATGATATTTAGAGTAAATTCCCCAACCAAGAGTTTTGTTTCTGTTATTGCGAATAAAACTTAATTGCAGGTTAGGGTGGAAGCTTTTAAATGCAGAATCTTGCGAGTTTGAATTAGATGAATTGTCTGCTTCAAATTCTGAATTAATGCCCAAACTCAGCGAAAAATAATTATTTGAGGAGGATATAGTCTTAAGAGATCTTATTTCGTTTTTTTTCGCAATTCTTACAAAATCATTATAACTTTTAATTAAAGGTCTAATTCTATAGTCTCTTGGATATTTTATTTTCAAGCTTGTTAAAAGATCATAAGCTTGACTATAATCATTATTAGATATCAGAGATTCTGCCTTTATTAAATTATTTTCTAAACTGTTTATAGAGTTTATGAATGTCTTAACTTCTCTATCTACTTCAACATAACTGTCTAATAAAGATTCTTCAACATTAAGTGATATCATTAACCCATAGTAAGAGTCAAGAGTTGATATTACCCTCGATAGTTCAGCTGTTTCAGTTTTAAATTCATAGTTAGGATTCGTTGCATATCTTTCATTGGAAATATCTAGAATAGACTCCAGTCTACGGATTAGATTTCTAAAGTAGTTAATGGCAAGATTATTAAAATAACTCTTCTCTATATATACCATAGCATATTCACCATTAGAACAAATCCTATATGTTGGATTAAAAATAATTGCGTCGGAATTTGAAACAGCAAAAGAATTATAGACTTCTGTTTCAGAGAATTCATTATTAACTCTTTTAAAAGTTTGATTAACGGTGGATTGTACTTGAATCTTAGAAACAATCTGATTTGTTAGTGCCTCTTTTAGATCAAGTTTAGTCTCCTCATCAGAAATATCAAAATTATTATCCCCTGATATATTCCTTAACGAAAAATAGTAATCATCAGGATTTTCAATACAAGAGGTTGGATCTTGAGCAAATAAGCTAAAAGAAAGAAATAATAAATAAAAACTAAAAAGTCTAT
>CACKBZ010000014.1 GCA_902598525.1 uncultured Bacteroidota bacterium
GCCTGTGAAAAACTTAGGTCTGACGAAAAATTTAATGATACAATAATAATGTTTCTTACCGCAAGAGGAGAAGACTACTCCCATGTTGCCGCATATGATGCAGGAGCTGATGATTATGTGACTAAACCTGTGAAGCCTAAAGTGCTTGTCTCTAAAGTTAAAGGTCTTCTAAGAAGATTAAAAAAAGTTATTGCCAAGGATATTAATGAGATAATATTTGATGATATTAAAATAGATAGGGAAAAGTATAAAGTTTATATATCAAATAATGTATTAAATCTTCCAAGAAAGGAATTTGAATTACTTTATCTTCTTGCTTCTAAACCTGATAAAGTTTTTAAGAGAGAAAAAATAATGGAGACAGTCTGGGGAAGTGAAGTTGTTGTTGGAGATAGAACAATTGATGTACACATAAGAAAATTAAGAGAAAAAGTAGGGGACAAGTATTTTAAAACTATTAAGGGTGTAGGATATAAGTTTGTTATTGAATAATGTCTTCTTTTTTTAAGCTTTCATATAATCCACAAGCTTTTAGGACTTCTCTAGTAGTAACATTGTCCGCATTTGCCTTAGACCTATTATTCTTCCAATTAATTATACCATCAAACATTGAGGGAATTAATGTTATAGTACTATCTATATTATACTATTTAATTCTTTTTTTAATTATACGGTATTCAATTGAAATATACATAAAGCTTTACTTAGAAAGAGGAGTTAAGAAAGTTTTAGATGAGTTAAATGAAGAAATTCTAAAAGATACTTATGATGAAAAAGATCTTGAAAAGTTAACTCTTAATTTGATTCAGAAAGCCAGAGAGAGGACATCTGAAATAAATGTTTTAAAGGATCAAGAAAATTACAGAAGAGAATTCCTAGGAAATATTTCACATGAATTAAAAACACCTCTTTTTACCATTCAAGGTTATATTCTTACTCTTGTTGAAGGAGCTATGAAAGATAAGAATGTTAGAGAAAAATATCTTAAGAGAGCAGCAAAAGGAGTTGAAAGATTAATCGCAATTGTTAAAGATTTAGACCTCATTACACAATTTGAATCAGGTATAAAAACTGTTGATAAGTCAAATTTTAATGTTTTTGATCTAATTGATAATGTATTTGAATTAATGGAATTTGAATCTGAAAAGAATACTACTTCTTTAAAATATGATAAAGATTACTCTGAGCCCATTTTTGTTAATGCTGATCAAGAAAGAATTTTGCAAGTTCTAACTAATCTTGTTGTAAACTCATTGAAATATGGAACAAAAAATGGTTTTACTAAAGTTTCTGTTGAGGAGTTTGATAATGATAAGATAATATTAACAGTCGCTGATAATGGTGAAGGGATTGATGAAAAACATATTCCTAGACTTTTTGAAAGATTCTATAGAATTGATAAAAATCGCTCAAGAAAAAAAGGTGGATCTGGTTTAGGTCTTTCAATTGTTAAGCATATAATTGAAGCTCATCAAGAACAAATATTTGTAAAGAGTAAGCTTGGTGTAGGTACTGAGTTTTCCTTTACACTTCAAAAATCAAATTCTAAACAACTAGAACAATAAGAAATGAAAAAAGATGATTTTTTTCAAAGGGTTTATAATGTTGTTAAAAGAATACCTTACGGTAGAGTTACAACTTATGGTTTAATTGCAAAGCACTTAGGATCTTCCTCAAGTGCACGTACGGTTGGTTGGGCATTAAATGCTAGTCATAATGATTCCTCAATTCCTGCTCATAGAGTTGTTAATAGAAATGGAATTTTAACAGGGAAACATCATTTCAAAGGATTTGAGTTGATGCGACAATTACTAGAGAGTGAGGGAGTAATAATAGAAGAGGATAAAGTATTAGACTTTGAAAAAAAGATTTGGGCCCCGAAATAATTAGTATTTTCTTAGGGTTTTAAGTTATTACTTACTAGTATATTTGTACAAAGTTTATGGAACTATCAAAAAAAAATATTTCAAAAACTCTTGAAAAAATTAATATGTCAGGCTCAGATGATAATATTGTTTCATCTGGAGTAATAAAAAACATTCAAGTTTTTGGTGATCAAGTTGATATTGATCTCTCATTAAGTAATCCAACTCTTCAGGCAAGAAAAAAGCTTGAAGTAGATATTATGAAAATTATTCATGATGAGATTTATGAAAAGGCCAAGATAAATATCAATACTAAAATTGAAAAGGCACCAGCTAAAATTTCGTCACAATCAAAAAAAATTTCTGGGGTTGACTCAATCATTGCAGTTTCATCAGCAAAAGGTGGAGTGGGCAAATCTACTTTAACAGTTAATCTTGCAACCTCTCTTGCAAAAAAAGGCTGTAAAGTAGGAATATTAGATGCTGATATTTATGGTCCTTCAGTACCAACAATGATGGATGTTGAAGGTTATGTCCCTAAATCAATTAAAGTTAATGATGTATCAAAGATTGAGCCAATTGAAAATTACGGTGTAAAAATTATGTCAATTGGATTTTTTACCAAGCTTGATCAGGCTGTTGTCTGGCGAGGTCCCATGGCTTCAAAAGCACTTAATCAAATGATTTTTGACACTAATTGGGGTGATCTTGATTTTTTATTTTTAGATCTTCCTCCAGGTACAGGTGACATACATTTAAGCTTAGTTCAATCTCTACCTATTTCAGGTTCAATTATTGTTAGTACTCCCCAGAACATTGCTCTTGCAGATGCAAGGAGAGGAATAAAAATGTTTCAACAGGATAGTATATCAGTCCCAATTCTTGGTTTGGTTGAAAATATGGCATACTTTAAACAAAATGATTCAGAAGAAAAGCATTACATTTTTGGAGAAGCAGGAGTAAAGTATCTTTCAAAGGACTTAAATATTGATTTTCTTGGAGAGATACCTTTAATTAAAAGTTTACGAGAAGCTTCTGATTTTGGAAGGCCCGCATCACTTCAGGAGTCTACTGAAGTATCACAAATTTTTGATGACATATCAAAGAATGTAGTTGAACAACTTTTAAAAAGAAATAAAGAATTACCCCCTACTAAAATCGTAGAAATTACTAACTTAGTTGGGTGTTCAGCAATTAAAAAATAATGGCAAAACTCGAAAATAAAATTTTAAAAGCATTAGATGAAATCAGGCCTTATCTTGTTCAAGATGGAGGTGATATTTCTCTTTCTTCAATTGTTGGGAATAAAGTCAAGGTAAAACTTCATGGAGCTTGTGCTGACTGTAAAGTGAATCAGATGACTTTAAAAAATGGTGTAGAGACCACAATTAAAAAATATGCACCCGAGATTGAAGTTGTTGAATCTGCTCTCCCTCTTTCTAAATGATAAAAACTGATATATTAATTATAGGAGCTGGGCCTACAGGCCTTTTTGCTGTATTTGAGGCTGGACTATTAAAATTGAGATGTCATATTCTTGATTCATTAATGCAACCAGGTGGACAACTTATTGAGCTATATCCAAAAAAACCTATTTATGATATCCCAGGCTATCCTGAAATAATTGCAGGGGATTTAGTTGAGAATCTTTTAGAACAGATTAAACCCTTTTCTCCATCATATACTCTAGGTGAAACTGCTAATACAGTTGAAAAGCTTAAAGACGGATCTTTTATAGTTTCAACTGATAAGGGTACTAAAATAAATGCTAGTATTATATCAATTGCAGGGGGTCTTGGTACTTTTACTCCTAGAAAACCAAATATCTCTAATATATCTGATTATGAGGAAAATGGTGTTTTATACATGATTAAGAATCCTGATGATTTTAAAGATAAAAATGTTTTGATTGCTGGTGGTGGTGATTCTGCTCTTGACTGGACAATACACTTATCTGATATTGCAAAAAAAGTTACTCTAGTTCATAGAAGAAATGAATTTAGGGGTGCAGATGAATCTGTTGCAAAGGTCCAAGAATTAAAAAATTCTGGAAAAATTGAAGTAATAACTCCAGGCCAAGTAACTCAACTTTATGGAGAAAAATCTTTGAACTCTGTTTCTGTTAATTCGGATGGAGAGTTCAAAACTTTAAAAGTAGATTATTTCATCCCTCTTTTTGGGCTTATTCCAAAGCTTGGACCTATTAAGGATTGGGGACTTAATATTGAGAATAATGCAATTAAAGTTAATAATAGTCTAGACTATCAAACAAATATTGATGGCATTTATGCGATTGGAGATGTTAACACATACCCAGGAAAACTCAAATTAATCCTTTCAGGTTTTCATGAAGCTGCCGTAATGTGTCATAGTGCTTATTCTAAATTAAATCCTGGCAAAAGAAATACACTCAAATACACAACAGTAAGTGGTGTTGAAGGCTTTGATGGTTCAAAAAAAGAAGCAAAAAAGTCCCAAGTCAAAAAGATTGATTAAATCTTATTGATAAAGTTATTAAATGGATCTTTGAACTCAACTCCGTTGTTAGTTCTCATTATTGTTAACTTATTAAAACTTTCAAGTCCCCATAATAGGAATTCAATAAAGAAAAGTTTATCCTTTTTATCAATGTCTGGAATAAATTTGTTTAATATTGAATCTGCATTTTTAACTTTATTAAGAATTGACTCATAATCCTTATTACTAATATCATCTCTAAGAATTAATTGATTGACTGAAAACCATTCTAGAATAGGGTCATAAACTGAAATCTCATCTGGTTTTGTAAGTTTCTCAATTTTTGGAAAATATTTTGTAAATAATGTTTTAACGGCATCTGATATTAAATTATATGAAACTTGCTCAGCTCCTTCTTCTTCTCCCTCATATACAAGCTCAACTTTGCCATTTATTGAGGAGATAACTGAATTAAAATCAGACATTCTAATTGAGGTTATTTGTTCTTTATTGATTAACATCCGTCTTTCAGCAGAACTAACTAAATTTTGCAAACTAGTAATGCTCATTCTAGCACTCACTCCGCTCTTTTTATCAACTAGCTCACTCTCTCTTGCTTCAAAAGATATTTGTTCAATAATATCTCTAGCTATCTCTGGTATATGAATCTTTGATATAGTTTCGGAATTTAATTTTGACTCTTGACTTGTTATTGTTTTTGCTATATCCACAGTTTCAGGATAATGAGTTAAAATCTGAGAACCAATTCTATCTTTCAGTGGAGTGACTATGCTTCCCCTGTTTGTATAATCTTCAGGGTTAGAGGTAAAAATAAATTGAATATCAAGAGGAAGCCTTACCTTAAATCCTCTTATTTGAATTTCTTTTTCTTCAAGGATTGAAAATAAAGATACTTGAATTCTAGGTTGTAGATCTGGCAGCTCATTTAAAACAAAAATACATCTGTGAGCTCTAGGTATTAAACCAAAATGGATTACTTCTTCATCAGAATATGACAATTTTAGATTAGTGGCTTTAATTGGATCAATATCTCCTATCAAGTCAGATACAGTTACGTCTGGTGTTGCAAGTTTTTCATAAAATCTTTCTGTCTTGTGAATCCAATCAATCTCAGTCATATCCCCATCTGAATTTATTTTTTCTAAAGAACTTTTGAATATGGGATTCAAAGGGTCATCATTTGTATCAGAATCTTTAACAATGGGAATCCACTCGTCTAATAAATCTATACAAGTTCTAGCAAGTTTTGTTTTTGCTTGACCTCTTAGACCAAGAAGATTGATACTATGATTGGATAAAAATGCCCTCTCTACACTTGGTATAACTGTTTCCTCATAACCAATTAATTCAGAAAAAACATTTTTTCCATCTTGTAAATTTGATCTAAGATTATGGGTTATTTCTTGGTTTAAAGTTTTTGAATGGTATCCACTCTTTTTTAATTCTCCTATTGTTTTGTATTTAGGTTTATTCATTATCTCAATTTTTGTCTTCTATTTTTATCATAATCTTCAAAAATCATTTCACTCAATCCATCAAGGCCTGTGTAAAATGCTTTACCGTTATTTACTTCAGAGAATTTTTTTACAAATGTCTGAAGATATGGATCACTTGCAATCATAAAAGTAGTTATTGGAATATTATTCTTTTTTGCTTGTCTAGCTCTATTGTAGCATTGATCCAAAATGAAGTTATCAAGACCAGCACTATTCTTGTAAAATCCATCTTTTGTAAACATACAGCTTGGTTTCCCGTCAGTTATCATAAATATCTGTTTGTTGTTATTTTTTCTTTTTCTAAGAATATCAAAAGCAAGGTCAAGACCAGCAACTGTATTAGTGTGATAAGGACCTACCTTTAGATAGGGAAGATCTTTTATGCTTATTGGTCTTGCCTCATCTCCAAATGACAAAATATCAATAGTATCTTTTGGAAATTTAGTTTTGATATATTCTACTAGTGCCATAGCAACCTTTTTTGCTGGTGTGATCCTATCCTCACCATAAAGAATCATACTGTGACTTATATCAATCATAAGTACTGTACTCATCTGTGAATTATGATTCGAATTCCAGACAACTAGGTCATCCTTCTTCAGGCTTAAATCATTTTCACCTGAAGATATTATTGCATTTTTTAGACTTTCAGTTAACAAAATTCTATCAAGCGGGTCACCAAATTCGAAATCTTTAATATTTAGATTTTCATCACTTCCAGAAGATGAATATTTAGTCTTATGATTACCTTTTTTTGTTTTTTTAAGGTTTCCAAATAAGTGTTTAAGAACATGCTTCCTAAGAAGTCTCTCTGTTTTAGAACTAATCTTTATACTATCTTCATTTGCTGAAATCTCTTTCCTGATATATCCTTTTTTTAAAAGATCATTAACGAAATCATCAATTGTATAATTTTCATCAGTCAGTTTATATTCTTTGTCAAGTTCTCTGAGCCATTCAATAGCCTCATCAAAATCACCAGATGTATGAATTATTAGCTCTTTAAAAATATTAAATAGCTTTTCAAATGGTGATAAGTTAGGTTCTTGAAAAGAACTGAATTTAAAAGCTGACTTTTTCAAATTAATTTACTTTTAGGAAGTCCAAATTAAACAAATAATATTCATCCTGGAGTTTATCTTTCTTATATTTAATGGATTTTTAACAATATTTGAATGGTTGAGCAGGATTTTATTTGTTCTGACAGTTTTGAGTCTAGTGGAATAGTTGAGTGGAATTCTCCAAGTAATATTGCTCTTGTTAAGTATTGGGGTAAGAAACAAAATCAAATACCTCAAAATCCATCTATTAGTTTTACGTTATCTAAGTGCTATACAAATACTGTAGTTGAATACCAGCCAAAAAAAAATACTCAAAATGAAATACATTTCAAATTTAATGGAAAGGAAAATCAAGTCTTTGAAGAAAAAGTAAATACTTTTATTAAAAGTATTGACAAGTACTTTGGATTTCTAAAAAATCATGATCTATACATAAACTCAAAAAATAATTTTCCACATAGTAGTGGAATTGCATCGTCTGCATCTTCCATGTCAGCTTTGGCATCATGTTTAGTAGATATTGAATCTCAGATTACAAGTAATGATAATAATTTTAATCTTAGAAAGAAATCATTTATATCTAGACTTGGATCAGGAAGTGCATCTAGGAGTATTGAAGGTCCAGTAACACTATGGGGGAAAACAGATGCTTTTAAAAAAAGTTCAGATTTATATGCTGTAAATATTTCACATGAAGTTGATAGAGTATTTCTTGATTATAATAATACTATATTAATAATTGATCCTGGTCAGAAATTGATTTCAAGTTCTTTAGGACATAAGTTAATGAATAAGAACCCATTTTCTAATAAAAGATTTGAAATTGCAAAAAATAATACTAGAAGACTAAAAGATATTTTAAAATCAGGTGAGTTAGATGACTTCATTACTATTACTGAATCAGAAGCATTGACGATTCACTCATTAATGTTGTCATCTGATCCATACTATATGCTTATGAAGCCAAATACTTTAGCTGTAATTTATAAAGTATTAGAATTCAGGAGAGAGACTAAACTTCATTTAAGTTTTACATTAGATGCAGGTTCTAATGTCCATTTATTATACCCCAAATCTGAGACTGATACAATAACAAAATTTATAGATAATGAACTTCTTATGTTATGCAAGTCTAAATCTTGTATTCATGATCATCTAGGAAATGGTGCTACAAAAATCAGATAATGGATAATAAAAAATTTTATTCAAAAGTTCTACTATTTGGCGAATATGGAGTTTTATCGGACTCTAATGCGTTGTCCATCCCTTTTGAAAAATTCTATGGTTATTTAAATAAATCAGATTTTTTAAATAATGAAGAAAAGATTTCAAATTCTAATATTCACCAATTATATGAATTTATGACTGATCTAGACATTAAAGATAAAATTGATTTTAATTTCTTTAAAAATGACATAGATAACGGGTTACACTTTGTTAGTAGTATACCTATTGCTTCAGGTTTAGGAAGTAGTGGTGCTCTTATTGCATCAGTTTTTGATTCATATCAAAAAAAAGATAATGTTAATTTAAATGTGGAAGAGATAAAAAATATATTGTCAATTATTGAATCAAAATTTCATGGAGAGTCTTCTGGTCTTGACCCATCTGTTTCACTGTTTAATAGTCCAATATTTTATTCCAATAAGCAAATTAAATTGATAGATAAAATTCATTATAAAAACTTTACGATTTATATAATGGATAGTAAAATAAACTCTTCAACAAAGAAAATGATTGAGGTATTTCAAAGTAAAATGAATGAAAGTGAATTTAGATATTTCTTTGATAATAAATACATTATTAATACCAATGAGTGTATAAAATACCTTCTTAATGGTTCAAACTTGTTCAAAGACTCTTTAAAACAATTATCAGAAAACACACTTAATAATTTTAGGGAAATGATTCCAAATCAATTAATAAATATCTGGGAAAATGGACTTAAAAGTGATTCATATTATATGAAACTTTGTGGATCAGGGGGTGGGGGTTTCTTCTTGTTATTTGATTTTAATAACCAAATAGACTCAAGTCTTTCTGACTTTGATTTATATCAGATTTAACAAAATGCATAACGTTATAATTTTATTTGGTGTTAGTGGTTGTGGAAAGTCTCTAATAGGAAGTCAATTATCAAAAGATTTACAATTCGAGTTTATAGAAGGAGATGATTTCCACTCTAATGAAAATATTAAAAAAATGAAAAATAATATTCCGTTAAATGATGATGATAGAGAGGTATGGCTTGATCAAATTAATAATGAGCTAAATAAATTAAAAAATAAAAATGTTGTCATTGCATGTTCTGCTCTAAAAGAGATATACAGAAAAAGACTAGTTAAAGGTATAGTAGCTAAGATAGATTGGTTTTGTTTAAAAGGAACTTTTGATCTTATAGAAAAAAGGCTTGATAGTAGAGGTAATCATTATTTTAAGTCAACATTGCTTAAATCTCAATTTGATACAATTGAATATCCTGATTATTGTACATTTATAGATATCATTGAAAGCCCTGACAAGATCATTGAAAGAATTAAATCTGCATTGTAAATGAGTGATTTTGGAATAATTGGAATAGGAAGAATAGGAACTAGTATGGCAAGAAACATGTCGTCAAATGGTATTATAGTTTCACTATTTGATAAAAGTCATAATTCCTTAGATAATTTAAAAAATGATTATCCAGAGTTAGATTCATCTTTAGTTTTTGATGATATTAATAAATTTATAAGCTCAATTTCCAAACCAAGAAAAGTTTTAATTCTGGTTCCTTCAGGACCTGCGCTAGATGAAGTTATTTCTCTTTTAATACAACATCTTGATTCTAATGATATTTTGATAGATGGAGGTAACACAAATCCGAATGTTAGCTTCGAGAATCATCAAACGATTAAATCAAAAAACTTGTTATATCTAGGTATGGGAGTTTCGGGAGGAGTTAAAGGAGTTCTTGAGGGGCCTTCAATAATGATTGGAGGAGACACTAATGCCTTTGATCAGGTCAAAAATATCTTTTCTCGGATAACATCTGAAACAATTAATGGTTCAAAAAGCTTTGAATTCTTTGGAGATTCAAATCAAGGCCATTTTGTTAAAATGATTCATAACGGTATAGAATATGTTGAGATGCAGCTTATATCTTCAATTTATTATCTAATGATAAACTCCAAAAAATATTCGTATGAAGATGTTGCAAAAATTTTTAATAAATGGAATGATATAGATTTAAACAGTTACCTTTTAGAAATTTCCTTATTAAAACTTACTGAAAAGACAGATGATAGTTATCTTTTAGATAGAATTGATGATAAGGCTGATGATAATGGTACTGGAAGATGGATGTTAAAACATGCAATTGATCTCGGATGCTCAGTTAGTATGCTAAATTCAGCAATTGACTCAAGGTTTATATCTAATAACAATAACACAAGATCAAAGGCTAATAAATTGATAAATGAAGATAAAAAAGAATATGATATAGACTTTGAATCATTAGCTAATGCATATAGGTTTTGTAGATTAATAAATTATTTTCAAGCTTTTTTATTAATGGATTCTGCAAATAAAAGCTATAGATGGAATATAAGTATTTCAAATGCATTAAATGTATGGTCAAATGGAAGTATTATTAAATCAAAACTTATCAATAAATTACTTAGTGATTTTTCAGTTGATAATATTCTGGACGATAAAAACATATTTAATAATCTTAATGAACTTAAACCTGGAATAATTGATATTTTAAATAAATCATTAATAAATGATGTATCGCTACCATGTTTTAATGAAGCATTAAATTATTTTAATCAGATTTCAAGTTCTTCTCTAAGTACTAAGCTAATTCAAGCTCAAAGAAACTATTTTGGATCTCATGAAATAAAAATTAATTAAATGAGCATTTATCTTTCATTGATTATCGGTATCTGTCTTTTACTTGTTCAAGTAATAAAATTTAGATTTTCTCCGTTTATCTCATTACTAACATCATCAATTGTAATTGGTCTGCTTTCAGGTCTTGATGGTGAAATAATAATAAATAATATTCAACAAGGAATGGGTAGTACACTTGGATATATTGCAGTAATAGTTGGTCTTGGAGCTATGTTTGGTGCCATACTTGAATCAACTGGTGGTGCAAAAGAAATCACTAGATACCTCTTAAATAAGTTTGGTGAAAAGAAATCTCAGTGGGCGTTATTAATTAGTGGTTTTTTTATTGCAATTCCCGTATTCTTTGATGTAGCATTCATACTTCTTTTGCCAGTAATTTATTCAATTCAAAAGAAATCAAATAAATCATTAGTTTATTACGCTCTTCCACTACTTACAGGTTTAGCAGTAACTCATGCTTTTATTCCTCCTACTCCTGGACCTGTTGCTGTCTCTCAAATTCTTGGAGCTGATCTAGGCTATGTAATGTTATTTGGCTTAATTGTTGGTATACCATCAGCTATTTTATCTGGAGTAATTTTTACAAATTTCATAACATCCAAGATTGATTTTAATTCTAAAGTAGTTTTTGATACTGAAGAATTAGAGGTAAATACAACCCCAAGCATAAGATCAGTCTTATTAATTATACTCCTACCTCTTATTCTAATTATTTTTAGATCTCTACTAGATACTGGAATACTAAGTATAACAAATGAGACTGTGTCTAAATTTATTAAGTTTATAGGTCACCCTTTCTCTGCTCTAATAATTGCTAATATAATTGCATGGTATTTTCTTGGAATTAGACACGGGATAGATAAAAAGAAATTAGAGAAAATTGTTTCAAAGTCATTTGCGCCAGCTGGTGCTATAATATTAATAACTGGTGCAGGTGGGGCATTAAAACAAATTTTGATAGAATTAAATATTGGTGAATTATTAGCTCAAAATATTTTTAGTTCATCTGAATTTATTTTAGTTGCATCTTTTTTATGTGCAGTTTTTATAAGAGTCCTTCAAGGTTCTTCAACAGTTGCAATGATAACAGCAGCTAGTCTTGTGTCTCCTTTATTGGTAGACAAAGTAAATGATCCAATTTCTCTTAGTCTTATAGTGATATCAATTGCATCAGGAGCTTCAACTTTTTCACATGTAAATGATAGTGGGTTTTGGCTTGTAAATCAATATTTAGGACTGTCTATGAAAAAAACATTTTTATCTTGGACACTAATGACATTAATTTTATCTATTTCAGGTTTAATTTTTTCTCTTATCCTTAGCTTATTTTTTTGACGCTATATAAATGGTAGAAGCACCATAAAGTTTTTTTCTTGTTTCAACTTTTTTAAAACCTGTTTTTTTTAGTATTTCAAGGAACTTTCTCCTTGGAGGAAATTTTTTCGTAGAATTTAATAAATAAAGATATGCTTTTGTTTTTCTAGAAAAGATAAAAGCAATTACAGGAACGTATATATTAGTAATTAGTGTGTAAAGTAATTTAAATATTGGATTTTCTGGAATCGAAGTCTCAAGAATTAAAAGCTTTCCATTTTTTTTTAAAACCCTAAAACTCTCACTTAATCCTTTTTCAAGATTAGTAAAGTTTCTAACTCCATATCCTATAGATATGATATCAAAGTGATTATCTTCAAAAACTAAATTCTCAGCTTCACATATTTTAAAATTAATGTTACGAATATTTAGTTTTTCAATTTTATTGTGAGCAATTTTAAGCATATTCTCTGATACATCAACTGCCTCAATAATTGACCCTTTTATTTTACTAAGCTTTATTGCAATGTCACCTGTACCTGTTGCAATATCAAGAACTTTTTTTGGAGAAGAATCAATTGCAATTTCAACTATTTCTTCTTTCCATTTAGAATGATTTTTAAAAGTCATCAAATCATTCATAAAATCATATTCATTAGAAATTGATTCAAAGATATTTTTGATGTATAAGAAATTGGATTTTTCGTTATTTCTCATTTTATCTAATTGAACCTATGTATGAAGCAATTGAATCAATTCCATGTTCATGAAGATTCTTTATAAATGCAGATCCAATTATCGCTCCCTTAGAATATTTTACTACAGTATTAAATGTCTGATTGTTTCCAACTCCAAAACCAATTATTCTAGGAGTTTTTAGATTCATTTTGTCAATTCTTTCAAAATAATTTATTTGCTCAGCACTAAAGGAGTTTTTTGATCCAGTTATACTAGAGGAGCTTACCATATAGATAAACCCATTAGATATTGAATCAATCTTTTTAATTCTTTCATCTGAAGTCTGTGGTGCAATTAAAAACATGTTGTAAAGATGATTTTCTTCAAATATTGATTTATAATTTGCTTCATAATAGTCAATTGGTAAGTCAGGAATGATTAATCCATCAATTCCAATTTCATTACATTTTTTACAAAAGTCTTTAACACCATACTGAAGGATTGGATTAAAATATCCCATTATTATTAGAGGAATTGAAACTCTATCTCTAATTCCTTTTAGTTGATCAAATAGGACATTAGTGTTCATTCCATTTTTAATTGCCTTTGTAGAACTATCTTGAATCGTAGGTCCATCAGCAAGCGGATCACTAAAAGGTAAGCCTATCTCTATCATATCAACACCAGATTCCTGAAGCTTAAAAATAATATTAACTGTATCATCTATACTAGGATATCCTGCTGTAAAATATATTGATAACAGTTTACCTTCTTCTTTTAATTTTTTGTCAATTCTATTCATTATAATTTAAAATAATCAATGTAAGTATTTAAGTCTTTATCTCCTCTTCCAGAGAAGTTAACAACAATTATATCATTTGGTTTAAAATCTAAATACTTAAATGCAGCAAATGCATGAGCAGTTTCTATTGCAGGAATAATCCCTTCTAGTTTAGAGACTTCTAATCCTGCTAGCATAGCATCACTATCTGTTATCGACATAAACTCTGCTCTTTTGCTTTCTAATAAATGTGCATGAAGTGGACCAACACCAGGATAATCTAAGCCAGCTGATATGGAGTAAGGCTCAACAATTTGCCCATCCTTGGTTTGCATCAAAAGAGTTTTACTTCCATGAATAATTCCAGTTTTACCAAGAACTGATGTAGCAGCACTTTTACCAGATCTAACACCTTCACCAGCTGCTTCAACTGAAATAATTTTTACTTTCTCGTCTTCTAAATAATGATAATATAATCCAGCTGCATTACTACCTCCTCCAATATTAGCTATTAAATAATCTGGGCTATCAGTTCCTTCTTTTTCAATTAACTGAGACTTAATCTCTTTAGAAACGATTGATTGAAATTTGGCAACCATATCAGGATAAGGATGTGGGCCAACAACTGATCCAATAATATAGTGAGTTGTAATGGGATTATTTATCCAATCTCTAATAGCCTCATTTGTTGCATCCTTGAGAGTTTTGCTTCCAGATTCAGCTGCAACTACACTTGCCCCCAGCATTTTCATTCTAGCAACATTAGGAGCTTGTCTTTTTATATCAATAGCTCCCATATATATTACACATTCAATTCCTGCTAATGCACATACAGTTGCGGTGGCAACTCCATGTTGACCAGCACCCGTTTCAGCAATAATTCTTTTCTTTCCTAATCTTTTAGCTAGTAAAATTTGACCAACAGTATTATTTATTTTATGAGCTCCTGTATGACACAAGTCCTCTCTTTTAAAGTATATTTTACATTTATATTTCTCTGATATTCTTTGTGCAAAATACAATGGAGTTGGTCTTCCTACATAGTCCTTTAAAAGGTTATTATAATCTTTCTGAAAATCATTATCGTTTATAATCTTGTTATAGTTTTTTTCTAATTCGTCAAGGTTTGGAAATAGCATTTCAGGTACAAAAGCACCTCCATAATTTCCATAAAACCCTTTTTTATCAACTGTATACTTCATTATTAATTGTTTCTATAAAAGTTTTTAATTCATCAATTTTTTTTAAATAGTTGTGGTCCTCAAATTTACTATTTACATCTATGCCATAGACAGGAAGATCCATTTTTAAAAGATCAAATAGCGCATCAATAGAGTGAGGCCCTATACCTCCACTAATAAAGAAATCCTTTTTTAAATTATATTTTTTTAAATTCTCCCAATTAAATGACTTACCAGTTCCTCCAGGAAGTTCTGATTTTGAATCAAATAAAAACATGTCACAATGGTTTTCATAATTTTTTAAAACACCAAAATCAAACTCGTCATCTATTCTAAACGACTTAATAACTTGAATCCCACTATCTAATATTTTTTTACAAAATTCTGGTGACTCTTCTCCATGTAATTGAACACAAGCTAAATCATGTTCTGATACTTTGTCAATTACAACATCAAAATTTGAGTTAAAGAAAACACCAGTTTTTTTGATTTCAGATTTAAGTTTTGGAGTTTTAGTCTTTACATACCTTACAGACTTTTCCCAAAAAATATGACCTATGTAATCAGGATTTAATTCAGCTACTTGCTGAATATTTTTATCTTCAAATAGTCCACAAACTTTAAATTTCATTTTCAACCTGTTTTATAAAATTATTTGCTGCTTCCATGGGATTATTACTTTTCATAAAATTCTCACCAATTAGAAATCCTTGATAACCAACTTCTTTAAGTTTATGAATTGATTCAACCTTACTTATACCGCTTTCAGATATCTTAAGAAATTCATCAGGAATCTCTTTATATATTTCAATACTATGATTTAAATCAATTTTTAAAGTATCGAGATTTCTATTATTAACTCCAATTATATCAATGTAATTTCCTGATATTTTTTTTAATTCTTCATAAGTGTGGACTTCAACTAATACTTCAAGACCAAGACTCTTCGCTAAGGAGCTATAATTTAAAATATCTTCTGAAGTAAGAATTGATGCAATTAATAATATTGCATCAGCTCCAATTGATTTAGCTTCAATTATTTGATATTCACTAATTATAAATTCTTTTCGCAATATTGGAATCTCTGAAATACTCCTAACTTCAATTATATCTTGAATATCTCCATCAAAATATTTCTTATTTGTAAGAATTGATAATCCTGCAGCTCCAGCCTTTTGATATCCTTTTACAACTTCTGAAATAGTTGATTTATTATTAATATTATTATTTGAAGGAGATCTTCTCTTAAATTCACATATTATTCCGCTAGCACTTCTTGATATAGACTCTTTTAGGGATATACATTTTCTGGAAAATAATTTTTCGTTTTCTAATGAAGATATTGGATTACTTATTGACAACTTTAATATTTCTTCTGTTTTATCCTTGACTATTTTATCTAGAATCTTCATACCATTATTTTTTTTAGTTTATTGAACGACTCTAGTGCTTTACCAGATATTAAAGATTCCTTTGCTAATTCAAAACCTTCTTTAATACTTAAATCCTTTGAAATAGATATTGCGGCACCTGCATTAGCACAGACAACATTATTTTGACTTTCAGTTCCATTCCCGTTAAGAACATTCATAAATATTTTAGATGATGATGGAATATCCTTGCCACCTTTGATTTCGGAAGCCTTTAAATTTTCAAGTTCAAATTCTTTCGATTTTAAAATTCCTTCAAAGTTGTTAGAGTAAACTTTGGTATCATTAGTTAGTGATATCTCGTCATATCCGTCTAAAGAGTAAATAATACTGTATTTTTTATTACTTTTTTGAAGCAGATAATTATAAATTCTTGCCAGCTCAAGATTAAATACTCCAACAATTTGTTTATTTGGTGTTGAGGGATTTACTAATGGTCCTAGCATATTAAAAAAAGTTTTCAATCCCAACTCTCTTCTAATTGGGGCAACGTTTTTCATTGCTGGATGAAATAAAGGTGCATGAAGGAAACATATTCCAGATTTATCGATAGCACTTCTAAGGGTATCATAATCATTTGTAAATTTCAATCCCAGAGATTCCAAAACGTTACTTGATCCACAACCTGAAGAAACTCCATAATTTCCATGTTTTGCAACTTTACATCCTGAGCCAGCAGTTACAAAGGAAGCTAGTGTTGATATATTAAATGTATCCTTTCCATCTCCACCTGTTCCACATAAATCAATTGTATCAAATTCTTCTAAATTAACTTTTAGACATAATTCAAGAAGCGCATCACGAAATCCTTTTAATTCACCAAGGGTGATATTTCTCATCATAAATACAGTTAAAAATGAAGATATCTGACTGTTGTTTAACTCGCCATTTGAAATTCTAATTAGTATTTCTTTTGACTCATTTTCGTTCAAAGTTTTGTATTCTACTAATCTATTTAAAATCTCTTTCATAGCGTATCTACCCAGTTTTTGATTATGGTTTTACCATGAGGAGTTAATACTGATTCTGGATGAAATTGTACACCTCTTACAGGATATTTAGAATGTCTAAGTGACATAACTTGATTATTTTCATCCTCAGATGTTACAACCAGCCCCTTTGGTAATGGTTTTTTTACTATCCATGAATGATATCTTCCAACATCTAATGATTTAGGTATACCGTTAAAAATATCATCATGTTCTTTAAGATCTATTTTAGTTGCGACTCCATGGTACACCTCATTCATATTCTTTATTTCTCCTCCAAAAACTTCAGCTATTGCCTGCTGGCCAAGACAAACTCCTAGGATGTTTTTCTTTTTAAAATATTTTTTAATTACTTCTTTTGTAATACCAGCTTCATCAGGGATACCAGGACCTGGCGAAATCAATATACCATCAAAATTATTGACTTCTTCTATGTTAAACATGTCATTTCTCTTTACAGTAACATTACATTTTAATTCCTCTAAATAGTGAGAAAGGTTATATGTAAATGAATCGTAATTATCTATTAAAAAAATTTTTTTCATATTATACCCTCTGCTTTTTCAAGAGCTTTATCTAAAGCTCCCAATTTATTGTATACCTCCTGAAGCTCATCCTCAGGAATAGATTTTATAACTATACCTGCTCCTGCTTGATAACTCAATGTATTATTTTTACTAAAAAAAGATCTGATAACAATTGCATGATTAAAGTTCCCGTTAAAATCCATATAGCCAATTGCACCACCATAAAAATTCCTATTTACTTTCTCATATTTTTCAATTAAAGTTAATGCCTTATGTTTAGGAGCACCCGAAAGAGTTCCTGCAGGAAATGTATCCATTACTACTTGAAATATTTTGGATGTATCTTTTAAAATTGCAGTTACTTTTGATACTAAATGTATTACATGAGAATAGAATTGAATCTCTCTATTTTTTTCAACTTTAACATCAGTTCCATTTCTGCTTAGATCATTTCTTGCAAGATCAACTAGCATTATGTGTTCTGAGTTCTCTTTTGGATCTTTAGATAAAGCTTTCGCTTTTTGATTGTCTCTTTCGTCATTACCAGTTCTTCTAAATGTTCCAGCAATTGGATGTATTTCAGCTTTACCATTATTAATTATTATTTGAGCCTCTGGGGAGCTTCCAAAAATTTTAAAACTACCATAATCAAAGAAGAATAAGTATGGTGACGGATTGATTGAACGCAGTGATCTATATACATTAAATTCATCACCCTCAAAATTTTGATGGAATCTTCTTGATAAAACAAGTTGAAACACATCACCTCTTTTACAATGCTCCTTTGCTTTTTCTACATATTCAATAAACTCATTGTCAGTAATATTAGACATTTTCTTGCCAATATTTTTATAACCAAAAACTGAATAATTTTTAGAGTTAATTATATCCTCAACTTCACTAATATTATTTTGATTATCATAAGAATTACAATAAATATGTGCTTCATGATTAAATAAACTAATAGCTATAATATTCTGATAAAACCCATAATAAATATCAGGAATATCTAGATCATCTTTCTCTTCACTGAATTCAATATTCTCTTGATATTTTACTGATTCATGAGACATATATCCAAATAAGCCATTTGAAATAAATTTTGATTCAGACGCTTTAACTATGTACCCTTTTATATAATCATTTAGATATTCAGATATAGGTTTGTTGCTCATTTTAATTTCTTTGGATTTTTTACCTGGATATTTAAAATTTATTATGTGATTCTTTAATTCAAAAAATCCAGTTTGATTGAAACAAATAAATGAGTAGTTATTTCCTGCCTGCATATAGTCACTACTTTCAAGTAATAAACTATTTGGAAATTTATCTCTTATTTTTAGATATACCTCTACAGGGGTAATAGTGTCAGCTATAATCCTTTTTGAGTAAGTATTTATTTTAATTTTTTCCATATATAAAAAAAGCCTGTCGTGAGACAAGCTATTACTTAATAGTTACATCCACGAAAATTACTTTCCATGCTTACACCACCAGTATGTATTTAAGTTTATCATTTAGGCAAATATAAAATAAAAACAAAATAATCCTACAGAAACAAATCCAATAATAATTAAAATAGCAGTTGTAATTAGTTTTAAATGTCTTCTAGCTCCTTCAGCCATATTCATTGTTTCAAGCTGAGGTTCATTTATGTCCTTAAGCTCGTTTATTGAAAGAAAAGTTGCTGCAATTACTGCACCTGTACATACTAATCCCATAATAAAAATGAAAGTATCACCCATATTATTTATTCAGCATTTGTTTAAAATAACAACCAAAGGATAGAATTGATGGAACCCAAAGTCCAACAAATAATCCTTCATCCTTATAACCATAGAACCATAATGATACTGATAAAACAAAAGAGATAAATGCTGCACCTATTAGGAATACATCAGATTTTTGAAAATATTTCATATGTAATTTATTTATCTCCAAAATACATATAAAGTATTGAATTAAAAAAACTAATCATTAAGTTTTTTTAATATACTATTGTATTTCTTTATTTTAGAATAAAAAAATTATGGTTGATTTAACATCAGATGAACTGATTGAAAAACTAAGAGATGATAAAAAAGGATGTCTTCTTGATGTAAGATCTGAAGAAGAATTTGAGGAATCACATATACCCAATGCTAAACTTCTAGATATAAGAAATCCTCAATCATTTATGGATGGTCTAGAGAAAATGGATAGATCATTAAACTATTATGTTTATTGTCACTCGGGTGTTAGAAGTGTTCAAGCATGTCAAATAATGAAGACATTTGGATACGAAAATTTATATAATCTTTTGGGTGGAATATCTAACTGGAAAGGTGAAAAAAATAGCTCTTAGATAAGTTATATTAGAATTTATATAATAATTTTTCTAATCTCATAGTATTTATTCTATATTTGAAATTCGTCTAATCTTTTTGACTTAAACGTTAATAAAATATAAATTAAAAAATTATGGTTATACAAGAAAAATTAGGAATTGATGAAAGAATAAATGAAGCTTTTCAGCCTATTTCAAACTTTTGGGAGGGCTTAATCCTTCATGAGTTTTTTGGTACAGGGATCCCAACAATCATTTTTTTACTTGTTGGAGGTGCTGCCTTTTTTACTTTATATTTCGGCTTTATCAATATTCGTGGTTTTGGACTGTCCTTGAGAACCGTTATGGGTAAATATGATGGACTTGATAAAAAGAGAAAAGATAGCGGAGAGGTTAGTCATTTTCAAGCATTAGCTACAGCTGTCTCAGGAACAGTAGGAAATGGAAATATTGCTGGAGTTGCTATGGCAATCGCCATTGGTGGTCCAGGTGCTACTTTTTGGATGATTTTGTGCGGGCTACTCGGTATGTCCTCTAAATTTGTTGAATGTACACTTGGAGTAAAATATAGAGATGTTGGCTCAGATGGAACTGTTTATGGTGGCCCAATGTATTACCTTTCTAAAGGTTTAAAAGAGAGAGGTTTTGGCAGACTTGGTAAAATACTTGCAGTAATTTTTGCTATTCTATGTATTGGTGCTTCTTTTGGTGGTGGAAACGCTGCTCAATCTAATCAAGCTGCATTACAAATGGTCAGTTTGTTTGGTTTAAGTGGTGGATCTGCTAGGACAATTGTTGGTATAATTATGATGATTGTTGTTGGGATTATTATTATTGGAGGTATTAAAAGGATTGCATCAGTTACTGAAAAAATAGTTCCTTTCATGGCAGGGATGTATGTAATAGCATGTTTGTATATAATTTTTTCCAATCTATCTTTTGTAGATGACGCCTTCGCAATGATAGTTAATCAAGCCTTTGCACCTACTGCAGCTGTAGGAGGTTTTATTGGTGTACTTGTCCAGGGTTTTAGACGAGGAGCTTTTTCTAATGAGGCCGGTGCTGGATCTGCCTCTATTGCTCATTCTGCAGTAATTACTAGTTATCCTGCTTCCGAGGGTCTTGTAGCTCTTCTTGAGCCATTTATAGATACTGTTGTAATTTGTACAATGACAGCACTTGTCATAATAATTTTCAATGGAGATAACAGCTTATTTACTTATGGTAATCTTATTGAGGGTTCATCTGCTGTCATGGTAAGAGGCCAAGAACTTGAGGGTGCTGGTCTTACTTCTGCTGCTTTTGCTGAGTATATTTCATTTTCTGGACCTTTCCTAGCAATTGCAGTTGTTCTTTTTGCTTTATCAACCATGATTTCTTGGTCATATTATGGTTTACAATCTTGGATGTATGTTTTTGGTAAAGGTAAAATCTCTGATCTTACATATAAATTATTATTCTTAGTATTTATTGTGATTGGAGCAGCAGGTGACATGTCATCCGTTTGGGCTTTTTCTGATGCTATGATTTTAGCTCTAGTTTTTCCAAATATGATTGGTCTATTTATACTTTTTCCAAAAGTCAAGGAAGAACTTGCTAAATATGTTAGTGCAATAAATGGTAAAAATTAACAAGCTTATTTGATACATTTAATTATATTTGCCTCCGAAATTATATTTATATGTTAATCATACCTATAAAAGACGGCGAAAATATTGATAAAGCTTTAAAGAGATTCAAAAGAAAGTTTGATAAGACTGGTGTAATGAGATCTCTTAGAGAAAGAAAGTATTTTGTCAAGCCATCAATTGAACATAGAAGTAAAATCCTTAAAGCTCGACATATTCAGAGACTTAAAGATCAAGAAAACCTATAATTTATCATTTATTTTATCAGTACATCGTAAATTTAATGTATGATGTCTTTGGAAAAATTTATTGAATATCTAGATATTGAAAAAAATTATTCAAAGCACACCATTATTGCCTACAAAACGGATCTAATAAACTTTCAAGACTTTTTAATTGAGTCTAATTATAAAGTTGAAATTGAATCTGCTGACTATAAATTCATAAGATTATGGATTGTTAAGTTGGCAAATGAAAAAATATCCAACAGGACAATAAATCGAAAAATTTCAAGTCTAAAATCATTCTATAAATTTCTAGTAAAAACAGGTACTATAAAGATATCTCCACTTTTAGCTCATTCACCATTAAAACAATCCAAAAAGATACAAGTACCTTTTTCTGTAGAAGAGATAAATAACTTGCTTGATAATGATTATTTCAAGGATGATTATAATGGTATTCTAAAAAAGACAATTATTGTATTTTTTTATTTTACTGGTGTTAGAAGGATTGAGCTAATATCTTTAAAATCATCTGATATCGATCTTGATTCCTCAACAGTTAAAATCCTAGGTAAACGAAATAAAGAAAGGATTATTCCTATTCTCCCAAAGCTGAAGGAGGCGATTACTGATTATTTAAATTTAAAATCTAAAAACGTAAGTAATCTGAAACTCAATTTACTTTTTTTAACTAAAAGTGGTAAACAGCTTTCTGAAAAATTTGTCTACAGAACTGTTAATGAATATTTTAATATCGTATCACCGAAGATTAAGAAAGCTCCACATGTTTTAAGGCATAGTTTTGCAACACATTTAATTAATGAAGGTGCGGATATTAATTCAGTAAAAGAGCTTCTTGGACACGCTAGTTTATCTTCGACACAAGTCTATAGTCATACAAGTATGGAACGTATAAAAGAGGTGTTTAAAAATTCACATCCAAGAGCAAAATAATATTTTAAATTTATTTCTTTTTACTTTGTTGAAGGCAAAAAAAGCATTTATTTTGCAATCTGTTTAACAACAAGCCGATATAGCTCAGCTGGCTAGAGCAGCTGATTTGTAATCAGCAGGTCGTGGGTTCGAGTCCCTCTATCGGCTCTTTGAAATTTTGATTTGGGGAGATACTCAAGCGGTCAACGAGAGCAGTCTGTAAAACTGTTGGCTTCGCCTTCGTAGGTTCGAATCCTGCTCTCCCCACAAATTAAGCGGGAGTAGCTCAGTTGGTAGAGCGTCAGCCTTCCAAGCTGAATGTCGCGAGTTCGACCCTCGTCTCCCGCTCTACTTTTGCCGATATAGCTCAGGGGTAGAGCGTTTCCTTGGTAAGGAAAAGGTCCCGAGTTCAAATCTCGGTATTGGCTCTCTTTCAATAAATAAATAAACTAATTTTTAAAATTTATATATAAGGTTATGATTTGTGATTGAAAAATTAAAACATCTCAAATTTTGATTTTTGTTTTTTTTTTATCAATTTTATGTATATGGATATGTTTCTAAAGAAAATATACAATCGTATTTTTCACAACCGACTTACTCTTCGAGGTCGGGTTGCATAATTCCCTTTTGATTTAGCTTCAATAAGAAGTTAACTTACTTAATCCAATAAAATACAGAAAATTGATAATAAAACTGGCTAATGCCGAACATATAGAATATAGTAAATTAATTAGTAAACTAATAGATGAGTCCGCTAAAATTAGGGGGACAGGAATTGCTAGAAGATCTCCTTTGTATATAAAAGAAAAAATTTTATCTGGAAATTCTGTCATCGCATTAGATAAAAATAATTTTGCTGGGTTCTGTTATATTGAAGCATGGGAGCATGGAAAGTATGTTGCTCATTCTGGATTAATAGTATCACCAAAATACAGAAATATGGGTATTGGAAAAAAGATTAAGAAGAGAGTACTAGAACTCTCATTGAAAAAGTATCCAAAATCAAAGATTTTTGGAATTACAACCGGAATGCCAGTTATGAAAATAAATTATGAACTTGGATATAGGCCTGCTCATTTTAAGGAATTAACTGAAGATCCGGAATTTTGGAAAGGTTGTAAGACATGTCAAAACTATGATATTCTGAAAAGAACTGAGTTTTCAATGTGTCTATGTACAGGTATGTTATATGATAAAAAATAATTATGAAAAATAAAACTATAATTTTAGCTTACAGTGGAGGTCTCGATACTTCATTTTGTTTAAAGAGACTATCTAGTGATGGCTTTGATGTTCACGCCATATTAGTTAATACTGGAGGCTTTGATAAATCAGAACTAATCAATATAAAAAAACAAGCGATTGAATTAGGTGCTTCAAAATTTATTTCAATTGATGCAAAGAAACAATTCTACAATAAAATAATTAAGTTTTTAATTTTTGGTAATGTTCTTAAAAATAACTCTTATCCTCTTTCTGTTAGTTCTGAAAGAATAATACAAGCAATTGAAATAATGAATTATTCAAAAAAAAATAATATAAATACTATTGCTCATGGATCAACTGGTGCAGGAAACGATCAAGTGAGATTTGATTCAATTTTTCAAATATTAAATCCAAATATTAAAATAATTACTCCAATAAGAGATAATAATATTACAAGGAAACAGGAAATATCATACTTAAAAAAAATGGGTATAAAGTTAAAATGGAATAACTCTAAGTACTCAATAAACAAAGGAGTATGGGGTACTACAATTGGTGGTGATGAGACTTTAACCTCTTATAAAACTCTTCCAAACAAGGCATTTACAAAAAAATTAATAGAAAAGAGAAAAAAAGTATTAGATATAAAATTTATAAAAGGTGAAATAGTATCAATTAATAACAAAAGATCTAATCCCATTGATCTGATAGATTACCTTGAGGAAATATCCAGTCAATATGCTATTGGAAGGGATATTCACG
>CACKBZ010000015.1 GCA_902598525.1 uncultured Bacteroidota bacterium
TTAAGAGTTATCTTTTTCAAAGTAATGAGACACTTTCAAAGTATGTATATGTTATAATTTATATTGCAATCTCAACTTCTTTTTTTGAAATCTTTTATTCATGGTTGAGAGTAAAACTTAAGTCTGTTTTTGGAAATTTTTTAAAAGAATTATACCCAAGGCTTCTCATCTCATTTTTACTGATTTCTTATTCTGCAGGAGTAATTAATTTTGAAAAGTTTATAATGTTTTTGATATATGGGTATTATCTAAGATTGATAATTGTAGTTATTTACTCTTTTTATATAATTAAGCCTAAAATTAATTTTAGTTTTAAAGAAGACTTTGGTGAAATTTTCAAGTACTGTATATTGATTTTTTTGTCTGGTGCAGCATCTAGTATAATATTAGACATTGATAAATCTATGCTTTCCTCGATACTAACAGTCGAAAATGTTGCATACTATTCCGTGGCTGTTTTTATTGCAGCTGTTATTGAGATACCTGGTAGAGCAATGTTCCAAATATTAAGTCCCGTAGTTGCAGATGCAATTAATAAGAAGCACTTTCGGAAACTAGAGGATTTGCTAAAAAAGAGTTCAACCAATTTAGTCTTAGTTGCTAGTCTATTTTTTTTATTAATTAATTTAAATCTTAATGATTTTTATAATATGTTGGATCAAGATGGGTATTCAATAGGTATACCGATAGTCATAATTGTATCCCTAGGTAAATTATATACAATGTCAATAGGGTGTATTAATAATATAATCTCTAATTCGAAATACTATTACTACACATTTTGGTTCTCTCTATTTTCTTCAATATTAGCTGTATTTCTTAATATTTATTTTATTTCCATTTATGGGATTATAGGTGCTGCATATGCTACTTTAATTGTGCTTCTGATTATGAACTCATTAAAAATATATTTAGTAAGGGTTAAGTTTAATATGCATCCCTACAGTAATGATACTATTAAGATCTTAGTACTTAGTATAATTACTTATTTGATATTTTCAAATCTTCAACTTGGATTTAGTCCATTTTTAAATATCACAATAAAATCAAGTCTCGTATTTATATTGTATACACTTGCTGCATATATTTTTAAACTGAGCGATGATGTAAATATCTTTATAGATAAATTTAATAAGAACTGGTAGTCTTAGCTGATAATCTTTTTAAGATACCTTCCAGTATAAGAATCTTTGTTTTGTACTATCTCCTCAGGAGTTCCCTGAGCAACTATATTTCCTCCCTTTTCTCCACCTTCTGGACCTAAATCAATTATATGATCTGCACAAGAGATCATATCAAGATTATGTTCAATTACAAGTATAGAGTGTCCCATTCTAATAAGCTTTTCAAATGTATTTAGGAGCTTTCTTACATCATGGAAATGTAATCCAGTTGTTGGTTCATCAAAAATGAAAAAAGTTTTGTCTAATTGATCACCTTTTCCAATGAAAGATGCTAATTTAATTCTTTGTGCTTCACCCCCAGATAAAGTATTTGATGATTGCCCTAATGATACATATCCAAGACCAACTGACTGAAGAGGCATAAGTTTATTTACAATTTTTGTCTGGTTGTATTTTCTAAAAAACTTTATTGAATCATCGACAGTCATATTTAATAACATATCAATACTTACTCCGTTATATTTAATTGAAGTTATTTCATTTTTAAATCTTTTACCTTTGCAAATCTCACATTCAAGTTCAACATCAGCCATAAATTGCATCTCAATTCTAACTATTCCCTCACCTTTACATTCATCGCACCTACCACCATCAGTATTAAATGAGAAAAATTTTGATTTGAAACCCTTTGATACTGATTGGGGTATTTTTGAATATAAAGTTCTAATATCATCATAAACCTTTAAATATGTGACAGGATTTGATCGAGATGATCTTCCAATTGGATTCTGATCGATAAACTGAACTGATTTAATCTTACTTAAATTACCAGATAGGTCAGAATATTTTCCAGGTTTTTGAGAATAATCTCTAAAATAATTAAGCAGTGCAGGGTAAATTATTTTCTTAACAAGGGTAGACTTTCCGCTACCAGAAACACCTGTTATCATAGAAAGGCAACCCAAAGGTATTCTTACGTTAATGTCTTTTAAATTATTTTCTCTTGCTCCATTTATGTTTATAAAATAGTTTGATTTTATTCTCTTGTTAGGATATTCAATTTTTTCAATCCCTTTCAAATATTTTGATGTCAATGTGTCTGAATCAATTAGCTGATCAACTGTTCCTTCTCCAACTATTTCTCCTCCTAAAGATCCAGCCATCGGTCCAACATCAATAATATGGTCAGCAGATAAGATTATGTCTTTGTCATGTTCTACTACAATTACTGTATTTCCAATATCTTTTAAGTTTTTTAAAATTTTAATTAGATTATCGTTATCTCTTGAATGAAGTCCAATTGATGGTTCATCAAGAATGTATGTTGAACCAACTAGACTGCTTCCCAATGAAGATGCCAAATTAATTCTTTGAGTTTCACCTCCAGAGAGAGTATTTGCTTTCCTATTTAGTGTTAAATAACCCAACCCAACATCAATCATATAATCAATTCGATTATTAATTTCTTTTAAAATTCTTGAAGAAATTTCTGCATCATTATTATTAAGATTAATATTTTTAAAAAATTTTGAAAGTTTATTAATTGGTATTGACAATAACTCAGGTAAATTTTTTCCATCTATTTTAACATAATAGGATTCTTTTCTGAGTCTACTACCTTTACATTCATTACAGAGAGTTTTACCTCGATATCTGGAAAGTAGAACTCTATTTTGAATTTTATAGTTTTTCTTCTCTAGGTACTTAAAAAATTTATTAATTCCAGTAAAATGCTCATTTCCATCCCATAGAATTTCGATTTCCTTCTTAGATAACTTATTGTAGGGCTTATATATAGGGAATTTAAAGCTATCTGCATTATTTATCAATTTCATATAATACTTTCTTAAACCGGTTCCTCTCCATGGAGCTATTGCATCATCATATATTGACAAACCCTTATTTGGTATTACAAGTTCTTCATCAATACCTATAGTTTCTCCGAAGCCGTCACAATTTTTACATGCACCAAATGGGTTATTAAAGCTAAATAGATGTAAAGATGGCTCAATGAAGTCTATACCATCTAATTCATATTTGTTAGAAAAAAATATTTCACTTTTTAGATCAACATTATATATAGAACAAGAGCCATTTCCCTCATAAAAAGATAGCTCTACAGAATCAGATGCCCTTGACTTAAAACTATCGTCATCTTTCACAACTAATCTATCTACTACTAATTTAAAATCTATAATCTCTTTTCCATTTACCTCATTAATGTCTATAATTTTACCGCTTTTAAAAATTCTTGCAAATCCCTGCTTTTTAAGTATTTCAATTCTCATTTTTGATTTTTCTTTGGAGGATGAATCAATTGGAGATAAAATCAAAAGCTTAGTATTAATGTCAAAACTTGAAATTTTATCTACAACGTCAGATACAGAATCTTTCTTCACAATTTTATTTGAAATAGGGGAATATGTTTTGCCAATTCTTGCAAATAAAAGCTTCAAGTAATCATAAATCTCAGTTTTAGTTCCCACAGTTGATCTAGGATTTGATGTGTTAATTTTTTGCTCAACAGCTATTGCAGGTGATATACCTTTTATGTAATCGACTTTTGGTTTATTTAGCTTACCCATAAATTGACGAGCATATGATGATAAGCTTTCTACATATCTTCTCTGACCTTCAGCATAAAGTGTATCATATGCTAAAGACGATTTACCAGATCCAGATAAGCCAGTTACAACAGTAAATTTATTTCTAGGTATTACAACATCAATATTCTTCAGGTTATGAAGTTTCGCACCTTTGATTATAATATTATGTTTAGGATCAATTTTTGAAAGATCTTTCATTAAGCCTTAGAAAATGCAAAATTACTCAATAAGAAATTATTAAATACAGGTTTTAGTATCTATTCTTTCAACATTCTTAACATTTAACATAATATTAAAAATAGAAAATTAAGTCTCGTTGATTAAAGATCTGAGAATTGATTTTCTTCCAATAGTTTTTGTTATTATATCATTGTTAATATCCCATCCTCTGGCAGGACAATATTCTCTACCGTAAAATATTATTCTTAAGTGAAGTTCATTCCATTTTTCAATAGGAAAAATTCTTTTAGCATCTCTTTCGGTTTTTTCTACATTTTTCCCATTTGATAAACCCCATCTATACATAAGCCTGTGAATGTGAGTATCAACTGGAAAGGCAGGCTGACCAAATCCTTGAGATATTACAACACTTGCTGTTTTATGACCAACAGAGGGAAGTTCCTCCAGCTTACTAATATCCTCTGGAACTTTACCATTGTATTTATCAATTAATATTTTTGATAAATTCCAAATACCTTTTGACTTTGTAGGGGAGAGGCCAACAGGCTTGATTATCTCTCTAATTTCATCAATTGATAATTTTATCATATCATAAGGATTATCTGCCCTGCTAAATAAATTAGGTGTAATCTCGTTTACTTTCTTATCAGTACTTTGAGCAGAAAGAAGAACAGCAATTAAAAGAGTATAAGTATCTTTATGATCTAATGGGATTTCAAGTGTTGGATAAATTTCCTCAAGTTTATTTATTAGAAATTCAACTTTTTCTTTTAGTTTCATTTAATTACTTTTGAAAAAAAAATTATATGTTAAAAGTAGGCGATAATATACCAAATATAAATGTAACAACACACAACGGAGATACTATTAATCTTGCAGATTTCAAGGGTAAGAAGGTTATTCTTTTCTTTTATCCAAGAGCTAATACGCCAGGTTGTACTGCTCAGAGTTGCAATCTTAATGATAATTACGCAAAATTAACTTCTCAGGGTTATGAGATAATTGGAGTTAGTCCTGATACAGTAGATAAACAAAATAAATTTGCTGGTAAGTATGGATTTAAGTATAATCTTTTAGCTGACGATTCAAAAGAGCTGATTAAGGCTTTTGGAGTTTGGGGTAAGAAGAAGTTTAGAGGAAATGAATATGAAGGTGTTCTTAGAACAACATTTATAATTGATGAAGAAGGAATTATTGAAAGAGTTATTGATAAGGTTAAAACAAAAGAGCACGCTGATCAAATTCTTGATTAGCTATTTATATCCAAACATCTTTTTCTTTATTATCATTTCAGAGACACCATCTGGAAGTTTATCTTCCCATCCAGGAGTACTATTTTTTATTTGTTTTAGAACGTCTTTAGAGAAAATATTGAGATAATCTTTATTGAATTCTAAATCACGAATTTTATCATTAACCTTGAAGTATTTATAAAATTCTTTCATGTTATCCTCAAGTTTTAGGTTAGTAGAATCGATTACAGTGTCTTCTTTTTTATCTAATACTGGATATAAGTAAATTTTCATATTATTCTTAAAAATATTACCAAAGGCCTCCAGTATTCCTCCTTTTACACCGTCATAATATTTTTCATCAAAAATTTCAATAAGATTTGTTACTCCCATTGTAAGACCAAGTTGTTTTTTTGTATACATAGTTAAATATTTAACAAGCTTGTAATACTCTGAAAAGTTTGAAATCATAACCATATGACCAAGTGAACATAGTAATTTTGCACGATCTAAATAGTCACTATCATCAATATCTCCTGTAGATCTTAAGTTAGATAGAGTAATTTCATGTAATACAATTGTATTCTCCTCTTTAACACCTTTTTCCTCAAGAAATGCTTCAAGAGATTTCTTGAACATTTCTTCATTTACCTTAGTTATTGGCCTATAGCTTCCTCTTAGAGTTAATATATTTTTTTTGTACAGAACTTGAGCTGGTAAAACATTAGTTCCAGTTTCGTCAAAAACAACTGCATCGGTCATTCCTAATCTAACTAGTTCAAGACTTATTAATCTATTGTCAACATCTTTAAAAAGAGGACCACTAAAATTGATAGTATCAATTTCAATTGATTGATCATCAATATGGTCATATAAGTATTTCATCAATTTAAGAGGCTCGTTGTGCTTATAAAAAGCACCATAAATAAGATTAACACCCATTATACCTAGGCTCTCTTGTTGAAGCTTCGCTTCATTTTGATGAAATCTTAAATGTAGTTTAATTTCGGAGTACTCATCATTCGGGTCTGTCTGAAACCTAATACCCATCCATCCATGACCTTTAAATTTTTTTACAAAATCAATTGTTGCAACAGTGTTTGCGTATACAAAGAAGAATTTATCTGGATATTTCTCTCTTGAGATTCTTTTTTCGAGAAGATTCATTTCATGGGATAGCATCTTGTCAAGTCTTGTTTGTGTAACATATCTTGAATCGTCTTCTTTCCCATATATACTGTCACTAAAACTTTTGTCATATGCGCTCATTGATTTAGCAATAGTACCAGAGGCAGCTCCAACTCTGTAAAAATGTCTAGCTACTTCTTGGCCAGCACCTATCTCAACAAAAGTTCCGTAAATATTTTCGTTTAGATTTATTCTTAAGGACTTTCTCTGGACTGAAGGTCTTGATTCGTAATCCTTATCCCCAGGAAGAATAATATTCATCAAATTTTTTTATAAAATTACAAAGATTAAATCATAAATAAGAATAAATTATCATAGATTTATGTGTGCTTAAAATAACTTTTTTAGGATCTGGTACATCACAGGGTATACCTGTTATAGGTAGTGATCATCCTGTTTCTTTTAGTAAGGATCCAAAAGATAAAAGACTAAGATCGTCTATTCACATAGAGACTAACGGTATTAATTTTAATATTGATTGTGGACCTGACTTTAGACAGCAAATGCTGAATGCTAATTGTAATAAATTAGATGCAATTATTTTTACTCATGAACATGCTGATCATACTTCGGGAATTGACGATACTCGTCCCTTTTTCTTTAGACAGGGAAAGATTCCAATCTATCTGCATGAGAGAGTATTAAAATCACTAAAAGAAAGATTTGCATATATATTCGACAAAGATAAAAGATATCCAGGTGCTCCAGATTTTGAGATAAACTTAATTGATAAAAATTATAATTTTAAGATAAGAGATCTTGAAATAATACCTATCGAGTCTATGCATATGAGATTACCTGTTCTTGGTTTTAGGATTAATAGTTTTGCATATTTAACTGATGTTAAGACAATTGAAATAGAGGAATTAGAGAAGTTGAATAATTTAGATGTTTTAGTTATAAATGCTTTAAGGTTTGACCCACATCCATCTCATTTAAATGTAGATGAAGCACTTGAAATAATTAAGCAAATAAATCCAAAATCTACTTATTTTACTCATATTAGCCATAACATGGGTTTCCATGAAGAAGTTTGTAATAAACTTCCAAATAATGTCTCTTTAGCTTATGACGGACTTGTATTAGAATTAGATTAAATCTTTGTTTGATTTATCCAGTTTATTAATCTAACTAAATTTTCTTGGGATATAGTGTGGCCAGAGTCAAATTTGTCATAAGTTAAATTATTCTTATTAGATAGATTAAGAATATGCTCATCTACAAGACTAAGTGGAATAACATCATCTAAAGACCCATGTGAACAGTATATTAGTTTATCCTTATATGACTCAAGCTCATTATTAAGGTAGCTGGGATGAATGAAAGAACTTAACGGTATAACTCTTCTAAATAATGAACTATTGTCAAGACCTAGCTTCCAACAAATACTTCCACCCTGGCTAAACCCTAGGATTGATATATCATCTGAATTAAGATTCTCTTTTTTAATTAATGAATTAATGTTATTTAAAATCATTTCTACACTTTCATTTATCTCTTTATATCTTTTATCAAGATTGTTTTCAATGATATCTGTATAATCTATATTAAACCAAGAATATCCTCCAAATGGAAGGGATATAGGTGCATTGAAAGAAATAATAGAGTATGATTTTGGTAATAATTGCTCTAGAGAAAAAAGATCATCTTTGTTACTGCCGTATCCATGAAACATAAAAATACTTGATGGCCTTAATGATATGTCTGATCTTCTTATTAAATATTCTAGGTCCATAATCTATTTAATGTAGCTTTACTATTATTAATAGAGCCATACACAACACCCTTCATATTTAAACCTATAAATGCACAGTTTTTTGAAGATGAAAGAATATGTTTCTTTGAAAAAACATAATTTGATTCAGGATTAAAGATTGTCAAGTTTGCTTTTGACCCGATTTCAATAGGGAAGTCTTCGATATTGAAAATAGTTTTTCTTCGTGTTAGTATGTCGATTGACTTCTCAAGTGTAAAATTATTACACAGGATACCAAACGCACATTCTAAAGAAATAGACCCTGGAAGTGCATGATCAAAAACAACTTTTTTATAATCATCATTTATTGGCTCATGCATACTTGTTACATAATCAATTGTTCCATCTATTATACCCTGTTTTATAGCTTGAACATCTGACGAGCCTCTTAGGGGTGGTATTAGTTTAAAATCAGTATTGAAGTCAATAATATCCTCATCACTAAGACTAATATGGGCTAAACTAGCACTACATGTAATATCTAAATTCCTTTTTTTGGCATCTCTTATAAGCTCAACACCTCTTTTAGTATTGACAAACGGAAAATGTATCTTACCATCAGAATATTCTAAAATTTCTATATCTCTAAAAATACTTATTGACTCTGATATTGAAGGAATACCTTTCAATCCAAGTTTCGTGCTAATTATACCTTCATTAATAACTCCATTTTCAGATAAAAAATTATCCTGTGAAAATGAAATGATTCTTGCTCCAAATGTTTTTGAGTATTCCAAAGAGATTTTAAGGAGAGATGTATCCTTTACTGTTTGCTTATAATCACCAAAAGCAACTGCACCTGCAACCTTCATGTCGTATAATGATGCAAGTTCTTCCCCTTTTGAATTATTTGTTAGACTTCCAATTGGATATATTTCAGTAGTAGTTTCAGCTGACTTCCTTTTAAGGAATTCAACAGATGAGTGATTGTCAATGGCTGGATCACAATTTGGATTTAATAATATAGAAGTAAAACCACTTGATGCAGCAGTTTCGAGTCCATTTGAAATAGTTTCTCTTTCTTCAAAGCCAGGTTCTCCAAAACATACTGATGTATCCATCCAACCTCTAGAAACATGAAGATTTTCAAGTTTAATTGTTTGAGATGCTTTGGTATTTATAGTATCAGCAATATCTACTATATTACCATCATTAATAAGGATATCTTTTGTTTTGAAATTTAAATTACTCTTACCGTCTACTATAGTTGCGTTTTTTAAGAGTATACTCATTTAAAAAAGAATTTAACAAAATTAAATAAACTTATTTATTCAAGGTAAAATTCTATTAAAAATTTTCATAAACACTTAATCCAAATAACGCAAAGTCATATTTTACTGGATCTTGAGGATCCATTTCCCTTAATTTTAAATCAATTTCTTTGACAGCTTTTGAGTCATTGATATTTCTTTCCAGAAGGCCTAGTATTCTAGCTATTCTACCTGTGTGAACATCTAATGGTATAGAAAGCTCAGATTTATTTATTTTATTCCATAATCCAAAATCAACCCCCTTATCATTCGATCTAACCATCCACCTTAAAAACATATTAAATCTTTTAGCACTTGATCCATCAATGGGAGAGGGGAGGTGTTTTCTTGTTCTTTTAGGATGACTCAGACAAAAGAACAATTCTTTAAATTGTGAAATACGTTGCTGTAGATTATTTCCATTTGATTTGTTAGCTAGTATATCCTCTAAACCATTATGTTTTGAATAAATATTTTTTAATGATATAAAAAAATAATTTAAGTCATCAGAATTAAAGGTTCTATGAATTGATTTTTTTTTCTTAATTAAATCTTTATCGGTATGATTTATAATAAAATCATATGGAGAGTAATCCATAAATTCAATAATTTTCTTTGCACTATTGATAATGGATTTTCTATTTCCCCAAGAAATTACTGATGTAATAAATCCAGATATTTCAATATCTTGTTTTTTATTAAAAGAATGAGGGACC
Organism: uncultured Bacteroidota bacterium; assembly: GCA_902598525.1. Lineage (GTDB taxonomy): Bacteria > Bacteroidota > Bacteroidia > Flavobacteriales > Flavobacteriaceae > Marisimplicoccus. Next base: position 10,053 of record CACKBZ010000015.1, read on the forward strand.
ATGATAGGATCATCTTTTATAAATTCCAGACTTTCATATTGATAGGATTTTTCGTCTAGAAAATCTTTTAAATCTAGAATATTAATTTTTGATTTTACCATCAATAATTTGGAGTTTTCTATCGCATTTATCAGCATTTTTAGGATTATGAGTTACAATTACAATGGAACAATCATAATCATCTCTGAGTTTAAAAAATAAATTAAATAAGATCTTAGAATTCTGTGAGTCAAGATTTCCAGTAGGTTCATCAGCAAATATAATCTTAGGATTATTTATCATAGCCCTAGCAATTGCAACTCTCTGCTTTTCCCCACCTGAGAGTGTATTTGGTTTTTTATTTTTTAATTCATTTAAACCAAAATAGTTAATCAAATTATTAGCATTATCATTCACTTTTCTATCATTTCTGATCCATCCGGGAAGACAAATATTTTCGATTACATTTAATTCTGGAATTAGTTCATGGAACTGAAAAACGAATCCGATCTTTGTATTTCTTAATTTCGATAAATCACTATTATTTAGATTAAAAATATTTTGACCATCAATTTCTAATGATGAATTTGATTTATCATCAGGAATATCAAGTGTGCTTAGAATATTTAATAAGGTTGTTTTGCCTGCTCCAGATGTACCTGTAATAGCAATGATTTCAGATTTTCTTATTTCAACATTAATTCCATCAAGAACTTTTCTTCCTTGAAAACTTTTTGAAATACCTTTAGCTGATAGTAATAATTCCATAATTTTACAATATTAAACTTTTTTGTTTATAATCTAAAAATGAATAATAGTATATATTTAGGAGGTGGATGTTTCTGGTGTATTGAATCAGTCTATAAAAAAGTAAATGGAATAATCTCAATATCTCCTGGATATATGGGTGGAGATACACATAATCCAACATATGAAGAAGTATGTGAAGGCTACACTAACCATGTTGAAGTAGTTAAGTTAGACTATAATGAAATAATTACTTTGGATCAAATATTAAATATCTTTTTTACTGTTCACGATCCAACCTCTATTAATAGACAAGGTGCAGATGTTGGAACTCAATATAGGTCTGCAATTTTTTGTAAACCAGATGATAGATCATTCATAGTAAACTTTATTCAAGAACTTGAAAGTCAAAGTATTTTTAGCGATAAAATTGTTACAGAAGTTAACGACATTCAAAAGTTTTATATTGCAGAAGATTATCATCATGATTATTTCACAAAAAATCCTGAAAATGCTTATTGTCAGGCAGTAATTAGTCCAAAATTAAATAAGTTGAGATCATTGTTCTCAGAGTTAATCTCTGAATAAAAAACCTAGTCCGAAAAGCTTTAGAAACTTTTTAACAAACTTGAAAAAAAAGTTAAACTGAAAAAATATATATCCAAAAAATAAAAGTAGTACTTGATAAATTGGCATTATGATAAATAGCTGAAGTATAAATTTTACTATACCATTTATATCAGACTCACCAAAAATAAAGTCAATTATTGGGCTTGATATCAAAGCACTTATAGAGCCAGTGATAGCAAAGACAATAAGTATAATTACTAATTGAAAATTAGATTTTATACCCCACTTCTCTTTGAGCCTATTCATTAATTTAAAATTTCATTAATCTTATCAGCAAGTTCAACTCCAATTCTGTCTTGAGCCTCAGTTGTTGCTGCGCCTATGTGAGGAGTAAGTGAAATATTAGAATTCATTAATAATTTCATGGAAGGAACTGGTTCATTCTCAAAGGTGTCAATCCCTGCAAAAGAAACCTTTCCTGAATTAATACTCTTTAAAAGCTCCTCTTCGTTAACTATACCACCTCTAGATAAATTTAACAATCCAACACCATCTTTCATCTTCCCTATTTCTTTTGAATCAATTATATATTTATCTGACGCGGGAATGTGAACAGAAATAAAATCTGAATTTTCAAGAACTTCGTCAAATGTATGGGAAACCAAATTGAATGTAATATTTTGACCATCAAAAAATTCAATGTCTAATGATGTCTCTTCAATAAATTTATCATAAAAAATAACATTCATTCCAATACCTATTGCAATCTTTGCAACTTCTTGTCCTATTCTGCCAAATCCAATAATACCAATTTTTTTTCCAGCTAATTCCTTACCTCCTGCATATGCTTTTTTAAGTTCTTTAAACTTTGAATCACCATCTAAAGGCATAGATCTATTAGACTCATGAAGAAATCTAACACATCCAAATAGATGAGAAAAAACTAATTCAGCTACAGATTTTGAAGACGCAGCAGGTGTATTAATAACATTTATACCTTTAGACTTAGCATAATCAACATCAATATTGTCCATACCAACTCCACCTCGACCAATTATTTTTATTGAAGGACAATTATCAATTATATCGGCTCTTATCTGTGTAGCACTTCTAACTAATATTACTACTATATGATTATCATTAATATAGCTAACAAGTTGTTCTTGAGAAACCTTTGTAAGGTCAACTTCGAATCCATATTCCTCAAGTTTATTTTTTCCAGATTCTGATATACCATCATTTGCTAAAATCTTCATACTATTAATTTAAATTTGAAAAAATTGTTGGAGATAGAAATACCTGTTCAATTTCTTTAACAATAGGACCATCTTTTCTGCTCTCCTCAAAAACTCTAATCCACTCAGGGTCATTTATAAAGTTATCCCATGACTCATCTCTTTTTTTCATATCCTTAAATGATACAATATAGACTAATGCTTCTTTTCCGTCATTTTGAAAAATGAATTTATCAGCAAATGATATAGAATCCATCTTTACAGTTGTCCAATATCCAACATTATTGAAACCATGTTTATCAAATAATTTAGTTGTATGATTTTCAAATCGAGAAATTATATCATTAAATTTTCCATCATAAGTATAATAAACTCTCATTTCATAAATGTCATGATCAACTTCATGATCAGATTTTTCATGATCTGCACTGCAAGAAATTAATATTAGCCCAGTTAAAAAAAATATATTTAGTCCTTTCATTTATTCTTGACTTAATTCAAACTCTTTCATTGCATCAATTAATATATTTAGACTTTCTAAGGGAAGAGCATTGTAGATTGAAGCTCTATAACCTCCAACCGACCTATGTCCATTAATTCCAGATATATTATTGTTTGAGCATATTTTATTAAATAAATCAACGTCAAAGCCTTCGTTAATATTAAATGTAGCATTCATTATGCTTCTATCTGAAACCTCGGAAAATCCAGAAAAACATTTATTTCTATCAATTTCATTATATATAAAATCTGATTTAATTTTATTTTTCTCACTAATACTATCTATGCCTTCTTGCTTTATTAGTCTTAGGTTTAATAAAATACAATAGATTGAAAATACGGGTGGGGTATTAAAAGAACTGTCTTTTTCAATATGTACTTTATAGCTTAACATAGATGGCACATCCCTTTGAACTCTATCTAATAATTCTTTATTAATAATAACCATTGTAGCACCTGCAGGACCTAAGTTTTTTTGTGCTCCTGCATAAATAAGATCAAACTTTGATAAATCGATCTTTCTTGAAAAAATATCAGAGCTCATATCAGCTATTAAAGGGGAATCAGATGATGGAAATGAATGGAACTGTGTTCCAAAAATTGTATTATTTGATGTTAAATGTAAGTAATCATAATTATCATTAATGATTATGTCTTTTGGTATATAATTAAAATTTTTATCAGAGGATGAAGCAATTTCAGTAACATTTCCATATAATTTAGCCTCTTTTATAGCTTTAGTGGACCAGCTACCTGTGTTTATATAAGCTGCGTTTTTGTTAAGGAAATTATGTGCAGTCATCAAAAATTGCATACTTGCACCACCTTGGAGAAAAAGACAGGAATATTTGTTTGTATCAAGATCTGAAATTTCTAAAGCTAAAGATCTTGCTTCTTCAAGAACATCCATAAAATCTTTGCTTCTATGAGATATTTCTAATATTGATAAGCCCGTATTATTAAAATTCTCAATTGCTGATGAAGCTTGTTCAAAAACTATATTAGGGAGTATTGAGGGGCCAGCACTAAAATTATGTACTTTATTTTTCATTAATCAATGCAAATATCTAAACTCTGATTTAATAACCAATAATAGACAATTTTAAATTATGTAAAAATTGTTAACAAAGATTAAACAATAGATGTTATTTTTGCTGAAAATAATATGGCAATAATAATTACAGACGAATGTATAAATTGCGGGGCTTGTGAGCCTGAATGTCCAAATAATGCAATTTACGAAGGTCAAGAATCATGGGATTACAGTAAAGGTACCAACTTAAAAGGTGATGTAGTTTTACCTAATGGTAAAAAGGTTAACTCCGAAAGTATAAATTCACCAATATCAGATGAAGTTTATTTCATTGTTCCTGATAAATGTACTGAGTGTATGGGATTTCATGAAGAACCTCAATGTGCAGCTGTTTGTCCTGTGGATTGCTGTGTACCTGATGAAAATAATGTTGAGACAGAGAACGAACTCTTGTCAAAACAGAAATTTATGCATGAATAATTAATGAAAGTAGGAATTGTAGGATTACCCAATGTAGGTAAGTCAACTCTTTTTAATTGTCTATCTCAAAGTAAAGCTCAAAGTGAGAATTACCCATTCTGTACTATTGATCCAAATGTGAGTATTGTTAATGTTCCTGATAAAAGATTAGATGCTCTTAATAAACTAATAGGCCCAGAAAAGTTAATTCCCACAACTGTTAAGATAGTTGATATCGCTGGTTTAGTTAAAGGTGCAAGTAAGGGTGAAGGTCTTGGAAATAAATTTTTGTCAAATATTAGGGAAACAGATGCTATAATCCATGTTTTAAGATGTTTTGAAGATCCAAATGTAGTTCATGTAGATGGAAAAATTAATCCATTGTCTGACAAAGAAGTAGTAGAGTATGAGCTTATTATGAAAGATATTGAAATTGTTGATAAGAGGTTAGATAAAGTAAAAAAAACATTAAGATCTGGTGGAAATGAAGCAAAAAAAGAAATTGAAATTTTAGAAAGAGTCAAATTGTCCTTAGAAACTACTAATGTTAATTTAGGTGATTTCTCTGAAGATGAATTTAGAGATTTTATAAAACCATTAGAACTTATATCTTTTAAGCCAATTCTTTATGTATGTAATGTAGGAGAGTCAGATGTTGTTGATGGTAATGATTACGTAGAAATGGTTAAAAAAGAAGTTCATGATAAAAGTTCAGATATTATAATCATTTCTGCAAAAATTGAATCTGAAATTAATGAACTTGATTCTTTAGATGAAAAACAGATGTTCCTTGATGACTTGGGATTAGAAGAATCAGGTTCAAATAAATTAATTAGAGCATCATATAAATTATTAAACCTCCATTCTTACTTTACCGCTGGAGAAAAAGAAGTTAGAGGATGGACAATAAAAGTTGGAGATTCTGCTTATGATGCAGCAGGTCAAATTCACACTGATTTTCAGAAAGGATTTATTTGTGCCGAAGTCATAAGCTATAATGATTATATAGAATTAGGTTCTGAGTTAAAAGTTAAAGAAGCAGGTAAAATGAGACTTGAAGGGAAGGAATATATTGTTTCTGACGGAGATATAATGCACTTTAGATTTAACATTTAGTATATTTATAAAAATGACTAATACATCAAATTATACAGAAGAAAATATAAAATCTTTAGACTGGAGAGAGCATATTAGGCTTAGACCAGGTATGTATATTGGTAAGTCTGGTGATGGATCTTCCCCTGATGATGGAATATATGTTCTTCTTAAAGAGATTATAGACAATTGTGTAGATGAATTTGTAATGGGGGAAGGAAAAGTTATTGATATTAAAATTGATGAAGATATCGTATCTGTTAGGGATTATGGAAGAGGTATACCAATAGGAAAAGTAGTTGATGTTGTATCAAAAATGAATACTGGAGGTAAATATGATACTAGAGCATTTAAAAAATCAGTTGGACTTAACGGTGTTGGAACTAAAGCTGTAAACGCATTATCCTCTTCTTTTAAAGTATTATCAACGAGAGACGGTAAAACCAAGTCTGCTGATTTTGAGCTTGGTGTTTTGGTCAATGAGGAGATGAATAGTTCTGAAGATAAAAATGGGACATATGTTGAGTTCACTCCAGATAAAACAATCTTTAAAAACTATAGATATAGGTTAGAATACGTAGAAAAAATGATAAAGTTCTACGTATATCTTAATCCAGGTCTTACAATAAAACTTAATGGTGTTAAGTTCATCTCAGAATCTGGTCTAAAAGATTTAATTGAAGACCAATCAAATGTTGAAGATTTTTTATATCCGATTATTCATTTAAAAGGGGATGATATAGAAGTAGCTATAACACACTCAAAAACCCAATATAGTGAGGAATACTATTCTTTTGTTAATGGTCAATATACTGTACAAGGGGGTACTCATCAAGCGGCATTTAGAGAAGCTCTGGTTAAAACAATTAGAGAATTTTATGGTAAGAATTATGATTCATCAGATGTAAGAAAATCAATAATTTCTGCAATAAGCATTAAAGTAATGGAACCTGTTTTTGAGTCGCAGACAAAAACAAAATTAGGTTCTACTGAAATGGGTAAAGGATTAAAGTCAGTAAGAGTATTCATTAATGATTTTATAAAGAAAAATTTAGACAATTACTTACATAAAAACTCTGAAATCGCTGACTATATTCAAAGTAAAATAGTCCAAGCAGAAAGAGAAAGAAAAGAATTATCAGGAATTAGAAAACTTGCTAGGGAAAGAGCAAAGAAAGCTAACCTCCATAATAAAAAACTAAGAGATTGTAGGGTCCATTTAAATGAATTAAAAAAATCAAACAGACTTGATTCAACAATTTTTATTACTGAGGGAGACTCAGCAAGTGGATCAATAACAAAATCAAGAGATGTAAATACTCAGGCAGTTTTTAGCTTAAGAGGTAAACCCCTTAACTCATATGGAATGACAAAAAAAATTGTATATGAAAATGAAGAATTCAATCTTCTCCAAGCTGCATTAAATATAGAGAATAGTATGGAGGATCTAAGATACAATAATATAGTTATTGCAACAGATGCTGATGTTGATGGAATGCACATTAGGCTTTTAATTATAACTTTTTTCTTGCAGTTCTTCCCTGAACTTATAAAGAATGGCCATCTCTATATACTACAGACTCCAATTTTTAGAGTTAGAAATAAAGAAAAAACTCATTATTGCTATAGTGATGCAGAAAAAAATGAAATATTAAATTCATCAAATAGTAAGTTTGAGATTACTAGATTTAAGGGACTTGGAGAAATTTCACCTGATGAATTTAAAAACTTTATAGGTGATGACATGAGGTTAGACCCTGTAGTTATTGACCACTCAACTACAATTGAAAATCTTTTAAGTTTCTATATGGGTAAAAACACTCCAGATAGACAGCAATTTATTATTGAAAACCTCAAAGTTGAACTAGATCTTTTGAATGATAATTCTGATGAGTGATATAAATGATAATATAAATACAGAAGATTCAAATTACCTCACTAAAGTTGGGGGTATGTACAAAGAATGGTTCCTTGATTATGCTTCCTATGTAATTCTTGAGAGAGCTGTTCCTGATCTAATGGACGGTCTAAAACCAGTTCAAAGAAGAATACTTCACTCAATGTTTGATTTAGAGGATGGAAGATATAATAAAGTTGCAAATATTGTTGGTCATACTATGCAATATCATCCTCACGGAGATGCAAGTATATCTGATGCTATAGTTCAAGTTGGGCAAAAGGAATTACTTATTGACATGCAAGGAAACTGGGGAAATATATATACTGGTGATAGAGCTGCAGCTTCTCGATACATTGAAGCAAGATTGTCAAAATTTGCTTTAGAGGTTGTTTTTAATCCAAAAACAACTAATTGGCAGCTTTCATATGACGGTAGAAAAAAAGAACCTATTCATTTACCAGTAAAATTTCCATTGTTATTGGCTCAAGGCGCTGAAGGTATAGCTGTAGGGCTTTCTACTAAAATATTGCCTCATAATTTTAATGAACTAATTGATGGAAGTGTAAAATACTTAAAAGGAAGGAGTTTTAAACTCTTTCCTGATTTTCAAACTGGTGGTAGCATCGATGTTTCAAATTATAATGATGGTAACAGAGGTGGTAAAATTAAAGTTAGGGCGACTGTTGAGAAGTATGATAAAAATACTATAGTTATAAAAGAGATTCCTTATGGAACTACTACAGCATCATTAATTGAGTCAATAATTAAAGCCTCTGAAAAAGGTAAAGTTAAAATCAAAAAAATTGAGGATAATACCTCAGCTGAAGTTGAAATATTAGTTTATCTGCCATCTGGTGCATCAATTCAGAAGACAATTGATTCCTTATTCGCATTTACTCAATGTGAAGTATCCATTTCCCCTCTATGTTGTATTATATCAGACAATAAGCCTCATTTTTTAGGTGTAAGAGAAATATTAAAGATATCTACAGATAATACTAAAGATTTACTTAAGAAAGAACTGGAAATACAGTTAAATGAACTTGAAAATCAGTGGCATTCTATATCTCTTGAAAGAATATTTATAGAGAATAGAATATATCGAGATATTGAGGAGAAGACAACATGGGATGAAGTTTT
>CACKBZ010000016.1 GCA_902598525.1 uncultured Bacteroidota bacterium
ATATGACTGCGAAATTATTTGCTGTTAAAGGGAAAAGTCAAATTTCAATTACAATTGAAAGTGGTATTCAAAATGGAACATTAGCCTTTGTAATTGCCACAACTATACTGAACAATGTCGAAATGGGTCTCCCAACTGGTGCCTATTCAATATGGATGTTTATAAGTGGGGGAATTCTTATGTGGCGACTAGGAGGTTCAAAATAAACTTTACACTATTTTCTATTTCTTAATAGTTTTTTAAACTCTAGAAACTCTCTTTTACCAAAATACATATTACTTACTAGTGAAATAATTTCATCAGTCAAATCTTTAGCATTTTTAGATGAAAGATTAAATTTAGTTCCATCCATACTAATTAATTGATTTTGTTTTGAATTCAAATTAATTGAGGTGTAAAAATGATATCTAATAACGGAATCCAGTGTTAAATTAGTATTATTATAATATTGCTGAAATAAAGATCTATCAGCAATAGTTGTATTTAAGGTTCTATGAGGTTTTGAAAACCTATCACTTAGCCTTAGTGCTGGTAAATCTAACATTTGAGAGTATAAATTAGATGATGATAGTAAAAATATTATTATAACAATATGTTTCATAAAGCCAGCTTAATTATTTCTGGGTTTTTGATAAGTACATTAAATAGAATGAAATTAACATAATAACCCAACCAATATAGATATACCTTCCAATAAGACTATCTGCTAATGAAATAAAAAAACCTATAAAGAATACAGGCATTGCATTGTTAATTAACCAATTTTTGTTGATTTTCATATTTTAATTTAGAAAAAATCGAAATAACCATTTACCCATAGGTAATAGCCAATAAAAAGCCCGATGATAATACCAATTATAGAACCAATTTTTTTGCCTCTTTTAATATTAATTTCACTGCTCTCCATCATCAAATCTTTTGGAATAAAGGAATGTATTATTAATACCAATATTGCAAAAATGCCAAGTATACCGCAGAATATAAAAATGTAATCAATGGCTTCCATAACTGTAAAATAAATAAAAAAATAGACTTATAGCTAATTAAGAACTACTCAACTCTAGTGTAATATTCTGCGAAGCCGTTACCTATTGAATCTAATCGAATTAGTTTAGATAAATGATTTTTTCCATAATCAACTTCAAACTCAACTTCTATGAAGTCTTTAGCTGGATCTCTCATTTTATCTATTACTTCTCCTATCCAACCAGTTCCATAATATACTTTCTTTTTTAGCATATTATCTTCTAATAAATACATCCCCGCTTCTGAGCTACCATTATCAGTGTCTTCTAGCGTAACAGGGTCAATTTTTATTTCATTCATTAAAAGAGAGTATGAACCTTTAGTGTATACTTCAAAAAATATACCTTCAAATGGTATAGTGTCAACAGGCTCTCCTCCAAGATAATTTATTGTTCCCGTTCTAATCCAAGAACCCTCTAGATCACCATTTTTTTGTTCTGAACATGAAAAAATAAAAAATAGACAAAATAGAAAATATATATTTTTCATTTTAAATTTTATTAATTAGTCAAATATAATCATTTGTCAAAACCCTCTTTTTATTAAGGGGTTTTTTTATATTAGAGATATGAAGAAAATTGATTGGGTCACTAAAGTATGTATCATCTGCTTAATAATAGTTGGAATTTGTCTTCTATATATTCAATTAAAGTGAAAAAGTCTGGTTACTAAATCGACAGGCTTTTTTTATATATTAAAATTATGAAAATTAGAAATCCATTTAAGGATTATCTCTGCAGATTTAAAGATGATGCTACAAAGACCGAAAAAACTGTTTGGACTTTGGTTCTTATTTATTTTGGTTACGCTTTAGGACACGTTATCTTTTATTTAGTTGAGTATATTTTTTAGAGAAATGAAAAAATGGTTTAATTATAAAGGCACAATTTCAGGCAAAACATATTTTTTTAGAAGCTTAATCATAGGATTACCATTAACAATTGTTTATGTTATATTAGAAGAAGTAAATTATTATGCTGGTTCTCTCTTCGGCCTTTTTATTTATTTAATCTTGTATTCATTTAGATACAAAAGAATGAGTGCTGTTTTTAAAGACAGAATAGATTTAGGTAAAAAATTATTTTACATTTCAATTTCATTGGATTTATTTCTGGAAGTATACTATCTTTTTAATATAAATCTTGGGCAGTCAGAAGATATTGCAATTATAGACTTGATAACAATACCAAGTGTTATTTTTATATTTTTTATATTGTTTAAAGACTCTGGAATTGAAAAGCATAATGGTTAATAAATGAAAAAATTTTTAAAAGCAGCTTTATCATTGAGAAATCTTATGATTTTTTTATTAGGTGGTTTGGCTATGATAATTTTTCTATTGATAATTCAACTTATAATATCCAAATCCTTAGAAGGGTTTTGGGATGATGATTTAATATTTCCTGTTTTGATAGGTGGTGCAGCAGCACTACTTCGGTATGAAAAACCCTTTTTTGATAAACGATAGTGAAACCTACTTACTTCCCAATACAGAAAGTAACAGTTTTTACAATCTATTGATTTTATTGGTGTTTTAAAAGGTTAGGTATTTGATACCTACATATCTATATTAATAATTATAAAAGTGAATCCTTCTCATAGGATATTGTTAATAAATATCTATTTTGATTAAATAATTAATTTATCTAAATTGATGTTATGAGAAAAACTTTAATATTAGTATTATCATTAATATCATTACATCTTTCTGCCCAAATTGAGATAGAAGAGCCTAAGAAGGTTGAGGTTGAAACCATTCCATTTGATGGAAGCTATGGAACATTAGATATACTTGCAACTCCAGAAATGGTAGCTGGTTTAATCGGTGAGAAGGTAACAATTTTTGGAATTTCCTATTTTGATTTCAAATATCTTGATGGTGAAAGAGTTGATTTTTCCGAAAGAGACAACTTCGATAATAAAACATATGAAATAATTGATACTAAAAAAGATGGCTATAATGTTGAATTAACAATTAAATCTGATTCCTTAGTATATGTATGGGACGTAAGTTCAGTTGAAAGTAGATATGTTTTTAATAAGTATATTGATAAAACAAAAGAAAAACTTTTAGGTAAAACATATATTCCTCTTCATCTTGAGACAAAAACAAGTTACAGAGGTAACTCAATTATTTTTGATGGAAATAAAGAATATGTAGTTACTAATGTTAAGTTTACCAAATTTATAACTGAATATGGATTTTTAGTTGAGTTTAACAACAATGAGGAGCTTATGTACTCTACAACTCAACCAAGAGTTCAGATTAAAGAAGGTGAACCTTTAGTTCAGAGGAAGGACTGGATTAATGTTAGCGGTATACTTGCATCCCTTCCAACTGAAACATTTATAGAAAAGGATTCATGGAGTAAGTTTTCGTCTGATAATTCAGAATACCTAAGACAAATAAGAGAAAGAAAAATCATCACTGGCATGACTGAAGACCAGGTTAGATATTCATGGGGAATGCCTAATAGTTCAAGAAGAGTTCAAATTAGTAGTGCTGATATGGCTCTTGAATACGAAGGGCCTTATACGTTATACTTTAAAAACAATAAGCTTATTTCAATTCAATAATATTGTGGAAGAATATACAGTTTTGTCTAATGGTAAGTTTAATAATAAACATTCAAAATACAAATCTATAAAATACACAAACGTTACTTTGTTTGTCATATTTTACCTTATTGAATTGATGTTACAAGATATAGATGGTAATTCTCAAGCTGTTTTAGCAGTTTTTATAACATTCTTTATTTCGAGATATATTATTAGAGAAATGTTTAAAAAGAATCCTGATTTTAAGTTTAAAATACCAAAGACAATAGGTGTCTATATTGCGGTTTTTATGGTCAAAAATATATTAATAAATCTTCTGCTACTTTCAGTATAAAACAAAAAATATGAAAAAATTACTATTAGTACTTATTATTTTATTATCAGGGTGTTCAAATAGTCAAAATGACGAAATAAAGTTTGATATTGATTTACCTGAAGGATATCAAATTGAAGAATCTCAAGATAAATACATGCTATTATCTGCTAATAAAGTTGTCGATGGACAGATTGTAGGAGTAATAGAAATAAAATATTCAGACGATAGGGCATTTTTAGACTTTGATAATGATGAATACATTGAATATATGATTGAAGAAGAAGTTCTTGAGTCTTCGTCTTCTCTCTTACTCGATGATTTTGAAATTATAAAAAATGATAAAGAGAACTTTTTTGGAATTGGAGATGCTTTAACTGCAATTTTTAGTGGCACTTCAAAATCTAATCAGATAAATTCAGTTGCTATTACTGTTCAATTTATCAAAAATAAAAAACTCTTTACTTTAACTGGTAATTCTTTTCCTGAGTATTTTTCATCAGAGCTCAAAGACTATTATAAGTCGTTTGATACATTTAAGTTAATTAACTCAAATTCAGATTTAACCCTTGGCCAGAGGTTCTCAAATATTGAAAAAGATAGAGAACAAAGAGGTGAGTATATCGATGAAATTATTTCTGAACTTAAAGATACTTATGACCTTCCAATGAACTTTGGAGAAGGTATTGTTTGGGTTGATGTAATCAATGAGCGAGATAGATATTTTGTTTATAAATACGAAGTAGAGCCAAATACTAATGGAATAAATTATGTTTCAAAAACCTCAATTATATCTGATATGAGAGCAGCTAATGGTTTTGATTTTGCTAAATCTTCAGGTATAATAATGGTTTGGAGATATTTTACAGGAAATCAAATAATAAAAGAAATTATTGTGGAGCCCCATGAAATGTAATAAATCGTTTTAACCTGAATGGTCTTTTATTTTACTGTTTGCAAACCATAAGTAAAAGTGTAATCCATTTAAAAATAAATAACATAGGGTTAAAATAGTACTAAAAGTATCCTCAAAAAAAATGGAATAATCATAGTTTTCATAACCTAATATAAATCCAAAAATAGAAGAGAGAATCGTGTTTACAACAATACTTAATGAAAAGAAAATCCTTAACGCTTTGTCTTCAAATAATGCAGACGCCCTTTTATAGCCAGTAACAGCCATAAGATAAAGGCCTAAGCCAAAGAAAAATATTAAAAACTGCTGAAGAAAAAGTCTAATGAAATATCTCCATCCACTTATTGTGCCATTAAATACAAAATATTTTTTCATCAATTTTTTATATAGTTAAATATATTTAAATAAACCAAATCATCTTGACATTTCATCCTAAAGTTGAGCCTAAAAAAGAAAGCACAACAAAGAAATTCTGAAGAAGATACCATTGAATTGCATTAATTTTTCCATTATTCTTTTTTATGTTCCAACTGCAATTAAAATAAATCTCCAGAACTTTTTACTGTTTAATAATTTCACATAACTAATTTATAAAAAAACCCCCCAATTTAGGAGGGTTTAGATTTAATAAATACTATTTAATTTTATTCCATTAACCCTAACTGTGTTAAGAAATCTAGGTTATCAAAAAAATCTTGCTCTTGTTTAATTTTTCCATTCTCCATTAAAATTAGTGTTGTGCCATAAAGGTTTAATTTCTGACCAGTTGCTGGTATTCCTGCAAAATTACCATCATGTGTTCCTTTAAAATTCCAGTGTTTTACAAGTTTGTCACCTTGACCAAATAAATCAATAAAAGTAAACTCGGCATCAGAAAATCCAGTCAAATAATTTCCATAATAATTTTTCAGTCCTTCAATTCCGACTATATTATCACCTGGAATAACTACAGTTACATCATCTGTGAAGTATTCACTATTTATCACATCCATGTCTCTTTCATTAAAAAACTTTGACCAAACCTCTTCATAAGTCTCCAAATTTTGAGATAATTGATCGCTTTCCTGATTAGTCTGGCAACCAATAAGTAAGAATCCAAACATTGCGATAATTGAAATATTTAGTAAAACTTTAATTTTATTTTTCATAGTTAATTGTTTTTATATTATATCAATATATAAAAATTTATAAATCAGTTGTTTGCTACAGCTAATATTACTGACATAAAATATTAACATAGTTTATTTACCGATGCAGAACTTAGAGAATATGGAGCCTAAGATATCCTGATCTATATCTATTTTACCAGTAATAATTGAAATATTAATAATAGCATCATTGAGATCAATACTGAGTAAATCACCAGAAATACCATCTTTTAATCCTTTTTTTACAGACTCAATAGCTTTAAGAGAGTTTTTTAGTGCTTCAAGGTGTCTGGAATTAGTGATAACGATACTATTTTCAGAAGATAGATTTAGGTCTTTTGATATGGCATTCTTAAGATCTTCAATATTAGTTTGATTTAGAGCTGAAATTTGAAGTAATTTTATGTTTTTTGACTTAATTAATTGATTTATATTATCTATGTAACTATCTGAATTTGATTTATTTAATAAATCAATTTTGTTTTCAACTATAAAAATGTTTAAATCATCTCTTTTATAGGTCTTAACTTCATTTATTAGCTCATTTTCACTAATATCTGACCTATCAAATAAGTATATTAACACTCTGGATTTGCCTATTTTTCCTTTAGCTCTTTCTACACCAATAGATTCAATCTTATCTGATGTCTCTCTTATACCTGCAGTATCAATAAATCTGAACTTTATTCCATTAATAACTGTTACATCTTCTATTGCATCCCTTGTAGTACCAGGAATGTCTGATACAATAGCTTTATCTTCATTAACTAATGCGTTTAAAAGAGAAGACTTACCAGCATTAGGCTTACCGGCAATAGTAACTGTTACACCTTCTTTAATAACATTTCCATATGTAAATGACTCAATCAGACTGGATAACTTACTCTCAAGAGTATTTAAAAGATCTTTTAAGTCTTTTCTATCAGCAAATTCAACATCTTCCTCAGAGAAATCAAGTTCTAACTCAATTAATGACTTAAAATCAATTAATTTCTCTCTCAGCTCCTCAATCTCATAAGAATAACCACCTCTCATCTGTTGCATCGCTACTCTGTGAGCTTCTTTTGACTCAGAAGCAATTAAATCACTAACTGCCTCAGCCTGGGATAAATCTTTTTTATTATTTAAATAAGCTCTTAGTGTAAATTCACCTGGTGAAGCCAATCTTACTCCAGAATTAGTAAAAGATGAGATTATTTCTTGTTGAATGAAATTTGAGCCATGACAAGATATCTCAACAACATCTTCACCCGTATAAGAGTGAGGTCCTTTATAAAGAGATATTACAACTTCATCAAGAACTTCTTTATTAACTAAAAAGTTACCGTAGCTAATAGAATAACCATTAGAGTCCTTTAATTTCTTTCCAGATTTAGACTCAAAAAATTTATCAGTTTTAGAGATTGAATCTTTCCCTGATAATCTAATTATAGAAATTGCACCAGAACCAGGAGGGGAGGATAGAGCAATTATTGTTCCTTCATTATACATGATTAAATCTGCTTTGTAAAGGTTGCTCTATTTTTATGCTGATTATTCTCGTAGTTCTTCCAAAGTTGCTGTATAGCAGTATTTTCAATAAGTTCAGGGTTAGTTTCAACTTCAGTAATACCAAACTTATTATAGAACTTTTGTAATTCATTGAATAAAATTGCGATTACCCCTTTATTTTGAAAGTCTGGTCTAACTCCAATTAGATATAAAGATCCTTTACTATTAAAGTTTTTAGCATATAATAGTCTTAACTTCCCAATTAAGTCAACCTTACCATTGATTTTCTTCAGTGCATTTGAAAAAGAGGGCATTGTGATAGCAAATGCAACAAGCTCATCATTCTCATCAGCGACACATTTAATAAAACCTGGATTAATGTACTTTAAGAATCTATTTTTATAATAATCTATCTGATATTCCTGAATTGGAACAAATGTTTGAAGCTTATCATATGTTTTACCAAGTAAATAAAACATTTGATCTACATAAGGAACAATCTGCTCAGTTGATGTAAAATTTAATTTCTTAAGATTATACCTTTTTAGAATCAAATCTGAAAACTTCTTTACTTTCTCTGGTGAATCATCATAGTTTGCTATTTTCAGCTCATATTCAACCCATTCTGCTAGCTTACTGTATCCATGAGCTTTCATATGATTTTGATAGTAAGAATAGTTATACATTGTAATCATTGTATTTTTTTTCTCAAATCCCTTAATCAACATGCCAGCCTTATCCATATTTGAAAATCCTACAGGTCCTTCTATAAATTCAAGATTATTCTTTTTACCTATTTCAATTACTTTTTCAAGTAAAGCTTTTGAAACATCTAAATCATCTATAAAATCAAACCATCCAAACCTTACTTTCTTCTTTTTTAAATCCTTTACCTCAACCCAATTTATTAATGCTGCAATTCTTCCAACTATTTCTCCGTCTATGTACGCAAGAAAATAATGAGCTAATGCGTTATTAAATACAGGGTTTGTATCTTTATTTAACACCTCTAACTCTTCCTTTATAATAGGTGCAACCCAATACTTAGAGTTTTTATACAAAGTATGAGGGAACATGACAAATTTTTTTAATTCATCACCATCTAAAACTTCTTTAATGGTAATATTTGAGTCAGATTTCATTTGAAAAAGCAAGTTACCAATAAATAGTTATTTTTCAAGATTTGATTAAATTTGATAAAGGCGTAAACTATGAAGTTTCTATTAGCTTTTTTGACTATTTATCTAATAATTAGGTATATAATTCCATCTATCTTCAAAATGATATTTGCAAGTATGTTTAAATCGGCTAATAAAAAGACAGATTTCAATAAATCCTCAAACTCAAATAAGAAAAAAACAAATGATAAATACGGAGAATACATAGACTATGAGGATATCGATGAATAAAGTTTTAATTAGAAAATCTCTAATTCATTTATATACTGCAATTGGATTTGCTGTGTTATCTATGATTTTCTATAGTCCACTTCTAGATGGTAAAAAATTATATCAGTCAGATATAAATCAATATGAGGCAATGTCAAGGGAAATTCAAGAAAATAGAGAGAATATCCCAGATGAAGTATACTGGATAGATAATGCTTTTGGTGGAATGCCAACATTTCAACTAGGAGCAAAGTTTGCTTATGACATATTATCACCATTCCATCTTTTATTTAGATTTATTCCTAGACCTGCTCATACTTTATTTTTATATCTCCTTACTATGTACATTCTACTCATGGTATTGAAAATTCCATGGAGAATTGCAATATTAGGATCTGTTGCATTTGCTTTTTCTACTTATTTATTAATCATACTACAAGTTGGACATAATACAAAAGCTTTGGCAATTGCCTATATTCCATTAGTTGTAGCTGGACTTGTTCTTTTAAGGCAGAATAAGCTATTACCAGGTTTTTTAGTTAGTCTTTTAGGTATATCACTACAAATTAGGGCAAATCATTATCAAATGACTTACTATATGTTGATTTTACTTGCTATATACATAATTGTTTATCTAATCGATTCCTATAAAAAAAATGACCTTAAAGAGTACATGAAATATATTGGGGTATTTACAGTTGCAGGAATACTCTCTTTAGGTTTAAATGCTCCAAACATTCTTTCTACTTATGACTACTCTAAATATTCAACAAGATCCCAGAGTGAGCTTAAATTAAATCCTGATGGAACTGATAAAGAGATTTCTACTGGTCTTGATTATGAATATATCACTCAATATAGCTATGGAATTTTTGAAAGTATTAATCTTATTGCACCAAGGGTTCAAGGTGGAGCTTCTTCTGAGGACATTGGAAGAAATTCAGATTTATATAAGTTTTTAATTGATAATAACGTACCGAGAAAGCAAGCTGATTCTTTTGTAACATCAGTTCCAACGTATTGGGGAGATCAACCTATTCTAGAGGCTCCAGCATACATAGGTGCATCAATTTTTTTCCTTTTTATTTTATCTCTATTTATAGTAAGGGGTCCATTTAAATGGTGGATAGTGATATCATTTTTGATATCATTGACTCTATCATGGGGTAAAAACTTTCCTTTATTGACAAATTTATTTATTGACTATTTTCCATTTTATAATAAGTTTAGAGCTGTATCATCAATTCAAATTATTATAGAGTTTGCTGTTCCATTACTCTCGGTTATTGGTCTACATAAGTTTCTTGGCGATTTTAATTTGAATAAACTAAATAAGACATTTATTTCTTTCACTATTCCATTGATATTATTGCTGCTGTTTAAGGGCTCACTTTCCTTTACTGGTCTTTATGATGATTATTATGTCAGTGCTTATGGACCTGAAATTTTTAGTATGATTGAAGATGAGAGAACAAATATTTTTAATAAGGATGTTATAAGAGCCATTATTATTGGTATAGTCCTTTTTATAACACTTAGATTATATAAATCAATAGGTAGAAATTTCACATTTATTGTTGTATTTGTAATTGTATTTATTGACTTATTCAGCGTAAATAAGAGATATTTAGACAATGAACTTTTTATTGATAAATCATATAATTCTTATCAGCAGACTGAATTAGATAATGAGATATTACTTGATACAACTGACTTTAGGGTTTTCAACATTGATGCAGGACTTTCAAATGCTCGAAGCTCATATTATCATAACTCAATTAACGGATACCATGCTGCAAAAATTAGAAGATTTCAGGAGTATTATGATTATTTATCACTTCATGATAATCAGAAGCTATTTAACTCTCTAAATGTTAAGTATCTAATTGCCAAAGATGAAAATAACGAAGATCAGTTATATCAAAATCCAGATGCATATGGTAATGCATGGTCTGTTGATTCACTTTTAATAATTGATTCAGCAGACGAATTATTATTTAAATTGAAAGATACAGATATAAGTAAAATAGCTTTATCTTTAAAAGAATCTGTACCATCTACAATTCCAAGAAGATTTAACTCCGCTGATTTAGTTAAAATTAAAAAAATCAAGAATTCATCCTCTCATATTTCATACGAATTTGAATCTGTATCAGATCAATTAATTGTTTTTTCTGAAATATACTACCCAAGTGGTTGGGATGTATACATTGATGATATAAAATCAGATTTTTTTGATGTCAATTATCTTCTAAGAGGAATGATTGTCCCATCTGGAATTCATAAAATTGATTTTTATTTTTCCCCTACAATAGTAAAAACAGGAATTAATATCAGAATCATAACAATTATAATTACCTTTAGTTTAATTGTATACATGATATATAATAACAATAAATGGGTATAGTTGTTAGGCAATCTTTTTTAAATTTAATAAGTATTGGGATTGCATTTCTAATCGGGGCTGTTAACACCTTATATCTTTATCCTACTTATCTTGGTAGTACTTTCCA
>CACKBZ010000017.1 GCA_902598525.1 uncultured Bacteroidota bacterium
AAATTATTAAAGAAAAAATTATATCAGAGACATATGACCTTCAAGAAGTATTTTTGGTAGAAAAGTGCTAACTCTAGGTGGAAAAGTATAGATTGAATACTGTCAATAAAATATTTATCTTCTCTGCTTAACTGTTGAGCTTGAAATTAATTCTAAAAGAAGTTCATCAGCTTTTTCATCTGCTTCAGATTTTTTCTTAGTATCGAATTTGTCGTAAACAGACTTAAAATGTGTAGCTGTTTTTTTTGTTATTTTTTTTAAAAGATAAGCCTCTTGAACTCTTCTTAAAAAGATACTTTTTGAATTAATTGGCATTGGTTTATTGTTACATTTAAAATTAATAAAAATTATTAATTAAAAAAGTATTTGTCAACTAAATTGAACAGCCTAAGGTTAATACTTTAAATATTCTGGTATCTACTTTATTAAATATTGAAATTTTAGAAATAACTGAGTCTTATTAACTCTATAATGGGGAGAATTGTAGTCAATAAAATTATTTATATAATTCTGATTACCTCCTAAATAGAAAATTGTATCAGGATTGGGCCTCCATGATATAAGAGGTTGTAGAAAAACCTGTTCAGAGAAGTCATTATATTCAGAAATCAATCTAATGTCTAAATTATTATTGAACTGATATCTAATATCTAGCCTACCTATATAACCCTTAAAGTAATACCCACCAGATTCGGCTTTTCTTATATCTTGATAACTGATTATTGGTTTAACTCTAAGGTTGTTGTTTATTGCAAACTCAATATCAAAATCAATATTTGTCGCATAACCCAATTGTGGAATTATCTCTCTATATGCAATATCTTTTCCAAACTTGTAAGAAAAATTAAAGTCTAAAAAACTTAGTGGCTTACCTCTAATCCTTAGCAAGTGATTTATAAAGTCCTGAAATTGATATTCAAGATGAGACTTTTTCCAATTATACTCATAATTATAAAAAATATTTGTGTCTCCAATAGTAAGAAGCTGAAGATATAATTGCGAAGATGATCTTTTTAAAGTTTCTGAGTGATCATACGTTTGTTCATGTCTAAATGAAATTCGATAGTTTTGTAAGTAGTTCTTATTTGGATATTGATAAAAACTGTGCCAGAAATCATATTGTTTTATATCATTTTTAGTAATAAAGCCAATATCAGATCGAAAATCGTCAGACATTACTTTATATTGTATAAACGATCTCCATGTCTCAGTTTCTCTTCGAATTTCACCAAAAAAAGAATACCCATTAAAACTCTCTCCATCAAGATTGACAGTATAATCACCAAAATTTCTATCTGATTTTATCCAATCTGCGACTGGCTCTTTATTAAAGTTTAAAAAACCTTCAATAGAGAGTTTCCAAGTATCTGAGAAGTTAAAAAGCGCATCTGCTCCAAATGTATTTCCATATCCTCCTCCTTCATAAATTCGATTAAGAGATATGAGCCCAAGTTGTGTCTTGTCATCTAAAAAATTCTGATATCTAAAAACACTATTGAAACTATTAGTTCCAATACCACGAAAAGACTCAAATTCTGTTGGAACTAGATATGGTGTTTCATTGTCAAAAGCTGTTAAAAGATATAGCCTTGACTTTCTACCTTGATTTAGAATTTTTGATGCGAAAGATGGGTCATTTATTGACCTTGAATTAAACACATTTATCTCAAAGTCAAGTGCATCAACTCCTCTATTGAAAAAAGGCCTTTGTTCAGGGTAATTTATAGCAGTTGGCGAGTTTATATCAATTTTAGTGACATCAGATTCAACTTGAGAAAAATCTGGATTTATTGTTGCCTCAATGGACAAGCTTTTATTTATGTCAAAGTTAATACCTAATCCATAATCAAAATTTTGATTATTTAATTTGAGAGCTTCATTGTATAATTTTTTTTCACCTGAAAGGTTTCCACTTACATATGGCAAAAACTCCAGTTTTTTTTCTATTACAATATCCTTGAAAAGTATCTCATGATCCATTAGACATAATTGACAAGTAGCCTCTCTATTTGCTTTACTTGAACTTGTTGTTATTGCAACTCTTTCTTCAAAATTTCTTGATCTTATATTTATATTCCACTTTTGATCTTTTCCATTTGGGAAAGGAATTTCTGAAAATGGAATAATAAATTCTAAATCAAAACCACCATCTTTAATACTCCCTTTAGCATTAAAATCAAAATTTGCACTTTTTTTTAGGTTGTAGTCAGATCCAGAATAACCTCTTCCATCAAGACGGATGGCATCAAGTAAACTTCCACTAGGATTTGCAACTAGAAATATTTGGTTTCTGGCATCTCCATATGTATCTAACTCTATTGAAATTGCATCTCCGTTGTACATAGCCCAATCATCCCTGTTAATAATATTCGAAATTATTTTATCCCTTTGAGCTTTAATTCCAACATATAAAAATGTTTCTGAATAGGTTACATATGCTATAGTTGATCTTAAAGCTTCCGTATTATAGCTTGGAGAAATTTCATACTTTAGTGATATCTCAGCAGCATTACTAATTTCCTCATCAGAGACAATCCCATCAAACTTTACACTTGTTTTGTCAATTTTGTTTAAAAAGTGTGAGGTCTTTTGTGCATAGGACACAAAGCTGACTATCAAGGTAAAATATAAGAATAGTTTTTTCATATACCTCTTTATGCTAGTTTTTAAATATTTTAATTATTTATGATTAAAACCAAAAAACTTTTTAATCTTTAGTGAATATCTTATCCATATCGCAATTGTACACCAGAGAAAACCTCCAGGTATCCACCAAATTACTGCTAAAAGAGCAATAAACTCCTTTTTATTAGCTTTTTTAACTTTTTCTTTGAGATTACTATAACTAAGATTTTTCATAAATCTTTAAAGTCAAGCTTTTAAGGTTAGAGTAACCATTTACTTAGACCTTAGATATTTAAATTAGTTGAAACTATACTTAATAGAGATTATATTATTTGTAAAATCTGGAATAATTTTTTCATCATACTTTTGAAAAAAATAACGAATAATAAAACTCTGATTTTTATTTAATTCTTTTTTTAGACTTATACCGTATCTATGTGCTTTTTGGTCACTACCATCAATTTCATTAAAATACTCATAAAATAATTTTGGTCTATTCTTCCATTCTTTAATTTTAATTTCTGCAAGGGGTCTAATACGAATTCTTTTTTTAAATCTATTTTCTCTATCCAAAGAAACCCTATTTTGATACGCTAGTCTAAGCTCAAAATTCAGTGGAGCAGTATTAAATCTTTTTTCAATACCTAAACGATATCTATACATATTTTCAAAGCCTTGAACACCTCCAGAATTATCGTTTCTATAATAGTATCTTAGTTGACCTGATAGTTTTAATTTTTTCACTGGAGAATATGTTATCTCTGATTCTGTAATATAACTATCAACTATATTAAAATCTTCTTTTAATCTAAAGTGTTGACTCAAATCTAGGGACCATTTTTTATTTATATCTATACTATACTGAATTTGTGACCAACCCCTGAACTCATTATCTTGAGAATATACTGGGTTAGCAAAAAGAGCTAAGAACAAAATAAAATAAATTAATTTTTTTTGTTTAATAATAAGCATGAATTGTAGCTATGTTTAAACTTTTATCAATTTTAAATATTTTGAATGATTTTATTTTAATATTAAGATTTTTCTCAAAACTTAAAATTTCACTCTCAATTAAATTTTTTAAATTATCGTTATACTCAATTTGTAATACAATCCTTCTGTTAATATCCTCATCCAAAGGATGAGATACACCCGTGTAGTATAACTTTCTTAAAAAAAACTCGCCAAATACTATAAAAAGTATAATAATTAAATTTATGATGATTAACTCATTGACAGATAAGAAATCTTCAGAGAGGGCATTAATTACAGCTACACCAATAGTAACAAAAAGATATGTCATTTCCTCAGTCTGAAGAGGAAGAGTTCTATAACGAATAATTCCAAAAATTGCAAAAAGTCCAAGTGCCATCCCCAAGTTAAGATCAAAGTTTTTTAGTGTGTAGCATAAAAAAAATACAATTAAACTAATCATCATAAATGTAAATGAGAACCGTTTCAATATAACCTGCCTGGATATAATAAATATTATTGTGGCGATGAAGGCGGTATTAATTGAAAAGCGAATTACTGCTGTAGTCCAGTCAAAGTCAATAAGTAAGGATTGTATCATAATTATAAAATATCGGAGAAATACACCATTGAAATTCCTTTACTTCATTAACAAATATATCTAATTCCTCGAGAGTGTTAAAATATTTGCCCTAATTCGTCATCCTTCTAGATCTTCATTATGAATTACAACACTAAAAATTTTATATTTATCCATTATTATTTTTATTCAGTTTCACATAAATGTTCAAAGAAATAATCTTATACACATTGATTCCCATCTTGTTGGCTAGTTGTTCAAAAACATTAGATGAATCCTGTAAAACAGAAACAATTTTAATAGCATGCACTAAAGAATACATGCCTGTTTGTGGATGTGATAATAATACATACTCAAATAAGTGTGTTGCAAAATCACAAGGAGTAAATAGTTGGACAAATGGTGTATGTAGTGATTAATTTTATATAATTTTATCAAAACCCATTACTTTGAATTTAGATCGTTATTCAGATAATTTTTTTCAGGTAAACCATATAAATGGATTCCTTCCAAAAAAAAGTCCAATTGCAGTTTTACCAAAACGATATTCTGATTTGCAAATATTAATTGATGAGATGCCTATAAAAAAGGCTAATGGGGAAAATGGTCTTTTAGCAGAAGAAGGGGCAATTGAAGATGCAGTTAAAAATTTAAAAAATTATAAAGAGCTAGTAAAGGATGAAGATGATGTATTTATAAATCAAGCCTTATTTAGAGCTTATGCTTTTTTAACTAGTGCATACCTTTTAGCTCCATCTCATTTTGGTTTTCAAAAAACTAAAAAATATGGAAAGGCTCACACAATTTTACCTTCCCAGCTTGCAGAACCCTTCGTCATAGTAAGCAAAAAACTTGATGTATACCCGTTTTTAGATTACCATTATGCATACTCGTTAGGTAATTATGTTAAAATTGACAATGCTAAAGGATATGAATGGGAGAATTTAGCGATGGCTGCAAAATTTTCTGGTATGGATGATGAAAGAGGTTTTATAATGCTTCACGTTGATATAAACCAATATTCCCCTCAACTAGTTGGAAGTATTTTAGAATTTCTTAATTCAAAAAATAGTAATGATATAAATAGATCATTGACAAACTGTTTATCAGCGATGAAAAGTATTAATGAAAGAAGACAAATAATGTGGGAAGCATCAAGATGGAAACACTATAATGATTTTAGGGTTTTTATAATGGGGATTAAAGGAAATAATGAAATCTTTGGTGATGGAGTTGTTTACGAAGGGATTTCAGATAAACCAGTTCAATACAGGGGGCAGACAGGTGCGCAAGATAATATCATTCCTACTGCTGATATTTTTACGGGTGTAATAGAATATTATCCATCAAATGATCTAACAAAATATCTACTAGACTTAAGATCTTACAGACCGAAATGTATACAACATTTTTTATCTGACTTAAAAGATGAAATGTATGGTAATAGACTGTTCAATAAAATTAAAGAAGATAACAATGAAGAGGGATTGTGCATTTTGATTCAGATTCTTGATGAAATATATTACTTTAGAAACGGACATTGGCAGTTTGTTCAAAAGTATATAATGGCCAATACAAAATATGCAAAAGCTACAGGAGGAACACCAATAATCTCCTGGATTCCAAATCAAATAACAGCTGTATTAAAATATATGTCGGATGTCTTAGAATTAATCCCAAATAATTCAAGCTTTATAGATAAAACTTCTTTTGAAGAACAACTATCAAAAAAGGTTACTTTGCTAGATAAACAACTTCAGCTTCTTCATGGTGATAATTATAATGCTGAAGATGTCTTTGCACTAAATAGGAAACTTAAGTTGAACGACGATTAATTTAAACCTCAATCACATTTTCAGTAATTTATCATTATCAATAATTTCTTATAATTTAAAATGGGATTAATAATGAAGTAATAAAAATTGATAAAGAGGAGACCTGTGGATATTAGTTTTTGACTATTTTTGCCGCATCAGATGAAAAGAATCTCCCTATTTCTATTGCTTTTGTTTTTTGATAATGTTTATTGTCAAAATGAATTTAATCTAATTAAATCCAAAGAAACTATTATAAGTTTAGATGGTGTTTTATCAAATGATGAGAAGAATAACTCAATCATAGTACCAATTGAGTATGAGCAAGAGCCAGGGGATAATGTTCCGTCAAAACTTAAAACTGATGTATATGTTACATATACAGATGCATATATATACGTTGGGGTAAAAGCTTATGGAGATCCTCAAAATATTAGAGGTCAAGTAAAGCCAAGAGATCAGGTCGACTACCAAAATGAGGATATAATTTTTCTAAGGTTTGATCCTTTCAGGGACTCGAGGGCAAATTATATTTTAGGATCAAATGCTTTTGGAAGCCAGTTGGACCTTCGAGTCTTTAATGCAACAAGTGAAGAAGATTCATTTGACCCAGGGTTCAATGCAATCTACGAAACAAAATCTTCTATTGTTGAGGATGGTTATATTTTAGAATTCAAAGTTCCCTTCAATTCTCTACCCTATCCAAAGGGAAACGATCAAATATGGAACTTTAATATATCCAGAGTATATACACTCAATGGAACTTTTTATAGAAATCAAAGCCAACCATATGATAGAAGTGACCCATGTTGGGTATGTCAAGTTACTGATAAGCTTATTATGAATGATATTAAGTTTAAAGGAAAAACTGAATTACTTCCATTTATAACATCGAATATCTCAGGAAAGAGAGAAAATAACGAAAATGACCCAATTGAATATGGAAAATTAAATGGTGAGGTTGGTATTGGTTTTAATTATGATTTTTCACCGTCCTCATCCATTGAACTAACAGTTAATCCAGATTTTTCTCAGGTAGAGGCAGATGTGAGTCAGATTGATATAAACTCAGCTTATGCTCTAGAGTATCCAGAGCTAAGACCCTTTTTTAATAAGGGTATGGAATTATTAAATTTTATGGATGGAGCTTTTTACTCTAGAACGATTAACTCTCCTAGTTTCTCATCAAAACTAGTAGATCTAAATTCATCTTCTGGGACTATTTTTTTAAATGCCATTGACGAAACATCACCATACTTAATTGGAGGCGAAGATAAATCATACTTTGGAGATGGAGGAGTTAGCTATATAAATACGATTAGGCATCAAAAAATTATTAATGAGGGTAATAAGTTAGGAGTGTTTGGTACTAGTAGATATTTTAAAGAAGGGGGATATGGAAATTTGATAGGAATTGATGGTCTATTTACATTTAATAAAATATGGAGATTTCAATTTGAAATTAACAAAAGCTTTACAAAAGAACCTAAAAATAATTGGATTGAAACAGAGGATTTATTCTTAGATAAGACAATTAAACTTGATGGAGAAAAATTTAGTGGTAGTGCAAATTATTTCAGACTTTCCCGAAACACAGAACATTGGGATACATATTTATTTTATAGAGCAATTTCTCCAGGGTATAGAGCAGATGTTGGTTTCGTGCCTAGAATAAACAGAAAGTGGACTACCATTTATCACGGTTATAAAAGTTTTTTTGAGAAAGAGTATATTCAAGAATTTAGTGTTAGTCTAAAAGGGGACTTGACATATAACTTCGACAATAAATTAAAATCTCAAAATTTAGATTTTGATATTTCAATCAAGACTTTTGGTAAAACAGTTATTGAATATAATTATGATATAAATTTTATCAGAAATTATTTAAATGTTGATTATAAAAATGTAGGAAAATCTACCCTTACAATTATGGCATTTCCAAATGAGGACTTATCATTAATGCTTAAGAATGTATTTGGAAGAGAAATTGCTTATAACGAAGATAATCCTGAGATTGGTAGGGAGAACTCTATATTCTTCAGAGTAAATTATAAAATTGGTGAAAATATTAATCTACTGTCTTCAATAAACTATGCAAGACTGAGAAATTTAGATGACACTAAAAGCTTCTATGATGGATATATCTCAAGGTTTACATTTAGATATCAATTTAATAATGATCTAAGCATTAGATTGGTTAGTGAGTATGATAAGTTTAACGATACGGTTCTTTTACAACCTCTATTTAAATGGAATCCAAATCCTTCAACTATATTTTATATTGGAGGTATTCAAAATTCTATAAATGAATTTAATCTAGATCCAGAGGAATTTAATCCATTTTCAATTAATAGATCACAATTTTTTATCAAATTTCAATACCTATTCGGGATATAAGAGTATAAAAAAATCAAAGTATACTAAAAAGTAATTTCTGTTTAACTATATTTAAATATGAAAAATAAAATTTTAATTTTTACTTTGATCTTAACTATAAGCTCCTGTAGTATTTTTCAAAAAGGTCAGCCTTTATCTCAAGATAATTCATACTCAATTACTGAAGCTGAAGATCCATTACAGAAGTTTGTTGGTAATTATGCAATTCAAGTTTTTGGTCTTCCAGATGGAAGTGATGGTAAATTTAGCATGGAAGTTTCTAAAGAAGGTAACAGTCTAAAAACTATATTTTTAAGTGATGAAGCTAATCTGGAATTTGATGTTATTGGAACAGAAGTTGAAGATGACTTTCTTTATATAAATATCTTTTTAAAGAATTATGGAATGAATATTGCCTTTGAACTTTTACTAGAGGGCAATAAGGTAACTGGATATCTTGCGGACATGTTTGAACTAGAAGGCACTAAGTCAAACTAACTCTATTGAGAGACCTCATATTCAAACTCCCAGTTAGGATTTTCTAGCTTATTTATTATGTAATTTAAAGTTAGCTCTTCCCCAGATAGAATGCTCTTATCTGTGATTATTCTAATATGTTTTATTTCACCTAAAGTTTCATGAGACTCAGAAACTATTGCCCTACAATTTGGCATTTCATGATGATTAATAAAAGCTCCGAGGGGTAACCTTATATAATTATCTGGAAATCTTTGGTCATAGACATGGGATATACCAAGATCAGTATTAGGGGGTAAATCCTCTGTTGCAAAAATACCCAACCCCTCAATTTTACTTTCTTTAATTGTAATTTGATCAGGAAGAGGTCTCCATTCTTTAGTTTCTCTCATAATTTTCATTCATTAATTTATAAATAAAAATTTAATTTGATCTGATGTAGAGGTAACTTAATTACACTCAATTTCATATTCTTCCCAAGTTTTATCTGGAGTAGTGTTAGGAAAATAATAACATTTCATTGAGTCATCGGGAAAAATTACATGTTTCAAAAAAGCTGTTGGAACATGTGCTCCAGTATCTAAAACTATATGGTTATTATCAAACTCCAAATAAATTTCAATATCAATATCACCATACGAATCAGCCCATAACCTAACCTGTTCTTCTAGATCTACCCAAGCGCCTCTATTTAAATCATCATATTGTAAAGCAACATTTAAGTATGAGAAAGTTGCATAAAGGTTTTCATATGAATCATTAAATGAACCGGCAGGTGCCATGTGCCCTCTATCCCATCGGTTTGAGTAATAATCATCATAGTCTGACGTGTGGATTGAGTCAACCGTGTAAAATTGCATTCCATCTCTATCTGCATTTTTGACGATATCACGAACAGTATATTTTACCCAATTTGGCTGTTCATAATTCTCATTATAAGAGATTTGAAAAATATTATTTGATACATAAACAGAATCGATCTTTGCCCTAGGTAATGAATTAGTATTTGGAATATTGTTAGCTTCTGTTTCTTTTTCAGTATAAATATTTTCATTTGCAGTTTCAGAAGACGTCTGCTTTGAGCACGATATTAGAAAAAAAATACAGAGTAGTAGATACTTCATGATCAAGACTTAACAAGTTTTCTCATAAGACCCTCCTGAGCAACAGATGCAACCATAGTTCCATCCTCAATAAAAATACTTCCTCTTGCAAAGCCTCTTGAATTTGATGCACTTGGGCTTTTCATATCATATAGTAACCATTCATTAATATCAAAGTCTCTATGAAACCAAAGAGCATGATCCAGGCTAGCATAATACGCTCTTGTCTTTGCAATTTCTTTCCTATGAGGTAAAGAAGCTGTTGCTAAAAGCTGATAGTCACTTACAAATGCCAGTAGCTGATGATGAACGGGAAGTGGTAAATCAATTTTATCTTTTAATCTAAACCAACAATGATTGTATGGTAGGGCATTATCTTTTCTCATAAATATATTTGTTCCAATAGGCTTAAACTCAAAAACTTTTGGATGTGCCATAAGAAACATTTGATATTTTTCTGCCAATTCATCTTTATGTTTTTCTGCTTGTTGAAAGTCTGTCAATAATACATCTGGACTTAGAACATTGGGCATTTGAACTTGATGGTTATACCCTTTTTCATTTTTTTGAAAAGAAGCTGCCATATTGAAAATAGCTTTATTATTTTGAAATGCAACTACTCTTCTAGTTGTAAAGCTACCTCCATTTCTAATGTTATCAACTTCATATGTAACTGGTATATTCAAATTGCCTGGGAGAATAAAATAGCCATGCATTGAATGTGCGATTCTATCACTAGGTACTGTTTGGTATGCTGCATGCAGAGATTGACTTAAAACTTGTCCACCAAACACCCTACCCCATACCGTCTCATAGTTTTTACCTTCAAATCTATTGTTATCAATTTTTTTAAGCGTAACAATTGATAATAATTCATTTATATCCATAGGCTCTGTAAAAAAATTTTTTAAATAATTGAAAACCCCAATAAAACTAAGGTCTCATCAAACAAAGTTACTAAAGATTTGTTATCTTGTAAACTAAAATAAATTAATCTTTCAATGAAAAAAATACTAACACAATTATTTTTAGCACTTGCTTTTTTTACTTCAAATGCTCAAGAAATAGACTTTGTTGAATATGATTTGGAAAATGGATTGCACGTTATTTTACATCAAGATAATTCTGCTCCTGTCATTTCTACGTCAGTTATGTATCTTGTTGGTTCAAAAGAAGAAGATAAAGGAAAAACTGGATTTGCTC
>CACKBZ010000018.1 GCA_902598525.1 uncultured Bacteroidota bacterium
AACTAAATATGATGAATTAATCTCAAGAACATCAAAAACTCAGAAAAAAAATTACGAGGATTATAATAAGCCAGGTTTCCCAATCCAAATAGGTTCTCTTCATCCGATTACTATTGTAAAAAATAGAATTATTGATGTGTTCTCTAAATTAGGTTTTGGTTTATCTGAAAGTCCAGAAATTGAAGATGATTGGCATAATTTTACAGCTCTAAATTTACCAGAAGATCATCCTGCAAGAGACATGCAGGATACATTTTTTATTCAAAGAGATCCTGATCTTTTACTCAGGACTCATTGTTCAACAATACAAATCAGACATCTTGAAGAGAACCCCCCACCAGCTAAAGTAATTCAGGCTGGTAGAGTATATCGAAATGAAGCAATTTCATCAAGATCACATTGTATATTCCATCAAGTCGATGGTATATATGTTGATGAAAATGTCTCATTCGCTGATCTAAAGCAAATGGTGCTCTACTTTGCTAAGTCGATGTTTGGAAAATCTAAACTCAGATTTAGACCATCATATTTTCCATTTACAGAACCTAGCGCAGAAGTTGATATATATTGGGGATTAGAAACCGAAACTGATTATAGAATTACAAAGGGAACTGGCTGGCTTGAGATCATGGGTTGTGGGATGGTAGATCCAAAAGTTCTAGAGAATTGTAATATTGACTCAGAAAAGTATACTGGTTATGCATTTGGAATGGGTATTGAAAGAATTGCTATGTTAATTTACCAAATACCGGACATTAGATTATTCTTTGAAAATGATGTTAGATTTTTAAATCAGTTTAAATAATTTTATTCTAATTCAAACTTTATTCCCTGAGCTAGTGGAAGTTCAGAAGAGAAATTAATTGTATTTGTCTGTCTTCTCATATAAATCTTCCAAGCATCAGAACCACTTTCTCTTCCACCCCCAGTATCTTTTTCACCGCCAAAAGCACCACCAATCTCTGCACCAGAAGTTCCAATATTCACATTAGCTATACCACAATCACTTCCCCAGTGAGATAGGAACACTTCAGCATCTTTTAAACTATTTGTCATAACTGAAGAAGATAAACCTTGATCAACCTCATTTTGAATTTCAATAGCATTTTCTATATCTCCTGAATATTTAATTAGATATAAAATTGGGGCAAATGTTTCAGTATGTACAATCTTTAAAGAATGATCAACTTCAGCAATTGCTGGTTTCACATAGCATCCACTAGTATACTCTTTCCCAGATAAAACACCTCCTTTGATTAAAAAGCTTCCTCCTTCTTTTTTGATCTGATACAATGCTTTTTCATAGGATTTTACTGCATCTAAATCAATTAAAGGTCCTACATGTATATTTGAATCTAATGGATTACCAATTTTAATTTGATTATAAGCTTTAACAAGAGAATTCTTGACTTTATCGTATACTTTTTCATGAACAATAAGTCTTCTGGTTGAAGTACATCTCTGTCCACAAGTTCCAACAGCACCAAAAACTGTCCCCATTATTGTCATCTTTAAATCAGCATCAGGAGTTACTATAATTGCATTATTACCACCTAGCTCAAGTAAGG
Source organism: uncultured Bacteroidota bacterium (assembly GCA_902598525.1). Classification (GTDB taxonomy): domain Bacteria; phylum Bacteroidota; class Bacteroidia; order Flavobacteriales; family Flavobacteriaceae; genus Marisimplicoccus. The sequence goes on from CACKBZ010000018.1 coordinate 1,569, forward strand.
TTTTACCCAATCTAGCTCCAACTTTTTCTGCAACAATTCTACCCATTCTAGTTGAACCAGTTGCAGATAGTAGAGGAATATCTTTAGACTCAGACAATAGTTCACCTATTTTATGATTACCACTAATTAGACATGATACGCCTTCGGGTATATTATTTTCTTTGAAAACTTCAGTTATTAATTTTTGACAAACTATACTACATATAGGAGTTTTTTCACTTGGCTTCCAGATTGTAACATTACCGCATACCCATGCTAATGTAACATTCCAACTCCAAACTGCAACAGGAAAATTAAATGCAGAAATAATACCAATAATTCCAAGAGGGTGATACTGTTCGTACATTCTATGTGTAGTTCTTTCTGAATGCATAGTAAGTCCGTGCAGCTGCCTTGAAAGCCCAACTGCAAAATCACATATATCAATCATCTCCTGAACCTCTCCAAGCCCTTCTTGATATGATTTCCCCATTTCGTATGAAACTAAAGTACCAAGCCCCTCTTTCTGCTCTCTCAACTTATTTCCAAATTGTCGAACTAAGTCTCCTCTTTTTGGAGCAGGAATTTTTCTAAATGTATCGAATGCCTTACTTGAAACGTTAATTATAGTATCAAAATCTTTTTTTGATCCACAGTAAACCTTACCAATCAATTTACCATCAACAGGAGATAGACTTTCAATTATTTCTCCTGAACCAAACCATTTGTTTCCAGTGGAACACCCATATACCAGTTCTTCAATATCGTATTTATTGAATAATTCCTTTAAGTTATCCATATTTAAATTTTAGATACACGAATAGTATTAACCATACCTTTTTTCTCTATGGGCATTGATGTTAGGTTTATAACTATGTCATCTTTTTGTAAAAGATTATTTTCAACTGCTACTTTATTTATCTCCTCAATAGTTTTATCGGTGCTCTCAGTACCACTATAATAGAATGCCATGACTCCCCAGAGTAAATTTAGCTGGGTCAATATTCTTTTATTTGAAGTAAATACTAAAACATGGGTCTTAGGTCTCCATGACGAAATTTGATATGCAGTATAACCACTGTTTGTTAAAGTGCTAATAGCTTTCGCTTTGGTATCATTAGCAATTTTTGCAGCATAATAACATACTGACTTGGTAATAAACCTGTCTGATTCATAATCTATTGGATGTTTATGCTTTAATGAAATTAGGTCAGAATTCTCTACTTTGCCTATAATTCTTGAAATTGTTTTTATGACTTCCGTAGGATGGTTTCCAACTGATGTTTCTCCAGATAACATTACTGCATCTGCTCCATCCATAATTGAGTTTGCTACATCATTTACTTCTGCTCTATTTGGATTTAAACTCTTCATCATACTTTCCATCATTTGAGTAGCAATTATTACAGGAATTCTTGCCTTTTTTGCTTTATTAACTAACTTTTTTTGAATTAAGGGAACTTCTGCGGCATTAATTTCAACTCCTAGATCACCTCTGGCTACCATTATTCCACTAGAATATTTCATTATCTCATCAATATTTTTTACTCCTTCTGGCTTTTCAATCTTTGCAATAATTGGTATCCTATGACTGGTATTATTTTCTAACAACTTTACTAAAGATTTTATATCTGACCCATTCCTAACAAATGAAAGAGCGATCCAATCAACATTGTGTTTTGCTGAAAAAATTGCATCATCAATATCTTTATCTGTCAATGCAGGTTGAGATATATTAGTGTTTGGTAAATTAAACCCCTTATTTGATGATAATTCTCCTCCTTGTAAAACTTCTGCTGTAACTTCATGTTTACCATTTGTATCAATAACCTTTAAAATAATTTTCCCATCATCTATTAATATTTTTTCACCTTTTTTTATGTCCTTTGCTAGATTCTGATAATTTAGGAAAAGTTTATTCTTATTTCCCTTAAAAGATTTATCAGTTTTGATAGTAATTTTTTCGCCGAAATTCAAGTTAGTATCTTCAACAACATCTCCAATTCTAAGCTTTGGCCCCTGAAGGTCAGCTAGAATTGCGATATTTTTTGACAGGGAGTCATTAATTTTCCTAATGGACTTTATCAAAAATTCTGCTTCTTTATGAGTAGAGTGAGAAAAATTAATTCGAAACACATCTACTCCTTCCTTAATAAGACTCTCAATTGTTTCAATTGATGATGTTGATGGGCCTAGGGTAGCAATTATTTTTGTTTTTTTTAACCTCTTCATATTTCAAAATTAAGATTTTCGATACTTTTACCACCCCTCAATCTGTATGAAATTGATATATATGGAATTTTGGACATTTTCTGAATCAATTTTGATGTTGAAAAATAACAGTTTTGTTTGATAAAGAAGTCAACTTCTTTATGTGATTCTACCAAAGATAACTCTTTTGAATTTGTGAAACTAAATAGAGAATCTTTAATAACCTTTCCTTCACTTTCAATAGTATGTCTATTAGGAAAAAGTTCAAAGTCAATACCTTTTTTATCTACCTTCCATTCAAAATAAGGTAAGTAATATTCATTATCTAATTTTATATCATTCTTGGATCTAATAAAGTTTGTATAACAATACTTATTAATTTGAAATGCTAGTGAGTAGATCTTTAAATTAGTGTGGATTGCAATTAATTTGTATCTATCTTCAATTTTTGGCTCAAGTTTTAAAATTTTTTTGATAACTAAATTTCTTATAACTAATCTACCTCTTTAAATATAACACAAGCGTTATGTCCACCAAAACCGAATGTATTTGACATTGCAACCTTGATATTTCTTTTTTGAGGAGATGAAAATGTGAAGTTTAAGTTAGCATCAATGCCATCATCAATATTGAAATGATTGATTGTTGGGGGAACTATATTGTGTTTCATTGCTAAAATACATGAAATAGCCTCAATAGCACCCGCAGCGCCTAATAAATGTCCAGTCATTGATTTTGTAGAATTAATATTTAAATCATATGAATGTTCTTGGAAAACATTTACAACTGCTTTAGATTCTGCAATATCTCCTAGAGGTGTTGAGGTACCATGCATATTAATTAGATCTATATCGCTGTGCTTTAGACCTGCATCATCCAAACAGTTTCTCATAACTTTAATTGCACCTCTACCATCTGGGTGCGGTGCGGTCATATGATAAGCATCACATGATAACCCCCCACCAGCAAGCTCTGCATATATTTTAGCCCCTCTATTAATTGCATGCTCGTATTCTTCAATTATTAGAGCTCCAGCTCCTTCTCCTAACACAAACCCATCTCTATCTCTGTCAAAGGGTCTTGATGCTGTTGATGGATCATCATTCCTTGTTGATAGTGCATGCATAGCATTAAATCCAGCAAGACCAGCAATGGTAACTGGTGCCTCGGAACCACCTGCAACAATTACGTCTGCATGACCTATTCTAATATAATTTAATGCGTCAATTAATGCGTTTGAGGATGAGGCACATGCAGATACGGTTGCGTAATTTGGTCCTTGAAATCCATATTTCATAGCTATAAGACCAGGTGCTATATCTGGTATCATTTTTGGAATAAAGAACGGATTGAACCTGGGAGTCCCATCTCCATCTGCAAAATTTAATACTTCATTTTGAAATGTCTCTAAGCCTCCAATTCCAGCACCCCAAATTACACCTATCCTATCATAGTTTGGACTGCTTTCAACTAATTTAGAATCTTTAATTGCTTCATTAGCGGCAACGATTCCATATTGAGAAAAACGATCATATCTTCTATATTCTTTTTTCTCAAAGTGGTCTGCAGGATCAAATCCTTTAAGCTCACAGGCAAATTTTGTTTTAAATTTTGAAGCATCAAAATGAGTAATTTCGGCACATCCACTGGTACCACTTAAAAGACCATTCCAATATGAATCCAGGTCATTACCAATTGGAGTTAAAGCTCCCATTCCAGTTACTACAACTCTTCTTGATGTCATCAATTAAAATTTATTTTGATTTTTCAATAAACTCAATAGCTTGACCTACAGAAACAATGTTTTCAGCTTGGTCATCAGGTATCTGTATATCGAATTCTTTTTCAAATTCCATTATTAATTCTACGGTATCTAGAGAATCTGCACCCAAGTCATTTGTAAAACTTGCTTCAGGTACGACCTCATTCTCATCAACCCCTAGTTTATCTACTATTATTGCTTTTACTCTTGAAGAAATATCTGACATAATATATTTATTTATGAGTTCGGATTATAAAATTAAAAAACTTTAATCTAAAACTCGTGTAAAATTCTAAATTATACCTTTATTTGTTAAATAAAAAAGTTTTTCATAAAAGTTATGAACCGCTCAAATTATTTATGAATAAAAAGATTGTTATTTTTATATCTGGTAAGGGTTCGAACGCAAAAAATCTCATAAATTATTTTAGCGATAATAAAGAACTTGTTATTTCTCATGTTTTCTCAAATAATAAACATTCTGATTTAAATTCTTATCTATTAAATACTAAAGTTCAATTTTTTTTGTTTGAAGAAAAAGAAATTAGTGGAAAAGTTTTTGATGAGTTAAAAAAGATTAATCCCAAACTAATAATACTTGCAGGATTTCTAAAAAAGATTCCCCCATCATATTTAAGTTTTTTCAAAAATAAAATTATTAATATTCATCCATCCCTTTTACCAAAGTATGGAGGTAAAGGAATGTACGGATCAAATATTCATAAAAAAGTAATTCAAAATAAAGAATCTGAATCAGGTATTACAATTCATTATGTCTCAAAAGAATATGATGCAGGTAAAATTATTTTTCAAAAAAAAATAAAAGTTGATAAAAATGATACTCCAAAAAAACTTGAGGAAAAAATTCATAAGTTAGAGTATGAATATTTTCCAAAGATTGTAGAATCACTTTTAACTTAATAATGAATAAATCAATTACAATATATACTGATGGTTCATCGATTGGAAATCCAGGTCCTGGAGGTTACGGAATTGTAATGTTAGTTGATGGTGAAGATTACAAAAAGGAATTTAGTCAGGGATTTAAGTTTACAACTAACAATAGAATGGAGCTCTTGGCAGTAATTGTTGCTCTAGAGACAATAAAGATTAAAAATTCTAATGTTAGTATATTTACTGACTCAAAGTATGTAGCAGATGCAGTTGAAAAAAGGTGGGTATTTGATTGGGAGAAAAAAAAGTTTAAAAATAAAAAGAACCCTGATTTATGGATACGTTTTCTTAACATCTATAAAGAACATAAAATTAAATTTCATTGGGTCAAAGGACACAGTAATGACTTTTATAATGACAGGTGCGACCTTTTAGCAACAAATGCTGCTAAAAGTTCAAATCTAATTGAGGATTTAGGTTACATTAATTAAAATTTATTAAATGTCAAACAAATCATTATTAATAGTAGCTTCATTAGCTTATGATGGAATAGAGACTAGTGAGCACAAAATTGAACGCACATTAGGTGGAGCAGGTTCATTCATTTGTTTATCGGTAAAATACTTTAATTGTAATCCCTCAATTATATCAGTAGTAGGTTATGACTTTCTGAATGAAGATCTTGAAATACTTAAATCATGTGGAGTAGATATATCAGGAATAGAAATTATAAATGATGATAAAACTTTTTATTGGAGTTGTATTTATAAAAATAATTTTAAAGATAGGATAACAACAAAAACTGAATTAAATGTAATGGCTAATTTTAATCCAGTTATAACTGAAAAAAATTCAACACCTGATATTCTCTTGCTAGGTAATCTGCATCCAGAGATACAATTAAATGCTATAAAGCAAATAAAGAAGAAGCCTGAACTAATTATTCTTGATACAATGAATTACTGGATTGAAAATTTTTGGAACACTCTTAAAGAAGTAATTAATAAGTCAGATTTAATCTCAATAAATGATGAAGAGTCAGAAATGATTACAGGTGAAAAAGATCTTGAAAAAGCTGCAAAAGCTCTACATAAGATGGGCCCTAAGTTTGTGATAATCAAAAAAGCAGCGGATGGAGCTGAGCTTTTTAATTTTGATAAAAGATTTAAGTCCATTGCTTTTAAGGTTGATAAAGTTGTTGATCCGACGGGAGCAGGAGATTGTTTTATTGGAGGTATTGCTGGTTATTTGACTCAATCAAAGAATATTTCATTTGATACTATTAAATCAGCAATTGCATATGGAACATCAATAGCTTCTTATAATGTAGAGAATATGGGAACTAAAAACTTATTAAATTTGTCAATAAATGACATTAAAACCAGAATCAATAAATTACACTAAGTGAGTGACCAAATAAAACATGAATGTGGAATTTCACTAATCCACTTAAAAAAACCACTTGATTTTTATACCCAAAAATATGGTTCGCACATGTATGGTGTCGATAAGATGTTTTTGATGATGGAAAAACAAAAAAATCGTGGTCAAGATGGAGCAGGTTATGCGAGTATAAAATTTGATTTAAAACCAGGGCAAAAATATTTTTATAGAGTAAGATCATTTGAAGATCAAGCAATACATTCAATCTTCAAAAAGATCAATAAAAAAGTTAATTCATTTATTAAGTCAGAAAAAATAACTAAAGGTTCAGACTCCTTTTATCAAAAAACTCCTTTTTTAGGTCAAGTTATGTTAGGACACGTTAGATATGGAACGTATGGAAAAAATTCTATCGACTATGTACAACCGATGATGAGACAGAATAATTGGATGAATAGAAACTTAATACTTGCAGGAAATTTTAATATGACCAATACAGATGAGTTATTCCAGAGTTTAGTCAAGTTGGGCCAACATCCTAGAGAACAATCAGACACAATCACAATAATGGAAAGAATTGGTCATTTTTTAGATTCTGAAGTGATTTCTGGATATAATAAATTAAAGAAAAAAGGTGTTTTAAAATCTGAGATGCCTCCTCTAATTGAGAAGGAATTAAATATTGAAAAAATATTAAAAAAGTCTTCGAAAAAATGGGATGGCGGGTATGTTATTGCTGGAATGATTGGTCATGGAGATTCATTTGTAATTAGAGATCCACATGGGATTAGACCTGCATACTATTTTGAAAATGATGAAGTAGTTGCAGTAGCATCTGAAAGACCTGCAATTCAAACAGTTTTTGATGTTTCATATCCTAAAATTCAAGAGATTCCTAGAGGAAATGCTTTGATTATCAAAAAGAGTGGAGAAACATCATTAAGAGAGATTTTAAAACCAAAAACCAAAAAATCTTGTTCTTTTGAAAGAATATATTTTTCAAGAGGATCAGATGCTGAAATATATAAGGAACGAAAATTACTTGGTAATTTACTTATACCTCAAGTAGAGAAATCAATAAAAAAAGATTATGAAAACACAGTTTTTTCATTTATACCTAATACTGCAGAGACATCATTTTATGGTTTGTTGGAAAAAGCAAATAAAAACAATCCACGAGTTGAAAAAATTGCAATTAAAGATGCAAAGCTTAGGACTTTTATAGCAGCAGATAAGGGTAGAGAGGATTTAGTTGCACATGTTTATGACATAACATATGGAGTTATCAAAAATTCAGATAATCTTGTGATAATTGATGATAGTATCGTTAGAGGTACAACTCTAAGAGAAAGTATACTAAAAATGCTAATAAGATTAAATCCAAAAAAGATCGTTATTGTATCAAGTGCTCCACAGATTAGATATCCGGACTGTTATGGAATTGATATGGCAAAAATTGAAGATTTTATAGCATTTAGGGCTGCAATTGAACTTCATAATGATAGAGGAAGTTCAGATGCAATTATTAAAGACACTTATGATAAGTGTATTCAATCTAAAGAAAAAGGTGATTATAAAAAAAATCATGTTAAAAATATCTATAAAGATTTTTCCCCTGAACAAATTTCAGCTAAAATGTCAGAGATGTTAATAGATTCTAACTCAAAAATAGAATTAGAAATAATTTTTCAAAAGGTTGAAAATCTTCATAAAGCTTGTAGTAATCACAAAGGTGACTGGTATTTTACAGGAGACTATCCAACGCCAGGAGGTAACAAAGTTGTAAACCAAGCATTTATAAACTTTGTAGAAGGTAAATCAGCTAGAGCATATTAAAATATAACAATAAATAATTCCGAAATAAGTTTTATTTATTTAAAAAAATACCTAAATTGGTAAGACCTGAACATAAGTAGGTTAAGTTCATGGTAAGATTTGGGGCAAAAAAGGGGATTTATCCCCTTTTTTTATGCTTGTAAAAATCTTTTGTTTACTTCTACCCAATTAATTACATTAAAAAATGCATTTATATAATCAGGTCTTCTATTTTGATAATTTAAGTAATATGCATGTTCCCAAACATCAATACATAAAATAGGAATGCCACCACATCCGTTTGGCATTAGAGGGTTATCTTGATTTGCAGTAGAACATATTTCAAGTTTACCATCATTATGAGCACATACCCATGCCCATCCAGAGCCAAATCTTGTGGCTGCTGCTTTACTAAATTCATCTTTAAAGTTTTCAAATGATCCAAAATTTGAATTAATAGATTCACCTATTTCACCTGTTGGTTCTCCACCTCCATTAGGTCCCATAATTTCCCAAAATAGATTATGATTGTAGTAACCACCTCCATTGTTTCTTAATCCTTTATTTTCTAGATCCAAAGAGTTTAATATATCTTCAATACTCTTTCCTTCATTATCAGTCCCTGATATAATGTTATTTAAGTTATTTGTATAGCCATTATGGTGTTTTCCATAATGAATTTCCATAGTTTTTGCATCTATGTTTGGTTCTAATGCGTCAAAAGCATAATTTAATTTAGGTAATTCGAAAGCCATAATTTTTTTTTACAAAATTAGGATTATTTTATTAAGTTTCAACACTAAATATGAACTACTCATTTAAGATTATAAACTCGTCAGCAGGATCTGGTAAAACTTTCAAACTAGCAATTGAGTTTATTTCAAAGCTATTGGTTACAGAAGATGATAATCACTTTAAATCAATGCTCGCTCTTACATTTACTAATAAGGCCTCTGCTGAGATGAAAGATAGAATTCTTCTATATCTATTGGATTTAAAGGAACAAAGAAATGATTTAATTAAAGAACTAGTATTAAAAAAAACAAGTTTAGATGAGTTATATGTTGTTAAAAGGTCTGCCAAAATTTTAGAAAAAATACTCTATAACTATTCAAATTTTAATGTAATAACAATCGATAGCTTTACAAATAACATTATCAGTAGCATTGATGAGTCTAATCATAATGAAGATTCATTAGTTGAGTTAGACTCCGACGTATATATAGATTTAGCAATCGATGAGTTAATTTCAGAAATAGATGGTAATGAAGAATTAAAAAACTTACTAATTGAATTTGCCAAGTTTAAAATTACTGTCAATAAAAGTTGGGATATTACTTATGACTTAAAAGATTTTAGCGTTTTTATTGATAAAGAATCAAATAAAGATCAGATTGAGTATTTTAAAAAAATGGATAATAATTTATTATCTAAACTTAGAAAACA
>CACKBZ010000019.1 GCA_902598525.1 uncultured Bacteroidota bacterium
GTACTCTGACTCAGTTATTCTCTCATCTGAAAATACTGAGAAAGAGATAACAGCCTTAATCAAAAAAAATTCAAGGGATTGTCTCTCATACAAAGATTCATTATCTGATGAAAAACTTTTAGACTTCTTATTAAAAAATCTAGATTAATGTTTTTAAAAAAAGTTAATTTATTAATTCCTATACTTATATTATTTTTTACATCTTCATGTAATAAAGACTATTATTCAGTTGGTATTGAGCTTTACGATAATCAGTTTAGTGATTTAAAATCTAAAATCTTCCCAGTATTTTCTTATCAAGAATCACTTGATAAAGTTCAAACAAATAATTTATCTAGTCTTCACTTAGGTATATATAATGATAATTTTTTTGGTAAGATTAATTCAAGCTTTATATCCCAACTTAATATTTCTTCTATTGGTGACTTTGGAGATTTTTCTCAAGAACAAGAAAATGAAGGAAGTTTAACTGATATAAGAGTCATGGTTGAGGACGAACAAATAACATCTGTTTATCTTGATCTGCCTTTCTATAATAATACTAATGATTCTGACAATGATGGTGTAATTGATATATATGATGTCGACCCCAACAATAGCTTGAGTGACTCTGATACAGATGGCCTGTCTGATTTGGAAGAACTTAGACTTGGAACTAATCCATTAAATCCTGACACTGATAATGACGGAATTATTGACTCTCAAGATAATGAGACTATCGGATATAACCCAGATTCTCAAGTATATGAAATTGATTCGATATTCGGAAACAGAAATGGTGAGTTTGATCTTAAAGTCTTTGAGTTAACATATTATTTAAATGATTTGGATCCATCTAATAATTTTGAATCTTTAAAAGAATATTTCTCTAATGATGATTTCTACCAAGAAGGATTTTATGGTGAAACATTGCATGACGATAAAGTTAAACTTGATTTTAATGAAATCTCTGTTTTTTATAATGAAGATGACCCTGCTACAGAAGATGTTAATGAATTGAATGAAGTAAATTATTTTGAGACTCCTAGAATTAGAGTTCCGTTAGATACAGACTTTTTTCAACAATTAATTATTGACAAAGAAGGCTCAGATGAGCTTGCAAAACAGTCTAGTTTTAATAACTACTTTAAGGGGCTTATTGTTAAAGCTGAAAATTTTTCAGATAATCTATATATGCTCCTTGACTTATCTAACGCGAGAGTTGTTATTAATTATGACTATAATTATTACAATGCTAACGGAACAGATGATGTGACAGATGATATTATTGAAAGAAAGAAGAAAACATCATCAATTCCTTTTGGGGGTGTTTCAATTAATTTATATGATCATACAGGTTATAGTCAACAAATAGTAGATGAAATAAATTCATCTAAGGAAAATAATACCTCAAAAAAAATTTACTTAAATGGTTCTAAATTTATATCAAAACTAAAGCTCTTCTCTGATGGTAACAGTATTTCAGAGGATCTTCGTTTATTTAAGGAAAATGATATATTAATTAATGAAGCTAATTTGGTTCTCTATATAGATGAAAGCATACATGGGGCAAATGATATTTATTTACCCAAACGATTATATTTATACTCTTTCAATAACGGTGAGCCAATAGAGGATTATAATAAAGATCAAACAGTTGATTTTAATCCATTCTCTAGAAACACAAATAAATATACATTTGGAGGCTTTCTTCAATATGATTCAAGCAATAATCCTATTAGCTACAAGTTTGATATCACTAATCATGTATCAAATATTATTAGACACGATTCATTGAACATTGATCTTGGATTAACAATAACCTCAGATATAGATAATCTGTTTTTAAGAAAGGGATTTATTTCACCTACGAAAACTGTAATTATTCCTGAATCATCAGTTTCATTCCCTTTTCCAGTTGCACTGTTTGGTTCAAACCCAAATCTGCAAAATATATCAAAACAGTTAAAATTAGAGGTGCTGTACTCGGAATATTAGATAATCTTATTTTAAAAAAAAAACTATAATTTTTTATTATTATTTTAAAAAATAAGTTTTGTTTTATATACACAAAAACTATTTTAATTATATTTAATATAATATTTAATTATTAAAAAAATATTTTTATAAGAAATACTTATTTTCTGTTCTTAAGTTTAGTGATAAGCTGTGGAATGACTTCAAATGCGTCTCCAACAATTCCGTAGTCTGCCGCTTTAAAGAAAGGTGCCTCAGGATCGTTATTGATGACTACCTTAATTTTTGAAGAATTAATTCCAGCTAAATGTTGAATAGCTCCTGAAATGCCAATCGCTATATAAAGATTGGATGATACAGGTTTTCCTGTTTGACCAACATGTTCGCTATGTGGTCTCCATCCCATATCAGATACTGGTTTAGAGCATGCTGTTGCTGCGCCAAGAACTTCTGCTAGTTCTTCTACCAAGTGCCAGTTTTCAGGACCTTTTAATCCTCTTCCAGCAGAAACTACAACATCGGCATCTGCAATTGTTACTTTTCCACTTTGCTTCTCAATATTTGATACCGTTATTGTTGATGATATATCTTCAATATGAAAGTCTTCGATCTTTCCGTCCCCATTATTCTCAATTAAACCAAATGAGTTGGCTGAGATACTTATGATTTTTATATCACCTGTAAGTTCCGTTGAAGAAAAACCTTTATTAGTAAAGCAACTTCTTTTTACAGTAAATGGATCTAAATTATCTGGTATACCTACAACATTAGATATAAATGATCCATCTGTAAAACCAGCTAGATGAGCACCTAAATACTTTGAATCTGCAGATGATGATAAAATTAATATTGAAGTATTCTCAGCTTTAATAACTTGTTGTAATGCATTTGAATATGATCTTGATGTAAAGTCTTTTAAGCTATCATTGGTAATATTAAAAATTTTATCTGTACCATACTGTTTCAAAATATTAGGTTCAGAACAGTTTATGACAACACAATTTAATCTAGACCCAATTTTTTCAGCAAGTGCTTTGCCATAAGAAACTGCTTCTAATGCTGATTTTTTTATAATATTATTTTCCGATTCTGCGTATACTAAAACTCCCATTTTTTTATATTACTTTAGCTTCATTCTCCAGTAAATCAATTAATTTATCTAGCTCATCTGGCTTTATTAATTTAACCTCTGCTTTTTCTTGAGGTTTAAAATATTTTTTATCAATTGCTCTGGCTTTTATATTTTTTGCTGATAGAACCTCAAGAGGTTTTTGACGTGCCATCATAATTCCTCTCATATTAGGAATTATTAAATCACTTTCTTCAACTAATCCCTTTTGAGCTCCAATAACAAGGGGAAGATCACTCTCAGTCACCTCAATTCCCCCAGATATTTCACGAGAGCATTTTGCCTTTCCATTCTCTATATTAAGACTCACACAATTTGTTACAAAATTATAATCTAAATACCCAGCAATAAGTCCAGGTACAAGCCCACCATTATAATCAATAGATTCTCTCCCACATATAACTAAATCGTATTTTACTTCATTACAATGCTCAACTATCTCTTTGGATACTGACGAGGCATCAATTGCCTCACAGTCAATTCTAATCGCTTTATCTGCTCCAATTGCTAGGCACTTCCTTAGAATTGCATCAGCAGAGCTATCTCCAACCGTTAATACAGTTACATCTGCATTATTGGAATCTTTCATCCAAATAGCTTTTGTTAATCCAAACTCATCATTAGGATTAATTATAAATTGAACTCCATTTTTATCAAATTTTGAGTCATTATCAATAAAATTAATCTTTGATGTTGTATCTGGCACATTACTAATACATACAAGTATATTCATATATTATCTAGTATTTAAGATATGATCTAAGCCCCTCTGTAAATTCTCCATTATTTATTTCAACTAATTTAATTACTCCTTTATTATTATTGATATTGGAGGAAACTTTTCTTCTATGAAGATTTTCATATTCACTAATAGTTATTTTTTTTCTTGAATTAAGCTGTTTAATTTTAGACTCCCAGTTATCCTGAATTGTTCCTTCAAATATTTTTGCTTTTGAACCGCTACCATAACTTATAAAACCAATTTTTTTATTGATAAATTCTTTATTGCTTGATAAACTCTCAACTAAAGAACTAATTAATGACATGAAAATTGAAGCGGTATACATATTACCAATCTCTGAAGAAGCTTTTTCCCCAGGAGCAATCTTTTCATTAATAAAATTTTTATATGTATCCGATTTAGAGACTTTCTTTATCCAATCTTTATCTAATTTTGATTCTGGCTTTCCAGCTTCAGAAAAAATTATCTCTGATCTTCCATTTTTTTCCATCCAACTTATCCATTTATCAATAATCATTCTTCTACCATGAAAAGCATACGGTAAATGGAAAATAATTTTTTCCCACTCATTTAATATATTTCTATCATTTTGATTATTAAAATCCTCGAACGCCTCAAATACTCTTTCTTTATAGCTTTGGTTTGAGAATTGACCCTCAAATACAGGCTCCTCTTTATATATTTCCAATATATCATTTGTATCAGACCAAAATTTTGATTCAGCTTCCTCAAGTAAAGACTCTGCCTCTTTTTGAGAAATTTCTTTATCAAATAATCTGGCAGCTTCAATTAAAATTTCAGATTTTTTAAATTGTCTTCTAGGCTTAAAGAAGTCTCCTATACCTTTTGTTGAAACTCCCCACAATCCATTAAAAGAGATTATTGACGGGTTCTCGCATACAAGCATTGATACCGAACCAGCACCTTGTGTATATTCTCCTGTAGAATTAAGTTCATATTTTGCTATATCTGATGCAATCACTATTGCCTTTCTTCCCTCTCCATTTCTAACCCAATCACAACAGTTTTGCAGTGCATCCACAGCACCTGCACAAGCAAAGGTAAGATCCACTATATCACAATTTTTAAAACATCTATCACCATAACTATCTTTTAAAATTTCTTCAAGAATTTCAATTACATAAGATGATGTAGGTTTAGATGCATCAACTCCACTTTCCGTCCCAAGGTATACTCTTCCAATCTCTGTTGGATTAATATTATTTTCTGTTATAAGTTTTAAAATTGAGTTAGCGGCAATAGATGCAGAGTCTTCGTCAAAATCAGGTGTTGACATTTTCTTTAAACCTAATCCATAAACAAGTTTATCAGCCGAAATATTCCTTTCCAATGCCAACTCCTCTATATCTACATATAAAGATGGAACATAAAATGATAAAGAATCAATACCTACTTTTTTCATGATAATAGATGAGATTCAAATATAGTTACATAAAAGCTTATCAAAAAAAAAAGAGCAACCAAAGTTGCTCTTTTTAAGATAAATTTATAATTGTTTATAAACTAACTGTAAGCTTACCTAATACTCTTCTACCTATAAGAGGTAAGTTAGGATAAGTTCTGTACTTGTTATCTGTTAGGTTAGTAGCAGAAATATCAAATCTAATTTTTGGACTAAATCTATATCCGATACTCGCATCTATTAAATTTTTTGTCTCAACCATTCCATTCCAGAATCCTTGAACAGATCTAAATTTGTTATCATGTTGAAATGAAATAGCAAAATTTATACCCGATAGAGGAGTATAATCTACACCCAATCTATATTTCCACATTGGAGCATTTAGATAAGACGTATTTATTAAATCATCATCATTATCTTCACCAGGTATCCACTCATTTTGACTTAGCCAAGAAGTGTTAGCCCAAAGTCTAAGGTCACTATTAGCAAAATAATCCACAGAAAAATCTGCACCAAAATGTGATCTTTTAGCGTCTCCTTGAGTTACATATCCTGCGGGAACGTGAGTAACATTATCTCCTTGAGGAACCAACGATGATTCAACAGCACCTAAGGCTGCGAATCCTGCTCCTACTGTACTTACAAATCCTTGACCACCTGTTTGGAAAGCAGAGTTTATACCACCTAATGTTTGAGCAATACCACCTGCAATAGCAGTTTGTAATGCGGGAACACCTTGAGCTGCTAGGGCACCAGATGCAACTGCACTAAATGGGAGTCCAAACTGTGCTGCTACTCCTTGATATTGAGCAGTTAATTGCTGAGTTAAAGCATTAGTTACGTATGCAGTAGCGTCAGCCGCAACCGCATTTCCTAAATCAGTTGGTATATTAGCAGCACCGATGAATGCATATGCATCACCAACTGCATTAAAGTTTGTAAAACCAACAGTTTCATATGAATAAACATCCGCTGAAACTCTAAGCTTATCACCAATAACACTTGTTACTCCTACTTCAATATTTTCAACTGATGTAAACTGTGGACCACGAGTTCCTCTGTTACCTGTACTCATTGAGGGTTCAAATACATCATAACCTCTAAAACTACCAGTACCAGCAGTTGGACCACCTGCAGCGTTATACTGAGCAATCCATGGAGCAAGAAGTGGTTGTAAGCTTGGCGCTTGAGCAAATAAACCAGCCCATGCCAATTCAGCAACTGAACCATAAGGAATTGCTAAAGGCAACTGTGACCCTACAGGAAGATCAATTGGGAATAAGTTTACTAAATCAATAACTTGATTAGCTGGATCAGCAAATGTGTGGTTATTGTTTTGACCACTTAACCATACATCTAGAACACCAGGAGATAATACTGCAACTGGGAAATCTATATACATTTGAAGAGCTCCCGGACCACTTAATGCCTTGTTATATGCTGCTCTCCATGTTGTTTTCTCTGAAGGCTTGTAAACTAAAGCTGCCCTTGGAGCAAACTCACCAGCACCAATAAAACTTGCCATATCATATCTTCCAGCAAGAACAAGATCAACTTTATCAGACATTCTTAAAGTTCCTTGTCCGTAGATTCCATTCAAGACATATTCATCGTCATCATCATTTCTACCATATAAAGTATATTCTGAATCAGAAATATCATTCTTATAATCCCAACCAATAGTCCACTCTGAATCAAATATCATTGGAAAGTCAAAATTATATTGAAGGTTTGCCTCAATTTGAGTTCTTTTTGCTACTTGTCTGTAACCAGATCCATATAAAAATGTTGGATTTTCTTTTTGTCCACCATCGTTATGGTCTACAAATGCCTGCATGTACCAGTTACCCATTGTAGCTTGAGCTTGACCCCAGTAGGAAGTTCCATCAGTGTAACCTATTCCTAACTCTTGAAAGAAAAGACCACTACCTTGGTTAAGACCACCACTAATCGTGTAGTTAGTTTCATCAGATGGTCTCCACTCTAAAGTTGTATTAATTGAAGTGTTGCTATATGTATCAATTATAGCGTTCCCATCTCCAAAGTCTAATAGAGTTTCACCATTTAAAGATAATAGTGGATCTACATATTTATTTGTGATTACAGGTTGTCTAATTACACTGTTCATTGGAATTCCAGCATCAGCTAAATATTGTTCATCTTCATATACAAAGTCATTACCAGAATTTATTCTTGCGTTTATCTTCCAACCAAATGTTTTGTCATCATTTGAGTTTGCAATCCTAAGTTCTGATCCAAAAGTGTTAAGATCACCACCCCAGAAAGAAGCAGAAACCCCATCATAATCGATTGGACTTTTTGTTCTAAAATGCACTACTCCAGATGTAACACCAGGTCCGTACAGAACACCTGCTGCACCTCTTACAACCTCAACAGATGCTAAATCTAAATTAGATAATCCCTGTTGAAAACTAAAGAAGGTTCCTGCAGATGCAGTTCTAATTGCCCTGTTGTCCTGCATGACGTAGGTTGATGTTCCAAAGGTTCCAGACCCAGCTCTCATTTCAAAGTTGATTGTATTGGCTGTTTGTTGTTGTATTTGAACACCAGGAACAGATACAAGAAGTCTAGATGGATCAGCAGCCTGAGGTGAATTCTCAATTTGTCTAGCAGAGATCACACTTACAGATGCAGGTGCCTCAGTAACTTTTTGAGCTCTCCTTGAGGCAGAAATAATTATTTCTTCAAGGTTTTGACCAGCTGATAGAGATACATCAATGTTTTGATTAGCAGAGGTTACGTTAACCCTTTCTGCACTATATCCAACGTAACTAACAACTATTGTTAACGGAAGTTCTTGGCTGGTACTTATATTGAAATTACCATCAAAATCTGTAACAGTTCCAATGTTGGTTCCATCTATGATAACATTTACTCCAGGAATTGCATCCATAGAATCAGCATCGCTTACTGATCCTGAGATCTGTGTTTGCGAATACATGTTACCGCATAGAATTAAAGCCATAAAGGCTAAATAATACTTATTTAAAATATTTTTCATATTAATTAGGTTTTGTTATACAAAAGTTAATCCTTTAGTCTAACTAGTTTATTTGTTTAAGACAAGCAAAATCGGGGGAAATAACTGATTTTTATACTATCCCACTACAATGCTTTATCTGATTTGAAGATGAAGTTAATATAATTTTTTCCATCTCACAAATTGAAAACGTTTAAGTGAGCTTTTTTCGAGAGGTTAAATTTGCATATAATTGGCCTATTCAAAGATGATTTTTTCATCAGATTCATGCCATTTTAGGTAATAATTTGAGTATTTATCTTGTATTTTACCCCTTTTTAGTTTTTGAGTCGGACCAACTATTCCATTCTCTTGAGTCCACTCTTCCTTTACAACAATTAGAGTAGATATTTTTTTGTAATTAACAACTTCACTATTTACCTCATTTAACCTATCCAATAATAAATTAGAAATTTCTTCATTTGAGCACTTTTTACCAATTTCAGAAAGTTGAACAAGACATATTGGCTGAGCAATGCCTAGTCCAACAACACACACTTCTTCTATCTCATTTATATTAACGAAATATTGTTCTAATGTCAAAGGTTCAATATACTCTCCTTTTGAGGTTTTAAAGCTGTCTGCAACTCTTCCTGTTATATGAAGATAATTATCTTCGTCCAAAAATCCTTTATCACCAGTATGAAGCCATCCCCCTCTTAATGTTTGCTCTGTCAATTCTTCATTTTTATAATAACCAATCATAACAAAAGGTCCTTTCATTAATATCTCGCCTGTTTCTTCATCAATCTTTAAGTCAACACCTTTTTGTGGTTTACCTACAGTATTTAATTTTCCAAAGTCTTTACCATCAACTGAGCTACAAATTGCACAATTTTCTGTCATTCCATATCCATTAGTTATAAATATTCCAACTTTTCTAAACCACTCAATTAACTCAACAGGCATAGGCGCAGATCCAGAGACTGCAATCCTAGTCCTAGTAAATCCAAGCCCTTTTTTAATAAGTTTTTTTAATAATCCTGATATTAAAGGAATATTTAGTAAGATATCCAGTGTTTTTTGTGAAAACTTAGATAAAATACCTACTTGTAGCTTTGTCCATACTCTTGGAGCGGCAGCAAAAACATGAGGTTGAACAGCTTTTAAATTTTTACCAAAAGTATCAATCGTCTCAACAAATGATATTGTTCCTCCATATCTGAACGAACACCATTCAATTACAACTCTCTCAAAAATGTGATTTAATGGTAGGTACGATATAAAGTCATTATTTCCATCATGTTTGATTCCTAAAGGATTATTTGGATCATCTAAAACAACTTTAATTCCATCAATTGCTTGGTATGTTAACATTACTCCCTTGGCATTTCCAGTTGTACCAGATGTAAATATTATGGTCCACAAATCTGATAATTTAGGTTTATTCGGATTTTGAATTGGCTCATAGCTATTGATAAAATCATGCCACTTGAATCCTCTTGTTACCTTAGAACATCCTTTATAGTGAGGAAATGTAATCATAGGCATATCATTTGGTAAATCATTTTTAATATCCTCCCATGTTTCAATTTTACCTAGAAAAAGTGCATCGACGTCACCATACTCCATTATGTAAGACAGCTCCTTACCATTTAAAGAAGGAAAAAAAGGAACTGACACATATCCTGCCATAACAATTGCAAGATCTGAGATTATCCATTCTCTACAGTTTTTTGAATAAATTCCGATATGAGCGCCGTCCCTCAGGCCTAAAGATTTAAGTCCTGCAGCAAGCCTTCTAGCCATATCACCAACTTTCCCCCATGTATATTCCTCCCATTCATCACCAAAGGGTTGTCTTAAATATGGGTTGT
>CACKBZ010000020.1 GCA_902598525.1 uncultured Bacteroidota bacterium
ATTTTAGGAGAACTTGTCAAATATTAACCACTATATTCAACAAAGTTACGAGGTGTTTCATATAGAGTAATTTTCAGCTGATATTTGTCATCAAAGTATTTAATTAATCTATTGTAAATAAGAACAGCAATATTCTCAGCAGAAGGGTTTTTTGACTTGAAATCATCTATATCAAGATTTAAGTTTTTATGATCTAAATAGTCCTCAACTTCATTCTTTACAATATTCTTTAATTTTCCAAGATCATATACATATCCAGTTTCATTATCAATCTCTCCTGTAAGGCTTACTATCAGTTCGTAATTATGACCATGGAAGTTTTTATTTGAGCATTTACCAAAAACCTCAAAGTTTTTTTCATCAGTCCAATCAGATCTGAATAATTTATGCGCAGCATTAAAATGAGCTTTTCTACTAACAGTAACTTTCATTTCTTTAAATAATTATAAAAATAGTCAAATGCTATTTTAAACCATACAGTATATTGATCTGTATTATTTTCAATATCATTTTTAAGTGTCTCCATGTCAATCCATTTAAAATCTTCTGCTTCCTCCTTATTTAAAATTGGATCAATATCATATACCCCATATAATACATGATCAAACTCATTTTCTATAAGGTTATTATCAAGTTCAGCAGTGTAGATAAAATCAAAGACTTTTCTCAAACTTGTTTTTATTCCCATTTCTTCATTTAGCCTTCTATTTGCGGCATCAATTATGTCTTCTCCATCTCTTGGATGACTACAACATGTATTTGTCCACAGACCACCTGAATGATACTTTGAAGATGCTCTTTTTTGAAGTAAAAGCTTATAATCCGAGTTAAAAATAAATACTGAAAAAGCTCTATGAAGTAAACCTTTTTGATGAGCTTCAAGTTTTGGCATTAGGCCAACTTGATTATCTTTTTCATCAACAAGAATTACATTTTCCATTGACATAATATTAAACTAAAAGTTCAATTCTTCCTCTTCTTTGTTAATTAGTAGGCTATTATACTCATCTTTTGGCCCAACTATTATATCATCATACTTTCTCATTCCTGTACCAGCGGGTATTTTATGTCCAACAATCACATTCTCTTTAAGTCCTTCTAGGGTATCATTTTTTGCGTTAACAGCTGCTTCATTAAGAACTTTGGTAGTTTCCTGGAAAGAAGCAGCAGAAATAAATGATTTAGTTTGAAGTGATGCTCTTGTTATTCCCTGAATTTGAGTTGAAGCAGTAGCCGATTTTGCATCTCTTGCTTCAACAAGATTCTTGTCTTCCCTCTTAAGAATAGAGTTCTCATCACGAAGTTGTCTTGATGAAATAAGCTGACCAACCTTTAGTTTTTCACTTTCACCAGCATTTTCAACAACTTTCATTCCATATAATTTATCATTTTCCGAAATAAAATCATCTTTATATGTTAATTGATCTTCTAAAAATAATGTATCTCCTGGATCAATAATTTTTACTTTTCTCATCATCTGTCTAACAACCACTTCAAAGTGCTTGTCATTTATTTTTACACCTTGTAGTCTATAAACTTCTTGTACTTCATTTACAAGATACTGCTGAACAGCAGATGGACCTTTAATATTAAGGATATCAGTAGGGGTGATTGCTCCATCAGATAACGGCATTCCAGCCTTTATAAAGTCATTCTCTTGAACCAAGATTTGATTAGATAGTTTTACTAAGTATTTTTTAATATCACCAAATTTTGATTCAACGATAATCTCCCTATTACCTCTTTTAATTTTACCAAAAGAAACTACCCCATCAATTTCAGATACTACAGCAGGATTTGAAGGATTTCTCGCTTCAAATAACTCTGTAACACGTGGAAGACCACCAGTAATATCACCTGATTTTGCAGATTTTCTTGGTATTTTAACAAGTATCTTTCCTTTATCAATAGATTCATCCTCATCTACCATTATATGTGCTCCTACTGGTAAATTGTACGATCTTAAGGTTGTACCTTTTTTGTCTTGAATTAAAAGTGTCGGAATAAGCTTTTTATCTCTTGAATCAGTAATGACTTTTTCTTTAAATCCTGTTTGTTCATCAATTTCCACTTGATAAGTTTTACCAACCTCAATATTTTCGTAAACAATTTTACCAGCAAATTCTGACACAATCACACCGTTAAATGGATCCCATTGACATATTAAGTCACCCTTTGAAATTTTTTGACCATTTTTAATATTTAAATATGACCCATAAGGTATATTATTGTTACTTAAAATATTTTTTGTTTTTGAGTCAAGAATTTTAATTTCAGTTGTACGAGAAATTACAATATTTGAACTGTTACCTTCTGTATCTTTAGACTTAACTAATTTTAAGTCATCAATTTCAGCAATTCCATCAAACTTAGATATTAATGAATTTTCCTCGGATATATTACCTGCTACACCACCAACATGGAATGTTCTGAGTGTTAATTGTGTTCCAGGTTCACCTATAGATTGAGCTGCCACGACTCCAACTGCTTCACCGATTTGAACTGCTTTCCCAGTAGCTAGGTTTCTACCGTAACAATTAGCACAAATACCTTTTTTTGTTTCACATGTTAGTGGAGATCTAACCTCAACAGAGGTTATTAATGTATTTTCAATTTTTGTAACAGTTGATTCATCAATTAGTTTTCCACTTTCAATAATAACTTCATTTGATGAGGGATCTACTATGTCGTTTAATGCGACTCTTCCAAGTATCCTCTCACCTAATGTCTCAACAATTTCCTCATTTTTCTTTAATGCTGTTACT
Source organism: uncultured Bacteroidota bacterium (assembly GCA_902598525.1). Classification (GTDB taxonomy): domain Bacteria; phylum Bacteroidota; class Bacteroidia; order Flavobacteriales; family Flavobacteriaceae; genus Marisimplicoccus. Next base: position 2,766 of record CACKBZ010000020.1, read on the forward strand.
TCAATTCCCCTAAGGGTTCCACAATCAAACTCATTTACAATTACATCTTGAGAAACATCAACAAGTCTTCTAGTTAGATATCCAGCATCTGCAGTTTTTAACGCAGTATCTGCTAAACCTTTTCTAGCTCCATGAGTTGATATAAAATATTCTAAGATAGATAGACCTTCTTTAAAGTTTGAAAGAATCGGATTCTCTATTATCTCACCACCTCCAATATTAGATTTTTTTGGCTTTGCCATTAATCCCCTCATACCAGTTAGCTGTCTAATTTGCTCTTTAGATCCTCTAGCACCAGAGTCTAGCATCATATATACTGAGTTGAACCCTTGCTGATCCTCACTTATTTGTTTCATAGCAAGTTCAGTTAAGGTTGCATTTGCAGAAGTCCATACATCGATTACTTGGTTGTACCTTTCATTATTTGTAATAAGACCCATATTATAGTTACTCATAATATTATCAACTTGATTATTTGCATCATCAATTAAATTCTGCTTTTGTTCAGGAATTATGATATCACCGAGGCTAAATGAAAGCCCTCCTTTAAATGCAAAAGTATATCCAAGGTCTTTAATTTTATCAAGAAACTCAGCAGTCTCAGGAACACTTGTGTACTGAAGAATTTTGCCAATTATTTCTCTTAAGTTTTTCTTTGTCAAAACTTCATTGAAGAAACCTGCTTGTTCAGGTACAACTTCATTAAAGAATATTCTTCCTGGAGTAGTTTCAATTATCTCGTAAGTATCTTCAATTGAAGATGTTTTAATTTTACATTTTATAATTGAATTCAAGTCAACTTTTTTCTCATTGTAAGCCATTGTTACTTCATCTGGTGAAAAGAAAGTAGAGCCCTCACCATTTAATTTAACTGTTTCAGATGATTTTCTGGACTTAGTCATGTAGTAAAGTCCAAGAACCATATCTTGAGATGGAACAGTTATAGGAGATCCGTTTGCAGGATTTAAGATATTATGAGATCCTAACATTAATAATTGAGCCTCAAGGATAGCTTCAGGTCCAAGAGGAAGGTGAACAGCCATTTGATCTCCATCAAAGTCTGCATTAAATGCAGTACATGTTAATGGATGTAACTGAATCGCTTTACCTTCAATAAGTTTTGGCTGAAAAGCTTGTATACCAAGTCTATGAAGTGTTGGAGCTCTATTTAATAATACTGGATGACCTTTAAGAACATTTTCAAGAATATCCCAAACTACGGGATCTCTTCTATCTATTATTTTTTTAGCGGATTTTACTGTCTTGACAATTCCTCTTTCAATAAGTTTTCTGACTATAAATGGTTTATACAACTCCGCAGCCATATCCTTTGGAAGACCACATTCATAAAGTTTAAGCTCAGGACCAACAACAATTACAGATCTTGCAGAATAATCTACTCTTTTACCTAATAAGTTTTGTCTAAATCTACCCTGCTTACCCTTTAGTGAATCCGATAAAGATTTTAGTGGTCTATTGGATTCCGTTTTCACCGCAGATGATTTTCTGGTATTATCAAATAAAGAATCAACCGATTCTTGAAGCATTCTTTTTTCATTTCTAAGAATAACTTCAGGAGCTTTTATTTCAACAAGTCTCTTAAGTCTATTATTACGTATGATAACTCTTCTGTATAGATCATTTAGATCTGAAGTCGCAAATCTTCCACCATCCAAAGGAACAAGAGGTCTTAGCTCTGGAGGTATTACAGGTATTACCTTCACAAGCATCCACTCTGGCAAGTTTTCTTTTCTTTCATTACCTTCCCTAAATGACTCTACAACTTGAAGTCTTTTCAAAGCCTCTGTCTTTCTTTGTTTAGAAGTTTCATTATTTGCTTTGTGTCTTAACTCATATGATAGTTCCTCAAGATCAATTCTTGAGAGCAAGTCAATTAAACACTCTGCACCCATTTTTGCAATAAATTTTCTCTCATCAGAGTCTTCAAGAAATTGATTATCAGCTGGAATTGTATCCATAATTGCGAGATACTCTTCCAAACAAAATTGGTTATTTATTAGGTTTACCCTCTAAAAAGCTTGATATGATAATATACTATGAAAGATATGTCGT
>CACKBZ010000021.1 GCA_902598525.1 uncultured Bacteroidota bacterium
TACCATGGTGGGCAGTAGGTGCTTCTTTAATTGCAGCGAATATATCTGCTGAACAATTTATTGGAATGTCTGGATCAGGTTTTGCTCTAGGTTTAGCAATAGCATCTTATGAATGGATGGCTGCAATTACGCTATTAGTTGTTGGAAAATATTTTCTTCCAATTTTTATTGAAAAGGGGCTTTATACAATACCTGAGTTTATTGAAAAAAGATTCAGCACTAATTTAAAAACTATACTTGCCGTATTTTGGATAGCACTTTTTGTGTTTGTAAACCTTACAACAGTTTTATTTCTTGGAGGTAAGGCATTAGATACTATTGTAGGTGTTGGTGATGGGTCAATTATACTAAATAGTATAATTGGGTTAAGTTTATTTGCACTTGCATATTCTTTATGGGGAGGACTTGCCTCGGTAGCTTGGACAGATGTCATTCAAGTGATAATCTTAATTTTTGGTGGACTTTTAATGACCTATTTTGCACTTACCAATGTAACAGATTCAGGAGGAGTTGTCGATGGACTAAAGCATGTATTTGAAAAAGCACCTGAAAGATTTTCAATGATATTATCAAAAGGTGAAATAATAACCCCAAACGGAAAAGATGCATGGTTCGATCTCCCAGGCATTGCTGTTTTAATTGGTGGAATGTGGGTTGCAAACCTTTATTACTGGGGATTTAACCAATATATTATTCAAAGAACTTTGGCTGCAAAGAGTTTAGCAGAAGGTCAAAAAGGGATTGCTTTTGCTGCATTTCTTAAGTTGATTATCCCTGTAATTGTTGTTTTACCTGGTATTATTGCTTATGTAATGAATTTAGATGATACAGGAATGCTTACTGCAGCTTCAGTTGATCCAGGTTTTATATACTCAGACGGTAGCTTTGCAAATGACAATGCTGCTCCATGGTTAATTAAGAATTTCATTCCTGCTGGAGTTAAAGGTTTGATTCTTGCAGCTTTAGCTGCAGCTATTGTATCATCTTTAGCCTCAATGCTTAATTCAACTTCAACTATTTTTACAATGGATATATATAAATCTCATTTCAATAAAAGTGCATCTGATGCAAAGATGGTAACCGTTGGTAGAATAACTGTAGTTGTTGCTTTATTAATTGCAATATTAATTGCACCCCAGCTTGAAGGTCTTGGTCAAGTATTTATTTTTATTCAAGAATATACAGGTGTTGTTAGTCCAGGAATTTTAGCAGTATTTTTAATGGGATTATTCTATAAAAAAGCAACTAATAATGCTGCAATTTGGGGGGCAATATTATCGATTCCTATTGCAATGTATTTTAAGGTTGCTCCAAAAGGATGGAGTGATGCATCTATTTTTATTGATCTTCCATTTATGCACCAAATGGGGTATACTTGTATTGCTACTATTGCTGTTATTGTAGTAATTAGTTATTTGGAAGGTAACAATGACGATCCGAAAGGAATAAATATTACAAAAAAATTATTCTCAACAGATAGCACTTTTAACATTGCAGCATTTGGAGTTTTACTTATAACAGCATTTTTGTATGCAATGTTTTGGTAAAAAAGATTTAGTTTTTAATTAATTTCTTACTAAGATCTTCTAAAGATACACCCTTGGTTTCTGGCATTATAAAATGCGTAAAAATTAATTGTAATACCATCATAAATGCAAAAAATCCAAATACGATTCCAGGCCCTATAGATCCAAAAAGGAATGGAATTAATGATGGAATAATTGCTGCTAAAACCCAATGAGTAGAAATTCCAAAAGACTGTCCATAACTTCTAATATGGTTGGGAAATATTTCTGAGATATATACCCAAATTATAGCTCCTTGTCCAATTGCATGCGATGCAATAAATAAAAAAAGAAAAATTGGGAGCATGACACCACCCCATTCTAAAATAAATGATAGGCTTATTAGTGTAAGTGAAATTATATATCCAATTGATCCTATATACAATAGACTTCTTCTCCCTAACTTATCAATTAATGAGATTCCTACATAAGTAAATATAACATTTGTAAAACCAATACCAACGCTATTTAACAAAGCTGCACTTTGTCCTAAACCTCCTGCTTCAAATATCCTGGGTGCGTAATATAAAAATGCATTTATTCCTGAAAACTGATTAAATGCTGCTACTAAAAAAGCAAGCATCAAAATAAAACTGTACTTTTTTTTAAATATTGATTCTGATTTTAAACTTGTCTCGTTATCTTTTTTAATTTCAATAACTAATTCATTAGCATCACTTTGTGAGTATGCAGATCTTATAATGTTTTCTGCTTCTTTTTGTTGACCATTTAAATAAAGCCATCTTGGACTTTTAGGTATAGATACTACAAGTATAGTGTATAATATTGCAGGTATTGCCTCTACACCCATCATATATCTCCAGTCATTGTCTCCAATTCCTGTTAATAAATAGTTTGATAGAAAAGCAATTAATATTCCACTAACTAAATTAAATTGATATAGACCAACTAACCTCCCCCTGTTTTTTGCTGGGGCAATTTCTGATATATATGCTGGTGCTGCTATTCCAGAAATCCCAACACCTACACCTCCTAAGAATCTAAAGAAAGCAAAAGTGATTGGATCATTAGCTAATGCAGAACCTATTGCAGAAATTGTATAGAAGATTCCAATCCAAAGCAAAGTTTTCTTTCTACCTATTTTTCTGGTTGGAATCCCTCCAAAAATAGCACCCACAACTGTTCCCCAAAGAGCCATTGCCATTACAACACTTCCATGAAAAATATCAGTTGAGTTCCAAAGTTCTTGAAGTTTTTGATCTGCACCTGATATTACAACTGTATCAAACCCAAAAAGAAAACCTGCCAAGGCAGCAGTTAAAGACCACTTTGTTAACTTATGCATTAACCAAATATATTAAAAGGTAAATTAAATAATTAATAGGCTGAAATAAATCTAATAGTTATCCTTCATCTTGAGAACTATTTTATCTAGAGCTAAATTTCCAATACTTCCAATATGAGAATGGTTAACTGTCTTTGGAAACTTTATTTCACCTGATTTTAATTTACTTTTTAATTCAAGATATGCATCTCTAAAAGGCATACCTTTTAAAACCATCTCATTTATTAACTCTACACTAAAAATATTTTCATAATTTGATTTTTCAAGTATTTTTTTATTGACACTTATTTTAGATAAACAATAAGATAGAATTTGAATACATTCTTTTATATCGTTAACAGCATTAATAATTTTACCCTTATTTAGTTGAAAGTCCCTGTGATATCCACTTGGAAGGTTAGTTGATGATAAATTTGCAGAATTTGATAAATTTTGAATGCTATTACATTTTCCTCTTATTATCTCAAAAACATCAGGATTCTTTTTATGTGGCATTATACTAGATCCTGTTGTAATATTTTCAGGAAATGAAATAAATTGAAACTCATCTCCTAAATATAAACATATATCCATAGAAATTTTTGATAATGTAAAGGCAATATTTCCTATAGCATCAAATGTATTTTTTTCAATTTTATTTCTACTAATTTGACATGCAAGAGAGTTATACTTTAATGTTTTAAAATTTAAATCTTTTGTTGTAAAATCTCTGTCAATATTAAATGATGTTCCATAACCAGCAGCACTACCTAATGTATTTTGATTTACTATTTTAATTGTGCTATTCAGGCTAATAATATCGTCGATTAATGTTTCAGCATATGCTGAAAACCATAATCCAAAAGAGGAAGGCATTGCTGCTTTCATATGCGTATATCCCGGCATAATAATCTTCTCATTTTTCTTGGCAAGATTAATTAATAAGTCAAATAAAGATTTTACTTCTGTTTTAATATTATTTAACTCATCAATAAGGTAGAGCTGAATTGATACAAGTACTTGATCATTTCTTGAT
>CACKBZ010000022.1 GCA_902598525.1 uncultured Bacteroidota bacterium
TATTGATACGGGAATTACTGTTATTACAAGAATTTGAATCATAGTTTGAACTATAGGAAGTTCGATAATAACATCTGTCTCTCCTGAAAAATATGATATCGCTTCAGATAATATAATAGGGATCGTGAAAACAGTGATTAAGCTTGCTAGAGCAGTTAAAGTAACAGAGAGACCAATATTTCCTCTAGAAACTTGAGTAATTAAATTGCTGGTGGGACCTCCAGGGCATAAAGAGAGTATCATAATTCCAATAGCCATAGTTGAGTCTAGATCAAACAAAAGAATAATTAAAAATCCAATTAAAGGGAGAAATACTAGCTGATTAAATAGACCGATAAAGATTTCCTTGGGATAAGTAAAAAGTCTAGTAAAGTCACTAATTACAAGGGTTAGCCCCATACCGAACATAATAACTGCTAAAGAAATTGGCAAGAAGATTTGTGTGATAATTGTTGTTGCATCCATATTAATTACAAGTTATCTTATTTGTATCATTTTTTTAATTCTTGAATAGCCCAATACAGAGATAGGAAAAATAAAATCACTCTAAGTATAAAACCAAAACCGAAATTTCCTTCAATTCCAAGAAGTATTGCTCTTGTAGCAAAATATATTGGAAAGATTAAGAACAAGTATTTCTTCATAATAACAATTTATTTAGATTTTAAACTAAAAACAACATATTTGTCTCCTGATGTAGTTCCTAGTTTTCCTCCACCGGAGGATATTGAAATGTAAGGTACACCATCAATTTCATAATAGCTCGGTGTTGCAAAACCTGCATAAGGTAACTCTCTTTCCCAAAGAAGTTCTCCATCCTTTGAGTCAAAAGCTCTAATTTTTTTATCTGATGTAGCAGCAATAAATATAATACCAGACTTTGTTAATAATGGTCCTCCATAGTTTTCAGTTCCAGTTATTATATTATTAATTTCACCAATTTTAGTCTGACCTAAAGGAATACTCCAATCAATATTACCTGTATTTAAGTTAATTGCATTTAAAGAACCCCACGGGGGTTTAATTGCTGGATACCCGTCACTAGTTAAAAACTTGTTGTATCCTGTTGATGTATAGAATACCTCATCATTCATTAGTGATAAATTTGTTTTATCACCATCTCTTAGTTCTAGAATATAATTTGTCAATACATTTAAACTTCTATCATCTAAAAATGAATATCCTGGCATAAAGCCCTTTCCATTATAAATAATTGATTTAAGTTCATTGAATTTATACTTTTCTTTCATTTCAAGTATTGAGGGATTATCTCCGGAACCTTTAAAATCAACACCATGACACATTAAACACTGCTTGTTATAAATACTTACAGGTTTTGAATCATTTTCTGAGATTTTCTTCATTGTAAGAATCCATGGCATCTCATTCGAGTTTACATACATTATATTATTTATTGGATCGATTGCAGGTCCTCCCCATTCAGCTCCACCATCAAAACCAGGAAATATTAGAGTTCCTTTTTCCGATGGGGGTGAAAAAATATCTTCTTTTTCTAAAGATGTAAAAACCTTAATTAAGCTATCTTTTTCTCTTTTACTAACGAATGGATTAATATCATTATTTGATAAAAATTGTCTAGAGAAAGACTTTGGAAAGGTTGGAGTTGGTTGAGTTTTTGATAAGCTTTCTCCCAATAGCAAACTCTTACTTGGAACAGCTCTTTCTATTACCTCATATATTGGTTCACCAGTAATTCTATTTAATAAAAATATATACCCTGACTTTGTAACTTGAGCAAGTGCAGGTATAATCGAATCTTTTAAATTATAATTAAAAAGTGTAGGAGGTGCAGGGAGATCTCTGTCCCAAACATCATGATGAACGGTTTGATAATGCCATAACCTTTCACCACTTTCAGCTTTAATAGCTAATATTGAATTTGCAAATAAGTTATCCCCTTTTCTGTCACCTCCATAAAAATCATAACTTACAGAACCTGTTGGTGCATATAAAATTCCTTTTTCCTCATCTAAAGTTAGACCTGACCATGCATTAGCTCCACCAAGCCTTAAATGTGCATCTGGATCCTCATAAGATTCGTATCCTTCCTCTCCAGGCTCTGGAATTGTTCGAAAAACCCAAACTAAATCACCAGTATTTGAGTCAAAAGCCCTAATATTTCCTTTTGCAGCAGGATTTCCCTCACTTACTCTTGATCCAACAATTATCATGTTTTTATAAATAACACCAGGTGATGTCATAGAGACATATAAAGAAGATGAATTTTCACCTAAACCTATATGTAAATCAACATACCCACCATCACCAAATTTATAATCAGGTTTTCCATCAATAGTGTTTATTTTAAATAGCTTAGAACCAACTCCGTAAAAAATAAAGGAATTATCAAGATGATCTTTATAATATGTTATACCTCTACAGACGTGAATATTGATATCGTTATTAAAAAAATTGAAATTTTCAGAAAAAGGATCAAAGACCCAATTTTCACTTCCAGTTACAGCATCTAAAGAAAAAAGCTTAAGCTTTGGCGAAACACTAAAAAATTTTTTATCAACTATAAGAGAATTGGTCTGAATCTCTGAACTTTCTGAATTATCATTTGAACTATACTCCCATGTTTTCTCAAGCCGAGATATATTATCTTTATTTATAATATCTGAGTTAATGTACTGAGTCCTTTCTGTAGAACCACTATAAACAGCCCAATCAAGATTTTTCTGACAAGAAAAAAAAATTATAAACGATATTAATAATAAGTTTCTTTTCACTTGAATTTTAATCTACAAAAGAAGCGTAAAGTATTCCTTGCTCCAAAAGTTTGATGAACATTTTATTTGAATAAACTTCTTTCAAATGACCTAAACCTGTATAGAATGACCTTCCACCATCGTAATTATGATACCATGTAATCGGATGATAGTCTCCATTTTCCCCACCATAATATGATTCTTCATCTAACTCTAAAATTACATTAATGCTATCATTAGTATAATTATAGTTATACCATTCATCTTCAATCTCCCAAACTGGTTCTAGGTGTTTAGAGAACCTTCCATTCTTAATTTTTAAAACCTTTGCAGTTGTTGTTCCATCTGGATGAGATTTAAAATAGCCTCCAACTAACTCTCCATACCATTTCCATCCATACTCGGTGTCAGACGCAGAATGAATTCCAACATAACCCTTTCCACTTCGTATAAACTTTTCCATTACCAGTTGCTCTTCATCTGATAAAATATCTGCAGTTGTGTTTAGAAATATCAATGTTTTTATATTTTCTAGATTATTGTAGTTAATAACACTTGAATCATCTGAGTGATAGACATTAAATTTATTTCTATCCCCTATTTTCTTAATTAATTCTACACCTGTATCAATCGATTCGTGAACGTAATCAGCAGTTTCGGTTAATACTAAGACTGAAAAGTCATTGTCATTAGAACAGTTAAGACAATTAGGTATATAATTTATAGAAGAGTTTGAATTAATTAATGTTAAAAGTATTATTAATCTCATAAATCTAATGTATAAAAAAAGCCTCATAATATAATGAAGCTTTACATTGATTTACATAACGAAATTATAATGTGGTTT
>CACKBZ010000023.1 GCA_902598525.1 uncultured Bacteroidota bacterium
AGAACAAGAAAAGGGTGGAGGCCTTTCAAAACAGCAAATGGAAAATCTATTAGAAGCTGTGAACAATATTGAAAAGGACTTAAATGAAAAACTTAAGTCTGGTAAGAAGAAATTACAAACAACAAAAAAAGCAGATAAAGATTGGTAAAAAAATTTACAATTTTAATTTTTGCGCTTAATTGCCTTTTTATTTCAGCTCAAGTAAAGTTTGATGCAACAGTAAGTAAAAATAAGCTTGGATTAAATGAAAGATTGAGAGTTGACTTTGTAATGAATCAAAATGGTGATAATTTTTCACCACCTGATTTTGAAAATTTTCAAATAATAGGTGGTCCAAATCAATCCATAAGCACTAAGTATGTTAACGGTGAAAGAAGTTTTTCTAAAACATATTCATATTTTCTTCAACCACTTAGAAAAGGCTCCTTAAGAATTAAGCAGGCAAGTATTGAAATAGACGGTGAGGAATACAAAACACTTCCAATTGAGGTAATTATTACAGATTCTGTTGATCAACCATCTGACTCGGTAACTCAATACTATAATGATGAAGATATCGAGCTACGCGCTTTAATTTCAAAATCTTCACCATATGTGAATGAACCAATAACAATTGTTTACAAATTATATTATAAAGCTCCAATAAGAATATCTAATGCACAAGAGACTGAAACACCAAAGTATAAAGACTTTTGGAATCAAGATATTAAGATACCTCAATTAAAAATTCAAAGTGAAATATATAAAGGCCAAAATTATAACGTAGTTGAGTGGAAAAAAGTTGTATTATATCCACAAAAATCTGGGCTTCTCGAAATATCTCCATTATCTATAAACCTCATGCTTGACGTCCCAACGGATAAAAGAGACTTTTTTGGAAATATAATTATTGACCAGACATCTCAATTTATCTCTACTGGGACAAGAAGAATAAATGTTAAAGAACTTCCTTTAGATAACATGCCGTCAAGTTTTACTGGAGCAGTTGGAGAATTTGAATTTGATGTTATTCTAGATAAATCTTCTCTCAGAGCTACTGAATCTTTTCAAGCTGAATTAAAAGTGAAAGGAAGAGGTAACTTAAAACTTTTTGATCTACCTGATCTACTTGTGCCAGGTTCCATGGAATTATTTGAACCCCAGAGAGAGGAGTCAATTAATACTAATTTGTCAGGAATGAATGGCTCGGTAACTAAGCTATTTACTGTAATTCCTAGATTCCAGGGGAGCTTTCCAATTGAGCAAGTTGAATTTTCATATTTCGACCCTAAATTAGAAAAATACAAAATACTTAAATCTCCAAGACTTACAATTGATGTATACGACGGTCCTACAATCTCTAATCCATCTGTAAATAACACAAATACTATATCACCTAATGATTCGTTTAGATTTATTAAGATTAATACTAAATTAATGAAGATAAATAATGATAAATTTTTTGAATCAGAAATTTTCTATATATTAATTTCATCACCGTTTGCAATGGTAATCGCTTTTGTTATGCTAACTGCTTACAAAAGGAAGAGAAAATCATCTTTTACAGAAACTCAAAGAGTCCAACATAAAGAGATAGATAAAATGATCAATAATGCTAAGGAATCTTTAAATGATAAAAATGTGTTTTATGATCTAATTGAAAAAGCAGTCTACAAAACTTTACTATTAAAATTTTCATTAAATATTGATAATCTAAATAAAGAAAAAATTAAAAGCACATTAAGAGTAAAAGGAATTGACGAAAAAAATATTTCTAAAATTATTCAATTAATTGAAAATTGTGAAAATGCTAAGTATTCAAGATCCTCAAATTCGATTATGAATAATGACTTGAATACTGCAAAAGAAATTATCAGTCTAATTCAAAAAAATAAATAATGAAAATACTGCATATTATTTTATTGCTTTCAAATACTCAAGGCCTGGACTCCATTTTTGATCAATCAAATGCTTTTTATACAGACGGAAAGTATCAAATGGCTATTGATGGTTATAAAGATATTCTTAATTCAGGTTTTGAAAGTGCAGAGCTTTACTATAACCTTGGAAATGCATTTTATAAGCTAAATAATATTCCAGAAAGTAATTTCTTTTATGAGAAAGCGAGGTCTATATCTCCGACTGATGAAGATATTTTAATCAATTTATCCTTTGCCCAGAATCTTAGGATTGACAAAATCGAGAAGCTTCCAGTTACTCAGACACAAAATTTGAAAATCAATATTTTAAACCTACTTAGTGAAAAAGGATGGTCTGTTTTATTAATAATCTTAGCCTGGATAGCATGTGTCTCATTTGTTCTATACTTATCAGTTAATAATTCTGGTAACAAGAGAATCTTTTTTACTCAGTTTATTATAATGATGATAGGATTAATTGTTGTATTTACTATTAATTACGAAAAAAAGAAATTTAATAACGAAAAGTTTGCAATAATATATGATAAAGAGATAGAAGTATGGTCTGAGCCAAATAAAATATCTGAACTTAAGTTTCTACTACATGAAGGAACAAAAGTAAAGCAAGTTGATACAATTCAGGATTGGGTTAACATTCAACTAGAAAACGGAACATTAGGTTGGATTCAATCATCAAGCATTAAAATTTTAGATTAAATTATTTTGATACTCATAGTTTACTATTTCTAATGAGTTGAAAATAATTTCAGATAGAATATGTAGTTGTATCATAAGAACAGATTCACTTAGTGTTTTTAGTGGAATAAGGCTGAAACTAAAAATAATTTTAGATAATATAATTAATATTAAAAGCAGTTTCAATCCACCAAATAAAGATCCAAGAAGACTATTTAAAAGTCCTAGGTATACAAATTTTATAAGCTTTGTAAATCCTTTTGCAATAAAAATTATAGCTGAGTAGGAAAGAAGAAACACTAAAATAAAAACTAAAATATTTACTATATCAAAATTAATATTAACTAATTCTACAATTTGTT